>NZ_JBWDNT010000007.1:0-246044 GCF_056269345.1 Paenibacillus sp. J22P15
TGCCGCAAGAGAAAGAACATGGTGGTCAGGTGCTGCAGATGCTCCTACATATGCCGGGGGAAAAGGGACGCTTGCTTCAGCTGGCATGACACAGGATCAATTGTTGGATGCAGTTCTAAATGCTACTCCAGACCCTGTCAAAACTGCCAATGATCCTAATCGTGGAAAACCAAACGAAGGTAAAAACTATAAGACATGGCCGGGTCTAGCAGCATTAATTTCTGAAAGATCTGTCATTGATGGTTCAAATTTCTATACGGACTTTAATACCGGACATGGCATGCAATATTTTGTAGACGGTGAAGTTTCGAATGATAACCAATGGGCTAATATCAATATCCAGGACATTCTTCCAACATGGCAATGGCGGATCGACACGGAAGGTACCCGTTTAAAAGTGGATTTCGACTATGGCAAGAAATATAGTGCGGGATATGATTATACTCAGCTTGGCGGATATGATGGCGGCAGCTCTCTGGCAATCTTTGGGGATTTGGATGCAACGAATTTTATTTCTTTGTACAAAACAAAATTAGACATTAAAGAAGAATCAAAGTTAAACATTACATTCAACAAACCATCCGTTACCGATGCAAGCAGCGTTAAAGTCGGGTTGATTTTTGAAGATGATCCAGCAAAGACCGAATACATTGAAATTCCAAGCGGAGCAAATAAAACTACGAAAGGATGGGTTCAAAAAAATCTGGACTTGTCTCAATATGCGGGTAAAACGTTGGCAGCCTTCGGACTATCTTTCACCTCAGAACAAGGAACGATTGAGGATTATCAATTTAACGTTGGTGAAATTAACATTACCGATGGTACAGTTGTTAAACCTGTTGCGCCAACTGGTTTAAAAATCGATAAATCATTTGATTCTTCCGAAATGTATATTTCCTGGAATTTGGAAGATTACAACAAAGTACAACAATACAATGTGTATGCGGAATATAAGGATGGCAAAGAAATATTCTTAGGCGGAACCTATGATGACAGATTTTATATTAAGTCTTTATATGATCCGAAAGGTACTGTGAAAATCAAAGTTAAAGCTGTTGGGGCTGATGGAAGAGAAGGTAATGCAGCAGTTGTAGAAAAAGACTTCTCGAATACTGTTAAAAATATCCAGATAGAAGAAAATGTCGGTTCTGTTGATGTAACTTGGGAAACTCCGGCGGTTAAATACGAACAAGCAAAAGTAGACGTAACATTGAACTACTCCGAAACAAAAGATGTATATTCAACGGCTGTGGCAAAAGGAACCAATGCAGTGAAAGTTGAAGTTCCAATTGCAGACGGAAGTGCATATACAGTTAGAATTTCATTGCTGGACGCCAAGGGTAACGTAATTACTTATGCAGATGATACAGGCGTGTTAAAAGATGATCATTCTGACGTTTATGAGGGAATAGCTACAATGAGTGGATTTCAAAAAGTACAACTATCAGGGCCAATATCCAATGACTGGTGGCATTTATATGCTTGGCAAAACGGCAACCCGATCACATTCAATGGAAGAGCATATGCTATTAGAGGTATTGACGATCTAAGATCACTCAGAGTTCTAGGAAGCCCTGGCGTTATTGAGGTTGTTTTGGAAGATTTTAATGGCAATAAGTCTACGCCTGTACAAGTTCCATTTGGAAGTTTGGGCGAATAAATTTTTAAGTTCGGTTGAAAAAGCGCTTGAGGCCAAATGTCCCAAGCGCTTTTTTTTTGAAAGTATAAATCGTATGCAACTGAAGGAGCGTGAGCCCATGGATCGCAAGCAGATTCCGGTTAGACCGTTCAACCCGAAACGTCCGGGTGCCCTAGTCGGCGTCATGATGACCGTATCGGAGTACCTTGGCGAGCTTTATGGATTCATAGCGGAGACGAGGGGCGCTGGTTCTTACGTTCCTTGTACCGAATGCGGTGGAACCGTTGTACGGGCCGAGATCGACCCCTGCCGCATGATCGCCCCCGAACTGTCGCTCAAGAACGGCGCAGTCCTCTTGTGGGCCGGAACGGATTGCGCGCCGGTCCCGAGAATCAGGCAGCTGGCTGCGATGATTGGAATCGATTATCTAAGGCCACTCGAAGAGCAGGATCGGCGGTTTATTTCTGTCCTGCTGTATGGGTACGACAAGGAACCCGTTTCGTTTGTACATAACAAGAGGCTGCGTACGGACTATTACCGCGGCTGCGTATTCGATCTTCAATCCATGATCGAGGCGGGCACGACCAGCAAAGGCAATCTGAGGATGATCTCGTTTTTCTCCAAAAAAACGGAGTGTCCGGCGTGCCGGGGAACCGGGATGAGCAAAAGCGTGGGGGATATCCACATCGCCGGCCATACGCTGGCTGAGGCCGACAAGCTGCCGATACTGGAAATGCTCACCTTCATCAAGAGCCTGCGGCAGTCGATGGACGCGCTTGAGTTCGGCATCGTCAGCCCCATCGTCAGCCATCTCGAGCCGGTGCTTCTCTACCTGGGCAAAATCGGACTCCGGACGCTGCCTCCGGTTACCGCGCGGGGCGGTCTTCCAGTTGTTTCTTCTTAAGCCGCCGATCGATGGACAAGTACCAGTCGAGACCTCCAAATCTGCTTGGAAGTTAGGGCAGAAACCTAATTAATGTTCGACTAACGGTTAACGATAGTTCAATAAAGACACCGAGGCAGCCGATCACAATGATCAGCTGCCTTTTCCACACTAACGGGCAGGCTACGATAATGCCACTAACGACTTACAAAAAGGACGCTTCTCTTCTTTTAAAGTATTTATTTTTGCAGGAAAGACCCGAAGTCCTATCGGGCGTCAGGTTCTACATAACTTAGAACTGCTCGACAGAAGAAATTTCTGTTAACCTTGAAGCAAGAAAAATTTGATGAGAAAGAAATAATGGCAATGCTACATTATTAATTCGGGACCTGCATTAAGTCTGCTTATTTTTTATTATGGTTAGATTATCTCATAATGGTAATATTTTTTATGTTAGGAAGTGATTATATGATAAGAACTCTTGGTATATTAGCTGCGACAATAGCTGTTTGTCTTGTTTTTGGGGTAGGCATTATATCTTTCTATATAACAGATAAACAAACTCATAAATTTATATTGCCTAAAAATTATACGGGTTTGGTAGAAGTTATATATGAACAACCAAATTCCCCCGCATTAAAGCAAGATGGGAATTATATCGTATATGAGGTTTATTCCACCGGAAAAATAAAAACTTCTAGCAAAAACGTTACTGGCCCTATGGTTTTTTATTATTCTGAAACTAATGGACAACTAATAAAAATACCTTCAAATGTACCAATGATACATGGACTAGGAACTTCATCTGGATCTTTTGGGGAATCAAGTGAAACAGCAGTGAAGATACCTGAAAGACTTACTTTCTTTGTTGGAACAAAAGAGCAATGGGAAAAATACATTGAATCATAGGCTCATTTTGCTCTTAATTTCTATGCTGGTGAGTTATATCTTGAGAAATCCACAAGGCGATTACTGGAAAATAAACTCGATGCGGTTATTCTAGGCAACGCTATTCGTGGATGAGTATGGTATCTTTGATTGAAATAACGGGGAACGATAGTTAAACAAACTATATTGCACCCAAACATCGGTAAGCTTTGAAATGGAACAAAAAAGCGCCCCCATCGACAACAGGGGCACTCAATATACAGAGACACTTTATATAAAAACTACCTACCTCATTGGGATTCGGCCACGAACGCATCAGTTAAGTTACACACTGGGCTGGCTTTATTTCTAGCTAGGTCAGGTATAATGTGAGAAAGACATCGCCATCGTTGCATTTGGATCGATAAGTGGAAATAAGGCAAAACTATTCGGGCTTATGTCAGCGTTTACATGCTTTCTGGATTCGGGTAAAGTGAGGGAATAAGGGGGATTGCATATGCGTAGAAGTACATTGCTGGGACTTATTGTGTGTACAGGTTTGATTCATCTTGCCACGTTATCAGTGGACAGCACGGTGCTGCATTGGATATTTAAGCTTCTGCCAATGGCACTCGTTATTACGCTCGTTATTTGTAGTGTACCAGATGGACGTGATCAAGCGGTTTATAGGAAGCTGATTCTGATAGGGCTGCTGTTTAGCCTATTGGGAGATGCGTTCCTTCTGCTTCCCGATGATCATTGGTTTGTATTCGGATTGGGTGCTTTTCTAACGGGGCATTTGTTCTATGTGGCCGCAATGATCGTTCGTTGGTTTAGGCAGCAATCGCGAATGAACTGGTTCGGTTCGCTTGCGGGATTGATTATCATCATTTACTCCGTACTGCTAGGCAGTCGCTTTTATGAGCGTATTTCGATGGATGAGAGTTTAAACGGGTTATGGATTCCGGTCGTTGTCTACATTAGCGTTATTGGAACGATGTGTTGGACGGCAATTATGAGTCGCAATACATTTGCGATTATTGGTGCGATCCTGTTCGTTGCATCTGACTCGATACTGGCTTGGAATAAGTTTGTCGCAGATGTGCCCTATTCAGGCATCCTTATTATGTCCACCTACTTCTCAGCTCAATTGTTGATCGCATTAAGTGTACAGAAAATAAAGAATAGTAGAGCATCGACCTCGAAGCATAAAAGCATCCCTTTGTGAGCAAGATGCAAGCAACGGGCGGTGCATTTTTTATATTGCCCATTGAGCTGCCGGATACACACCGAAATCTAGTAATCTCCATATGATAGAAGTGAATCTATTAATATTAAGGAGATGATAGGAATGTCGGGGAAAAGTGGAGGCAAGTCCGGAAGAGATCGAAGCCGAGGCAACAAAAGTTCAAAGAACCGAAGCCACGGCAATAAAAGCGGAGGAAATAATAGCTGTGGCAGCAAAAGTGATGGATGCAAAAGTAGTGGCAACAAAAGCAGTTGCCACAAAAGTGATGGATGCAAAAGCAGCGTTTTAAAAGTTCTTCTGCGAATTGGAGTAGGAACAGCTAATATTCGGATTCATTTTGATGGAACATCCCATATTGGTGTTTATATGGGCATTTCAGATGACAGCGTTATTCTTAATGTACAAGGCATCATAACTTACATTAAAATTTCTTCGATAACGGCTGTTGAGATCGGTGTCAAAGTGAACAAAAAACGTTGCAGAAAACAGTCGTGGAAATGCAGATAAGCATATGACTTCTATCTGGGACAACCTTCAGTGCTTGTATTCATTACAATGCTCAATACTAACAGACAAAGGGTCGGGTCAGCCACCATTCTGGTGACACACCGCCCTTTTTGTTGTTTTGTAAACTCAATTCGGCTACATTAGTTTGACCACGAAAAAAGGGCAAGGAGTCCTCAGACGAGGAATCCCAGCCTTTCAATTTACTAGCCGCTAGTCTCTGCTATACCCATATCGTGGTGATCGCAACTACTTATTCAACGCCGTATATGGCGATAAAGAGGTGGCTCGATCACTCCTGAGGACGGGTACCAGGCTCCAAGCCTGTAGAAGTCGCTGTCTTAATAAGCCGGACCGTTACATCACTATGTAGCCGAATTTGGCAAGATAGCCGGATAGCCGCATCCTCGATCCCTTTGTTGCGGAGGACTGTCGCTTCAGCCTCTTCGATCTCGCCTGCATCTCCAGCTAGGACCTCTACTGCGCATGTTGTACATCTGGTATTGCCGCCACATCTGTGGAGAATGTCGATTCCGCTATCCTCTAATGCAAGCACCAGTTTCGTACCTTCAACTGCCTGAATGGCGTCTCTTCCTTCTACTTGAATTGTAGGCATTGGTCATTCCTCCTCGGATTGTTCTTCCTCATATTTTCTTATCCCGCTTATATTAAACCATTAATCGTGAAGAAGTCCAATTCAATAGTGATTTCATCAGAAAGAATCCGGTATATCTATTACAATTGACGACTAGTCATGATCGTGGCAGCATTTAATTTTTAAATTTATCACTATTTTCCATTAGGCGGAATTATAATAGCAGTTAAGAAGTTCATTAACACACTTGTCCGCCGAATAGGTGGACAAGGACTTTGGTGAGAGGTGGTCTAAATGATGCAACCCAATATTCTAATGATAACCGTCGATCAAATGCGATGGGACTGTTTAAGTCTGCTTGGCCATTCTGTGGTTGAAACCCCGAATCTTGATCATTTGGCACGCAGCGGTGTGTTGTTCACGAACGCCTATTCAGCGACACCGACTTGTGTGCCAGCACGGGCTGCAATTATGACCGGGCTCAGTCAACGGTCGCATGGCCGAGTCGGCTATAGGGACAAAATACCTTGGAATTATGAGCATACGATTGCGGGAGAACTTTCAAAGGCCGGTTACCATACGCAATGTGTAGGCAAAATGCATGTGTATCCGGCAAGAAATTTATGCGGCTTCCATAACGTCGTGCTTCACGATGGCTACTTGCATCATAACCGAGACAAATCGGCTAATACCGCCGATCAGCATTACGATCAGGTGGACGATTATTTGAATTGGCTCCGCTCAGTTGAAGGGGCTGAACTAGACATCACCGACAACGGACTGGATTGCAACGCATCAACGGTGGCAAGACCATGGCATTTGAAGGAATCGTTACACCCGACGAACTGGACGGTGACACAGTCTATTGATTTTTTGAGAAGACGTGATCCCAGCAAACCGTTCTTTCTATGGTCTTCTTTCGTTCGACCGCATTCACCGCTCGATCCGCCGCAAGCTTATTTTGATATGTATAAGGATATAGAACTGCCTGAGCCTCCTATTGGCGATTGGGTGGACGAGGCTGCGGCTCTTCAAGGAGGAGGATACAATCCGACAACGGTATACGGCAAAGTACCTGCAAGACGCTTGAAGCGAGCGCAAGCTGCCTATTATGCGCTTATCACACATTTGGATGATCAAATTGGACGGCTAATCAATTCTCTGCAGGAGTATGGCGTTCATCGGAATACGATTATTTTGTTTACTTCGGATCACGGCGAATTACTGGGGGATCACTATTATTTCCGTAAAGCGCTGCCTTATGAGGGAAGTGCGAAGGTGCCCTTCATCTTATACGATCCCACAGGTCAGTCCAAGCTTCAAGCAGGAAGCAGGAGGCAGGAAGTTATTGAGCTTCGCGACATTATGCCAACCCTGCTTGAAGCAGCTGGTGCACCTATTCCGGAATCAATCGAAGGACAGAGTGTGTTGGCGCTTGGCGCAGGTCATGCTGCCAGCTGGCGCGACTATATTCACGGTGAGCATGAATTCGGAATGCTTTCCAATCATTATGGAACCGATGGTATGGAGAAATACATATGGTTCTCCCAATCGGGCGAGGAGCAATTATTCGACTTACGTAACGACCCGCAAGAAATCGTAAATCGAGCAGCCGACCCGGCATGGAAAGAAAAGCTGGAAATGTGGAGGGCTCGCATCATTAAAGAGCTGGAAGGACGAGAAGAAGGTTACGTCCAAGATGGGCGTCTAGTAACCGGCCGCCCACCACAAAGCTGTTTGAGTCATATATTGTAATCACGAAATCAAGTTAGAGCTGGGAATGAAATTTGTAACCGCTTAAAAGTTCACCCCTTAAAATAGACATCGGAATAAACCTTTGGTTATTCTGATGCAATTTAAGGGGTGTTTTTTTTGGTTATTGAATGCTGAACAAAAGCATGGCTGAAAAATAATTTGAATATTCCTTTACAGGAATATTCCGTGTATGGTATATTAAATTCAACAAAAGGAAATACAGTGAAGGAGGCGCTCCGGAGTCGATTAAACGATGTTCGCAGGAAGAGAAGAACTCGTTAATTAAATAATTCGAATGGATGATTTGATTATGAATGCTAACGTTATGAGTGCCTTAGCTGAGCCTAACCGCCTGCAGATTGTTGAACTATTGCGCGAGAGTCCTCTAACAGTTGGGGAGATCGCCGAGAGGCTCGGGCTACGTCAACCTCAGGCGTCCAAGCATTTGCGCGTCCTTAGTGATGCCGGTATCGTTGAGGTGCAGGCTGTAGCTAACCGTCGCATTTACAAGCTGCGTCTTGATCCGTTTAAGGAGATGGATGCTTGGCTGGAATCATACAGGCGTATGTGGGAGGAACGTTACGATCGACTGGATGATTATCTTCAGGCGCTGCAAAGCAAAGGAACAGAAAAGCAATAACAGCAATAAGCCGTGAACGGAATGATAATGTTTGCAAATATGAGGAGGATGTTTTTTATGAGTAACCCTAACCTAACTAATCAATTAATATCGAAAGTGGAAGGCAGCACACTTGTATTGGAGCGTATTTTCCAAGCACCACCTGAGCTTGTTTTTAAAGCTTTCTCGGAGGCAGAGCATTTGAAACATTGGTGGGGGCCGAGAGGCTGGACCCTTCCCGTATGCAACGTCGACTTCCGTCCGGGTGGTACATGGCATTATTGCATGAAGTGCGAAGATAAGAACCAAGGTGATTTCTACGGTATGGAGTCGTGGGGCAAAGCGTTCTATAAAGAAATTTCAGCGCCGAAGCAAATTGTCTATACGGATTGTTTCTCGGATGCGGAAGGCAATGTTGCGGAAAATATGCCACAAACGCTGGTTACACTCGATTTCATCGAGCAAGATGGTAAAACGAAGTTAGTTAATACCGCGAAATACGCATCGCCAGAAGCTTTGCAAACGGTTATCGATATGGGCATGATTCCAGGTATAACGCAAACGTTTGAAAACCTAGATACTCATCTGGAGAACATACAGAAGAACAATTAAGGAATAAAGGCGGAGAATGAACATATGTTCATTCTCCGTCTTTATTGTTTGCAAGTATTATGACTAGAAATTTTCCACAAGAAAAAAAAGTGAAGATTAGAAGATATGCTATAGGCACTAGACAGGAGCACGAGCCGGCTTTTCTAGCAACTCATATGCTAGAAAATAGAGGGGAGCTGAACAGTGTGAAATACAAAAGCACTACGCATAAGAGCAAATGGGTGAAAACAAAGTGGCTGCTGAAAAACATAAAAATATGACCTTATATTCCTCATACGCTGCTCTTTAGCCGCAGCAACCTTAGCAGCATACTATCTCAATACTCAACCGTCTATTTCAAGCCTACCACTGGCACGGGTGGTTTTAATATTGTACGCATAAAAAAACTGGTGAATGGTTTTCAAATCCAGCATAACTCAGACAAAAAACGTTGCTCAACACTCGACGATCTTTACGTTCAATTGAAGAAAACGTGCAAAAGGACGTTCCTATTTACTGCAGAAGGGCATCAAACTCGCTGCCGCGAATGACAGACCTTTTGACATTCGCGTCATGGTTCAAAAAAAGAACAATCGCGTATGGAAGAGTACCGCTCTCTTCACGAAAATAGGCAAGCCGGGAAAAGTCGCAACAAACTACCACCAAGGCGGGCAATTAGCAAACATTGTCTAAATCGGGTTTCAGCAAAGCTAGCATTAAACGGAAAGAAGAAGAACTGAAGAACCTTGGTAAATCGGTCGGGCGGTTATTTGACAAGCATAGCAACGGGTTTCGGGAGCTTGGACTCGATGTTGCCTTGGATAAAAAGGGAAATGCTTGGATTCTTGAAGTGAATACAAGACCTCAGTTCTATCCGCTGAAGCATATGAATGATAAAGGTATGTATTGGCGCATTATGTCCTATGCCAAGCAATATGGAAGAACAAAATAAATCAGTATAAACGGATTAACATTCCAATTGGATTGGACCCTGATTTGGATGAAGCAATTAATTAAAAGGATGTCCCTAAAGTAGAGGTAACTGATGATCCGGCGCTATATTGGCGGAATAGGCAGCATCATAGATCTAGTTTCTAGATCTATTTGTGTAGAATTAGTCGTTTTCAGAGAAATAAGACTAGTTTCTAGACTTAATACTGATAATCCGGCGCTTTAGAGGCACATTGGCGGAATAGGCTGCATCATAGATCTAGTTTCTAGATCTATTTGTGTAGAATTGGTCATTTTCAGGGAAATACGTCTAGTTTCTAGACTTATTACTGATAATCCGGTGCTTTAGAGGCACATTAGCGGAATAGGCAGCATCATAGATCTAGTTTCTAGATCTATTTGTGTTGAATTGGTCGTTTTCAGGGAAATGAGGCCGTCTCAAAAGGGGTAAACTTTTTAAGTTAATTATGATTGAGTCGCCTTGAACTATCACAACCACGGTTTAAGCCAGCATGGCCGTTTTTGGATTTTTATCGATCGCTAGTTTCTTCAGTAGATTGTTGGCAAGGGAATTTTGGTAGAATAGAAAAAAGAGAACTTATGTTCATGTTTTTGGGGTTTATAACAAAAAGGAGTAGATATTATGGATCAGGGAGCGCAGCAAACATTCAAATTAGAAGAAAGAATGAGTCATTATTTCGTTCCTGGAATCGGAATTGTTGTTTTTCAGGACGGTCGAATCGAGCGGTGTGAGAGTCACGGGGTAACAGAGGCGGGTACAACGTTTGAAATTACAGCTGACAGTCTATTCCATGCATGTTCGATGAGTAAGATGGTTACTGCTATTGGAGTACTTCGTTTAGTCCAAGAAGGTTTGCTAGATTTAGAGGAAGATGTCAATCACTACTTGACCTCATGGCATGTTCCGGAGAACCAGTACTCTGAGCAAACAAAGGTGACATTGCGCAGTTTATTGGCTCATCAAGCGGGTTTCGTAGATCCTGAAGAAAGTTTTGGCGTCTATAATGAACAAGATCCAGTCCCAACCCCAAAAGCTATACTTGCAGGAGAGACCTCATATTATCCAGAATCTGCTCAAGTTAAATATACACCGAAAAGTCGATTCTCGTATTCCGATGCTGGTTATATGGTTATAGAACAAATTGTCGAGGATGTAACAGGGGAGCGTTTTGCAGATGTTATGGAAAGGTTAGTCATAGCGCATTTAGGCTTAAAGCGAACATTTTTCTGGAATGGTCATACTGGAAACGGGCAAGGTATGGTTAGCGTCGAGGCTGGGGCCGGAGCGGTGGCAGGACATGATAAATTTGGCCGTGCAGTTGAAGGGAAACGAGTTCATTATCCAAACCTATCTGGTGCCGGTTTATGGACGACTCCGACTGAATTTGCTTCATTAACGATTGAACTTATTAAGGCATGGAATGGTGACACCACTTCGATCTTGCGACAAGATTTAGCCCAAATGATGCTAACTGGTTATGGATGCGAAAAAGGAGTTGGCCTCGGGGTTTTCCTTCATCAAGCGAATAAAGAAACATATTTTGTTTCTCAAGGCTGGGGAGTTGGCTTTCAGTGCATGATGGTAGCTCATCCTCACATAAAAAGCGGCATCGTCGTCATGACCAATTCTGAACCGGGCAAACATCAGAATGAGGCTCTAATAGGGGAAGTCATTCGAGAAGTCAGCAAAGAGTTGGGCTGGCTGAGCGTATAAGATCTCCCTCGCTGCAATGTAGAAGATGAGTCTTGTGGATGACTAAGGCCAATAAATACGCGACCTTTCGATCCCATTTCTCGTATAAAAATAGCATGCTAATATTTGGGGGCGATTGGAGGAAATGCAAATGCGTCTGATCATAGAGAATATCGTCAAGCAGTTTGAGGATAAACAGGTGCTTAAGGGTGCTGGATTCACCTTTGAGAAAGGAAAAATATATGGCCTGCTCGGCCGTAACGGAGCGGGTAAAACAACGCTGTTCGACTGCCTGAGCGGAGAGAAAGGCATGGATAGCGGACAGGTACTGATGGAGGAGAATGGGCAGACGAGGAAGCTGAGCGAGCAGGATGTGGGGTATGTGTATTCACTGCCGATTCTGCCCGAGTTTCTAACGGGTTATGAGTTTGTTAAGTTTTTTATGGATATTAACCGAGGCAAGCTGCAAATGGAGCGGGGAATTGACGATTATTTTGACATGATGAGCATGACAATGGAGGATCGCCACCGGCTGATTAAAGGATACTCGCACGGTATGAAGAATAAGCTGCAAATGCTGTTATTTCTTATAACGAAGCCGCCAGTCATTTTACTTGATGAGCCGCTAACCTCCTTTGATGTCATTGTTGCTCTTGAGATGAAGAATATGCTCAGAGAGATGAAGAACGATCATATTCTAATTTTCTCTACGCATATTTTGCAATTGGCTTCCGATTTGTGTGACGAGCTGGTTGTATTGAACAAAGGGAAATTGTCCGGCGTGCCGTCAGAGCTGCTGCACAGTGCGGAATTTGAGCAGTCCGTCATTAACCTGCTGAAGGATGAAGACCATGCTGAGAACAATTAATACGCTGCTAGCCATACGGACATCCACTACGGCAAATATGCTCATTTATTACATTCAGAAGCTGCCGCTGATCGGCAAGTTAGTCAGGAATAGCTTTTACGCTAATTTAGGTTTAAAAAAGTCCGTTTCTATTATCGCTATGATAATCACCCAGCTCTGGGGATTAATGCTCCGATTCGTTTATCTTGGGCTAATGGTGTACTTACCGATAGTTGGTTTAGGGGAGGGAATGGCCGAAGAGGATCGGCTGCAGCAGTTTTTACATATTTTCGTAATAATCAGCTTTGTGGTGGCGGCCGTTAGCAGCGCGACTATACTTGAACCAAAACGAGAGAAATATGTAGCCGTGAAGCTGATGAGAATGTCCGGGACGAGGTATATGCAGGCCGCGCTTGGATATCGTTATATCTCTTTTTTAGTGTATTTGCTGCCTGCCATGCTGTTGTTTGGAACACTCGCGGGTGCTTCCATCCTAGAGGCGATTCTGTTAACGATATTGGTCACACTGTGGAGAATTGTGGCGGAGTATGCACATCTCAAGCTTTTCGAGAAAACTGGTAAGGTACTGATTAAACAAACTGGCATCGTTTGGAGCGTTATTCTTCTTGGATATGCCGCTGCGTATTTACCGCTTCTGCTAGGTAAGGTTCTGTTAACTGGAACTATTCTTATGAGTCTACCGGTCTCTATTGTGATTGCGGCTGGAGGTCTGTTTGCTGCCTTTCAGCTGGCGCGTTATTCCGATTACAATGGAGTGGTTGATGCCGCAAGCAAAAGAGATGATCCGCTGCTGGATGTAGGTCGTATGGTGACGGACGCGCAGAAGAAGAGCGTTCAGTCGAAGGATAGCGACTATATGGTAGATAAGAAGCAACAGGAGAAGCTAGAGTCTAAGGAAGGATACGCTTATCTGAGCGCTATTTTCTTCCAAAGGCATCGCAGCTTGATCAGTAGCCCGGTTAACAAGCGATTAGTAATCGTCGGCGCATTCGGTGTCGTAGGTGTAATCCTCATCGCTTTATTCCGTGAGCAGTTGTTGAACTCGAAATGGGGTTTGGAGGTGATCTTCCCTTTCTTGCTTCTGATTATGTACAACATGTCTGTAGGAGAGAATATTTGCAAGGCAATGTTCTACAACTGCGATCTTAGCTTAATGAGATACAGCTTCTATCGGAGTGCGGCCTATGGCCATTTCTTTATCAGGCTCAAAAAAATAATGGGCTTGAACCTGTTGATTGCCGCTGCTCTTGGAATATCATTAACAGCTATCAGCATAACAATGGGTGGGGAGTGGCTGGGTAGAGAACTGCTCATGCTTTGGATCTGTATAATTGGATTATCCGTTTTCTTTACCGTGCATCATTTGTTTATGTATTACATTTTTCAACCGTATTCTACAGAGCTCAATGTGAAAAACCCGCTCTACTATGTCGTGAATATGGGCGTGTCTGCAGCGAGCGGAGCTTGTATCTTTTTGGGAATACCGACCGTGCCATTCACTGTTATTATAATTACACTGACATTGATTTACTTTGTTGTTGCGCTTATTGTTGTACGCAAGTACGCGGTGAGAACGTTTCGGGTAAAATAAATAGTTTGGATGGGGAGTGCAGAGCAGTGGGGATGGAAATCACCCTTGCTCTGTATTTTTTTTGGCTAAAACTAATATGGACAAAGTTTCGTTCGCATTGCTGCACGATCCGTTTCTTTCAATCGAGGACATTCATAACAGTAGCCGAATTCGATATCTAAGCGATAAGCTAGGCAGCAAGCTGCTTTCAATAACATAGTTTGATCAGGGTTATTCGGGTGTTCAATGAATGTCAGCTTTCTATTAAACGGATTTTTACGGAGTCCGAACGCACTAGCCTCGACATTAGAAGAGAGCATTTGAAAATAATTTCTGATCTTTTCTCGGCTTTCTTCATCGGAGGCTGCACTTAACTGGTCTTCCATTTGAGTGTATAACGCATTAATGATTTGACCCCATAATGGAATGACGTTCATTTGAGTCAGTTGGGACAAAATTACGATCAAGGGTGTTACCTGTTCCCTATAAAAGGAGTCGAGCGATTTCTTGCGCCAAGTATCCCGTTCCATTATCGGAATTTTGATTAACCGTTCTTCGTTGATTTTAAATGAAAAAAGGGGATAGTGTTCACCCGCATATAATTGTACGGTCAAATTAGATAAGGATAGATCCAGCATAACCTCATTGCAATGAAACAACATGTGCTGCATCGCACAGCATACACTTGCATACCAACTGCAAAAAAACGCTGCTGCAGTAGAGCGTTCTTTTGCTTTAATGAGTGAACTGTATGTGTCGATCAAGCGCATCATATTTTCTTCTTTTAATAGGTCGGACGCTGGTATGATAAGCACGGTGTTTTCTAGCTCATACCTAGTCAGGAAAAACTGCTCTTCCAGTAGTCTATAATCAACCGTGCCCATTGCATACCCTCCAATTATTTTTGTTTATTTTCAAAAGCCTGCACGACTTCATCAATAGCGTAGCTATCTGCCAAAGGTGACATGCCAAGACTAAACCATTCCTTGCCGCCCATCATGTAAACCTGATTATTTTTAACTGCCGTCATGTTTTTCCATAACGAGCTTTCCATCATTTGCTTATACCTATTTTGAACTTCTTCGCTGGACTCATCATCGAGCTGTAAAATGATGTGGTCAGGATTAAATTCAGGGATTTTTTCCAAAGAAATTGAAAGGCTGTTTTCGCTCTGTGGAAAATCTTTGACAGGTTTCAAGCCTAATTGTTTATGGATGAAGCTGCCTCGATCAATATTTTCGCCGTAAATAACGATTTCCTTCGCCATAATCATCATGTACATAACCGTCTCGTCTCCAACAAGGGACTGGAGCTTCTCTTTAGCTGCGCTTTCTTTCGTTTGCAAATCTTGAATAATCGTTTCAGCTTGTTCCTTCTTGCCGAAAACCTCAGCGATATCCCGCAATTCATCCCGCCAATTATCACGCTGCGGCAAAAGAACGGTTGGTGCGATTTTTGACAGCTGATCATAATCTTTATCGGACCACCACGTCGGAGCAATGATCAAATCTGGTTCAGAGGCTAAAATAGCTTCAAAATTAGGCGTTTGGGCAATTCCCATTTTCAACGTATCTTTGAACGGTTCCTTTAAGTAGGAAGGGAAATCCTCATGATAGTTTTGTACCGCTATCGGCGTTACGCCAAGTGCATACAAAAACTCAGGGTAGACGACAGAAAGTCCAATGACCCTTTGAGGATCAGCTGGAATGCTGATGTCTCCTTTCAAACTACTTACCACACGCTGCTTATCCGATGCACCTGCATTGTTTTCTTCAGTTTCTCCAGTTGTCATGCTGTTCTTGTTCGGCTCGGTGTTCACAGCTCCACAAGCAGTGCTAATCATTAATAACAAAACGATAACTAATCCTACAAATAAACGTCCATTTCGTTTCATTCTCTTGGTGCCCCTCCTGAAAGTTCTTATTATATTTGACAATCACGCAATACAATTGATTATCATTATCACTAAGTAGGAGTATAGATGAAATTACTAGTTCAGAATATTGACGATACCGACATTTTTTTATGTACGATTACGCCATAGCTTCAGTGCTTCGCCGAGCATGAGATCGTGAGTAAAAGCCGTATACTCTACCCAAGGGTAGGAGGGGAGAAAATCAACTCTACTATTTCTGACTGCTTTCAGATTGCGCCATAACTCAGATTGTATGAGTGATTGCCAGCATAATTGCGAAAGGGCATCCTCGTCCACGATGACCAGAAGTCGATCCGCATCGAAATCGATCAACTGATCGGGGGTTATCTGTTGATCTGGATCTATTCGATTGACACCAGACGCGGGTACAACGTGCAAATCAGAATAAAACACCGTGCCTAAGCTTCTATCTCCTAGAACATGGTACCGATCTCCGGTAATCCTCAGAATAAGGAGACTGTCGTCTTTAATTGTGTGCTGGACCTGTTCTCTTACAAAACGAGCCTTTCGATCATAGTTGTCAAGCCAGGTTTCTGCTGCTGGAACTTTACCGAGAAACCTTGCAATCAAGCGTAAATGCTGGCGCCAATCTTTCTCCATCCAAGGCACCAAAAGTGTAGGGGCGATTTCCGTTAGCTTCTTCTGATCCTCAGCAGCTATCAGGTTGTCGATACCTATAATGAAGTCGGGTTTTGCGAGCCTAAGCTCGTCCATTTTCACGATTTCATTTGAACTGAGCGGAAGTACCGAATCCGTTTGATACTTTCTCTGATAATAATCAGTCCATGGGTGAACAGCTGGTGCAGCGGATGGAGTGATTTGAAGGGCAAGCAGCTGCCCGATATTAAAGGTATGATACGCGACTATTTTCAACCTGCTTCTCTTCATAAATTCGGCGGGAGGCATACCTGTTATCTGCTTATATTTGCGTCTGAAATAAATATCATCATTGTAGCCAACATGCCGTGCGATATCCCGAAGACGATATTGGCCGCCCATTCTCATAAGCTGCTGCGCCTGCGTGATTCGGAAGATAGCCAAATAGTCGATCGCGCTGCAGCCAAACCTTTTTTTGAACAATCGCATAAAATGACGGGAGCTGATTCCGGCAACCTTAGCCAAATGCTCTATCGTCAAATCTTGTTGATAGTGCTGCTCAATATAGGTTTTCACATATTCAAGCGCTGCTTCTGAATCATTCTCTTGCACAAGTAAAGCATCCTGAAAGAGGGTGTACAACACTTCTTGAAACACAATTTGGCTGCGAAACCTTTTTAGTCGATCCTCATCATGCAAGCATTGGAACATGGTTTCGCATAAAGCGTTAACGGAAACCGGAGACGAAACGATAACTTCTCCTTTTACAGGGAAACGGCTGTCACGCTTAATAATTTGCATCGAATTGAAAGCCGATTCGTTGTCCCCGATAACATCAAATCGCAAATGATAAAAGCCTCGTTCATCAAACGAGTGCGCGGATGCTTCGATAAGTTGACCGGGCGTACACACATAAACGCTGCCTTGTCGCAGCTCGGTAAATTGGCCGTCAATGGTGAGCCAGCCTTGACCGCTTGCCGCAATAAGGATCATATGGGACTCAATAAACTGAAGTCTTAATTCCCATGGATTTGTATTGTTTTTGATATGTTCAATTTCCCGAAGCTTAAAGCACATGCCTTCGAGTGAAATATACTCGTGATTTTTATTGTTATTTTTCAAATCACTCACGTAGACGCACCGTCCTTATTACTTGCTAAGGAACATTCTAGCTTACAATTATTTTCATCGCAATTTTTGGTGAAATTATAATTAGATTTACTGGATAACGGGGAAAGGGAGGGAAATCAAAAGAGCATCCAACACCATTTTCGATATCACCAACGGTTTTTTCGAAAATTGTATTGGATGCTGCTTAGTTTGATAAAGACGATATTAATATTATTTTTTTGGAATTTTCAGTACCGTACCTGCTTTTACATTATCAATGTCTACGATTTGATTGTAATCCGCAATGAACATGGCATATTTGTTAGAGCCGTAATAGGCTTTGGAAATGCTGTATAGCGTCTCACCATTCTTAACGGTATGATCCGTTGATTCGAACCCAGGTGATGTACCCCAGTTGTCATCAGATTCATCTGGCTTGTCGTTTTTAAGAGAAGGGATGATGAGATGACTGCCTGCTTTCAAGCCTGCGTTACTATCAAGCTTGTTTTCCTTCGCTATAACGTTCACATATTCCGCGGATTTATAAAACATTTTGGATATGCTGGACAGCGTATCACCAGCCTGAATCAAATAGGTTGCCGGCAGAGTGATCTTAGAATAATCCTTACTACTCTGTGGTTTGCTACCTGTTGAACCCGAACCAGAGGACAACGCAGGTATGTTGAGTTTATCTCCTGCTTTCATATCATTAATAAACAAAATATGATTATGCTCGGCAAGCAGTGAGTAATGCTCCTTCGAATGATAGAATTTCTCGGATATCGAGCTGAGCGTGTCCCCTTTTTGAACGATATAGGTAGTTGGCAGCTTTACGGTTTCATTCGAGCTGCCAGCGGGCTTGTTGTCGCTATCCTTTTGCTCTTGAACGGGCTTTTCCACCTCAGCTGGCTTGGAAACCTCAGGTTTGGCAATTGGTTCTTTGACCGGTGGAGTATCGGACTCTATAGGAAGAATATCCTCATTGCTGTCCTTCTTTTCTTCAGTGATTTCCTTCTGTTCCTCACTGCTTTCTTTCTTATCCTCAATCGGTTCTTCTTCATTCGCTACGTCGATAGTTCCTTCGGGGATAGGCTCATCCTCTATCGTCACATTCTCATTATTTTTGTTATTACTTAGATTTTCAGCAACTGTAAATTGTAGATTGTTATCGAGCAGATTCAAATATTTGTTGTACAGAACTCCGCAAGTAGCAATGAGTAGGAGACCTATTGCTAGAAAGATGATGAGAGTTGTTTTCTTCAAAGATACAAGGCTGCGTTCATGGCGGTTACTACTGCGCGTTTTTTTCGTATTCAAAGCGTATTTTCCCCTTTATTTCTCAACTTATTTCTATTCTATCCGACATGTTTAGACATGTGGAATGGGACTTAACAGCTATTTTAAGCGATAAATCTATATAAGAACTAAACATTCAGAAGTAAAGTGGAATAAAAGGAGAAAAAAGGCGAACATATTCCAGATAAATACGGAAAGGAATCGCCTTCTAGAGAAACACCCTCTGAACATCGCGAGATGAAGAAGGGGCTCGTGAGATGGGAATCCAGCAAACGAAGCTGCTTCCCACTCCGGATTCACTCTCAACCGAAATGTGTCCTCCCATGATGGAGCAGAATCGGCTGCTAATAGCGAGCCCAAGTCCCGTACCGCCATACTTGCGAGTTGTGGAAGCATCTGCTTGAGTGAACGGCTGAAATAATTTTTCCAGCTGCTCGGGGCTCATCCCGATACCAGAATCTTTAATGAGAAAGCTATAGCCTGACTTCCCTTCCTTAACTTCAACATAGACGTTAAACTGAATAACTCCGTTGTGTGTGAATTTACTCGCATTGCTGAGCAAATTCAGCAGTATTTGGCGCAGCTTAGTTATATCAGCCTCTATTTCACCTCGCACATGATTCGTTTGAAGTTGATTCCCATTGTTTTCGATAAGCGGCTTCATCGTTGTAATGACATCTTGAACCAAATCGTGTACCTCGAACGTTTCGTAATGTACATCCATCTTTCCTTCTTCAATCTTCGATATATCCAGGATATCGTTAATTAGGGAGAGAAGGTGTTTTCCGCTTTTCCCGATCTTTTCTAAATCCTCTACAAAAGTCTGCTGACCTAGATCCTCGGCTTCCTCCATTAACATTTCGCTATAGCCGATTATGGCGTTCAAAGGCGTCCGAAGCTCATGGCTCATATTGGCAAGGAACTGGCTCTTGATCCTATTTGCTTTAATGGCTTCATCATGTGCTTTCTCTAGTTGTGATGTGCGTTCCTTAACCATTTGCTCCAAGTGCTCATTTAGCTGTCGCAATTCCTGGTTTATTTGATAAATTTCATTAGATTTACCTTGAATCTCAGAATCTTTAATAGAGAACTTATTCGATATATATATACCGATAATAGAAAGTCCTAGTGTAAATATAGTTCCTCCTGAGATGATATACGCAAGCCACTCCTGATTCAGAATCATACTGGTGTCTAGTCGTTGTGAATGTACTGTTTCTGTTTCGAAATGTGCAGCCATCATGCCGACATAATGCATGCCAGCGACGGCTGCCCCCATTAATAATCCGCTGCCCGTCTTCTTCCATATGTGTCTGCTTACATGCTCGCTTCCCTTGCGGAAATAACACGACAGCCACAATGCTGCGATTGAGGCAGCAACAGCAATAATGATTGATAAGGAGAAATATAGTGGATCGTATGTGATATCAATTGTCAAAGCTGCCATCCCGATATAATGCATCGCAACAATCCCGCTCGCCAGCAAGATTCCACCGCTCAGTAATTGAGGAAGCGACAGCTGATCCCTGCCTACGATATGAAGGGCAAAGAAGGAAGCCGCAATGGCAAAAACGACAGAAAGAAAAACAGTCGGCATATGGTAAGCAATGGGGACGGATAATGAAAAAGCGAGCATGCCAACAAAATGCATCGACCAAATGCCCATTCCCATGGCGCAAGCTCCAAAGAGGAGCCATATCGATCGTTTGCGTCCAGTGGATGTACTAATTCGTCCGACCAAATCAAGTACGGTATAGGAAGCAACTACGGCTACGATATAAGAAAAGATGACCAATACGATATCGTATGTTCCATGAGCATGATTCATTTGTTAATCACTCCAACTCGTTTCTTTCTGGCAATAGTTCTATTTCGACAAAATGTGAGAATTTCCCTTCCTGAGTTTGTTTTCATCTCGATTAATGCCGAATGATGAACTATAATGGTAGCAAGTATGGAAGGATTATCTAATAACAGACGCGCAAATGAGGAAAAATAATGGATGAGCTATGGAGAAAAACCGCAAAGTTTCTGATCGTAGACGATCAGGAATATAATATTAATCTTCTAGAACGAATATTGTTACGGGCGGGCTACACGAATCTATATACGACGACGGATGCAACGAAGCTAGAGGCTTTATACCGAGAAAATCAACCGGATATCATTTTATTAGATTTACATATGCCTGTAATGGATGGGGTTTCGGCGCTGCAGCATTTGCAAAAATGGAAGCAGGAGGGCGAATATTTGCCAGTTCTTGTTCTAACAGCTGACGTTACGCCTGAAGCGAGGACGAGGGTTCTTCATGAAGGGGCAAATGATTTTATTACGAAACCATTCGACCGGATGGAAGTGGTATTGCGAATTCAAAACTTCTTGAAGACAAGATACTACCATTTGCAGCTTCAAGAGCAAAATCACAATTTGGAGAAGCGTGTTCGAGAGCGCACCAAAGAGATTGAGCGGGCCAAAAATGAAATTTTGAATGTATTGGGTCGTACCGCAGAATACCGTGATGATGAGACAGGGCAGCATACACAGCGAGTTGCTGAGCTGTCTGGAAGGCTTGCATTACGCCTAGGTCTACCTGCAGAGGAAGCCGACCTTATTAAACGTGCAGCACCTCTGCATGATATCGGGAAGATAGGCATTTCAGACAACGTCTTATTGAAGCCGGGAAGATTCCTGCCAGAGGAATTTGCGAAGATGAAGCAGCATACGGAAATTGGCGCCAGCATTTTGGAGGGCAGTCAGTTCCCCGTCTTGCAATTGGCCAAAAGCATTGCGCTATCTCATCATGAGAAGTGGAATGGGACAGGATATCCGAATGGGCTTAGCGGGGAAGATATTCCTCTTGCTGGACGAATCGTAGCGATCGCGGATTTCTACGATGCACTAACGCATGAGCGTCCCTATAAACGAGCATGGACAAAAGAGGAAGCCATTGCAGAAATTAAAACGCAGAGCGGAGTCCATTTCGATCCTCGGGTTGTTGAGGCTTTTTTGCGTATCATAGAGATTAAAAGTGATGATGAAAGCAAACGAGAGGCGGTTCAGCGGTGAAGGGAATGATTTTTACTTCTTTTTTGGAAATGGTAGAAAACAAGTTCTCTCTGAATCTGGTAGATCAGATTATTCAAGCATCGGAATTACCTTCAGGGGGCAGCTACACAACGGTTGGCACCTATGATCACCATGAAATGATTAAGCTGATTGTGGAGCTTAGCGCTCGAACAAGCATACCTGTGGCTGATCTGGTTCGGACATTCGGGGAATATTTATTTGGTCAGTTGCTGGGGCAACACCCGGTTTTTATGGAGGAAAACAGCTCAGTATTTGAGTTTTTGCAAAAGGTAGACAGCTATATTCATGTAGAAGTACTCAAGCTGTATCCGGGAGCAGAGCTTCCCTCTTTTCAATATGATACTTCCATACCTGGAGCCTTGATTATGACGTACAATTCTTCGCGACCTTTTGCTGATTTGGCAGAGGGGCTTATTTTCGGCTGTGTAGCGTATTACGGGGAAGACATAGAAGTTAAGAGAATCAATTTGAGCGATGGAACCTCGGCCCGTTTTGAATTGACCAAGGCGGGGTGAATATAGCAATGAATGAGATTGATGTAGTACGAAGACAGCTTGAACGGGAGAAGAAGGCTCGTCAGGCTGCAGAACAGATTGCCGAGGAAAAAACTCGCGAAATCTATTATGTAAATCAAGAGCTGCGGCAATTGAATGATCAATTGGAGGAGCTCGTCAAAGAACGTACACTTGAGCTGTCGAAAGCTCGCGACGAAGCAGTTGAAGCCAATCAGATCAAAAGCCAATTTCTGGCGAGCATGAGCCATGAATTACGAACCCCTCTGAACGCTATTATTGGTTATAGTGAAATGCTGAAGGAAGATATGGAAGGGATGGGTGAACCTGCATTTGCCGATGATCTTAACCAGATTAATAAGGCGGGCAGACATTTGCTCACACTCATTAACGATATACTTGATCTTTCCAAAATTGAAGCGGGCAAGATGGAGCCGTACTTGGAACAATGTGATATTCCGAGCATGATTCATGACGTAGTCACGACCGTACATCCGCTAATGGAAGTGAATAAGAACCAGATCAAAGTAGAATGCACAGAAGGCGAAATTCGAACAGACATCACGAAGCTGCGACAAATTCTCTTTAATTTGCTCAGCAACGCAAGTAAGTTCACAAAGGACGGAATGATTACGCTGCAAGTGGGCTTTGAAAGTGAAGCGGACTTGCCTGGCATTGCTTTCCGTGTACAAGATACTGGAATCGGCATGTCAGCAGAACAGATGGATCAAGTCTTCCAAGCTTTCAAGCAGGCTGATTCATCGACAACGAGAAAATTTGGCGGTACCGGCCTAGGGCTGGCTATCAGCCAAAGCCTGTGCAACATGATGGGCGGAAATATAACCGCAAGCAGCACATTAGGAGAAGGTGCGACATTCACCATTTGGCTTCCCTTGTTGGAGGAAATCCAGCCTGAACCATTAACTGCTGCGATTCGGAGTTATGAACGTGTTACGCCCGAAGGTGCTGGAACCGTTCTCGTCATTGACGATGATCCCGCTATGCTTCGGTTAATGCAGCATTATTTGGGACATGAAGAGTGGAATGTACTGCTGGCCCAATCGGGGCAAGAGGGTGTCCGCTTAGCGAAGGAGCTGAAGCCTGCAGTCATCGCCCTTGATGTACTCATGCCGGGTATGGATGGTTGGAATGTGCTGGCTGCACTGAAGAACGATCCCGAGCTCGCACACATACCTGTCGTGATGATTTCTATGATGGACGAGCAGCGACTGGCTTATGCGCTTGGAGCATCCGAGTTTCTGACTAAGCCGATTTATAGGGAGCGATTGATTTCGACTCTAGATAAGTATGTACCTGAACGACAATCGCATTCTGTAATGGTTATCGAAGACGATGCTGTGACAAGTGATATGATCACCAAGCTGCTGAAGAGGGAAGGCTACCGTGTAACTAGAGCGGGCAACGGTCATCATGCATTGCAGCAAATGAAGGAAGAAGCCCCTCATTTAATTTTATTAGATCTGATGATGCCGGAGATGGACGGCTTTGAGTTTGTTGCAGCAATGCGTGAACACGAGGAATGGCGATCTATACCGGTCGTCGTTGTAACTGCGAAGAGTATAACAGAAGAGGATCGGCGGAGGCTGAATGGCTTCGTTGAAAACATCGTGCAAAAAGGACATCTAGACCGCAATGCTCTCTTGCATGAAGTGCGCCATTTGATTTCACTTTCGCTAGCAGAGGGGGGAGAACGTGTATAAAATTTTGTTGGTCGAGGACAACGAGATGAATCGGGATATGCTGTCGCGTCGCTTGATCCGCAAGGGCTATCATGTGGTTATGGCATCAGATGGACAGCAAGGCATAGAGATAGCAAATTCAGAATTGCCCGATCTCATTCTTATGGATATGAGCTTGCCCGTCATCGATGGCTGGGACGCTACAAGGAAATTGAAAGCTTCTCAGGAGACTAGACATATCCCCATCATTGCCTTGACTGCCCATGCAATGGCAAGTGATCGGGATAAAGCCTTTGAAGCGGGATGCGATGATTTTGATACAAAGCCTGTGGAATGGAACCGACTTGTGGAGAAGATACAGGTGTTCTTAGTGTAAGTAAGTCGGTTGAGTACTTGCAGCCTATTCCTTAACCCCGTATATTCTTTACGATATTAAGAAATCTTCTTCTTACATTGTACTTTATACAATAGGATTCTCTTGGTAGCAAAGATTTAGGAGCTACACTGCAGTTTATACAATAGAAACCATCGGTTTGAGCTGGTTGGCCATACTTATGCCTGTTTCTACTGCATTTACTGCAATGTAGCTCTACTTTTAGGTGTTATGTTAGGTCTACATTGTAGTTTCTGCAATGTATGGTAATGAGACTGTCCAGTTAGCTCCCACTTTTGCACAGCCAGTCGGTTCAGTGAAGACGATTATTGTCTTTACTGAACCTTTTTTTGCTTTTAGTAGACGCATCAAAAAAAGAGAGTAGTTTAGTTACAGTCAAACTGTACCTTGCTTGTAACCACATGCTGGTATAAGTTTGAAGCATATCGTCGTATTTTGTGAATGATTTCTTTATGCTGCAGTCTTTCAGAGGAAAAGGTATTGCAGAAAATGCCGCGACTCATGTATTTGAGATGTTTAAAGGTCAGTGGGAGCTGTTTACTAATCCAATGAAGCAAAATATAGTAGGACAAAAATTTTGGAGAAAAACAGTATCAGGTTGTACAAAAAGTAACTTGAAGAAACGATTGGCATGACATTCGATGGGCATAAAGTGGTTTTTAGATTTAATAACGTGGACAGATAGCTTGAAAATTCGGGTTACCAAACGGGGGATACTTGAACATGCAGCCGTACTTAGACAAAATTGTTTCATTGTTTAAAGGTGAGCTTGATGGAAATCTGTCGGGACTTTATTTACATGGATCATTGGCTATGGGATGCTTTCATCCGGGGAGAAGTGATATCGACTTTATCGTTGTGATCAAAGAGAGTTTGACAGCAGAAAACAAGAAGAGATTAGCCAAGCAAGTATTAGTACTGGATGATGAAATGCCAAATGAGAGAGGAATGGAGTTTAGTGTGATTTTGGAATCTCACATAAGTGCATTCGTCTATCCTACTCCATGTGAAATGCATTATTCTAAATTCCACAAGGAAAAATATCGCTCTGATGAAAATTATGTTTGCGGCGGGTACGAAGACAATGATTTTGCATCACAGCTGGTTGTTGCTTATTATCGCGGGATAGCCTTGTATGGTCGACCGCTTGAAGAGTTATATGAGCCTATTGATATTAAATATTTTCTGGCATCTATTATTTATGATATTAAAGATGCTTCGGAAGACATTATGGATCAACCGATGTATATTACTTTGAACCTGTGTAGAGTTCTGCTCTTTCTGAGAGAAGGGAATATATCGTCCAAGAAAGAAGGAGGAGAATGGGGAGTTCAGTCATTACCGAATAAATACCAAGAATTGATTGGGAAATGTCTAGAACAGTACGCCGGAGTTACAGGGAAGCATATGTTTGATCGTGATCATTTAGCTGATTTTACAGACTATATGTTGTGTGAAATAAAGAAAACAGGAATTTTATGTATAAATGACGAATGATTAGAAGTAGAGATGGGATTTTAAGCAAAAAGAGGAGAATGAAAAATGAACCAAGAAGTAACGGATTTTATTGAAACCATAAAAGAGCCTTGGCAAGCGGAGCTGTGCTCACGTCTTCGAGAGGTTGTTCTCGGGGCGATTCCGGACGCTCAGGAGCGCATCCAGTACAAGAAACCGCATTTTTTGAAAAATGGAAAATACGCGGCCGTTATTTCAACCTCCAAAGAAGCGGTAAGCTTTACGATTTTTAATGCGAGTGAGCTAACGCTGCCAGAAGGTTTGTTTGATGGCCCGCCAGAAAGAAAGACACTCAAGCTGCGAAAAGATGCACTTGTCGATATCTATCTATTATCGTCCCTAGTAAGCCGAGCAGCGTCAACATTATAAGTGCATCCTCAGATTGAACGATGACCCGCAAGAGAGGCATCGTTCAATCTGAGGCAAGCTAACATCCTTTATGCTGTTAATCTTCTAAGTAAACCTCGTCCACGATTTCAAAGTCTGAGCTACGTCAGCACCTTCCAGAATCATGCGGTGAATATCTTCATTAATGATCTGGCGGGAGGAGTTCCATTTCTCATTGAAATAGAAGCCGCTTGTTTGCACATGGTCCAGCTCCTGCAAGAATCGCGACCAAATATGTTTCTCGGTAAGACCGCTTTGCACGGCAAGTGAGCGTGTAATCGGCAGCGTCCATGGCGAACGAAAGGAGTCTGGTCTCTTTAAAATGTAGTGGTTTAGAAAGTCCCAAGCGAGACGAGGGTGCTTTGATTTAGTTGTGATACCTGCTGCTCCCATATAGATCATATTAGATTGTTCTTTGCCAGGCATGTTGGGCAACCCTACCACTCCGAATTTATCCGCCAGTCCGTGATGAAACAAATTTCCTACGAACCATGTGAAACCAAAAACCATCGCAAATCCTTGGTGCAAATCCCCTGCCTCTGAAGGCTCATTAGGATTACGGATTACACGGTGAACACGATAAGCATCAATCAACTTGCGAAAGGCTTCAATGACGGCAGGCTGGTCAACGTAACCTCTTGCAGTCATGCCATCTTGCGATAAGTATCGTCCGCCGTTACGCATGACGAACGGCTCGAATTCCTCGATATCCACCCCGAATCCAAAACCGAACTGCCGAGCTACGCCGCTCTCGTTACGAATCGTTAGTTTTCCGGCAAGTTCTATCATCTCATCCCATGTCCAAGACTCTGCTGGATAAGGGAGACCAGCTTGATTAAATATTTCCTTGTTGTAAATGATGAGAGGGAGCGCTACGTCTACAGGCAGGCCGGGGAGTGTAGCATCCTTGCATGCGACGCGCATGATCCCGGGATTTAAGTCTTCTCTTAGTCCAGAAACCTCATCCACATATGGCAGCAGATCGAGGAACATGCCCTTGTAATTAAACAATGCCCATCCGCCAGATTCGATAATATCAGGGGCTTCATCGGATTTGAAAGCTTGCATGCATTCATAGTGGTCGGTCGCTTGCTCGATGATGATTTTTACATTAGGATGAGCCTGCTCAAAGGAAGCTTTCGCATCCATTACGTTATACATATTTTGAAATTCGGTAAGAAATCTTATTTCAGTAATCTTGTTCATGGTAAACTCTCCTTTTCTAACTGGCTGAACGACTTTTCCAAATAACCGATTGCGGCTTGGCGTATTCCACAGCGAATTGAATGGCAGCTTTCGCATTTCGGCGCTGTAGAGCTGTCTGTTCTGACAGTTTCATTACAGGACTATCTTTTTTCAATGGTCTATCGATAGACGCAAGAAATCTAACAGGATTATTGGTAATATCGTTATATGATAATTTTTTACCTTCTGGTTTCATGGCATCGGTTAGTTGAACGGCCTGAAGCTCGTCATTGTAGCCGTAAATTAGCGACCACTCATGGACATAAGGTCTCGAAGCGGAAGTGTCAAAATAAAGAACGGGCTTCCCTAATTCGATAGACTTGCGAATATACGGTATAACGGCTTCCTCGATTGGAAGCACTACAGGAAAACGCTCAACGGCACCAAGAAGCGGCACCGGTGAATCCGATAATTGACCGCACAGCATATTCACCTCGTATCCAATCTCCTGAATGAACTCTCGGAGTGCCTGTCGCCAATCAAACATGTAGATCCCATCCGCGAAGGTTGTTTTATCGGATATTTGCATACGAAAGGCAAAACCAGAAATCCCCATTAGCTCAGCTGTTTCACGTTGATCGCCTAGAGTCGCGAGCAAATGCCCGATTCGATCGACAAAAGTAAACATCGTGGAAGCATGCGCCGGCCATTCCGGTAATTCGAGGAGCTTGCTCTTGAACAAAATGCTTTCCCCCTTCTCGGGTAGTAGGCCAAGAGAGACACGGATCTGCTCCTGCCTTATCTTCTGGCGGGAACGATGGATATACGTATAAATGGAGCCTGTCGTCATCTGATACATAGCAGCGATCTCATCCGGACTCAGTTGTTTGAAGAAAAAGGCTTCGAATATTTCACGTTCCTTCCGAGTCAGGCAGTGCAGCACTGAATGGATCGTTTCGTACAGCTCTTTGCGCAGCAGAGGCTCTGCCGGATCTTGATTGTTCATCGCAGCGTTCGCAGCAGACTGTGTCAAATGGAGGAGGACACTGTCCAGATCGTCCCAGTTGATCCTGCCTGCATCAACTTCCGTTGATACGAAGGATGTAAACGGCTTTTCCCATTTATATGGACCGCCTCGCCGCAAGCGTGAATTTGCTTGATTACGCACGATCCGGTGCAGCCAGGGCAAGAAACGGCTCGTATCGTGAAGTGTCCCAATATGAAGGAACGCACGAATGAGTGCATCCTGAACGATGTCATCAGCCATGTGTGGGTCGCCAGTTATCCGCTCAGCCCAACCTTTTGCACGTTTACGATGCTGTTCAATTAGCTCCCCAAATGCTTCCGTATCGCCCAGCCGAGCCCTTTCCGCGAGCATTCGGCTGCGGTCGGCGTCGTCCATTTCTGGAGCGGCCATGAAACCGATGCTGTTCAATTCGTATATGCTCATACCCGCCTCCCGTGACTCTATTGATCCTCACTTTGTTAGATGCCTGCCGTCTATATTATTTGAACAATTTTCTTGAAAATAATTTAAAATATATTTTTTATGAATATAGCACCGTGCAATTTTTGAAAATTTGAACCTCAAGTAAATGACCCCAAGAGAATAGAAATTGATGCATCGCTATGGTCTATACGGGGCGCAAGAGTCATGTTATATTCAATTCATAATAGTTTAATTTTCCATAATGATCCAATAAATTGTAAGTGGGAGAGGTACAGAGGTCAACTCAAATATATATTTTAGGGAGGTAGAGCAATGGGTACAAAGTTTGGGAACATTCACATTAAGACAAAGGATATAGGCAGTGTATTAGCTGCACTTAAAGAAATCTCTTCGAGTAAAAAGCAAAAAAGAATAAATTCAGATTCAGCTTTTGAATCGATTGTACAACAAGCCTATGTATTGCAAAATATATTCTATGTTGGCGAATTTCATAATGAATGGATTAGTATTTTAAATGATACCTTTGGCTGGGGAGAAGTTGAAGCATTCGGGAAGAAATTATCGAGCTATATTAATGCCCCTGTATTAACAATTGGATACTTTGATGATGACGTTTTTGAGTTGAATATATGCGTAGACGGAGAACAGAAAAACAAACGAATTTGGTGTTCTGAGGGAACTAGAGAAGACTATGGATTAGATGAAAACGAGGGTGACATTAGTCTGCTAACCGAGTTACTAGGCCACTCCCATAGTTCTAAATGGAATGAAATCATGCAATTAGAGGATTGCGAAGAGGCGATTGATGGATTACAAGAAATCATGAATATACCATTATGGATCCACTCGGAATGGTTTAATGAAATTGATGAAGATGAGACTGAGATTATAAACAATTATATAAAGTACGATTTTAACAGTTGAGAGGTTGGGAGTTCATCATGGCAATTGAAATCACTAACGGAAATAAAGAAGAAAGTGAATACGTTAGAAGAAAGCTAATTGAATATAATCATAATCATCCGCATGTTCCTGATGACTTGAAGAACAACTATGAGGAGATCAATCTTACTATAAAGGATGATGAAGGTAAGATTGTTGGCGGACTATTAAGCGTATTTTGTTGGAATTGGATAGAGGTTGATATTTTGTGGGTCGAGACAGCACTTAGAGGCTCAGGCTACGGGAGTCAGTTATTATGCCAAATCGAAGCGATTGCCACAGAGAAGAAATGCACCTTCATCAAACTGAACACTTTTAGTTTTCAAGCCCCTGATTTTTATTTGAAAAATGGCTATAAAGTAGTTGGAGTATTTGAAGACGCCCCGTTAGGAAGTAAACATTATTATTTTAGAAAGGACATTTGAGTTGTTGCAAGCGAAACAATACCGATTTGAGTTTCGAGTTCTGTAATGTATAAGATGTTATCGACATATATTTAAAGGAATTTAGATTGAGGTAATGGGAGGTAGACCATTGAGTAAGTTCAAAACGCAAAGCTATGCGGATCATACCCAATATTCACCTTTATATCATTTTATCCTTGCACCCATTTCACTAATCGTTTTCATTGCGTCTATTGTTCTCATTATCAAGCAGCAGTTTAGTTTTACTTCGGCTCTAATATTCGGACTAGCAATTTGTGTAGTATTGCTGGTGGCGACAGTACGGCAATTTGCAACCAAGCTGCAGGATCGCAGCATTCTTCATGAAGAGAATTTTCGGCACTTTCGTCTTACAGGCAAGCCATTGGATGAAAGACTTAGCTTACAGCAGATCATCGCACTTCGTTTCTCCGAGGATGAAGCCTTTCCTGAGCTATGCACGAAAGCTGCTGAAACAGGCATGAAGTCTGGGGAGATCAAGAAGTCGATTACGCATTGGAGAGCAGATCATCACCGGGTTTGAGTAAATATAGCTTATGTTAAATACAGAACATGATTATCAAATAAAAAAGCAGATGTGGACCACTTTTGTGGGATCCCCATCTGCTTTTCCTATTTGGCAGGATTTGAGCGCTTAAGCGTCCTCCCACTTTTGTTTGAAAAAAAGCTGGTACAGCTTGATAACGACGATCTTCAAAATCATGTATACAGGGATGATGATGATCACACCGACGATTCCAAAGGCGTCACTGCCGACCAGCACCAATAGAATAGTTGTAATCGGGTGGATATCCAGCTGTTTGCCGAAAATATAAGGCGACAGAATATTATCCTGAATTTGCTGCGAGACGAGAATGACCACTAACGACCAAATCGCAATAGACGGAGACTCGATCAAGCCGATTATCACGATCGGCACTGCAGACAAGATTGCACCTATAAAAGGGATAAAGTTCATAATAACCGCTATCGCAGTTAGGAGAAGGGCGTAGGGCAAGCCGATAATCGAAAAACCGATATACATGAATACACCGAGTGCCAGATTGACTACCACTCTTCCTACAATAAAGCCGCTAACCGCAAGATCAATATCTTTTACAACCTCATAGCCTTCTTCACGAAACCTTTTGGGCATAAAACTAACGATTTTCTGACCAAATTTGTCACCCTCCTTCAGCATGTAAAAAAGAAGGATGGGGAATGTAAACAGGATAACCGCGAAATTGGAGATGAAAGTAAACGTTCCTGTTAAATAATTGGTTAGTAAGGAGAACCCTTTATTCAAATACTCGGTTACCTTAGATAGCGGATTCGTATTCTCTGGAAAAATATTCGCCAGAAATCCATTCTGTTCGAGTCCTTGTAATTGCTTGTTCAAAGAGCTCAGAAGATTCGGAGCGTTGTTCACCAAATTGAAAAACTGAGTTCGCAACGAGGGAAATACGCCAATGATAAACAGAGAAAATAGTATAGCTGCAACTAAATAAATAATGAGAATAACCAAAGGCCTCTTTAATTTAGGCCCTTCCATCCAGTTTACCAAAGGCCGCAATAGGTAATAGAAAAAGGATGCCAGCATCAATGGAATCATTGTAATACTCAATAATGAAACGAAGGGCTTGAAAATGTAGTCGACAAGTGAACCCAAATAAATAATGGCTAATACTAAAATGACAGCGATACAGATTTTGATAAATTTGTTCAACGATTTCAAAAGGTTCACTCCTCTTTGTGTGAATATTTATATGACGCATATTATTATCGTCATTAATCATATGGTTTAGACCTAAGAAGACTTCTAAGCAGCAGTGAGGTGAGTATTATTGTAAAAATAAGTTTAGTGTAATTATATTGTATTGCTTACTTACTAATCAACAATGTAACAATCTGAAACATAATACATTAATGCGTTACAGCGTTTAAATATAATATTAGTTCTGGAATAGAAAGTGTAATGAAATCAAAAACCATGAATATAAATAATCAATATTCAATTAACTGGGACAATGTGTGTGGAATTATTTGAAAATTAAGAAAATAGTAGTTTCGAATACATTCGCGTTAGGAGGATTCCGTTGAATAAAGAGCTGCTGAAAATTGAGAATTTAACGACCTCATTTCGAATTGCGGATCATTATTATGCAGCTGTGGATGATGTGACGCTATCGGTAAAAGAAAATGAGGTGCTAGCTATTGTTGGAGAATCAGGCTCTGGCAAGAGTGCGCTAGCCTATTCCATAATGGGTCTTCATACGAGAGCTAGAATAGAGGGAAATATTTATTATCGCGGGCAGGAAATTGCTCATATGTCTACCTCTAAGCTGAACAAGCTGAGAGGTAAGGAAATGGGGATGATCTTTCAAGACCCGCTGTCGGCATTAAATCCGCTGATGATTGTAGGCTCCCAAATTGAAGAGGTAATTTTCCTTCATCAGCCAAATCTCTCGAAGAGAGCTAGGGCAAGTATGGCGATTGAGCTGTTAGCAAAGGTAGGGATTCCTCGTCCCGCGCATACCTACGGGCGTTATCCTCATGAATTATCCGGAGGAATGAGGCAGCGGGTTGTCATTGCGATAGCGATTGCTAATGAACCTAAACTATTAATTGCCGATGAACCGACGACTGCACTCGATGTTACGATACAATTGCAAATTCTTGATTTACTCCGAAAGCTGAAGGAAGACAGCAAGGCGGGCATTGTCTTGATTACGCATGACTTAGGTGTTGTTGCTGAAATGGCTGATCGAGTGGCTGTTATGTATGCTGGACAAATTGTTGAGATTGCAGACATTTACACGCTTATTTCTAGAGCAAAGCATCCCTATACAAGATCTTTGCTGCAATCGATTCCAACGGTTAATGAGGCGAAGTCCAAGCTGCATGTGATTCAGGGAATTGTGCCGTCTCTTCAGAATCTTCCGAGGGAAGGCTGTCGCTTCCAACCGCGAATCCCGTGGATCGCTGAGACCGCGCACGAAGCAGAGCCGGTAATGCATGAGGTTTCACCTGGACATTTTGTCAGATGCAGCTGTTACAAGCACTTCCACTTCCCTGATCAAAAGGAGGATGATCATTATCATGTCATTTCTTGAGATCAGCGATCTAAAAGTACATTTTCCGAATCGAAGCGGTCTATTTAGCAAAAAAAGCGAACCCATCAAAGCAGTAGACGGCATACATTTCTCCATGCAGCAGGGACAAACCTATGGACTAGTAGGCGAGTCCGGTTCTGGCAAGACCACGACAGGCAGAGCGATCATAGGTTTGAACGCCATCACATCGGGCAGTGTTCTCTTCCAAGGGCAGCAGCTTGCTGCAGGCGGGCTTCAGAAGTATTCGGCATTCCGTAGAGACATCCAAATGATATTCCAAGACCCCTACTCCTCTTTAAATCCCAAGAAACGTGTCATTGACATCATAGCTGAGCCACTGCGGAATTTTGAGAAGCTGACTGCCGGTGAAGAGAAGCGCCGTGTACAGCAGTTATTGGAGCTGGTAGGCTTAAGCCCCGAATACATATACAAATATCCTCACGAATTTTCTGGAGGTCAGCGGCAGCGGATAGGCATTGCAAGAGCAATCGCGTTGAAGCCTAAGCTCATCATTGCCGACGAACCCGTATCAGCGCTGGATGTGTCTGTCCAAGCTCAGGTGCTGAACTTTATGCAGGATATTCAGAAGGAACTAAACCTTACCTATCTATTAATCAGCCATGATCTCGGCATTATTCGGCATATGTGTGACCATATTGGCATTATGTATAAGGGGCGTTACGTTGAACGCGGTACGACAGCCGATATTTTTAATCATCCTCAGCATATTTATACGAAACGTCTGCTTTCGGCAATACCCGATATCGATCCTGCCAAACGTGCGGAAAAGTATGCGTTTCGTGAGGCTGTGAAGGCAGAATATGAACAAGCCTTTGAGAACTATTTTGACGAGGAAGGCTTGGCTTATCCATTAAAACCAATTTCAGAAACACATTTCGTGGCTTTGCCTGAGAGAGGGTGAGGACGATGTGGCGTACAGTTGTACGAAGAATAGTCATTATGATTCCTCAAATTATATTATTAAGCATTCTCGTATTTTTAATGGCTAAGGCGATGCCTGGGGATGCGCTGACTGGTCTGCTCGATCCAAGTATCGATCCAGCAGCGCTGGAAGCACAACGTGTGAAGCTGGGGCTTAACAATCCGTGGTACGTGCAATATTGGGACTGGATTACGAAAGCAATTCAAGGTGACTTTGGACAATCGTTTCGCTTTAAAATGCCGGTGTCTGATCTGATTGGCCAGCGAATGATGAATACCGTTTGGTTATCCTTAGTGACGCTAATACTTACCTACTTAATAGCAATTCCACTTGGCATTACAAGCGGGCGCTATAACGATACTGCAGCTGATCGTCTCATTACAGGTTATACATACATAGGGTTTGCAGCTCCTTTATTTATTTTCGCACTTTTGATGTTATGGGTGTTCGGCTTTCATTTTGGTTGGTTTCCTACGGGAGGAAGCGTTGCTCCAGGGATGGAGCCTAGCACGCTCCAATATGCTATGAGTAAATTTTATCATTTGCTGCTTCCAGCGATATCGATGGCACTCATTGCGACCGTGACAACGGTTCAATATCTTCGCAGCGAGATTATCGACACGAAGCAGAAGGATTTTATTCTGACGGCAAGAGCAAAGGGAGCATCGGAGTCCCGTGTGTATAATCGTCATATTTTACGAAACTCGTTATTGCCGATTGCAGCATTTATGGGGTATGAAATTACAGGCCTTATCGGAGGTACGGTGTTCATAGAGGGCATCTTCAGTTATCCGGGGATGGGGGAGCTGTTTTTAAGCTCCATCGCGCTGCGGGATTTCAGTGTCGTTACTGCGCTTGTTTTATTGTACGGGGTAGCCTCTATTCTCGGGGCATTAATCTCTGACATTGTTTTAAGTATCGTTGATCCTCGGATTCGAATTAAATAACAACTCGAAACGTTGAGGTGAAAGAAATGAGAAGGACTAACATCCCCATCACTGCGCTTCCGAAGCCGGACAAAAGTCCGTCAAGCTGGAATATTATATGGCGGGAAATCGTACGAGATAAGTTGGCTTTCATATCGCTCATTTTTTTAAGCATCGTTATTTTGTCTGTTTACGGGATATCGCTTGTTCTGAATCAGGAGCAAATTGTAACGGTAGATTTATTCGCATTGAAAAAGCCGCCGTCGACTGAATATTGGCTAGGCACGGATTATGGAGGGCGCGATGTTTTTGGTCAGTTAATTATCGGAACTCGTAATTCATTGTCCATAGCGTTTATTGTTACTGCATTTACAGGTGTCATTGGCGTTTTAATCGGACTCATTTCCGGTTATTTCGGCGGAACGGTAGACAATATTTTGATGCGATTTGTTGATTTCTTTATGATACTTCCGACTTTAATGATCGTCATTGCGTTTGTCACAGCCGTGCCAAAATATAATATTATGTCGTTCTCGCTAATTATGACAGCTTTTCTATGGATGGGGATCGCGAGGTTGATTCGTTCAAAAGCGCTGCAGGAGAAGGAGCTGGATTATGTTCAGGCATCCAAAACGTTAGGCTCGTCTAACTTTAAAATTATGATGGTGCAAGTATTGCCGAATTTAAGCTCCATTATTATTGTAACGATGACACTGAACTTAGCGGCGAATATTGGGCTAGAGTCCGGGCTCTCGTTCCTTGGCTTCGGTTTCCCAGAGAGCATGCCTAGCTTGGGTACGCTGGTCAGCTATGCTAGAGACCCGCAAACGCTAGAGATTAGATGGTGGATATGGTTACCTGCATCGCTACTGATTCTGGTACTGATGTTGAGTATAAATAACGTCGGTCAAGCGCTTAAGCGAGCGACGGATGCAAGGCAAAGAAAAGGATAACAAGGGAGGAAATCGATGTTGAAGAAGAAAAGTATGTTTTCAGGATCATTGCTTTTACCGCTTATGTTGGCATTTCTAGTCTTTCTTGCAGCTTGTTCATCTAACAATGGGAACAAAGTAGACACACCGAGCCCGACTGATGCTGCGGTGAAGCCGACTGCTTCGCAAGCTCCGTCTCCGGCTGAAACCGAGAAGCCTGCTCCAGATGATGGTCTCTATTCCATTGAAGACTTCAGTAATGTGAAGAAGAATGAAGGGACAGCAATTAAGGGAGGAACGATTACGTTTGGTCTTGTATCGGATACGCCATTCGAAGGAACGCTGAATTTTAACTTCTATTCGGGCGACCCGGATTCCCAAGTGCTAGGTTGGTTCGATGAGGGACTGCTCACTTGGGATAAGAGTTATGTATACACAAATGATGGGGCAGCGACGTATGAAGTATCGGAGGATGGCAAAACATTCACGTTTACGATCCGTGATAATGTAAACTGGCATGACGGCAAGCCGGTCACAGCTGAAGATTGGCAATTTGCCCATGAAGTCATTGGTAACCCGAAATATGATGGACCTCGATATGACGCCACATTCATGAATATTGCAGGGATGACGGAATACCATGACGGGAAAGCAAAAACGATCTCGGGTATTGAAGTGCTCAGTGAGAAAAAACTCAAAATTACGTATCTGGAATCCACGCCTTCCTTGTTGACCGGCGGTGTGTGGACGTATCCGTTAGCAAAACATATTTTCGGCAATATGGATGTCGCTAAGATTTCATCCTCTCCAGAGGTGCGTGAGAAACCGATCGGCTTCGGTCCTTTTAAAGTGAAAAGTATCGTACCTGGAGAATCTGTCGTGTATGAGAAAAATCCGGATTACTGGCGCGGAGAGCCTGCCTTGGATGGGGTTGTTCTGAAAGTGATCAATCCAACGACCGTTGTCCAGCAGCTCGAAAGCGGCGGAGTGGATCTTGTCGATTCATTCCCGGTTGATCAATATCCAGATAACGCGAATCTTTCAAATCTTGAATACTTAGGCGCCGTCGACCGTGCTTATACTTACATTGGCTTTAAACTAGGCACGTGGGATGAAAAGGGTGGTAAGGTCGTTCCGAATGAAAAAGCTAAAATGGGTGATGTGAATTTACGGAAAGCGATGTGGCATGCGGTCGATAACGATCAGGTCGGCAAAAAATTCTATCATGGCTTACGCTGGAACGCGACGACACTCATCCCACCGTCCCATCCAGAGTATCATGATGCTACGAGCAAAGGTCTAGCGTATGATCCAGAGCAGGCAAAGAAGATTTTGGATGATGCTGGATATAAGATGGATGGCAAATTCCGTACGAACCCGGATGGAAGTGAGTTAGTTATTAATTTCATCTCCATGACAGGCGGGGATATAGCACAGCCGCTCGCTCAATATTATGTTCAATCATGGCAAGCAATCGGATTAAATGTCCAGCTGGAAATGGTAGAATTCAATACTTTCTATGATCGTGTTGGCAATACGGGCAAAGATGATCCGAAGGTCGATGTTTACCAAGCGGCATGGGCAGTAGGGATTGACGTTGATCCAGCGGGCTTGTATGGTCGCGACGCACTCTATAACTTCTCGCGTTATGCGAATGACAAGCAGGATGAACTGCTTAAAGCGGGTGTGTCCAAAGCTGCATTTGATGTAAAGGTACGACAAGGCATTTATAAGGAATGGCAGCAGCTGATGGTGGAGGAAGTTCCAGTATTCCCGACGCTGTACCGAGCTGTAATCGTGCCAGTTAATAAACGTATACTCAACTTTGCAATCGGAGATGGAACAAATATGTATTCATATCAGATTGCTGTGTCGCAGGATAAACCGTTTGTAGCGAAGTAATGCGCTGTGAGAAATCTAGAAAAACGAACGGCCAAGGATTCGAATCCTTGGCCGTTCGTTTATACAGGTGCAGCTGGCGGAATCGGTAAAGGAATGGCAACAGCTTTCGTTAAAGAAGGAGCTACAGTTGTTATTATCGACTTAAATGAAGAAGCTGGTAACGCAACGATTAAGGAGCTGCAGGAGTTTGCACCTGAGTCCATGTTCATTCAAGCAAACCTTGGTGAGCATGATAAATTAGCTGGTATCGTTAAACAAGTTGCTGACAAATACGGCAAACTAGATATTTTGGTAAACAATGCACATGCATCAAGAATGAACTCGTTACAGCAAGTGTAGCGAGAAAATCTTCCGCATTTTATTTCTTGCTTCTATTTTTCTTCTTTATTACGGCTATAGGAAGCTTTGGCCAGTTTGTTGCTCCGTTCGCAATGGGAGGTTGGTCTATAGGTGTGTTAGTAGGGGCCTTAGCTTTCGGTGTATTAAGTGATAAGATTGGCGCCAAAAATACAGCGATCTTCGCGATGGTATTTGGTACAAAAGAATACGGTCAAATCTATGCTTCTGCTGTTATTGGTTTAGCGGTTGCAGGTATCGTTGCTTTGCCGGCGTATGGCTATATTGCCGAAATTACAGGCAGCTACACCTCCATCCTCTACGCTGTTGGTATCATGTTATTGATAAACATCGCAGCTATAACCTTCGCTTTTAATGGTAAGAAGAAACTTGAAAAAGCAGGATTGTGGAATTAAATAAACCCTATAATACGTAAACAACAGAGATTTTCTTTCGAGAAAATCTCTTTTTTGCGTTTGTTGATCAGTTCGTTTGATCCGTATGTTTAGCAAAAAATATCAAAAACAGCCCTCTATTATCTGCTATTCTAATCTCAAAGGAGGCGCACCTTTGAGTACTTACAACATCATTCAAAAAAGTATCCAATACATGGAGAACCATCTTCAGGAAGATATCACACTAGAGCATATAGCAGCACACGCTGGTTTTTCACCGTATCATTTTCACCGTTTATTTCGGAAGGAAGTAGGCATAAATATAGCGGATTATTTGCGAAGCCGTCGACTTTGTTTTGCATCTAGACTGCTTCTGAACTCGGATGAATCCATCATTGATATTTCGCTGAACTGTCATTTTGAAAGCCAAGAAGCATTTACAAGAGCCTTCAAGAAAATGTACAGCATGCCGCCGGGCCGTTATCGTAAATTATTTACATCACATACACATATGACAATAGGAGGAGATTATATGGGTCAAGCTTCACCGGTGAAAGATTGGTTTCTAACTGGAAGTCAGCCTCAAAACTATGAAATGGGTGTTGATCACAGCATCGTTCATCAAGGAAATGCGTCAGGTTATTTGAAGACAATTATGGCAGAGGAGCCAGGACAATTCGGTACGATGATGCAGCAATTTAAAGCTCAGAAGTTTGTTGGACGTCGAATGAGGTTCTCAGGCTTTGTTAAGACAAGCGGGGTACAGGATTACTGCGGCTTGTGGATGAGGGTAGATAATAACGCGCAGGATATTTTACAGTTCGATAACATGAATAATAGGAAGATTATCGGAGACACGGGGTGGAATCATTACGCTATCGTATTGAATGTTCCTGATAACAGTGCGAGTATATCGATTGGTGTTCTGCTTATGGGAAAAGGACATGTGTGGGTAGATAGCTTCAAGTTTGAAGAGGTAGACCATAGTGTTCCTACGACTAATCTGGAGCTGGAGAGCGAGCTGTTGGATGGTCCGTCTAATCTGTCATTCGAAGAATAGGGAGATTAGCTAATAACTTACTTGATTTGCAATTGATTGACATATTTTATGAATGAACTTATAATACCAAGTAAATAAGTTGGTTTTTTTGCGGGTATCAAGTAAAAGGCCAAGCAACTAAAGGAGAATTTAATATGGCTGTTCAAACCTTTAAAGCAACTGCTCATTTACAAGAGGGAGTTAAAGTTTTAGCCAAGTCCAGACAGTTCGAGCTAACGATTGATGAACCGAAAAGCTTAGGTGGAACAGATACGGGCATGAACCCTGTTGAAGCGCTTCTTGCCTCACTAGGAGCATGTCAGTCGATCGTCGCTAGAGTTTATGCACCAAAGTTTGATGTTAAACTCGAAGACTTCAGTGTTGATGTAGAAGGGGACATTGATCTCGACGGATTTTTCAATAAATCTGATGTTCGCCCAGGTTACTCTGATATCCGTTACACGTTCCGAATCAAAACTGATTCACCGAAAGAAAGAATCGAAGAGTTTGTGAAATTTCTAACGAGCAAATGCCCAGTTGGCGACACGATCGCTAATCCGGTTAATGTGATATTAGAAAGCATTGTTATTGATAATTAGACCGAGGATTACTGCTATTATGAACCTTTGTTCCAATTTTAACATGCTGCAGACTACTAATTGTTAAGGAAAAGACAAAGAGGATGTGCCTAAAGTAGAGGTAACTGATAATCCGGCGCTTTAGAGGCACATTGGCGGAATGGGCAGCATGATAGATCTAGAATCTAGATCTATTTGTGTAGAATTGGTCGTTTTCAGGGAAATAGGTCTAGTTTCTAGACCTATTTCTGATAATCCGGCGCTTTAGAGGCACATTGGCGGAATAGGCAGCATGATAGATCTAGAATCTAGATCTATTTGTGTAGAATTGGTCGTTTTCAGGGAAATAGGTCTAGTTTCTAGACCTATTTCTGATAATCCGGCGCTTTAGAGGCGCATTGGCGGAATAGGCAGCATGATAGATCTAGAATCTAGATCTATTTGTGTAGAATTGGTCGTTTTCAGAGAAATAAGTCTAGTTTCTAGACCTATTACTGATAATCTGTAGCTTTAGAGGCACATTGGCGGAATGGGCAGCATAATAGATCTAATTTCTAGATCTATTTGTGTAGAATTGGTCGTTTTCAGGGAAATAGGTCTAGTTTCTAGACCTATTTCTGATAATCCGGCGCGCTGTTGTTCGTGGATTCCTGGAATGAATTGGCCGAGGAAGGAATCCGCGAACAAAGGCGACCGCTGGCGCTTCTCCAGAATCATTCGACCTGCTCCGTTTGGTTGAACCTTGAAAATAAAAAAAGCAAAAGAAACCTGCTGGCTTTCCCTTGCCCACAATCTGCTGAAGAAATTAGCGATCGATAATAATCCAAAAATGGCCATGCGGGCTTAGACCTGCAGGGCCGTTTTCGTGAAGGACTGCTTACTTATTCTTTTGCATCCTCGTCCGTATCTTCATCCTCTTTCAGATCAAACCACATCGGATCATCGTTATCGACGTTATAGTTGATAAGAAGCTCTTCGCCTGCTTTTACGTCAGAGTAAGTAAAGAAGTTGACGACATGATTGTCAAAATCGAGATCATGGTAGGCATTTGGCGTATAGGAATGGTTAAACAACATTCCGTACCCAAGTAGGATAGCTGTGTGATGTTCACCATACTCAAACACGTAATCAGCAAGCATCGTTTTCTCTATGTGCTCATGCTCCTCATTCGGGAAAGGAATGACCGGTGCTTCATGGAACATAACGCCTTTTGCGATATCAACCTTCGCAAATACACCTCTATTAAACTCTCCATCGCTAAGCTTAGAAGTCTTTACCTCAATCATCATAGTCACCTGCGCGTTCTTTAGTCTAAGGAGCTCGTTATCGTTGTATCAAGCTTGCTCACTTTAGGTAATATATCAATATAATGAGCAAATAGCCAGCTGAGTAGCCAAACGTTATTTTGAATTCGCCCATAAATAAGGGAACATTTATTATTTTCGACCCGTCTATACTACGAGGTGACTATGATGATGAAAAAAATGTTGCTTTATTTTTTATGCGGAGTAATGCTGTTAAGCACTGTTCTTATAGCGAGGCCAAAAACGGCCTTCGCATGCTCTTGTTCTCAGAAGCCATCTATCGAGAATGTGGTTAAGGATGAGCATGTTCTCAACGCAACCATCTTCGCAGGAAAGGTTAAGAAGGTTACACCGCCCCGTCAGGAGAAAACAATGTCTACTGCTGATCTGGTCCAAGTAGACTTCGAGGTATCAACGGTTTGGAAAGGGGAGTTGAAGCAGCAGACAGCAGTTTATACGGCGATGAGCTCTGTAAGCTGTGGGTATGAAGGCTTCAATGTGGGAAATTCCTATATCGTGACTGCACAAGAAAGTTCAGGAAAGCTTATAACGGGAATATGTTCATTTACTCAACCGCTCTCCTCAACAGGAGATGAGATAAAAGTACTTGGGAAGGGTTATGCCCCTATTTCTCTTAGCGCAGAAGGGACATTGCCTTATAATGAAGAAACTGCTCATATACCGAATACAACCCAATCCTCAAAGCAGCCGCTCATTATAGGGTCGTTTGTATTTCTGATCATTGTAACGTTAGTGGCTATTCTGGCATGGCGTCGACGTTCAACGAAATAAAGGGCGTTTCTAGCATTAGCTGCATAGCTGCATAGGTGAAGTCTGCTATTTATTAGCCGTTGCATTTGCCTTCATATTACCTTAACATTAAAGTTTAGATGAGCCGTCATGTGATGACGGTTCTTTTCAATTTGATAGCAATGATAGAGATATTAAGGAGTGAGAGTCTTGCAGTTTTTCCCTAAACGTTACGACAGATCACTGTTTTTCGTTATATTCATTCTGATGATGTTAAAAATGATTCTGTTTCGCTATTTTGTCTTCGATAGCATTCAGGTATTATACTTGCTGCCGGATGCGGCGGCTGTGCTTGCTTTGCTGCTTCTATTTGAGCTGATATCCTCGGCCAGATGGAGAGGAACCGTACTTGGAATCGTAAATGCAGTGATTTCTTTGCTTTTATTTGCTTCAACGGTTTACTTTAGCTATTACGGAACAGTGCCTACCTACTCTGCGTTGTCAGGGCTTGACCAAGTGCTGCAAATTCGTACAAGTGTAGATTCCATAATTTTACCTTCTTATTATATCTATTTTCTAGATGTCGCCTTGCTCGTGATGTTATACGCAGTTAAGCGCAGTAGAGGGACTCGAAGTGAGGGACGCGAGCGGGTCGCAAGACCGTTATTCACAGCGATTGCAGCTGTATTGTGCATCGCTGTCTCGGGTGGTTACATTTGGTCAGCGAGCTCGATCCCTAATGAAATTGTGCAGGCAGAGAGCTTAGGCTTTATCGATTATCAGGCAGCGGCAGCGATCAAGGCAAGTAAAGAACAGACTGCGCTTAAGAACGGGAATGTGGAAGCGACAGCGGCTAGCGCAGTGGAGCTGAAATCCTCCTATTACGACCAAGCTGGAAATACTGTAGCTGCGGGTACGCCTAATTATTACGGATTCGCCAAAGGGAAAAATGTGATCGTTATTCAGATGGAGGCGTTTCAAAATTTTGCAATCAACCTCTCTGTCGGCGGTCAGGCGGTAACACCGGTGCTAAATGAGCTGGCTAAGGAAAGCTTCTACTTTCCTCATGTATTCCATCAAATCGGGCAAGGCAATACATCGGATGCCGAATTTATGTCGAATACATCCATCTATCCGACCGGCGCAAAAGCGATGTCTACAGGTTACGGCGACCGAGTTCTGCCGAGTCTCCCGAGACTGCTTGGCGATATCGGATATGAGTCCAACACGTTTCATATTAATGATGTGACTTTTTGGGATCGGAACCGGATGTATCCTGCTCTCGGATTTACGACATACTATGATAAGCCTTCTTTCCAAAATGATCATTTTAATTCCTTTGGAGCTTCAGATGAGGAGCTCTACAAGGTTGGACTAGAGAATTTACAGGTGCTGGAGCAGCAAGGAATACCTTTCTACGCCCAATTTGTAACCACCTCAAGCCATCACCCGTTCAAGGTTCCAGCAGAGCTTCAGCACATTACGATGCCGGATAATCTAGAAGGAACGCAATTAGGTGATTATTTGACAGCATTAAATTATACCGACTATGAAATCGGCCGTTTTATTGAGGGACTCAAAACGAGCGGACTATGGGAAAATACGATATTGGTCGCTTACGGTGATCACTCCGGCTTGCAGACGACAGATAATGACCCGGCATGGGTTAGCGAGCAGCTGGGCATTGTATATGACGAGCAAATTAGCCGGTTCAATATTCCACTCATTGTTCATGTGCCAGGCGCAGATGCCAAAGTGATCGATCTGGTAGGCGGGCAAGTGGATATTATGCCGACCCTTACTAACCTGCTAGGTATATCGCTGACGGATAAAGGGTATACGACATTCGGCCGTGATCTGCTTAATAGTTCTCAGAATGTGATAGGTGTGAGATATTATTTACCGACAGGCTCTTTTTTCAACAACGATATTATGTTTATACCAGGCAAAGGCTTTGAGGACGGTACAGCTATCGATATTAGAACGAAAAAGCCAGTAGCTGATTTCTCCAAATATCGCGGGGACTATGATTATATACTGGAGCTCATGAAGCTTTCGGACGATTATGTTAATCTGCTTCCGAAGCGAGCGCCATAGAAATAGATAGAGCGCCCCTTGTCCCACCAGGACTAGAGGCGCTTTTTTGGTCTAGATGTAATTATAAGCTTTTATGGATGGAGCCAATGAGTTAATATGGATATAGCAACATCCGATTATTCTATTCCAATAAACGTAAGGAATCGATGAGACATGAGAATTGGTTTTTTTGATTCAGGAATTGGCGGGCTTACCGTACTAGCGGAAGCCATCCAAAGGCTTCCTGACAAGGATTTTCTTTATATGGCGGACACGCTTCATGTTCCCTACGGTACGAAACCAGAAGAGGACGTAAAGAAGTACATTTTCCAAACGGTTGGTCTAATGATGGAAGAGGGTATTGATGCGTTAGTCATCGCTTGCAATACTGCAACCAGTATTGCGATAAATGAATTAAGAGAGCATTATTCTCTACCTATTGTCGGTATGGAGCCTGCGGTCAAGCCAGCAGTAGAAATGAACCGTGCAACGGGCAAAAGGGTGCTCGTGTTCGCAACACCATTAACGCTGCAGCTTCCCAAATATTATGCTCTCGTATCTCGCGTGGATGAAATGGGGATCGTGGATTCGCTTCCTCTGCCTGAGCTTGTTCATTATTGTGAGGCGCTGCAATTCGATAAGGAAGTTATGGAACAATATTTTCAGGCTAAGCTTGCAGATTTTGATATGAATGATTACGGCATCATCGTGCTGGGCTGTACGCATTACCCTTTCTATAAGGATATATTGAAGGATATGCTGCCGGATCATATCGAGATCGTGGATGGCAATGTAGGGACAGTGAAGCGTCTGTCTGCATTGCTGAGCCGTTATGGAATACGCGGCGGCGGCGGCGGAAGCGGAGATGTGAAATTTATGTGCTCAGGGAATGAACCGGCTTATATCGATAAGATGGAGCGGGCACTCAACATTTTACGAGACAAAAATGCTTCGAAGGAAATACTCCCTACTTAATTAGTCGAAAGGCGGACAACGCTCATCCCTGAGTGTCGTCCGCCTTTTTGAGTGAATGTACGTATGTCTGCGTTATGCTTGGATATCTTCCATAGTTAGAAGGACAGGGCAATGATCGCTTCCCATGATATGAGTATCAATTTGTGCGTCAATGAGCATGGGGCTCAGTCTCGATGAGATTAAGAAATAGTCGATACGCCAGCCCACATTCCGCTCACGTACCTTCGCCATGTAGGACCACCAGCTGTACACATCTGGACGATCCGGGTACAAATGTCTGAACGTATCAAGGAAGCCGCTTGTTAGCAGCTCAGTCATCTTGCCCCGCTCTTCAAGCGTAAAGCCAGAGTTGCCGAGATTAGGCTTCGGATGCTTGAGATCAATTTCCTGATGCGCTACGTTTAAATCACCGCATACAATGACCGGCTTAACCGCATCAAGCTGCTTAAGATAGTTGCGGAAGCGATCTTCCCATTCCATTCGATAATCCAATCTCGTTAAGTCGCGCTTTGCATTAGGCGTGTAGACAGTAACCAAATAGAAGCTTTCAAATTCTAGTGTAATGACTCGTCCCTCAGGCTCCGAGTTTTCCTCAATGCCATAATGTACGGAGATCGGTTTTATTTTTGTGAAAACAGCCGTACCGGAGTAACCCTTCTTTATCGCATAATTCCAATATTGCGAGTATTCCTCGCCAAGCTCCATATTAATTTGCCCTTCTTGCAGCTTCGTCTCCTGCAGACAAAAGATATCCGCATTCGTTTCTTTGAAATAATCATTAAACCCTTTGGTTACGCAGGCTCTTATACCATTTACGTTCCATGACACCAGCTTGATCATCATTTATCTCCTTACGTTTTCAATCATTTACATACTAGTTTATCATATTATTAGAAGCGGATTTCTACCTAATTCAAACGAATGATCAAAAAGACCAGCGAAGCATGCGGCTTCAACTGGTCCTGATTACTCGATTTTTAATTAAAAATTGGTGCTTCCCATCTTGCCGTCTTGAAAATCTTTGAACGCCTCAACAATCTCTTCGTAGCTGTTCATAACAAATGGTCCATGTTGAAAAATAGGCTCATCAATCGGTTCGCCGCTCAGCACGATGACTAGTGTATCGTCGGTTTGCCCTTCAATAGAAATGGCCCCTGAACTATTCTCGAAGAGAACAAAGCTGCCTTCCTCGGCGATTTTTCCTTCGTTAATTATGGCGCTTCCTCTAAGAACCAGCGCTGCTGTGTTAAAGGTAGAAGGGAGCTCGAACTGTGCTTTGCCGTTTGCTTTGAAATTAATATCAAACAAATGAATCGGTGTAAAAGTTTGAGCAGGGCCCTGAACACCGTTGTAATCACCAGCAATAATTCGTACCGAACCGCCATGGTCTGGCAGATCTACGTGTCCCATATTCTCTTTTAACAATTCCTGATATCTAGGAGGATGCATTTTGTCGGCCCGGGGAAGGTTCACCCAAAGTTGAATAAAATGAAAGATTCCGCCGCGTTTAGAAAATTCACTCTCGTGATGCTCCTTGTGCAATAAACCAGAGCCTGCGGTCATCCACTGTACATCCCCAGGTCCAATAATGCCGTGATTGCCGTGGTTGTCATAATGCTCGACATAACCGTCGTAAGCGATAGATACGGTCTCGAATCCTCTATGCGGATGTGCGCCGACACCTTTCACTTGTAAGCTCGGCGGGAAGTTATAAGGTGCATTATAATCCATGAGAATAAATGGGCTGAACCGTTGCCCGAAGTTGGTGCCTGACGGAAAGAAATTCGACACCCGGAAGCCATCGCCTACCATGTGGAATGGCGCTCCATGAAAAATCCCCTCAATTGCCCGATATTTGTTTGTCATGCGAAAACACTCCTTTGTCATTATTATTTATGTTGTACAGCTGCTGCATAAGGTGGGAGACATAATGTAATATTTTTTGCTGTGCGAAACGCTTTGTATAAAGAATCTTAAATTAAAGATAATAGAAAAATTGATTTTAGTCAAGTGTGAAAAAGGATAACGGTTCGGTCTATTTGTTGCAAAAAGAGTAGATTGACACGGAATTATCCTAATGCTAGGATTTTTTTATTCTGTTCCAACCAGATGAGCAGAGTCAACTCGATTTAAGACTATTTCGTATTTGGCTCAAAGCATCGAAGGCGGTTGCAGACAATGTGCGTAAGGATATTGAAGGGCATGGCATTAGTCAGGAGCATTTTATGATTCTGGAGCTGTTATATAGCAAAGGGCCTCAGCCTATTCAGAAAATAAGTGAAAAATTCGCTATACCAAGCGGAAGTATTACTTACGTCATCGATAAGCTTGAGAAAAAAGGATATGTTAGGCGGGAGCCAAACGTGGCGGATCGCAGAGGCTGGAACGTCCAGCTTACCGAAACAGGGCAAATGCTGTTTGATGATATTTTCCCCAAGCATGCGAATGTTATTACAAAAAATTTGGGCTTCGTGAGCAATGAGGATAAAGAGAAGCTCATTGTTCTGCTAAAGACCATTGGCCTTGGTGCAGAAGAGCTTGGCGAGAAGTAAAGACGAGTTTGAAGATGACCGTATACATCATAAATAGTTAAGGGGATGAAGGAAATGACAACGATTAATCTTGCTATTATTTATTACAGCGTAACAGGAACGAATTATCAAATGGCGCAATGGGCTGTAGAAGGCGGCAGGGCAGCTGGAGCCGAGGTCAGAATATTGAAGACGCCTGAGCTTGCGACGGAGGATGCCATTCAAGCGAACCCTATTTGGCGATCCCATGTTGCAGCTACGCAACATATTCCTGAGGTTACCTACAAGGATCTGGAATGGGCAGATGCCATTATATTCAGTATTCCTTCTCGTTTTGGCGGTATTCCCGGTCCTGTTAAGCAGTTTTTAGATTCGACAGGATCATTATGGTTTAACGGCAAGCTGGTCAATAAAGTAGTAAGCGGAATGACTTCTGCTCAGAACGCCCATGGCGGTCAAGAGCAAACGATTCTTGGATTATATACCTCTATGTATCATTGGGGAGCGATAGTAGCTGCACCTGGTTATTCAAGTCCTGTTACGTTTGAAGCTGGCGGCAATCCGTATGGGACAAGCGTTACGGTACAAGGCGGGAAAATGGTTGAGGACGTAAAAGCAGCGGTTGAATATCAAGCTAAGCGGACGGTTAATGTTGCACAATGGGTGAAGCTCGGAATCACGCAATCCGAAGTTAATAAAGTGTGAGAAATGGAAGGGGCAGATGGATACTGCCTCTTTTTTTTGTGCTATTATTGTAGAATAATAGCAGCCTTGGAAGGCGGGAATAACGTGAACGCAAGCAAGAGTACATTTTGGAAGTCATACATGAGCGGTTTGCAATTGCATGTTACCGTAGCAGAGTATACGAAGGTGCCTCTTTCATGGAATGACGATAATTATACGACGGATGTGAACAAGCTTTATTATATTCAGGAGGGCGAGGGTTATATTAAGGTCGGCAACCAAACCTTCTATCCGAAGCCTGGCGACCTGTGCTTGCTTCCTGCTGATGCGGTGCAATCCTATGGTACGATTAATGACAATACATTCGGCAAATACTGGTGTCATTTCACTGCGAAATTGGATAATTTCAACCTTTTTCAGCTGCTGGAAGTGCCCGTTATTATAGCGGTATCCGATCATGCGGAATTGAAGGAGAAATTCGAACGTCTTATTCAGCATCATAAGAGTGGAGACTGGACGTCCGAACTGCATGTACAGTCCGCGTTTCTTGAGGTGATGGCGCTGCTGCTGGAGCAGGCGGATCAAGTGACAATCAACACGCCATCGACCAGCTCATTTGAGAAGCTGAATGTCGTGCTTACGTATATTGAGGAGCATCTGTCCGAGAATATTTCGGTAGATACACTCGCACAGCTTGTACATTTTCACCCTAATTATTTTATTCGTATGTTTAAAAATACGACGGGGCTCTCACCCATTCAATATGTGAACCGCAAGCGTATGGACAAGGCGAGACAGCTGCTTGGATTTACGTCTCTTACCATTTCAGCGATTGCAGAATCTCTTGGTATGGACGCTACTTATTTCTCTCGTTTGTTTAAAGAGTATATGGCTTTGTCACCGAGTGAATTTCGTGAGCTTTCTTCGAAATGACGCCAGAGAGAAAGGACAGCGAGCGACTCGCTGTCCTTTTGGTTATTTCATTACGCTAGTGGAATCAAGGGTAAAAGCTGTTCGCAGGTGTGGTAGTCGTACACCAGCGGGAATTAAAGAGCGATTTGATTAGAATATCCTTCGCTTCATCCGTGCCGATATAGCGGAGTGCTTCTAACGCGTGTGCCCGAACGTAACGGTTCTCATCTTCTAGCGCTGCCGATAGAGCAGGGACGGCTGCTGCAGCTGAAGTTCCCATGCGGGATAAAGAAAGTCCAGCTGTAAATCGCACTTGCACATCCGTATCGGTTAAGCAGGCAATTAAGGCTTCAACCGCGGCTTCCGATGTGTTTGTTAATATACCCAATGCGTCAACGACTGCGTAACGTACCGCTGCTTCTTGATGAGCTAGCAGACCAATAAGCTTTGGAAGTGCGGATTCAGCAAGGCTGCGCAGCTCGCCAAGTGCGAATACAGCATGCTTAACAGTCTCTGGACGGTCATCCTCAAGTGCATCGATTAACCCGTTCACTGCTTCTAAGCCAGCAATGGAGAGTCCATAAGCGGACGTGCGCGATACGTCTAGTCGCTCATGATGAAGTCCTGCAAGCAGTGTCGTTACCCCTTGAGCGCCACATTTTGCAAGATCATAAGCCGCATTCAAGGCAGTTGGTTCAAAGGTATCCTCCAAGGCGGATGCTAGTTCTGCTATTTTTTGCTCGTCTGCTGCTTCCGAGTTTGCAAGACTTGCTAATTTGCCCGATAGCCAATTCCACGTTTCTTCCCACATCACATCATGGTTTGCAATCGGCAGTGCGAGGTCGGATGGTTCCGTCCATTCAGAGGACTGATTATTCCAAGATGGACGAACAGGAGCCTCCGTGCGCATGAATTCAAACTTCAGCATATAACGTGGACTGCCTAAAATATTTGCTGTTGAGCGATGCCAAATGTCGTAGTGGATAAGTGCGAATGTACCTGCTTCACCGCTCGCATAAGCTTCTCCAGCGACCTCGTCAGAGCCGAAAGTGCGTGACTCGTAATTATGTGAGCCGGGCAGAACACTTGTAGGTCCAAGCTCAATCGGCGTATTTTGCGGGAAATACATAATCATTGCCCACCATGGGTGGTGATTGCGCATACGCGAGTAGCCCCAGTAGCTGTCCTTATGCCAGCCACCGGCAACGGGCTGTGCATTATAATGACCGTGCCTATGAGCATGAAGCATATAGTTCGGTCCCAGCACGCTTGTTAATGCTCCTGTAATCACAGGGCTGTCGAACATCTGTTGAATTTCTCGAATGCGCGGCAGCAGGTTATTGCCGGGATTTCCTTCCTCGTCATATACTTTTCCAAGTTCGGCGGTCATCGCTTGATGGAAGGATTCAGGGAAGTCTGTTTTTAATATAAGAACGCCATCTGTAATGAACTTACGCATTTGCTCGTCAGTTAGCAGTAGTGGTGATTGATTCATATGGTTGATGCCTCCTAAGGTTTTGGTGATACACCGATTATATGAGAAGTCAGACTGATGCTACATACACGAAACTAAGTGTTACTTGTATAAAACTAACTTCCTCCAAAACAACAAAAAAAAGCTGCTTTATTTCAGCAGCTTCTTGATTTTTGATAATTTGCCTGCATAAGGCGGGAATACAAGGCCAAGCTCAAGCTTGGTGCTTTTCTTCAAAATGCTCTTCTGATGCGAGAACAAATCGAAGCTGTGCTTGCCATGATAGGCGCCGATGCCGGAGCTGCCTACTCCGCCGAATGGAAGATAGGGACTAGAGGCGTGCATAATGGTATCGTTAATGCAGCCGCCGCCGAAGGAAACTCGGTTCATGACATGATGCGCAAGTTTCTTGCTCTCTGTGAAGAGGTAGAGGGACAGCGGTTTTGGGCGAGCGTTAATGCTGCGAATCACCTCATTAATGTCTCGATATTCCATGATAGGCAGAATAGGACCGAATAGCTCCTCTGACATCGATGCGCTATCCCATGAGATGCCGTCTAGTATCGTCGGTTCGATATAGAGATCCGCTCGGTCGGAGCCTCCTCCACAAATAATGCTGGCCTGATCCTTCTCCAAAATAGAAGCGAGACGGTCAAATTGACGTTGATTGACGATTCGTCCATAATCTTTGTTGCTTTGGATATCAGATCCGTAAAAGTCATGAATGACTTCCTTCATTTTTAATACGAGCAGTTCCTTAATATCCGAATGAGCAAGCACATAGTCGGGTGAAATACAGGTTTGGCCCGTATTCATCAATTTGCCCCACATGATCCGTTTGGCAGCTATCTCCAGATTCGCGGTAGAGTCAACAATGACGGGGCTTTTGCCTCCAAGTTCAAGTGTGACAGGGGTAAGTCTCTTAGCAGCGGCTTCCATAACGATTTTGCCAACGGCAATGCTGCCAGTGAAAAAAATATAATCAACCGGCGCATGGATAAGTGATGCCGTTGTATCCTTCTCGCCTTCAATCACTCTGATGTATGCTTTATCGAACGTCTCGCTTATGATTTTGTTAAGTAATGCGGAAATATGAGGTGTGCTTTCGGATGGTTTTAAGATGGCACAATTTCCAGCGGCGATAGCACCGATAAGCGGCTCAATGACAAGCTGAAAGGGATAATTGAATGGACCGACAATTAAGGCTGTACCGTAGGGCTCTTTCAAAATACGGCTAGTTGATGGAAACAAATAAATCGGGGTTTTTACCTTTTGCGGTTTCACCCAGTTTTTGAGATGCTTTATGGTATGACTTATACTGTTTGTCACGATTATAATTTCGGTCATCTGAGTTTCTAATTCACTTTTGCGTAGATCCTGGTATAGAGCATCGACGATTTGCTGCTCATAGCGATGAATGGCTTGCTTTAACAAATGCAGTTGATTCAGCCGAAACCGTACATCCTTGGTCTGCCCTGTATCGAAGAAAGCCTTCTGCTCTTGAACGATTAGTTCGATATCTTCTATTGTTAATGAGTTCATTCCGAAACCCTCCTTACGATAATCACATCTTAACAGGTAGTTAGATGAACTTCCACATAACTAAAGGGCTAACAACAGGAAACGCAATGAAAGTGTTGCAATAAAATTTTATCATAAAAGCGATGAGCTCCACCCAGTAAGCAGCTCAGATAGTTCTGCTATTTGTATATTAACACACAAAATATTGATAAGGGATTACGTTTGGTTATAATGGGAATATATGTTTTTAGTGAGGGGAGGAGGCTAGCTGTGAACTTTAATTACTGTAATACGTTTATAACAGTTTCGTCAGATTGCCCCGTGGAGGTTGGAACGGTGCCGCCTGACAAGAAGGGCGGACGGACAAAGCCGAGCCTCGAATATGAGCTGGCTGCGGGACAGCCTTACGGCTATACACAGGAAGAACTGATGTTTGAGGTACATATTCGTCATAAGGAATTTGCATCAGAGGAGCTGGAAGAAAGAAAAGAGGAAATTCGAAATGAATTTTTTGCGAAGCCGAAAGCATGTCTTCGCGCTTCGATGCTTCCGAAGAAATATGGCTGGGGCATCCATTTCAATGAAGCAGGAAAGCTTGCGCTTATCCCTATGGAATCCGCTGAATATCATCAATTTGTTGAAGGCAATCAAGGTCAGCTGAAGGTCGTCGCTGGCATGCGAAGCAGCAAGAAATAAAGATGAGAATCATCTATATGCTAGGCGGGCATTACCAGTCGTGGAAATAATCACGGAGGATAATGCCCTTTATTTTCGTTCTGAAGAATTAAGCCTCAGCGGAACAGGAACGTTGTGCAACTATTGTGCAAACGTTGTCATTCCGGGTGAAAAAGGTGAAAGCACCTGTCGAAACGAGGACAAACCGATAAAAACGATTGACATTCCATTAATTCGAGTATTAATATGAGAATTAGCAAACGCTTTCATTCCTCTTTTTTAGTTAAAACACCAGAGATAAGAGAAATGATTAAAAGTTTGCACTTTTTATGCCTTTAATGCAAACGGTTGCATTCATGTTGAAACGGTTTACACAGATGTCAGGAGGTGTTGATTCAGAGGAAGCAGGGGAGCTTGAAGGATTCTTTTATTATCATGTAGACGATTATTTATGATACTTGAGGAGGTCCATCCAAATGAGCTTTGCTTTAAAACGAAACAAAATGCTGTCTATGATGCTTATTGTAGCGATGATTTGGTCCATTGTGGGAGGTGTACCGCTCCAGACGAATGCCGCGGCACCAACGCAGGTTGTTCTTGTCGGCAGCTTGCAATCCGTGCTTGGTCACAGCAGCGACTGGGATCCTGCGGCTAAGGCAACGAAGATGGTCGACAATGGCGGAGGCTATTATAGCTTTACCGGCTCGTTGCCAGCAGGCACTTATGAATATAAGGTAGCTCTTGATGGAGAGTGGAAGGAAAGCTATGGCTTTGGAAATTATACGAATCCGAACGGCGTGGATAACGGGGGCAACATTAAGCTGACCCTCGCTGAAACAACGAAAATTACTTTTTATTATAACCACACTACACATAAAATCGCAGACTCTACCTACTACACCCCGCTAGCAAGCAATAAGCTCCCTCGAATCGTAGGGAACTTGCAAACTGAAATTGGAGATACGAAGGATTGGGCTCCAGATTCGGCACTCTCCTTACTCAGAGACTCTGATTTTGATGATATGTATACCACTATCAAGGACGTACCCCAAGGAAATTATGAGTTCAAAATTGTAAGGGGTTCGACTTGGGATGATCAAGCTTATCCACCATCGAACTACGCACTTACACTTCCCGCAAATTTAGCAGTTACCTTCAAATACAATGCCAAAACGAATGAGGTGTCTGCAATATATGAGACGCCGACAGAACCAAATCCGAATGCAGATCCGGTGCCGGCAGACCATCTTCGCGTCCACTATAACCGAGCCGATGCCCTTTATGAGAATCAAGGAATTTGGACATGGGACAACGTTGCAGCCCCATCAACGGGTTGGCCGCTTGGCGCAACCGCTTTCCCAGATGATAAGAGAGACAGCTACGGCGCTTATGTAGATGTTCCGCTTTCCCCGAATGCCAAAAAAGTAGGCTTATTGATCGTTAATCGATCTGATGGTACGAAGGATGGCGGAGATAAAGCAGTAGCTATAAGTTCCCCCGCAGTGAATGAGATTTGGATTAAGGAAAACTCTGATAAAGTATCTTATTACGAGCCAGTGGAGCTTCCAATGAATACGGTCCGTATTCATTACGTTAGAGACGATAAAAAACAGAGTAATTACGGGCTTTGGCTGTGGGATCAGGTGGCGACACCATCAACAAACTGGCCAGCTGGCGCATCAGCGTTTACAGCTGAACATGTAGACCGTTATGGCAGCTATGTGGATATTCCACTCCAAGAGAAGGCGCAAAAAATCAGCTTTCTTGTTGTTAATCGTGCCTTAGGCGATGCGGATAAAGACGGAGGAAATCGCACCTTCGGTCTTGCCGATCGCTATAATCAGCTGTGGATTAAGCAGGGCGACGATAACGTCTATGTGTCTCCTTACTGGGAGCTGCCGACAGGACTTGTTTCCGCTGAGATCATATCTGAGAGCAAGATTCTGCTTGGGTTTACGATGACGGACGGCCTCGCAGCAGATGAATTGAAGAATGCGATCAAGGTTACCGATAAGAGCGGCACAGCCGTAACGGTTAATCAGGTCACGTTAAACGAAGATAAGAAAACAGCAATTATCACAGCTGACATGCAATTGGATCAAGCACCGCTGAGCATTACTTACCAAGGAAAAACGGTATTGGCAGCTTCAGGCTGGAGAATGCTTGACGAATTGTACAACTATGAAGGAAATGATCTTGGAGCAAGCTACGAGTCCGGTAATGTGACATTGAAGCTATGGGCTCCCAAAGCAAGCTCTGTCACAGCCAATGTCTACGATAAAAATGATTATACAGAGCTTGTCGGCCGTGTAGATTTGGTGAAAGGCGACAAGGGCGTTTGGACGGTAGCTATTGCGCCATCTGGTCTAACCGGTAAAGGCATTACCGATTTGAAGGGGTATTTTTATCAATATGAAGTGACGAATGACGGTGTTACCAAACAAGTACTCGACCCGTATGCGAAGTCAATGGCTGAATTTAGAGTAAATACAAAAGGGGAAACAGGCCCTGATGGCGATGCGGTTGGCAAAGCTGCAATTGTGGATCTCAGCGAAACCGATCCTGCCGCAGACTATAATTTTGCACAAATTGACGGTTATGAGAAACGAGAGGACGCAATTATTTGGGAAGCGCATATTAGAGACTTTACGTCTGATCCATCAATTGCTGATGATCTTAATGCACGATGGGGCTCCTACAGCGCGTTCAAGGATAAGCTGACTTATATTAAATCATTAGGCGTTACTCATATTCAGCTGCTTCCAGTTATGGCTTGGTATTATGGCGACGAAGCGAGCATGGGCACAAGAGAATTAGAGTATTCAGCAATGGACAATGAATATAACTGGGGTTATGATCCGCACAGCTACTTCTCTCCAGATGGCGCTTATTCGGAAGATGCAGCTGATCCTGAGCTGAGAGTGAAGGAATTAAAGGGACTCATTGATGCCATCCATGATGAAGGTATGGGGGTCGTGCTTGATGTCGTCTACACCCATATGGCGAAAGCGAGCTTCTTAAACGATATCGTCCCTAACTACTATGCATTCCAAGATGCGAATGGCAATAACATTGGCGGTTTCGGCAACAATCTGGCAACCTCGCACAAGATGGCGGAGAAGCTGATGGTTGATTCCGTTAAGTATTGGTTCGATGAATACAAAATTGACGGTATGCGCTGGGATATGATGGGCGATGCCACGTATGATTCTGTTCAGAACGCGTACAATGCAGCAGCGAGTATTAATCCGAATGTTTTGTTTATCGGTGAAGGCTGGAAAACGTTCGGGGGAGCTGCTTCTGATCCTGCTTTGAAGGATAAAGGCGCGGATCAAGCATGGATGGACAAAACAGATAGCGTCGGCGTATTCTCCGATGAGATTCGAAATGAATTGAAATCCGGGTTTGGCTCAGAGGGCGAGCCGAGATTTATAACAGGTGGAGCAAGAAGCGTTGCTACCATTCTGAATAACATCAAGGGGCAGCCTGGCAATACACCTGCCGATGATCCAGGAGACATGGTGCAATATATTGAAGCGCATGACAATCTGCCGCTATATGATGTTATCGCCCAATCGATCAAGAAGGATCCGGCTATAGCGGCCAATGATCTCGAAATTCATAAGCGGGTACGGCTTGGCAACCTGCTCATCCTAACCTCGCAAGGTACGGCTTTCCTGCATGCAGGGCAAGAATACGGCAGGACGAAGCAGTGGCTCGGAGAAGGCAAGCCGGAGCACAAATATCATGAGCTAACAGATGCAGTTGGCACATCGTTTGGTTATTTCGTGCATGATTCCTATGACTCATCCGATGCGATTAATAAGTTCGATTGGCAGAAGGCAACTAACGCCGAGCAATACCCAGTTAATCATGTGACGAAGGAGTATACGGCAGGATTGATTGAGCTTAGAAAGAATACGGATGCTTTCCGCTTAGGCGACAAGGATTTGGTTGATTCCAACGTTACACTTATTGAATCAGAGGAAATTAAGGCAAACGACATTGTTATTGGCTACAAAAACAAAGCAACAGACGGCACAGGAAATTATTATGTATTTATGAATGCTGATAATACAGCAAGAACACTTACGTTATCAGAGGATTTAACTGCTGGCACAGTGCTTGTGGATAATGATGAAGCAGGGATTACTGCTGTTTCCAATCCATCCGGCTTTGAGTTGACGGCGGGTTCGATTACGCTTGAGCCGCTGACAGCGATCATTATTAAGCTGGAAGCATCAGCAGCAGTGCTGACGGGACTTGAGCTGGACCGCACAAGCTATCCACTGCAGGTTGGAACGACACATCAAACGGAAGTTTATGCCAAGTATAGTGACGGCAGCAGGAGAAAAATAACGAGCGGGGCGGTTTATTCATCAGATAAGCCTGCAACTGCTGCTGTAACATCGAGCGGCCTTGTAACGGCAGTTCGTGCGGGTAAAGCAACGATCACGGTTACGTATAGCGGAAAATCCGAGAGTGCTGCGGTTGAAGTCACGACCGAATCGACGAAGCGTTATGTCCAATTAAATTACATTCGTCCGGATCGGGACTATACAGATTGGAATTTGTGGGTCTGGAACACCGGAGTGAAAAATGACCAAATTAATTTTGATAAAGTCGAAAATGGCATCGCTACAGTCATGCTGGAAATCTCGCAGGATGCGACCAGTGTAGGTTTCGTGCTTCGCAAAGGAACGAATTGGGATACAGCGAAGCAGGATATTCCGGATGATCGGGTAATTCCGATTGCGCCGGGTGCAGCTTTTACAAAGGTAAATATTATAAGCATGGTCATGAAACCAGATATTTTGCCTGCCGTTAACGGACCTGTTCTAAAGGATGGAGGCATTACATTCTTATATCGGGATGACTACTTATTTAAAAATGATCGTTCTAGTGATGTAACTGGAGTTAAGGTAAAGGTGAACGGTACGGAATTTGAAATGGTCTACGATGCGTCTAAGGAGTGGTTTTCGTATACGCTTGCTAATGTTGAAGGCGGTACGTACGAGTATACCTTCCTAGTGAAGAAGAAGGATGAAGCGGAAGTTGAAATCACCGATCCGAAAAATACGATTAATGACAAGTCTATCATTACGTATCGGAAGCCGGTCATAACGATGATTTCATCTACTAGCCCATCAGCGATTTCGTACAATGAAAGTGCTGTACTTAAGCTGCAGGTATCGGCATCTGAAGAGGTAGCTTTTGCTGAAGCGTATATGGATTTAACGGCATTAGGAGGTTCAGCTAAGGTTCCGTTCGATACCGAGCTGTTCGCTCAAACGATTGCTGTGAAGGATACGGTTACAGCGGGCTTAAAGGAGATCCCAATTACACTGATTGACGAGTATGGCAACAAGCATACGCACAAGGGCTCGGTTACCGTGAAGGCGAGAACATTTGCTGGCGATCTGGACTTTGATTGGGATGAGGCTCGTATCTACTTCGCGCTTACTGATCGATTTGCGGACGGCGACCCGGAGAATAATGCAGATGTGGATAGAGATCATCTGGAGGCTTATCACGGTGGCGATTTCAGAGGGATGATCGACAAGCTGGATTATTTGCAGGAGCTTGGCATCAATACACTTTGGATTACCCCGATAGTGGATAATATCGATTTCAACAAAGGCGTAGATTTTAACAGCAAGCAATACGGTTACCATGGCTACTGGGCGAAGGATTTCACGAAGCTCGACGAGCATCTTGGCGATATGGATACGTTTAAGGAATTGATTAACAAAGCCCATGACAAGGGCATCAAAATTATGGTCGATGTGGTGCTCAACCATACCGGCTACGGCTTAAAAGCGGATGAAAACCGCCCAGGAATTACACCGGAGGACAAAGCACGCTTCGAGGGCATGCTGAGAACGAATGGCGTGCAAGCAAGCACGAATCCGATTGAAGGAGAACTAGATCATCTGCCAGACTTCAAGACGGAGGACCCAGCAGTACGGGAGAAAATCATTGAATGGCAAGCGGGCTGGCTAGAGCGTGCCAAAACAGACCGCGGCGACACAATCGATTTCTTCCGCGTTGATACCGTTAAGCATGTGGAAAGCACGACGTGGAAAGCGTTCAAAAATGCTCTGACCACAATCGATCCAGGCTTCAAGCTCATTGGAGAATATTTCGGCGGTACGATTGACGGAGACGGCGGCATGCTGCGCAGCGGTCAAATGGACAGTTTACTCGATTTCAGCTTTAATGACAGAGCGAGAGATTTTGCGAACGGGAGCATTGATGCAGTTGATGCTTATTTAGCTGAACGGGAGACGAAGCTGGATAACACGACTACGATGGGGCAGTTCCTAAGCAGTCATGACGAGGATGGTTTCCTAACTCACTTCGTAGATGGGGATAAAGGAAAACTAAAAATCGCAGCAGCTCTACAAATTACGGCGAAAGGTCAGCCTGTTATTTATTATGGGGAGGAGCTTGGCCGGTCGGGAGCAAATGCGCGGGACATGAGCGCAGGATTGTTCAGCGAGAATCGTTCGGATATGCCTTGGGATCAGTTAACGGCAGAACAAGCGCTGCATGATCATTACGAGAAGCTGCTCAATATTCGGGCAAAGTTCTCGAAGGTGTACGTGAAAGGCGCACGTACCAAGCTTGCAGGCTCGGATGCATTAGGATATCTAGCTTTTGACAAACAGTATGACGGCGTAAACATCGTGACCGTTATTAACACGGCCACGGAAGGCAAGTCCGTTACGCTTGAAGCTCCTTTCGCAGCTGGCTCTACGGTGAAAGATGAATATAGCGGAACGCTTTATACTGTAAATAATGACGGTGAACTGACGATAGAGTTGCCAGGCAGAAACGAAGGCGGAACGGTTATTTTGAGCAAGGCTGCGGATAGTGTGCCGACACCGACGCCAACTACGGAACCAACGCCAACGCCAACGCCGACAGCAACGGCATCGCCAACGCCGACAGCAACGGTATCGCCGACGCCGACAGCGACGGCATCGCCGACGCCGACAGCAACGGCATCGCCGACGCCGACAGCGACGGCATCGCCGACGCCAACAGCAACGGCATCGCCGACGCCGACAGCAACGGCATCGCCGACGCCAACAGCAACGGCATCGCCGACGCCGACAGCAACGGCATCGCCGACGCCAACAGCAACGGCATCGCCGACGCCGACAGCAACGGCATCACCGACGCCAACAGCAACGGCATCGCCAACGCCAGAAGCAACGCCAAATACGCCGGTGAGCACACCTCAGGTGACTGAAGTTCAAGTGGTTAGCGATAGCACGTTGCGCAGCGGCATAGATGGCCAGGTAACGGTGCTAGTTGCTGATGGGAAGAACAAAGTGCAATTGCCTCTCACAGCAGCGGCTTTGCTTTCAGGAAATGACTTAAAGCTGAATGCAAATGGAATGGAAATTACGCTATCTCATGGAATGCTAGCTTCGATTCAAGGACTCGTACCTGCAAGTGATGCAGAAGGCTCACGTATTTTATTTGAAGCTAAACCAATGAAGACAGCCGATGCAAACAATTTGATTGGCTTAATCGAGGACGCTCAAGTAAATTTGGAAGCGGGCTCCTTGGTTTATGAATTCAGTTTAAGCATCGTGACCAAGGATGGTAAAGTGATTACGGTTAAGAAATTCGATAAGCCAATCATACTCACCTTCAAGGTCAACGCAAATGCTAACAAAGACATCATTGGCGTGTATTATGTAAGTGATGAGGGCAAGCTTGAGTACGTCGGAGGAACAGTGAAGGATGATCTAATTACGGCGGAGGTATTCCATTTCAGCAAGTATGCTGTTCTTGAATACGATAAATCGTTTATAGATGTTCCAGCGAGTCACTGGGCTTCCACAGCCATTAAATCGTTGGCATCTAAGCATATTGTGTCGGGTATCAACAATAAACAGTTTGCACCACAATCGAACGTAACGAGAGCTGAATTTGCTGCTATGCTTATTCGCGCACTTGGCGTGAAAGTAGAAGGCAAGTCTGGTTTCACCGATGTTGGAGCGGACAAATGGTACTCCGCTTACGTGGCAGCAGCAAGTAAGCTCGGCATCGTAAAAGGGCGCAGCGACAATAAGTTTGCGCCAAACGAAACGATAAGCCGTGAGGAAATGGCTGTCATGATTATGCGAGCTTATGAGCTAAGGAATGGAGCAGTTGATGCTGCGGCGAAGGCGGGGGCGACATTTACAGATCGCAGCCAAATGAGCCAATGGGCCGAGGCTGCTGTCGCGTCTGCTGCAGAGCTAGGTTTGATTCAAGGCAGAGAAAACGATTCATTTGTGCCGAAGGACAAAATGACACGTGCCGAAAGTGCGAAAGTTATTTACAATCTATTAAGCAAATAAAGGTACTGTTAATGGAAAATGTGAAAGCCGAGCTTCTCCTTAGTGAGGGCTCGGCTTTTTGTCGCTATCATTTTTTGCGGCGGGAAATATATCGTGACTGCGACCATTGAATATAGCGAAGAGGAGTATCGCAGCAGTTTACAAGGCTATGAGATTGTTCGTAAATATGCTGCTAATGGTATCAAAACGCGTAATAGCCAGTATTACGGCGGACTTCAGATTGAATCGCGCTGGTCGGGTATGGTTTGGAGAGACTACAACGCGCCTGATCTGGATGACATGTCTAGAGTAGTAGAACTTATCAAAAGTGGTGATTACCGCTCGGAGTATGATCTCCGATAAACAACTGGTATAATAATTGATGATCTAGTGTAACCTGATATTGAGCCATGAATAAATACTCTCCTCTGGAATGGTCTAGGAAACTTCTTCTAGATGAGTATTTACTTCATGGCTTACTTTTTATGAAGTTTTTCATTTTACACAATTATATGGACTCAACTCCAAACAAGCCTAATCTTCACAAATAGATCTAGAAACTTGACTTAACAAGTCGCAATGTCCACGAATCCGCCTCAAAAGCGCAAAAGTCACGGGAATAGATCTAGAAACTAGATCTAAATCCGCCAAACAAGCCAAATTTGCACAAATAGATCTAGAAACTAGACTTAACAAGTCGCACTATCCGCGAATCCGCCTCAAAAGCGCAAACGTAACAGGAATAGATCTAGAAACTAGATCTAAATCCGCCAAACGGGCTCAATCTGCACAAATAGATCTAGAAACTAGACTTAACACGTCACGCTGGCCGCGAATCCGCCTCAAAAGCTCAAAAGTCACAGGAATAGATCTAGTAACTAGATCTAAATCCGCCAAACATGCCAAATTTGCACAAATAGATCTAGAAACTAGACTTAACAAGTCGCAATATCCGCGAATCCGCCTCAAAAGCGCAAACGTAACAGGAATAGATCTAGAAACTAGATCTAAATCCGCCAAACGGGCTCAATCTGCACAAATAGATCTAGAATCTAGACTTAACACGTCACGCTGGCCGCGAATCCGCCTCAAAAGCGCAAACGTCATGGGAATAGATCTAGTAACTAGATCTAAATCCGCCAAACAAACATAATCCGCACAAATAGATCTAGAATCTAGACTTAACACGTCACGATATCCGCGAATCCGCCTCAAAAGCGCATATGTCACAGAAATAGATCTAGAAACTAGATCTAAATCCGCCAAACAAGCCTAATCTGCACAAATAGATCTAGAAACTAGACTTAACAAGTCGCAATGTCCACGAATCCGCCTCAAAAGCGCATACGTCACAGGAATAGATCTACAAACTAGATCTAAATCCGCCAAACAAGCCTAATCCGCACAAATAGATCTAGAATCTAGACTTAACACGTCACGCTGGCCGCGAATCAGCCTCAAAAGCGCAAACATCACAGAAATAGATCTAGAAATTAGCTCATCCGGATCAGCCCCTACCCTCTACTCCTTGCCATGACGAATGAAGAGCCAAACACCGAACAAAATTAACACGCCTGCTGCCATCTGATAAGCGGTCAACGCTTCCTTTAATAATGCCCAAGCGAGCAAGGAGGCGATGACTGGCTCGCCGAGAACAGCCATCGATACAGCTGCCGCGCTCATATGTTTCAGCAGCCAGTTGAACAAATAATGGCCGAACAGCGTCGGAACAATCGCGAGCAGCAAGAAAATGCCCCATTCCTTCGGACTGTAGCCAGTGAAGGAATTGCCGCGAACGATGTTGTAGACAGCTAGTGAAGTGGCAGCAAGCGCAAATACCCAGAAGTTATAAGTAAATGCACTCATATCCTTACGCAGCTGCTTGCCGATCAGCATATGAACAGCTACTGCTGCCGCGCCTAGAAAGGACAGAACATCGCCGATTAGCGCATCTCTAGATAGAGAAAAATCTCCGGATGCAATGACGATGGAGCCAATAAGCGCGATCCCCATACCCCATATCATCATGCGGTTTGCTTTGATGCTGAACAGCCAATAGGAGGCAAGCATAACCATAACAGGCTCCAGCGTTAAAATTACGGTAGAGCTTGCGACCGTCGTGAGCCGCAGAGATGCCATCCATAATAAGAAATGCAGCCCCAGCATCACACCGGAGAGGGTTAATAGTCTCCACTGTTTTGCGCTGAGATGGAACAATTCGGCGCGGTATTTCCAGACGAGGGGCAGCATAATGAGATTCGTCAAATACAGTCGGTACATCGCGATGACCGCTACGTCAGCATCAGACCAACGTACGAAAATAGAAGAAAAAGATATAGCGATGATACCGATAATGTATAGCAATTCATACGTGGCAAAAGACTTCGTGCTGCGATTCATAGTTGTAATTTCTCCCATACTTATAAACCCCCCGAGCCCATTCGCAGCAACTGCAATGGAAGGCTAAGGGGGCTCTATAATGTTTATTCTATAACGTAATAATATGAAGATTTCAAGAGGTTATCCAGCTTGTCCAGCTGAAGGTTTCACCAATTTCTCTAGCTCTGCGTCAAAATATTGCTGCAGCTCCGTGACCTTCCGTACGTCCTCGAACGAGGCTTTCCCAGCTAAGTAACGTTCAGCGAAAACTTCCCACTGAGGAACGATCTTCTGCGCGTTCATCGAGCGAATCGCGTTCTTCACCATTCTGCGTTCTTTCGCATTCGTGTACATATCCTTGAACTGCTGCTTGAGCTCGAAATCCAGCTCGCCAAAAATTTTGCGGAACACTTCAGCCGTCATACGTGCATCGTCAAGTGCCCGATGCGCCGAGCCTTCAGCTGTTATTTCGAGATCGATGAGCGCAGCTTCAACGCTGACATCGTTCGTTACTTTCTTATAGCGAATGTAGCCCTTTAATAAGTCGAAATAATCGGCAGCCATCCAGAAGCTGTCATCCAGCTTATGCATCCGCGTATCGTAGACGATTCGCTTCAAATCCTCGCCGCCCCAAGTGAACAGCAGGAAGGAATCGCTTTTGTTCAGCCATGCCGTGAAATCTCCAATGACCTTAGGAAAGCGGCTCGCTACATCAATGTCTTCTTGCGGAATGCCGGTTTTTTTCCGTATGAAGCTGTTCAGTTTGGAGAAATAAATCGGTTTGATTAATGCGGAAAATTCATCTACCTGCTCAAGCGAGTTATTTAGACGAACCGCGCCAATTTCAATAACCTCCATCGGTAAATCACTTGCAAATTTACGTCCGTTAAATTCAATGTCCAATATAATGTAGTCCAAAATCTTAACCTCCGATAGATAGCCTGTGTTATTCATTCTATCAGAAAAAGTTATCCAGATGGAAACTACTATATGGTAGAACGCCGCAGCAGGTTTATTTTTTTAATTTGATCACAGAAATGACAACTGTACCAAATATAATGACCAAGGCAACAGGAAGCAGCCATACGCCAAGCGAAGAGGAACCTCCGGATGCATTTTGGATGGTAGCCCATTGCACGTAAGTGAATAATACAACGATTTCAAACTTGATCCAGCTCAGCATCTGAATGGACGTCTTATATTGGTAAGGTGCGTTTTCTTCAGTTATCGTGGTCATATAATTGAATTGATGAGGAATTTTGCGTAAAAGAGTAAGTCCAATATACATAATTAATGTAATTATCGGTAAAATGATCAGTGCTGCTTTACTTCCCCAGCCGTCGGCTTCACCTCTGCCATTGAAATGAATCGCAATCGTTTGTGGAAGCTCAGACCAATCATCAATTAAAAATTTACAGGATAAACAAATGAGTATAATTGCTATCCCATCATGCCATTTTTCAAGATTCGATCTTGGAATTGTAAGCTTAGGTAAATTGGGCATAGTGACCCCACCGCCTTTACTATAGTCATCATCCATTCCATTAAGTATAACGTAAGCGATTTGCAATTGGGAACTTTTTTACAGTATTTCCACGTAAAGAAGCCCCAGTCCCAATCGAAAGAGGGGAGCTGGAGGCATTTTTATCTGGTATTTGGTTCTGCTTTTCATGTTCTAAGACCGTTTCGTACGGCGGGAATTCATCCATAATGGGATGCGGAAAACTAAATTAATTAGCAGTACGACAAATACGAGCACAGCAGCAGCTTTTTGCGCAATTTCCTGCGCGTCGCCGACAATGGCCTCGGACTGCACGTACCAGAGGTGAACAGCCAGAGTGGCACCGGGAGAGAATAGGCTAAAATCCCACATCTCACCGGATGTCGTCACGCCTGCTGTCAGAATGATTACCGCACTTTCACCGAATGCGCGACCGGCAACTAGGCAAATTCCCGTAATAATACCATTAAGTGCAGCAGGAATAAGTGTGCGTGTAATCGTCTGCAAGTGTGTACCTCCAAGTGCGAATGAGGCGCTCTTCAGCTCCTTCGGTACGGAGCGAATCGATTCCTCGGTTACACGAGTTAGAACAGGTAAATTGAGAAAAGCTAGGCTGACCGCACCGCCAAGAATGGTCAAGCCAATCTCGAAATATTCGACGAATAGGGCAATTCCGAACAAGCCGAAAATGATAGACGGCACAGAAGCGAGTCCTTCTACACAAATACGTATGAAGCCGATCAGCCTATTGTCAGGCGCAAATTCCGCCAAATAGATACCTGCTGCCATTCCGAGCGGGATAGAAATCAGCAAAGAAATGAACAAAATATAGAAGGAGTTTAGCAATGTTGGGCCGATCCCGCCGCCTTCATCAATTTCACTCGGTAAACCGAAGATGAAATCCCACGTTATTTTTGGCAAACCATCTTGCAATATTAAATAGAGGAGGCCAAAGATGAATGCGATAATCAGAATGCCTAACGACCAAACGATACCTGTAAACAAACGATCTTTCATTCGGTTAAGTCCTTTTTTGCTGCTAAAGGGGTTTGGTAATGGATTTATATCTATTGTTTGCTTCATGCTTGTGACCCCTTTCTTTGAAGCCAGCGAATGGCAATGATCATAAGCAATGATATAACGAGAAGCAGGAAGCCCATTAGGTAGAGTGCATAGTTCCATGTGGAGTCAAAAGGAACGTTAGATATTTGCATAACAATGTTGCTCGTTAGGACGGAGGTAGGCTTCAGCAAGCTGTCGGCGAGCTGAGGCGTATTGCCGATAACCATAACGACGGCCATCGTTTCACCAACCGCACGTGCCATTCCGAGAATAACAGCATACATGATTCCGCTTTTGGCTGATGGAAGCAGAACTCTCCATACGGTTTGGAAGCGTGTAGCGCCAAGCGCATAGGATGCATCGCTAAATTTGGCGGGCACTGCGCTAATTGCATCATCACTAATGCGGCTGACAGTTGGCAGCACCATGATTGTAAGCACTAGCGCTGCTGCGAGTAGACCGTCACCCATGCCGCTGCCGGTAACATTTCGAATCAGAGGAATGAGTACGGTCAAGCCCAAATAACCATAGACGACCGAAGGAATTCCAACAAGCAGGTCAAGAACCGGACGAAGCATGTTTTTAAGCCATGACGGGACAAAGACAGATAGAAACACGGCAATGATTAAGGAGATAGGGACGCAGATCAGCAGCGTCAACGCTGTTAAAGCAAAGGTGCCGAATATGAAGATTAGTGCGCCGTATTGTTCATTCTCGGGATTCCATTCCGCGGAAAAGAAGAAGTCTGCCAGTGAGATGTGGCTAAACGTCAAAATCCCGGTACGGAACATGAGCAGCAGAATGAGAAAGAGGATTAGGCAAACAAAGCCAGCTGCTGCTATGCATAGATAACGAAATAGACGATTCGTGAGAAACAAGCGGGATCTGCGATCAAACGGCTTGCTGTTGCCGGACAAGATCGTACTGCCGAGCTCAGTAGATAGTCGCGGCTGCCTTGCAGAATGGGTGGATTCCAACATATAGGATAGGCTCCTCTGTGCGAAAGCGGCTATAGCTGACTATGGGCAGCTAAGCTTCTTTCACAGTGAAATATTAATGGGACACAATATTTATGATATTAAAGGAACGAACGGCCGACTTAAGCGCTCCTATGCGCTAGCCGACCGCTCTTTTTGAGTCTGAACTATTTAATAGCTGAGATCGGAATGAATTTAAGCTTTTTAAGCGAACCGTTTTGGAATTTTGTGCTTTGCACGTATTTAATAAATTCCTTCGTAGCGCCAGTCGGTTCGCCTTTCGTCATATAGTAGCCGTAGCCCCATACTTTATATTTGCCGTTAATCACATTAGCCTCTGTTGGGGCGATGTCGTTGATTTTTACAGCTGTCATTTTGTCTGTTACATACGCAAGGTCCATATAACCAATGGCATTAGGTGTCGTTTCAATCGCAGACTTCATGTCACCGCTCGTTTTTACTTCTTTGTAGTTATTGCCTTTGGACATGAAATCAGTACCATCAAGCGCTTTGTCTTGAAAGTTAACGCGAGTTCCAGATCCGAAGGTACGGTTTACGACGATGATATCAGCGTCCTTGCCGCCGACTTCTTTCCAGTTTTTGATTTTCCCTGAGAAGATGCCTTGCAAGTCCTTTGTTGTAAGGTTCGTCGCGGATACGTTTTTGTTCACTACAGCTGCGAAAGGAATGATAGCTACTTTATGTGCAACTTGACCTTCGAATTTTTTGAAGCCTGGAACGTCTTTCGATGCATCCCAGTCAACAGCTCCGATGTCAGCAATGCCTTTACGCACCGCTTGCGGTCCAGTGATCGATCCAGCTGCAGAAGCTGAGATTTTTACTTTTGGATTCAATTTTTTGAATTCATTAGACGCTTGAAGCGTCAAAGGAAGCAAAGCAGAGGAGCCGTTTATGACGATTTTGCCACTTAGCTTGCTGGCAGCCTCAACAGTAGTTGTAGATGCAGGAGCGGAACTGAAGCCGACAGCTGCGATTAGCGCTGCGATTGTTAATTGTTTGAACCATTTCATTAGGAATGACCTCCATTAATTAGTTTGTGATGTTTTTCCATTTGCCTTGAACGGACACGGATAGCTGACCATCAATTAGAGCTGCGAGCTCTGAGTTGCCTGAAACGACTAACTCTGATGCAAGGTCAGAAACCGTTTGTACAAGTTTGCTTGTACCTGTTGCACTATCGATTTCATAAATCGCATTGCTGCTGTTTCCATCTGCAGTGAGCAGATACAGCTTGCTTCCGCCTTGAGTCAGCTGGTAAACGTCTTTGTCAGCGAATAGAGGCGTGCTTGTTTTGCCTGTATTGTCCACGGTTACTAGCTGCCCGACGCTTGCTTCATCTACACTTACGCTGATGTAGCTAACTTTCGAACCGTCTGCGGCCAGTTTTAGGAATACTTTATCTGTCGTATCTTTTGTAAGCTGTACAGCTTTGTTATCGGCAACAGCTGTGTTATAGAAGTAGATTTGCGGCTCAGTGCCTGTTGCATCGATAGCTACATCATCAAGCTCAACGTCCTTGCTGCTGTCTGCTGTTACTTTCGGTTGTTTGAAGACGTAGTAAGCAAGCTGTGTGCCGTCTGCTGATACTTCAAGGTTTGCCTTGTAGTCCACTTTGTCTTCGAGTACTTTGGAAACTTTGCCATCAGCAAGAGAGAGCTTGGCGATAACAGAGCTTTTGTCGCCTTGCAAGAAGAATAGTGATGAGCCGTCCTTCGACCATTGCAGTTCGTTTTTGATCGAGCTATCCGTACTTACTTGCTTCGCTTGCTTCGTGCTCAGATCAATCGTGAAGACAGCGCCATTTGCATCGGAATAAGCAACGCTTTTGCCATCAGGTGACAAAATTAGCTCAGAAGTATCTGCGGATGCTAGCAGCAGTTCGTATTTTCCGGTAGCTGCTTCAACCAAGAAATCCTCGCGTCCCTCGCCTGCTGTGTTAGAAACTAGCAACTGGGATGAGTTTACCCAAATCGCATGCTCTGCACCTGCAAGGAGTTGAACGGTGTTTATCGTGTTGTCCTCATATGTACCGCCAAGCGCCTGAATAAATACTGCTGGATCGATGAAAGTGGCGTATGCGACTTCTACAGCCGGATGCTGAAGGGGAGTTGCGACACCGTTTATTGTGATCGTTTTTGCAGCAGTTTTTAGCTTCAGTGTTTTATCGCCAAACTTTACAACTACAGTATGATCGCTATTGATATGTAGAGTAGCTCCGATTGCATTGGTCATGTCCCTTACGGAAGCAAGCGTGACGCCGCCATCTGCAATTGTCCGAACATTTACCGGATTTGCATTAACTAGAAAGTTTGCCGTGTTGATTTGTGTGGCATACTTCGCGGATGCTGTTTGTGCGAATACCGGAGTGACTGCTGTTGCGCTTATTGCTGCTGCGATCATCGAGATTACCATTGCTTTTTTCATTTGCATGGAATAGGGTCACCTTTCTCAAATGGGGATTTTTTTTATAAACGTAATCCAAGGCAGTCTTGTTCTTTATGTATAGTTGGCTTATCCCTCCCAGGCAGCGCCAGATCAAATCAATTTGTAACCAATCGTTCATTTCTACCTGATCATATCAACGGAATATTATCCCAATATTTAGAAATTGTATTGCTTTTGTAAATGAAAGGTGCCCGTTTAATTTTTTTGTATATGGCGCGATCGCTGTGTACAGTACATTTTTAGTCGTCTATTTGCAATCGATTGGGATGTCTACAATTGAGATCGGTGCACTGATGGCAGGCGGTCCTATCGTTTCCATCATCGCCAATCCGATTCAATTGGCGGTCCTGCTCGTGCCTGCTGAATTCAGAGCATCTGGACAGGCGATTTATGCACTTACATGGGGCGGTTTGTCTGGCATTGCGGCAGGTATTGCCGGAGGCTGGATATTCGAGGAAGCGGGTCCGCAGGCGATGTATCAGATATGCAGCGTTATGGCAGCAGTCGGAATCGTTGGCTTCTTCTTGTTGTATGCGAGGCTGCGCAGGGAATCTGCTTTAAGCAGTAATATCAGTACTCATGCAGGATAAATGCAACCATAAAAAAACAGTTAATCGGGGCTTTTGACAGCCTGATTAACTGTTTTTTTATAGGATGAAAATAATCATTTTTTGTCCGAGCATCACGATATTTCCAAGTGAACCATTTTAGGATCAGCCTCGCTCTTTCACGCTAGATTGCATAGTGGGCTTTCAACTTGCTTGCAATCATGCCGCGTTGAAGCTTAAACTCCCAAACCTTTTCTCTTAGCTGCATCTGCTGCTCTGAGTTTTGTACATTCCGAAGCTGTTCGTAAATTTCAAGCATTTTGCGATTGATTTGATCGAAACGGAGCCACAGATCGACGCGAATACTATGATCGATTTCGAGACGGATATGGTTGTCCTTGGTATGCAAAGTTTGAATGATTTGTTGCTGCCACTCTATATCTCTGGTTGATAAGGCAAAGTTATAGAGATCTAAATAATCATCAATCCATTTTGCAGCAATCTGTTTCTCGGAATAGGTCATGCTGGCCAGCTCCAATCGCTGTAATGTTTATATGCCTAGTATTATACTAGGAATTAAAGGGATTGCAAGCGGATTGTTTTGTTTGCGTTAAGACTATATATCGCTCTTACTTTTATAGCTAGAAAATGGGTATTGCGTAACCAAGTTTTTGGTGGTATCATTGGTAAAAATTTTGAATTTCATTATGATTTCATATGACAAGCTGAATAGCTTTTACATTCTATGACGAGAAAGAGTACGTTATGGGCCTGATCGAACAGAGAGTTGGGGCAGCTGAAAACCAACGTTCAGGAACTAGCGGAAAGCCATCTCCGAGAAGCAGGCTGAACGAGAGTAAGCTCTGCCGCATTTCCAGCGTTAACGGGAACATGTATTGCTAGATACATGAGCAGAGTGTCGCGCTTCGGCGTGAAACTAGGGTGGTAACACGGGTGGAGACTCGTCCCTTTATTGGGATGGGTCTCTTTTTTGTTTTATTAACCATATTTTAGGAGGAATAGTAATGGGAACATGGTCGATGAATAATATGATCTCGCCGATGGTGCAGCAAATTCCGCCCTCGGGCATTCGTAAGTTTTTTAGCTTAGCGGAAGGCAATAAGGACATTGTTTCGCTTGGCGTCGGGGAACCTGACTTCGTTACACCTGAGCATGTTAGAGCTGCTTGCGTCCGAGCGCTTGAGCTTGGCAGAACCTCCTACACGCCAAACGCGGGACTTGTTGAGCTAAGAGAAGAGATCGCGAATTATTTGTCCAATGAATTTCAACTGAAATATGAGCCTGCTAATGAGGTGCTCGTAACGGTCGGCGGCAGTGAAGCCATTGATCTTGCACTGCGGGCATTAATTGCGCCTAAAGATGAAATCATCGTACCTGTTCCCAGCTATATCGCATACTCGCCGATCGCGCAGTTGAATGGCGGTAAGGTCGTCGAAGTGGAAACATCTGCAAAGGATGAATTTAAGCTGAAAGCCGAAGCTTTGAGGGCTGTGCTGACTCCTTATTCGAAGGTGCTGATTTTAAACTACCCAAACAACCCGACAGGAGCCATTATGACTTATGAAGACTGGCTGCCGATTGCTAAGGTCGTGGAGGAAAATAATTTAATCGTCATATCGGATGAGATTTATGCGGAGTTAACCTACGATGAGAAGCATGTGAGCTTTGCCTCGCTGCCGGGCATGAGAGACAGAACATTGCTCATTAGCGGCTTCTCCAAAGCTTTTGCAATGACAGGCTGGAGAATCGGATATGCATGCGGACATCAGGATCTCATTGCTGCCATGCTCAAAATTCATCAGTACACCGTCATGTGCGCACCTATTATCGGGCAAGTCGCGGCGATTGAATCGCTGCGAAACGGCTTAGCGGAGAAGGATATGATGATGGAGTCGTATGCACAGCGCAGACGGATGTTCGTAAAGGGTTTAAGGGAGATTGGTCTGCCTTGTCATGAGCCGCGCGGCGCGTTTTATGCTTTTCCTTCTGTTGCGCACACAGGTCTTACTTCAGATGATTTTGCGCAAAAGCTATTGTTTGGCGCAGGTGTTGCGACTGTTCCCGGTCATGTATTCGGTCTAGGAGGAGAAGGGTTTATTCGCTGCTCCTACGCCTCATCCGTATCCAGGCTTACTGAAGCGCTTGAGCGTATGGATCGGTATTTGAAGACTTCCGGCATGTCGGGCAAATAAAGTAGGGAGCCCTCGAAGGCTCCCTCGTTGCTGCAGCTATAGGATCACTCACTTGGAAAATAAACTGCGATTGAGGTGCCTGCTCCAATGGCCGAGTGTACCTCAATTCGACCCTGATGCGCCTCCACAATCATTTTGGCGATACTCATGCCGAGACCTGAACCTTCGCTTGATTGTTCTGTATTGGTACCTCGGTAATATCTTTCGAATAGATTGTGGACGGTTTCCTCATCCATACCTCTTCCGTTATCAGAGACACGGATGTATGCATCATCGTTCAGCATGCCGCATGCTACTGTAACGGTGATGCCAGGCGGGTTATGCTTAACGGCATTAAACAACAGGTTGTCCATCAGCCGCTGCAGCCATTTCTCATTGGCATACACGCTAACGGGAAGCTCATCTCCCTCGTAATGAAAGGTTACTTCTGTGAGAGTAGCATCATTTACACATTTTAATACGGCTCGTCTAACAAGCTCACCAAGCTCGATTTCATGCCTATCCATAAACATGACTCCATGCTTTAATTGATAAATTTGTGAAAAGTCAGTCATGAGCGCCAGCATATAGTCGCTTTTTTCACGAATCATTTTGCCCATATCCTGAAGCTCCTCCGTACTCCATTCCGCGGGCGAGCTCTCCAAAATATAACTGTAGCCTTGAATAGTGGAAAGAGGTGTCCGCAAGTCATGCGAGATACCGGTCATCCATTCCTCTCTTGTTTTATCAAGCTGGAGTCGATCCTTCTCTGTTTGCGCCAGTTGCTCAGCCATTTGGTAGAAGGCCGCAATCACCTCTCGGTAGAGGCGGTAGCGAATGCGAAGCTTGCCGCTGCGGCGAAATACTTTCTTACGATCCTTCGGAGTAAGCACCTCTTCATATCGTCCATTGCCCATCCGCTCGAACCATCCTGCAAAGAGGATGAGCGGTTGACCGTATCGATATCCATGCCAAATGGATATAGCAAGCGACGACACAAGAATAGAGCTGCCAATCCAAATGAAGATGCGTATAGCTTCGGATAAGATCGGTTGGTTGGTGAAGGTTCCTGGTTCGTTTGGCGTGTGCAAAATCCAAGTCATGTCGCTGTTAGTAGGCTGATAAACGGCAATGTTTGTATCGTAATCTCCAGGTCTCTGCTGCATCGACAGTACTTCCAAAGGCTCGTATTCATTAATAGCCGAGGCAGGATCACCGATCGTCTGCACACTTTTTCCCGATTGATCTAATATTAGCAAGTAGCTGTCCGTTTCACGCAGCTCGGCGAGCAGTTGATTCTGATAGGCAGTGTTGACCAGACCATTTTGCTCATACGAAATATACCAAGCGGTCAGCTTCTCTAACTTCGGATTTTTGTACCCGAGCAGGAAGAGTATTGGAGTATCGTAGGATTGATCGAGCTCACCGTCGACGATATAGTCCCCGAATTTTCGGGTTTGCTGAATAGTTAACAGTTGCGTGACCGAATAAGAAACGGGATGATAGGCGGGTGAATTGGCTGAAAATATAACATCGCCTTTAGAGTCCACGACCTGCAGCCATATATCATGCTCTTCAAGCAGTTTTTCCCAGTGCGCGGACAGATCGATTTTTTTCTCGCTATAACTGGTTTCCGATACTAAGGAACTAAGTGCACCAGCAGGGAAGTTTCGTTTAAGCTCCTCGTTTGTAATTCTGTTTAAAAGGATAAGGAAAAGCAGCAGCATCGCAACGAAAATAAGGATCGAATAGATAATGAGCTGGTACGTAAAATGAAATGCCATTCGCTGTTGAACCTTCATAGGCTTACAGGCTCCTTGACTAATTTATACCCGAGTCCCCGAACGGTGAGGAGATGCGTAGGCATGCTGGGATCATATTCGATTCTCTCTCGTATTCGCCTGATATGGACCATGACCGTATTGTCATCGCCGAGTCCGTCAATGCCCCATACCGCTTCATACAGCTGGCCTTTGGAGAAAACGATGCCGGGATTTTTGCAGAAATGCAGCAGCAGCTGAAAAACCTGCGCAGGACAGGACACCTGCTGGTTCTCTACCAATAGCTCCCCGGCAGCTTCGTTTAATTGAAATCGGCCGAAACGGTATATCTGCTGTGCGCTAGAAGCTGACGCCAAGGAAGAAGCGAAGGCTGAGCTAGGTGAAGGAGAATCCCCATCCTCCATACGGCGCAGACGCGCTTTAATGCGCGCTGCAATTTCGAGCGGATTAAATGGCTTTGTTATATAGTCATCGCCGCCCATTGCGAATCCGGTCAGAATATCGAGGTCGGATGCTTTGGCGGTTAGGAATAAAATATGCGGATTGCCCAGCTGTCTAATTTTTGAGCAAAGTTCAAATCCGCTGCCGTCCGGCAGCATCACATCAAGCAGCACGATATCCGCTCCGAAGCGAGCAATCGTATCGAGTGCTTCTTGGCAGGTTCCTGCCGTATATACATTTTGGAAGCCTTCCTTATGAAGGACGAGCTGCAGCATTTTCACAATAGATGGCTCATCTTCCACGATAACAATTTTATTCATGAATATCACCCCGTTCCATGCTAGCATACAAAGCTTAACATCAGTTGAACAAAATAGAAAAAAATTAAGCTGTTGTTATGATTCCGTTGATTCGCTGTTCAACTGGAGTCCTTATGATTGTAAAAGAGGTGATCGGAATGATGAATCAAATGGAAACTGGAAACCGAGTTCGCGTTATTGATGCGATTAGAGGTTTCTCCTTGCTCGGCATATTGCTTGCGAATATGCTTATTTTCCAATATGGGATGTATGGGAAAGAAGAAATGCAGTATTTTAATCCTACTCCGTTCGATGAGGTAACACATCAAGTGGTGAAAATCGTAGTGGAAGGCAGCTTTATACCTATCTTTATGTTTTTGTTCGGCTACAGCTTGTTTAAGCTTCGGGAAGGGCTGGTAGCGAAGGGGCTTAAACCAGCTAGGTATTTGGTTCGACGCTTTATTTTACTGCTTTCGCTGGGACTCATGCATAGTTTGCTCCTTTGGGAGGGGGATATTCTAACTGCATATGGACTTACGGGCTTTTGTTTATTGTTGTTTGTAAAGCGGAAGGTCAAAACGCTACTAATATGGGGAACTATTTTGAGCTTGTTAATGGCGGGTATAAACTTTGGCATGCAGAAGGAGACACCGACAGAGAAAGCTCGCATGCAGGAGTATGTGGAACAATCTATAACCATATATGGCGAGGGAACCTATAAGGAAATTAAGAAGTTTCGCAATGAGGAAGATCCGCTTATGATACCTCCGGCTGCTAAAGCAGCGCTTGTGGTTTTGATGCCGTTGTTTTTGCTTCCAATGTTTCTATTCGGCATAGCGGCTGCTAATAAGCAGTGGTTCCATAATCCTAAGCGAGAGAGACGAAGGTTCGCATGGATGAGCGGCATTTTGCTGCCACTGGGGCTGTTGTTGAAAAGCTTAGCTGTATTTCTGCCCAAGTGGGAGGGGAGCGGCGTATTAATGGCTCTGGGAGCGCAGCTGCTTGCATTCGGGTATATTTTTGGGCTTGCGCTCGTATTGTCCTTTTTGTCTAAACAGTCCTTTATAATCACAGCTTTTGAATCGGTCGGACGAATGTCGATGACAAATTATTTGATGCAGACGGTCATTTGCACCACTTTATTTTATGGATATGCTTTCGGATTGTTCGGAGAAATCGGAGTATTTAACGGCGTACTGCTGGGATTTGTTATATACGCTGTTCAGGCAATCATGTCCACCTGCTTATTATTCTGGTTCAAAAATGGTCCATTGGAGCTGCTGATGCGGATAGGAACGTATTGGTCGTTTAGCGGAAAAGCACGCGTTTCACGAAAAATTACTGAAGAGAAAGCGGTCGGGGCTGGCTTGTGAGCTAGTAACTAAGCTACGAAGGAGCAGCTGTCATAGACTGCTCCTTTTCTTGTTTCGCTTACTCTGAGGTGATGAACTGAATATTATAGGAGAAAGAGGAGTCGGCTGCAAATTTGAGAAGCTTGACTCCTTCTTCTTCCAGAGCAACGCGATCGGCTGGATTTAGCTCCTCGAACGGTTGGATGATAAGAGCTGCTGATTTGTTTTCCTGTTCAATTTTCCAAGTTCCTCGTACAAATCCATCAATGAGAAATGTAGAACGGATGATGCCGTTTATCGTGAACACAAGTGGTTTATGCTTTTCGTCAATGATGCGACTGCGGTCAAAGTAGGATAGCAGCATATTATCATACTCGGATAGAAAACGTGGTGGAGCTATCGTATCTGCTGCTGGCAATGGTGCATCGGGTAGATCAAACAAATCATTTCCCTTCTCGTCAGAGAAGGTACGCAGCCTTGGCCGCAATTGTTCGACGGTTTCGCGGAGCTTGGTTAATCCCGACCATACTTGCATATCTTTAACGGTGGCGGGGCCAAAAGCAGCAAGGTATCGCAGCAGCATATTATCCAATGAAGGAGAATCTGCAAGAGGCTCACCGAGCCAAGCTTCGGCAGAGGTGTGTGCGGCCTGACCGCTGCAGCCCCAAATACCCCGGGGAGGTACTTGGACCAGTGGGACAAGCGTTCGAATGATGCTGCTGAGTGTAGATTGATCTGCATGAGGCCATTGTACAGCGAGCAGCTTGCCAAGCTCATTGAAAGTGCGAGGCTGCTCCTCCACTAATGCTCTTCCAGCCTCACTAATCGCTTCTACATCTAAACCTTGAAGGGTCTTTTTGTAGGTGCTTTGCAGCCCCTTATCCGAAACTGATTGAAGCAGGGGGCGTAGTTCTAAGCAATCACGCGCGCTGACCAGATGAATCGTAGAACGCATGAGTGCAATACGAACGACTTGCCTTTCTCTTATAAGCTCGGATAGCTGCTCATGTCGGAAGTCCTCAAGGCGTGTCCAAAGGGCAAAGTAAGGCGGATTGGGTGCTTGAGCTTGAATTGCAACCAACCGTTCAATCGCCTCTATAACGGAAACATTAGAGCGTTGCAGAAGCATTTGCCGCTCAAGCAAAGCTCGATTAAGTGTGCGTTTATCTAAAATAGGCCCCGAACCACTCTTAACTGGCTTAGCTGTACTCATACCCGTACTCATACCCATACCCATACCCACGTTCCCCCTACCGCAAATGATTATATTCCATTTTTTTCTTCATTATAGACGTTATCATAGCGTATAAACGCTGACAAGAGAGGCAGCTACATTGTACTAACTGCAACGTAGGCGGACGTGGTAGGTCAATCGGATGGGAAAAAGCACCAGGTGCTTTTTAAGTTAGTTGAAATTGTATGACGAGGTCTCTCTATTGCACTTTATACAATAGAAACCTCACATGTGGCTCTGAGCAAGGAGCTACGTTGCAGAAATGCAATAGAATTAGCTCTCAACGCGGCAAATGGGTCGAAAAAGGATGATTCTACTGTAGAAAGTACAATGTAGCTCGAGAGTAGCAGTGTGAGAGGCAGCTACATTGTACTAATTGCAACGTAGGCGGACGTGGCGTGGTAGGGCAAGCGGTTGTACATAGCACCAGGTGATTTTAAGTTAGTTGAAATTGGATGATGAGGTTTCTATTGCACTTTATACAATAGAAACCTCACATGAAGCTCTGAGCAAGGAGCTACGTTGCAGAAATGCAATAGAATTAGCTCTCAACGCGGCAAATGGGTCGAAAAAGGATGATTCTACTGTAGAAAGTGCAATGTAGCTCGAGAGTAGCAGTGTGAGAGGTAGCTACATTGTACTAACTGCAACGTAGGCGGACGAGGTAGAGAGCAAGCGGGTGAAACATAGCACCAGTTAATTTTAAGTTAGTTGAAATTGGATGATGAGGTTTCTATTGCACTTTATACAATAGAAACCTCACATGAAGCTCTGAGCAAGGAGCTTCGTTGCAGAAATGCAATAGAATTAGCTCTCAACACGGCAAATGGGTCGAAAAAGGATGATTCTACTGTAGAAAGTGCAATGTAGCTCGAGAGTAGCAGTGTGAGAGGTAGCTACATTGTACTAACTGCAACGTAGGCGGACGTGGTAGAGAGCAAGCGGGTGAAACAAAGCACCAGGTGATTTTAAGTTAGTTGAAATTGAATGACGAGGTTTCTATTGTACTTTATACAATAGAAACCTCACATGAAGCTCTGAGCAAGGAGCTACGCTGCAGAAATACAATAGAATTAGCTCTCAACGCAGCAAATGGGTCGAAAAAGGATGATTCTATTGTAGAAAGTACAATGTAGCTCGAGAGTAGCAGTGTGAGAGGTAGCTACATTGTACTAATTGCAGCGTAGGCGGAAGAGGTGAGTAAGCGTGTGAAACAAAGTACCAGTTAATTTTAAGTTAGTTGAAATTGAATGACGAGGTTTCTATTGCACTTTATACAATAGAAACCTCACATGAAGCTCTGAGCAAGGAGGTACATTGCAGAAATACAATAGAATTAGCTCTCAACACGGCAAATGGGTCGAAAAAGGATGATTCTACTGTAGAATGTACAATGTAGCTCGAGAGTAGCAGTGTGAGAGGCAGCTACATTGTACTAACTGCAACGTAGGCGGACGTGGATGAACCTTTAACTATAAATTTATAGCAGCCTCTCTAATGCTCCTTCAACTAGCTCATAGTTCCGAATATCTTTACCGTTAGATATAGGCCGGAGCAGCCTCTTTTCTACGAGTGTATGCAGTCTGGTGCGCGCTGTGCGAAAATTAATTTGCAAATGGTCCTGAACATCTTTTGGGCGTATTTTACGTCCTAATGACCAAGCTAGCTGGAGAACTTCCCGTTCTTTAAGATTGATGGCTTGCTCGGATTCGTTACGGATAAGATGGGGAGCGAGGGCCAGCTGCAGCAGCATACGACAAATTTCAGGACGCCGCTGCACATCGTCGAACGTGAAGTGAAGCATTTTCCAGCCCATTCCTGTTAAGAAGTTTTCACGATTTACGGCGTAGCTGTGCTTCTCTCTATCCATATCTTTAATATGGCTTTGGAAACCATCACACTCCAGTCCGAAGCGGCCAAAATCGGTCAAATAAGCGAAATCTAAAAATTGAGATTTTCGGTTCCAGTCATAGATTTCGTATTCAGGGTGCAGGTTCCGGAACGTTCCGAAGAGGGGCCACCAAACATTTTGAAGCAGCAGCTTCTCAGCAAAGCCATGTCCTCTTAACAGCCGTCCTCGGCGCTCTCCAGACCGCCTTCGTTCATGATCCTCAAGAAATGCGGAGTAGCATTGTTCAAATTCACTCATCCTAACAAGCCTCCTTCTGAAAATAAAAAAAACGCCCTATAGCCAAGGATTGGCTTTAGGACGTTCTTCGTCTGCTGAGAGTATAGCATGTAATGTCGTATGGTCCAAGTACCTCTATAAAATACCAGGTGCTCGTATAAAGTGAGTATGTATTCCCTAGAATTTACTCCGTATAATAAGCTCCTTACTGGAACCGTAAACACGTCATAACCGTGCTCTCTTTTAGTTGTAAACAAAAACTAACGTTCCAAATGGAGACTTGTTTATGTTATTTTTATAGGATTGATACCATTTCATATAGAAAAAGGTGTGATTTGTATGACAGCGCAAACAAAAGCATGGATTTTGCACTCCGTTATTTTCAATTTAAAGCACGAGCAGGGCTCTGTTGAGGAGCAGCAGTTTCTAGAGGATGGCAAACGGATTCTTACTTCAATTCCGACCGTTACGAACTTTCAAGTTTATAAGCAAGTAAGCGCTAAAAATGACTACCGTCATGGCTTCGCGATGGAGTTTGCCAACCAGGCGGATTATGATGCGTATAACGAGCATCCGCTTCACGTGCAATTTGTAAACGAGCGTTGGGTGCTGGAAGTTGAAAAGTTTCTTGAAATCGATTACGCGAAATAGGATAGAGATTGAAGATTTGACGAAAACGACATATAATGAGCGATAGATAACACAATTTCGAACAAATACGAACATTATAGGAAGAGGGATTAACGGATGAAGAAGCTTAGAGTGCTCCAGCAGTTGACGGATGCAGGCGTGGTGGCTGTATTGCGCGCAGATTCGCCAGAGGAAGTTGTGGAAATGTCGCGCCGCGCAATTAAAGGCGGAATTAAAGCGATTGAGATAACGATGACGGTACCATTCGCGCTGCGTGCGATCGAGCAATTATCGAAAGAATATTCAAGTGACGTATCACCAGATGCGGACAACTTTGCAATTATCGGTGTAGGCACCGTGCTAGATCCAGAAACAGCACGCGCTGCAATATTAGCAGGAGCAGAATATGTGGTTTCGCCTGCGCTTAACCCGGATACAATCAAGCTTTGCAATCGCTATGCGATTCCGATTTTGCCGGGCACGATGACGATTCATGAAATTCAAACTGCGCTGGAGCTAGGTGTAGATATCGTTAAGCTTTTTCCAGGAAACCTGTACTCGCCGAGCGTCATTCCTTCTATAAAAGGACCTTTGCCGCAGGCTAACGTGATGCCTACTGGCGGCGTGTCACTCGACAATCTGAAGGATTGGATCAAAGCGGGCGCGGTAGCGGTCGGTATTGGATCGGATCTAACGAAGGATGCTGTAAAAACAGGCGACTTCTCGCTCATTGAGCAGAAAGCAGCTGCCTATATCGCCGCATACCGCGAAGCGAAAGGTTTGTAGTTTAATAGCCTGATAGAGAAGGTTTCCTCTGTCAGGTTTTTTTGTGTGAAAATTGATAATAAAGGGGGAATGGAGAAATGGTTAACCGTGATCAAATTCGAATTCGTGACCCATACATACTCGTGAATGAGCAAGAGAATTGTTATTATCTTTACGGCACGACGGATGAGAATGTATGGTCAGCTCCCGGAACGGGCTTTGATACTTATAGAAGCACTGACCTAGAAAATTGGGACGGGCCTTATCCAGCATTCAGACCAGCGCCAGGCTTTTGGGCGGACCATCATTTTTGGGCACCTGAAGTCTATTTCTACAACAATAGCTATTATATGTTCGCTTCCTTTAAGTCAACTGATAAACGGCGTGCAACGCAGATTTTAATATCCGAAAGCGCTGCAGGACCGTTTAATCCGCTTACGAGCGAGCCGATTACGCCAGCTGATTGGGAATGCCTTGATGGTACGCTGCATATCGGTGAGGATGGAACGCCTTGGATGGTATTTTGCCAAGAGTGGGTTCAAGTGAACGATGGGAAAATGTGCGCCGTACCGATGACCCCGGATCTTAATGAAGCAGCTGGTGAGCCGATCACACTCTTCTCAGCATCGGAAGCGCCTTGGGCTATTCCATTCGGAGATAATAACAATAACTATATTACGGATGGACCGTACCTCTATAGAAACGAAGCTGGGGAGTTGCTCATGCTTTGGTCAAGCGGTTCGAAAAATGGTTATGCTATCGGCATCGCGCGATCAGTCAGCGGGAAAATGGAAGGTCCATGGACGCAGGATGCGGAGACGCTGTTCGATCAGGATGGCGGACATGGGATGCTTTTCCGCTCATTGGAAGGTAAACTGATGTTAGCTATGCATTCGTCAAATAATGAGCCGGATGAAAGAGCTGTATTTATTGAAATAGAAGAGAAAAATGGGACGCTGCAAAGAAAAATATAAAGCAAGACACAATTTCTACTACTCTATTTATGTGTCCTTGCTTGATTCTAGGCGGGAATAGCGTTATAACAGAAACAGGGTCATAAAGAGAACAAACAATTGATTAAAGGAGTCGTTCAATTAATGGATTATCGGATTGAGAAGGACACAATGGGCGAGATTCAGGTTCCTGCGGACAAGCTATGGGGTGCACAAACGCAACGAAGCTTGCAAAACTTCAAAATTAGCGGTGAGCGCATGCCGATCGAAGTTGTTTACGCGATGGCTTATATCAAAAAAGCAGCAGCGCAAGCAAATGAAAAGCTTGGCGTTCTAGATGCGGCTAAATCTGCAATTATCGGCGAGGCGGTAGACGAGATTGTTGCTGGCAAATGGGATGAGCACTTCCCGCTCGTTGTATGGCAAACAGGCAGCGGCACACAAACGAATATGAACGTGAATGAAGTTATTGCTAATCGTGCGAATGGCTTGCTTGCTGAGCGTGGAAGCGAATTGCGTATTCACCCGAATGATGACGTTAACCGTTCACAGAGCTCTAATGATACATTCCCTGCAGCAATGCACATCGCTGGCGTAATCGCGCTGGAGGATCGTTTGCTTCCATCACTTGATTTGCTCAATGACACGCTTCGCGCGAAAGCGGAGAAGTTTAACGATATTGTAAAAATCGGACGCACGCATCTTCAAGATGCTACGCCAATTACGCTTGGACAAGAAATTAGCGGCTGGTACTCTATGCTGGATAGAACGCGCGCAATGCTTGTTCAAAGTGTAGAAACGATGCGCGATCTAGCGCTTGGCGGTACAGCAGTAGGCACGGGGCTTAACGCTCACCCTGACTTTGCCGTTGCAGTTGCACAAGAAGTAACGACACTTACTGGCAAAACGTTTATTACAGCCGAGAACAAATTCCACTCGCTTACAAGCCACGACCAAATCGTGTACACGCATGGTGCAGTAAAAGCACTAGCAGCTGATTTGATGAAAATTGCGAACGATGTAAGATGGCTTGCAAGCGGTCCTCGCTGCGGCATCGGTGAAATCTCCATTCCTGAGAATGAGCCGGGCAGCTCAATCATGCCAGGTAAAGTTAACCCGACGCAAAGCGAAGCTTTGACAATGGCGGTATGCCAAGTTATCGGTAATGATACAGCAATTTCGATGGCGGCGAGCCAAGGTAACTTCGAGCTTAACGTGTTCAAACCAGTTATCATTTATAACTTCCTGCAATCAGTAGCTCTTCTAGCTGATGGTATGGTTTCATTCAACGACAACTGTGCGGTTGGCATCGAGCCGAATGAAGAAGCAATTAAACGTAATTTGGATCAGTCGCTTATGCTCGTAACAGCGCTTAACCCGCATATTGGTTATGAGAATGCAGCTGCTATTGCAAAAAATGCACACAAAAAAGGACTTACGTTGAAGGAGTCGGCTATCGCGAGCGGCTTGCTTACTTCCGAGCAGTTCGATGAGTTTGTTCGTCCTGAGAACATGATCGGAAAGCGCTAATTAACAGCTAAAGTAGAAAGGACCAGCACCTGTCTGATGAAGATAGGGGTTGGTCCTTTTTGTTATTTTCCTTAAAGTGAAGATGCAGGTTTTTTATGGTATGATACGAGTGGCTGCAATTGCAGCAATACTATTCCAAAAAAAGTAGGTTTAACTTATGCATTTATTATCTGTAGAACATATAACGAAAAGCTATGGCGAGAAGGTTTTGTTCGATGATGTCACGTTCGGCATCGAGGATGGCGATAAAGTCGGCATCATTGGTGTAAACGGCACGGGTAAATCGACCTTTCTTAAGGTCATTGCCGGTTTGGAACAGGCCGACTCAGGTACGGTATCGATTGGCAACCGAGTAACGGTAAGGATGCTGGCACAGGACCCAGTGTTTGCCGAGAACGAAACGACGCTGGAGCACGTCCTTGGCGGAGATTCACCGCAGCTAAGAGCGGTTCAAGCTTTTGCCGCTGCGATGGAAGCGATTGAGCTCAATCCTAACAATGAAGCGATGCAGGAGAAGCTGATTCAGGCGAATCAGCTCATGGATGAGTATGATGCGTGGACACTTGAGAGCGATGCGAAGATGGCGTTGTCTAAGCTCGGTATTAGTGATTTTGAGGCGAAGGTAGAGACGCTGTCGGGTGGTCAGCGCAAACGTGTCGCTATGGCTGCTGCGCTTCTGCTTCCTTCTGATGTGCTCATTCTGGATGAGCCTACGAACCATATTGATAATGATTCAGTCGCTTGGCTTGAAGGCATGCTGCAAAAACGCAGAGGCGCACTGCTCATGATTACGCATGATCGCTATTTCCTTGACCGTGTGAGTAACCGTGTAATCGAGCTGGATAAAGGTCAAGCACACTTCTACCAAGCGAATTATAGCCGGTTCCTTGAGCTGAAGCTGGAACGTGAGGAGAGAGAAGCTTCAACAGAAGCGAAGCGTAAGAACCTGCTTCGCAATGAACTCGCTTGGATTAGACGCGGTGCAAAGGCGAGATCGACGAAGCAAAAGGCGCGTATCGATCGCTTCGAAGCATTGAAGGAGGATGCTCCGAAGCAAGCGAGCGGGAAGATGGAAGTATCGGTTGCATCCACTAGACTGGGACGTAAAATCATTGAAATCGAAGAGGTAACGAAAGGTTTCGGCGACCGGACGCTCATTCGTGATTTTAGCTATATTGGGGTTCCCGGGGATCGGGTAGGTATTGTAGGACGCAACGGAAGCGGGAAGTCCACGCTGCTCAAGCTTATCACGGGACAACTAACGCCTGATGAAGGGACAGTTGAGCTCGGTGCTACCGTTAAGCTGGGCTGGTTCTCACAAGAGCATGAGGAAATGGATCAATCGCTGCGTGTAATCGAATATATTCGCGAGGGAGCCGAGCAGGTGAAGACGGCAGACGGCTCGACGATATCGGCGGGTCAAATGCTGGAGCGTTTCCTATTCTCGCCTACGATGCAGTGGACGCCTATTTCGAAGCTGTCCGGCGGTGAGAAGCGTCGCTTGCAGCTTTTGCGTGTGTTAATGAACGCACCAAATGTGCTGCTGCTGGATGAGCCGACGAATGATTTGGATATTTCCACGCTTACAGTGCTTGAGGATTATCTCGATGAATTCCCGGGTGTCGTGTTCGTCGTCTCTCATGATCGTTATTTCCTAGATCGTACAGTAGACAAAATTGTTGCATTCGAGGGCAACGGCGTAATTACGCATCATACTGGCAACTACTCGGATTATCAGGAGTATGTCGAGAAGTATGGCATAGCAGCAACGGCATCAGCATCTGAAACAGCTGCCAAACCGATCGCAGCCGCTCAGAAGAGCACCGCGGCAGCAACGACGAAAGCGCCAAGCAAAGCGAGTCCACTCAAAATGTCCTACAAGGATCAGAAGGACTTTGAACAAATAGATGGCTGGATTGCAGCTGCGGAAGCTGAAATTAGTGATATTGCTTTACAGATGGAAGCAGCAAGCAGTGATTCTTCACGACTGCTGGAGCTGGCAGCAGAGCAGCAGCAGCTGGAAGAGAAGCTGGAGAAGCTGATGGACCGCTGGGCAGAGTTAAACGAATTGGCAGAGCAAATCGCAGCTCAGAAATAACTAGACCCCATTGAAATAGATGTATAGAAAGGCGGCAATATTCATGAGCAGCAATGAGATTCGTAATATTTATTGTATCGGTCGAAACTATAGACTTCACGCCTTGGAGCTTGGCAATGAGGTGCCTGAGGAGCCGCTCGTGTTTACGAAGCCGTCTCACGCCATCGTTCCAATGTCCGGAAATATTGTAAAGCTTCCAGGGAATGTGGGCGAGGTGCATTTTGAACTGGAAATCGTGCTTCGCATCGGTCGTACCTATGATCCGGGCATCGATCCAGAGCAATGTATTGATGGTATGGCGCTTGGTCTCGATTTAACACTGCGCGACGTGCAGTCGAAGCTGAAGGCAAAGGGCCAGCCTTGGCTTGCAGCTAAAGGATTTAAAAACTCGGCACCTCTCGGTGAATGGCTGCCATATCCGGGCGCAGCGGCATTCACAGAGAGCGAATTCGTGCTCATGCGAAATGGTGAAGAGGCGCAGCGCGGCAAAACAAGTGATATGATGTTTAGCGTATCGCAGTTGATTCAATACGTTGGCGAGCATTACGGCCTTGGAGCCGGAGACATTATTTATACTGGAACGCCGGCTGGTGTAGCTGCTCTGCATGATGGTGATCAGCTGCAAGCATTATGGGCTGACAAGTCCGTAGGTCATTGCAGCATTAAGCTCGTTTAGTGAATATTCGTTAATAGGTATAAGCAAAGACAGTTCTTCCCTACTTGGAAGAACTGTCTTTTTATGTAACAATTTACTCATGGGAGAGTGAGTAGTTGATGAAAATCGTATGGATCGAGGATGAGCGGCTAAGTAAAGGAGCCTCAGCAGCGTTTAAACTGTCGTGGCTCCTTCTTCATATTATTTTCCATTAAAAGCGGTGAGCATCCATACATGCTTCTCAAGTGTCGTATGAATAGCAAGAAGCATGTCGGCCGTCGTTTCGTCGTCTGCCTTCTGTGCTGCTTCCATACCTTCTTTCAATTCACCGTTAATCGTTGTGAAATCTTTAATCAACTGCTCAACCATCTGCGTAGCATCCTCTTTATTCGAAGCTTCTTCAATACTTGAGGTTTTCAAATAGTCTTGCATTGTGGCGATAGGCGTTCCTTTCACAGCAAGCAGACGCTCTGCAATTTCATCAACATGAAGAGCTGCTTCTTCATAAAACTCTTGGAACTTTTCATGCAAAGTGAAAAACTGTGAGCCCTTCACATACCAATGATAATTGTGAAGCTTAATGTAAAGCACGCTCCAGTTGGCTATTTGGCGGTTTAAGTGTTGTTGTACAGTTGTTGGTGTTGTCATATTAATCATCCTTTCTGATGGTAGTTTGCGCTATTTGCAGTCTTTGAATACGTAAATGCTGGGTATTCATACTTTTTTAAAATTTAGACTAACTCCTTGTTTATAATTATTACAAACTAAAAGAGGTCCGTCAATAGATATACACCAATTTGCGAGAAATGAAACATGTCCATCAAAGCAGTTAAATAACTACTGAGAAAATTGAAGCGGTCATGAGTGCAAATCAAAACAAACCGACGGTTCAAATCTGCCGTCGGTTTTTTTTTGATTTTGATCATGAGATTTATTCGTTGTACTCAGCAGGCTTCAGCTTACTTGTTCTCTGCTTCCGCGAGCATGAAGATCGTTAATATAAACATGGCATGCGACCAGGTTAGCGGAACAACCCAAGCGGTTTCACCGGTATTTTTGTCTACTTGCTCAGGCAGGAGGCCTGTCTCAGTACGGTGATCCATAGCCCACTTCAGTAATTGCTTCGCTTCATCTATGCAGCCCGTTTGGATACGGTAGTGTGCGAGCCATAACGTAGTTAGAATCCAAGGATTCCCTCCGATATAGTTGTCATCCTCATAACGCTTAATACCGCCAACGCCTGGTACGGTCAATGCAGCTTCAACAGCATCGGCAGTGAGACGCATGTGTTCGTGATCAGCCGCTACAGCGCCAAACGGAACGGCGATGCCGAGCAAGCTGATATCAATAATGTCATCGTGATTGAGGACGTGCTTTTTGTAGCCTTTATTGCTTTCGGTTACATAACCAGTCGCGCCCGAAGTGACTGCTTGCTCATATTTGCCTGCATGCACAGTAAGATCAACGCCGCGGTAAAATCTACCGCCTTCTTCATTCCAGCATAACTCTTGTATGGCTATTGAAATACGCTCAGCAGCAGCTGTCCATTCAGCTGCAAGCTCTTGCTTGCCAGCTAGATCCGCAAAGCTCGCAGCCGCTGTCAAACCGCCGTAGACAGCGGCAGAGGAGTACGTATGCGACGCTTCACGCTCTTCCCATAGATCAATGCTCGGTTTAGGCAAACCGGTTTCTGCGTTGATGAAGCTCATCAAGAAGGATGCGCCTTTCTCGACAGCAGGCCATACCTGCTTCGCAAACTCGATGTTTTTGTTCTCCAAATAATGCTGCCACATTCCCCACAGAATGGACGAGCCTTCATCAATTTGCAGGCCCCATGATGGAGCTAGGCTGCCATCATGATAATGGCGCTGCTGCCATGAGCCATCGGGTGATTGTGCGGTTAGCGTCCAAGCGTAGAAGCTGTCAGAGAGCGAGCCGAGACCTGCTTTATCAAGCGCGGTCGTAATGAATGCGGCATCCCGGCCCCAACAGAATGAATAACCGCCGCAGCGTGAGAAATTTTCATCGAATTCGGGAGCTGCAATAATACTTCCGGTTTCCTCATCCGACATAAGCTTAAACATAAGCAAAGAGCGGTCGTATAGATCTGATATTTCAGCATCATGAATAGGGCATGGCGCTGCAGCTTCCAAAAAGTGATGCCAATAAGCAGTCGTTTCTGCGACCCATTCAGCGCTTGATTTGCTTTTTGCAGTCCGCATTTGTTGCAGTACGCTTTCTTCATCATGACCTGCCGTCAGATAGACGGGAATCGTCACGGATTCACCAGCTGCAAGCTGATCGATACGCCAGTTTAAAGCACCGTCTGGTCGCATATCGATATTGTTGCCATTTAGCTTGCCTTGTTGAACCATATCCCAAGCGAGTCCTGATTGGTAACCAGTGCATACGTTTGCACTCGAAAGCGCAAAATAATACTTATGGCGAAAATGAACCAAGGAGTCTTCAGCGGCATTAAACATCGTTGTATTATATAGCTTATTCTCACTTACCAGGAAAGAAGAATGAACGATAAAGGAGAAGGATACAGCTTGATCGCTATTATTCGTGAAAGTATATTCTCGAACGATAATATCCTGTCCAGGTACAGCGAAATGTAAGCTGTTTACTTGGACAGGCTGCTGCGTGGAGTGAGCGTTTACTCGTAAAATGTTCGTTTTTGGGATGTACTCCGCCTCATGAAAGAAGCCGTCGGCTTCTTCATCAAACCATGAAACGGAACGATTTTCCCATTGAATACCTGTGCGGATAGCGTCTACATGCTGTGGCAGATCGATATTGGGCCACCACAGGCGATACATTTTGCCTGTGCGGCCAAGTGATGCGAGAAACTTGGAATTCCCGATGATAGCATCTACTAAAAATGGCTTTTTATTTGACACGCTGTCAACTCCTTTTGGATACGGTTTGAATAGATGATTCGCGTACGATCAACCTGTGCGGAATAATCATTCTGTTCTGGTGCACACTTTCTTCTTGAATGAGACGAATCAGCATTTGTGAGGCAGTATATCCGAGCTGATAGGTTCCGATATCAATAGAGCTGATTGGCGGTGTGGCAAGCTCCGATAACGCGATGTTGTTAAAGCTTACGATACTGAGGTCATCCGGCACTTTATAGCCAAGCTCAGTTAAGCCGCGCAATACGCCGAATCCGACGACATCGTCAATAACGACTAAGCCGCTTGGTCTCTCGGGCAGGCTCATCATGAATGACATTGCACGATAGCCGCTTTGTTGAAGAAACTCGCCTTCAACGATCCACTCGGATCTTACGGGCAAGCCTGCCTCAGACATAGCTCTGCGGTAGCCTTGCATCCGGTCATGTGCAACCGTCAGTGAAGGCGGGCCGCTAACGAAGCCGATTCTCTCATGACCTTGGACGATTAAATGCTGAGTAGCATCATAAGCTGCAAGCTCGTTGTTATTGTCGACGGACAAAATGTTTGGCCTATCCTCAGTCCGACCTATTAATACAGTAGGAAATTTTTGCTTGTTTAATAGATCGATTAAGGGGTCATTTACCCGTGAAGATAATAGAATTACGCCGTCAACCCTGCGTCCGAACACAAGCCTGGATACCGTTTCTGTTTCATCACTCGGCGAGGTAGCTGCTGTAAGCAGCATATCATATCCCGCTCGTGTGGATTGCGTCAGTATCCCGCGAAGTAATTCGCCAAAGAAGAAGTCCTGAAACAGCTCTTCAGCTGGTCGAGGCAGCATAATGGCTAACGTCTGGGTTGTTTTGGAGACTAAACTTTTGGCCATTACATTTGGATGGTAGCCCATTTCTTCCATATACCGTTTAACCTTCAGCGAGGTAGCCTTACTAATTCTAGGGTGATTAGAGACGACCCTGGATACCGTGGAAGGAGAGACTCCCGCAGCTTTTGCAATATCTTTAATGGTTATCATATTATGTTGAACCTCCACCCGCGCAAACGTGCTTGCTTTATATGCTTCATCCTAATGCAACTGTTGCCTAAATGTAAATATATATCTAAAGTAAGCGTTTCACAAATATTGAAAAACTGAAACAGAAAGAGATAAATGACGGAAATAGAAGATAACCTAATATTTGATCGGGAAATTGAACTGTGCAAACGTTTTAACAAACTATAAGCTCTGTTGTATGATGAATCCACGAATAGAACGCTTTCACAACAATCTCATTAGATTAAAAGGTGCGAAAAGGCAGTATTTCCGCTCGCAAAGCATTTTTTAATGTAATTTGTACAAACGTTTGCGCATAACCAAGCCTATAGACACATAACGTGAATAAACAACTCAAAATCTTGGTTATAGCCATTGTGCAAAGGCAGCTTTCCAACAGAAGGCGCATGAGTAATTGTTAGGATGTCGGTAATTCAAAAAAAGGCATGAAACACATTATGAAGGGGGATTACCTAGCATGAAAAAGTGGTTTGTAATGTCATTAATCACAGCTTTGTTTATTGTTTCCGCATGTGGTGGGGGAAATAAAGAAGCGAACACAGAAAAACCTGCTAATGCAACGAATGCACCAACGAATAATGCACCAGCCAACAACAATGAAGAGGCATCAGAAGAGATTGTTCCGGAAGAAGGCGCAACACTGCTTGTTTGGGAAAGTAAAGAGGAGCGTCCATTCGTTGAAGCAATTGCGAAGGAATTTACTGCCAAATACGGCATAGAGATTAAATTTGAGGAAATCGGTGCAGGCGATCAAGTGAATAAGCTGATGACAGACGGCCCTGCTGGTCTCGGCGCAGATGTTGTACTATTCCCGCATGATAACCTTGGTAAAGCAGTTACAGCTGGTTTGATTTTGCCAAACGATTACTATGAAGAGCAATCGAGAAGTGCAAATGCTGAGCTTGCAGTAAATGCAGTTTCCTATGACGGGGTACTTTACGGATACCCGCGTTCAGTAGAAACCTACGCACTGTTTTATAACAAAGCACTTATCACTGAAATTCCAAAAACGTTCGATGAGGTAGTTGCTTTCTCCAAAACGTTCAACGACACGAAAAACAATAAATACGGTCTAATGTGGGATGTGGGTAACTTCTACTTCAGCTATCCGTTTATCTCAACTGGCGGTTATGTGTACGGTGAGAACGGTCAAAACAAAGATGATATCGGTCTCAACACGGAAGGCGCAATCGCTGGTTTGAAATACTACGGTTCATTGAAAGACAGCATCTTGCCACTCAATTCCGGCGATATCAACTACGATATTAAAAAAGGTTTGTTCATTGGCGGCACACTGGCAATGGATATTAACGGGCCATGGGCAATTGGCGATTACAGAAACGCAGGAATTGATTTCGGCGTAGCTCCATTGCCAAGCATTAACGGTCAACCGGCTTCTTCCTTCTCTGGTATTAAAGCTTGGTATGTTAACTCATTCTCGAAATACCCGAATGCAGCACGTTTATTCTCGTACTACGCATCAACAAAAGAAGCGCAGCTGCAAAACTTCGAACTGACAGGCGCTATCCCTGCGAATAATGATGCAGCGGCTGACCCTACTGTGCAAGGAAATGAAATTGTTAAAGGTTTCCTAGAGCAATTCAACCAATCAACGCCAATGCCTTCGATCCCTGAGATGGGTAACGTATGGACTCCGATCGGAGCAGCGTTCTCTGACGTATGGAACTCGGGCAAGGATGCAAAAGAAGCACTCGACAATGCCGTGCAACAAATCAAAGATGCTAACAATGGCGCAGCGGCAGCGAAATAATATCGTTTAATTGGAGTCACCCGCCGAATGGCTTCGGCGGGTGAACCGACGTTTGTAAGTCATTACATGCCAAGCTGGAATAAGCTTGATGTTTTTTTAGATGAGAGGAAGGGAGCCAGGCGGTATGAATCGTCATCGCAGCACCGCGGCTATATTGTCGTTACTCGTAATGGGTCTTGGCCAATTGTATAACCGCCAATTTATTAAAGGCTTCATTATGTTGGTGGTTGAAGCAGCAGCACTCATGTATTTTATACCGAATTTAGGAAGAGCGATTTGGGGAGTTGTAACGCTCGGAGAGAAGACGCAAGGTCTTGAGAAAATTGGCAAAATCAGTGTTCGAGTAGAAGGAGATCATTCGATCTTTCTATTAATTGGCGGATTAATTACAATCATTTTATTTCTGCTTTTTGTCTTTATCTATGTTATGAATATCCGCGATGCTTATCTGAACGGCAAGCAAAGAGATGCAGGGGTAGTGCCTGCAAGCTTCCGGAAAACATTAGCTCATGTGACGGATCGCAATTTTCCGCACTTGTTGCTGACACTGCCGGCGCTCGGCGTATTGTTTCTAACGATCATGCCGATTATCTTCATGGTCATGCTTGCTTTCACTAACTATGCGTCGCCTGATCATATTCCGCCAGCTAAGCTGGTTGACTGGGTAGGTTTCCAAACGTTCGCCAACCTGCTGACGTTGAAAACATGGAGCCACACATTTGTAGGCGTATTTACTTGGACAATTATATGGGCAATTACGGCAACGGTAACGACTTATTTCGGTGGCTTGTTTGTAGCGCTGCTGATTGAGCAGAAGGGCATTCGCTTTAAGAAGCTATGGCGGACATTGTTCATCATTCCTTATGCCATTCCACAACTTATCTCCTTGCTCGTTATGAGAAACTTATTTAATGGTCAGTTTGGTCCAATTAATCAATATTTAAAGTATTTCGGCATGGGCAAGCTGCCTTGGCTGACAGATCCTTTTTGGGCAAAGGTTACCGTTATTATCGTTAATATGTGGATTGGTATTCCCGTATCGATGGTACTCATTCTAGGCGTATTGACAGCTATCCCTAAGGATCTGTACGAAGCGGCTGATGTTGACGGAGCAACAGGCATTCAGAAATTCCGTATTATTACGATGCCGTTTGTTTTATTCTCGACTGCGCCAATACTTATTACACAGTTCGCAGGCAACATGAATAACTTTAACGTTATTTACCTGCTTACGAACGGTGATCCGGTTAAAGGTGATTACCAATATGCAGGCAGCACGGACTTGCTTGTAACTTGGCTTTATAAGCTGACGCTTAACAACAGTCAATTCAATATGGCATCGGCAATCGGCATCATCATTTTCTTGATCGTAGCGTCGTTCTCTATTTATAACTATCGCCGTTCACGGTCATTTAAAGAGGAGGATATGATTCAATGAAAATGGGCCAAAAAACCTCTAATATGGTGCGTCTAACGCTCAGCTATATCGTTCTAATCGTGATTGCTGTGTGTGCTATCTATCCTGCTCTTTGGGTGCTGCTATCTTCGCTCCGCCCGGGGACTGCTTTATTTAGCGATAGTCTTATACCGGATAAGTTCACGATCGCTCATTATAAGGAACTGTTTACGAATCAGAGCTTTCGATATGGCATTTGGTACCTGAACACGTTGAAAATTGCAACGTTGACGATGATCTTCTCGACCATTCTCGTCACGCTTAGCATGTATGCATTATCGCGCTTCCGCTTCCGCGGTCGTCAAACGACATTAACCATTATGCTTGTACTCGGTATGTTCCCTGGATTTATGAGCATGATCGCTATCTTTATCTTTTTGCTACAGCTTAACCTGCTTGATACACACGCAGCTCTTATTATTGTATATTCTGCGGGGGCAGTGCTTGGCGGTTTTGTTGTTAAAGGCTTTTACGATACGATTCCACGGAGTTTGGATGAGGCGGCTCGAATCGACGGAGCCTCTCATATGCAGGTGTTTGTGAAAATTATGCTCCCATTGTCGCGTCCGATGTTGACCTATGTGGCGCTGACTACCTTCGCGGGCTCGTGGGTAGACTTCATCTTTGCAAGATTGGTGCTTCGCAGCAAAGACAACTGGACGCTGGCTGTCGGTATGTGGGATTTGGTCAGCAATTATCAGAACAGTAACTTTACGTTGTTCGCTGCCGGCGCTGTGTTGATCTCCATTCCGATTACGCTGTTGTTCGTCTTCTTGCAGCGTTTCCTTGTGCAAGGACTAATGTCTGGCGCTTCGAAAGGATAATAGAATGATACACAAACGTTTGCGCTTTGCAGGAGTGATTCTGTTATACTCGCTTATACTTGTCATGTTCGCCGCTTGTTCTTCAGATGAAGGGGCAAATAACGAGAATGCTGTGGTTTCACCTACCGCGGGAGAAGAGGAGCAAGGTGCTGACACAGAGACCGCCGCTGCGTCCTATACGGTAGATGAACAGCCGGGCGAGGTGTACTATGAAATATTCGTCCGTTCCTTCTACGATACGAATGGTGATGGAATCGGGGATTTGAATGGTGTCACCGCTAAGCTTGATTATTTAGAGGAGCTTGGTATTGGAGGAATATGGCTTATGCCTATTAATGCCTCCCCTAGCTACCATGGCTATGATACAACCGATTATTATGCGATTAATCCAGAGTACGGTACGCTGGAGGATCTCAAGAATCTGCTTCAAGAAGCGCACAAACGTGATATTAAAGTCATTATGGATCTCGTAGTTAATCATTCGAGTAAGGAGCATCCTTGGTTTAAGGAGGCGCTGAAAGATGAGAACAGCCCATACCGCAGCTGGTACAGCTTCTCTAAGTCTGATGAGCCTGTCAGAGCAGATGGCGCGGTTGGTGGTGATCCATGGCACAGTTATGGCAGCCTTAAATACTTAGGTATTTTCTGGGAAGGTATGCCGGATTTGAATTTCGAGGAGCCAAAGGTTCGCGAGGAAATGATTAAGATCGGGCAGTATTGGCTGGAACAAGGGCTCGATGGCTTCCGCCTTGATGCGGCCAAGCACATTTATGGAGATTTCGCTTCAACAGCCAATACGCCAGAGATTCAAGCGAAAAATAAGTTGTGGTGGCAGGAGTTTCGCGCTGGCATGAACAAGGTGAAGCCTGATGCTTATTTGGTTGGCGAGGTATGGGATTCACTCACAGTCATTGCGCCTTACTTTGATCAGGCACTAAACTCCGCGTTCCACTTTGATCTAGCCGGTCACTTGCTTAGCGCTGCGGATACAGAGAAAGATGCAGACCTAGCTTTTTCCCTAGGACGCGCATACGGTGTCTATGAGAAGTCCTCCGGCGGCACGTTTGTTGACGCGCCATTCCTTAGCAATCATGATCAAAATCGTGTAATGACGGTCTTAAATGGAAATGTCGACCACGCCAAGATGGCTGCCGCTATGCTGCTTACGCTTCCGGGCACACCTTACCTTTATTATGGTGAAGAGCTTGGCATGAAGGGAGCTAAGCCGGATGAGTATATTCGTGAGCCTATGCTCTGGTATAGCGCTGCAAATGGAGGCGAAGGGCAAACCACATGGGAGAAATCGCGCCATAATGATAAGGCAGATGAGATTTCTGTTGAGTCACAGCTGGCAGATGAGCAGTCGATGTTGAATCATTACCGCGAACTGATCAAGTGGCGGAACGAGCTGCCTGCACTGCGTGACGGAGGAATTGCTGAGTTTAAGCTAGAGCCTGCTAATCAGAAGTTAAGTGCATATGTTCGAGCGCTCACTGACGAGAGGGTACTTGTTATACACAATCTATCCAGTGAGCCGCAAACAACTGACCTTCTGTCATCCAAAACCTTTGGGCAGTTTAAGGAGATTGTTCACGCGTTCGGCATTGATACTAAGCTTGCTAATGGTAAACTCACACTGCCGGCTTACAGCACGGTTATATTAAAATAATACGTAAGAGGGAATTGCGCCTTAGGCGCTGCTCCCTCTTTTTTTATTTCGTTTCAATGCGATTTCAGCTTTTTTTGTGTTATTTTTTTCTAAAAAATTAAGGTAATTTCTAGTTGGTATATTGACATGTTAACATATTGTTTATAATATACTATTTGTAAGCGCTTATCACGATTCGCTATAGAGTTGATGAAGCATCACTACTTAGGAGGGAAAGTTTCCGAATGAATCTGTCTATTACGGATAAAAAGAAGAGCGACGCATTGATTTCCTCTCTGGAAGAGTGGCCTGAAATAGCTAAGTTTTATAGAAACTGTTTTTACAATACGCTGGAGACGACAACGGAATGGATTGAGGATGGAACTACTTTTGTATTTACAGGTGATATACCAGCCATGTGGCTGCGGGATTCATCGGCTCAAGTGCGGCATTACATTCCGCTGGCGGTTTCCGATAACCACTATCAGAACATGATAGAAGGTCTTATCAAAAGGCAAATGAATTATATCCAAGTTGATCCTTATGCAAACGCATTCAATAAAGCGCCGGATAGCAGCGGACACACTGGAGATGTAACAGAAGGCAATCCGTGGGTATGGGAAAGGAAGTATGAGATCGACTCCCTTTGTTACCCGATCCAGCTGGCATATCTGTACTGGAAGGCAACACAAAGAACGGAAATGTTTGATGACTCCTTTAAAAAAGCAGTTAATAAAATCATCGAGCTCTGGACGTTGGAACAGAAGCATACGGAGCAATCAAGCTATAGCTTCCAAAGATTTAATTGTCCAGAATCAGATACGTTAAGCTATGAGGGACAAGGCAGTCCGACGGCGTTTACAGGCATGACGTGGTCGGGCTTCAGGCCTAGTGATGACTCCTGCAAATACCATTATTTAATTCCAGCCAACATGTTTGCTGTCGTTGTTCTGCGGTACGTAGAAGAGATCGCCCAGAACATATACAAGGATGAAGCGCTTGAACTGGCTGCCAGAAAACTAGGCGGCGAGATCGATGCGGGCATAAAAGCCTACGGTATATACAAGCACGAAACATTCGGGGAAATATACGCCTATGAAACAGATGGACTTGGAAATTACAACTTGATGGATGACGCGAATGTTCCTAGCTTATTGTCGATTCCTTATCTTGGTTATACCGCCAAGGAAGATCCTATCTATCAAAATACGAGAAGATTTATTTTGAGTGAACAAAATCCCTACTATTACTCAGGTACAGCTGCTAGAGGAATTGGCAGTCCGCATACACCTCCGAATTATATATGGCATATCAGCCTGGTCATGCAGGCATTAACTTCAGACAACGATGCAGAAATACAAGAACTGCTTAGAATGATCATTACATCCGATGGCGGAACCGGTTTTATGCATGAGGGCTTCAATGTAGATAATCCTAACGAATTCACACGACCGTGGTTTGCATGGGCCAATAGTTTACTCGGTGAACTTATTTATAAGCTCGTAGAAGAAAAGAAGCAGCATCTCTTTTAATCGGTTTTTCATTCCTTTGTGTTAGAGCGGGTCTAGCTTCATTGCTGGCTAGACACGCATGACAAATATAAGATTTGAAAGGGGCAGAAAAAATGAAACAAAAAAGATTGTATTTGCTGGCAGTATGTGTCCTCATTATTTCCATCATCGCGAGTGCATGCTCAAGTAATAATGGCGGAGGAACAAACAAAGAAACTACCGAGCCTACAAACAAGTCAGAAAACACAGGAAACACAACATCGCCGAGCCCAGAAGCTCCAGCAGATAATGGAGCCCCTCCTGTACAAGATCTAGGCGGCTATAAGTTTATCGTAGCTGATAACAATGCAAACAGATGGTTTCCAGCAGAAGGAAGCTCTGATCACGCCAACGCTATTATTGATCGCATCAAGTGGGTTGAAGAAACGTATAACGTGAAAATCGAGCTGAGAAAACACTCGGAAGAAGAGTTTGGCGCTGCGGTATTAGCAGGCGACAAATATGCTGATGTCATCGTTGCTCCTACTTGGGAACTGGGAAGACATATTAACGGCAAGCGTATTGTAGACATGAATACGATTCCTAACCTTAACATGAAAGCCGCTTACTGGACGGAATTCAACACGTCCTCATTGCTTACTTATGACAATAGAACTTTTGGAACTGCGGCTCCTTTCGCTAACCAAGGTGACGAAGTATGGGTTCTAGCATTCAATAAAAGCATTATTGAAGAGCTAGGTCTCGAAGATCCATATGAGTTAGTTAAAAACAAACAATGGACGTTCGAAAAAATGCTCGAAATGGAGCAAGCGGCAAAAAGAGATTTAAATGGTGACGGTGTAATGGACAGCAATGACCGTTATGGACTTGCAACAGGACATGACTGGGATATCTCTGTCGCGCTATATCTAGCATCCGGCAATAAAATTATCGAAACAGCTGCTGATGGCAAAATGTCGTATGCCGTGAATACGCCGAAAGCATACGAGACGCTTGAAATGATCAAAAAGCTGGCGAAAAAAGGAGATACGTTCTTCCCTAAAAACGATGGCGAGGATATGGACGCTTATGTAAAGGCTTTCACTGAAGGCAAGTCGTTGTTCCTTGCTTACTCTAGAGGTAGAGGCGTTATCGATCCAATTTATGAAATGGAAAGTGACTTCGGCTTTATCCCATTGCCGATGGGCAACAATACTGATAATTATCGTACTTGGGTAAGCCATGATGCACCATCAATCGCTGTACCGGTTACGAATAAAGAGCTTGATAAAACAGGATTGATTTTGGAAGCGTTAGCTTGGAAGTCTCAAGGCGAAGAGAAGATTTGGACAGATGAGGTTGCTTTAACGCAATTGCGTGATGAGCAATCACTTGAAACGCTTTTGGAGCTGAAAAACTACGGTGTTTCTGACCTTGCATTCATCGGTCAGCAAATGCAAGGCAACGTACACAGCGGATTAGCATTGATCCCGGATGTTGGTTTCTACGATCAGAACCTAGAGCCTGCATCGAAGGTGGCTGAAATTGAGGATGCTGTAAATGTTGGTCTGGAAGAGCTTGCGCTTAGACTGAAAGGTGAATTCGTAGAGCCTGAACCAAAGCCTGAAGAAGAGAAAAAGGCAGAATAGTAGCTTTCTCATAATGGATAAGGGGCTGTTAGACAAATGATTATTTCGACTAGCATGACAGCCCCTTTTCCGTCTTTTTTTGTTGAAAAAGAAACAGCTGCGAGCCTTTTATTTCACTGAAGACAATGAATCTCTGTCCATATGGAGGATACAAATATGACGGTGCGAGTTGAACGCTTATGAACAGTAAAATAGCGAAGTTTTTAGTGGCAGCCATAGGGTTTTGTTTGTTGGCAGTGATCTGGCCGCACGCAGCATTGGCGAGCAACGACAGTGGTTTAATGAAGCTGCAAAGTTACCGCACATACCTTGAACAGCATGGTGATAAGGATGCCGGCAGTGCAGAAATTACGATCAAGGCAGATTCGTATACGAAGGTCGAGGGGGATTTGGAAACCTTTGATGATTTTGAAGGGATGGAAGGCAAATCCGTTCTAACCGGCGAAAGCGGAAAGATCGAATGGGAAATTAACGTCCCAGAAAGCGGTATGTATAATATCGAAGTGCTTTACTATCCCATAGATGGAAAAGGCAATTCTATTGAAAGAATGATATCAATTGATGGCGAAGTTCCGTATAACGAAGCAAAATACATAAATTTATCCCGTGTTTGGAAGGACATGAATGAAATAAGTCAGGACCGTAAAGGAAATGACATTAGACCGAAGCAAACGGAAGCGCCTAGATGGAGAACGGTGCTTTTACATGATTTACTTGGTTATTATAATGATCCATTAATGTTTTATTTAGAAAAAGGTCAGCATACCATTGGATTCGAATCGGTGAGGGAATCGGTGGTTTTAAATACGGTTCGTATTTATAAAGCGGAGAAACTCCCAACGTACGAAGAGGTAAAAGCAGGTTATGAAGCGCAAGGCTATAAGGAGGCAGATGCGAAGACCATTAAGGTTCAATCGCAAAATAGCTATGAAAAGTCCGACAATACCTTATATCCCGTATCAGATCGATCATCATCGATTACCGAACCGCAGGATCCATCCAAGCTTCGCTTAAACAGTATTGGCGGCGACAAATGGAAGATGCCTGGTCAATGGATTAGCTACCGATTCACGGTGGAGGAAGCTGGTTTATACAAGATAGCGACAAGGTTTAAGCAAAATAAATTAGCCGGCATGTATGTTAACCGTAAAATTTTGCTCGATGGCGTTGTCCCCTTTGAAGAAGCCAAAGCTGTGAAATTCAAGTTTGGGAACAATTGGCAGGTACAAGCGTTAGGGGATGGCAAAGAGGCGTTTTCTTTTTACCTTGAACCGGGCGAACATGAACTGACGATGGAGGTCACCCTTGGAGATTTGGCAAATGTGCTTAACAGGGTGGATGACAGTTTATTTCAACTGAATGCCGTATACCGGCAAATTCTTATGATAACCGGCGCTGAGCCGGATTTATATCGTGATTACGGCTTTAAGAAATTAATTCCTGAAGCGATAGAGGTTATGAAGGAACATGCCGCAATACTTAGGCAGGTATCCGCTGATATGGAGCTGCTGGTCGGGCAAAAAGGCGAGAATATGGTGCTGCTCGACAAAGTAGCCTTTCAGCTGGAGCAAATGGTTAAAGATCCAGAGGCCAATATTGCCAAAACATTTACACCGTTTAAGGAAAATGTAGGCGCTCTTGGAACTTGGATTTTGACGGTGAGCGAACAGCCGTTAACGATGGATTACTTTAGTGTTATGCCTGTATCCACGAAGCTTCCGAAAGCAGAAGCCTCATTCTTCAAAAAGCTAGCTTTCGAAATGAAGTCATTCACGATGTCCTTCTTTGTGGATTACAACGCATTGAATTCAGAAGAGGATGCGAATGGAGAGACGCTGGAAGTATGGCTGACGTCCGGGCGAGATCAATCGCAAATCATCAGGGAGATGATAAACGATACGTTTACACCGGAATCGGGCATTAACGTGAAGCTTAAGCTAGTACCGGAAGGTACGCTTTTGCCGTCAGTTCTGGCAGGAACCGGCCCCGATGTAGCGATGGGCAATCTTGCAGCTGACCCGATCCAATATGCACTCCGAAATGCGGTAGAGAACATTGAAGGGATGCCGAACTATGATGAGATTGTCTCTAGATTCCATCCTAGTGCATTAGTGCCTTTTGAGTTAGACAGTAAAGTATACGCTTTGCCAGAAACACAATCATTCCCTATGATGTTTTACCGCAAAGATATTTTGTTTGATATGGGGCTGAAGGCTCCTGAGACATGGGATGAATTTTATAAGTTGATCCCAGAAATTCAGAAACAAAATATGCAAATCGGTTTTCCTGCGGATATTACGGGATTGCAAATCTTTTTGTATCAAAAAAACGGGGAGCTTTACAACAAGGAGCGAAGCCGTTCAACACTCGAAGATGATTTGACGATCGATGCTTTCCAGAAGCAGACGGAATTGTTTACTACCTACAAGTTTCCAAGGGATTACGATTTCAGCAACCGTTTTCGTACAGGGGAAATGCCAATAGGCATCGCGGATTATACGACCTATAACCAGTTGATCGCGTTTGCTCCTGAAATAAAAGGGTTGTGGGAGTTTGCTCCGCTTCCAGGGACGGTCATGGAAGATGGACGATTAAATCGTGCGACACCTTCTACGGGTACAGCGATCATGATGCTTAAGGGTGTTGAGAATAAGGATGACGCATGGCGCTTTATGGAGTGGTGGACAAGTGCCGAGACGCAGTCCAGATTCGGAATGGAAATGGAAGCTATTCTCGGAAAGGCAGCCAAACAAGCGACAGCAAACATGGAAGCCCTTGTTAACATGCCTTGGACAAAAAACGAGTATGACAATTTGATGACGCAGTGGTCTTATTCTACAGGTACACCGGAGGTGCCAGGAGGTTATTATGTGACCCGGAGTATTGGATTCGCCGCCGCGACGGCTTATAACAATGGGGATCCTGAGTCGCTTCTGGATTATGTGAAAGAAACGAATACTGAAATAACGCGAAAGAGGCGGGAGTTCAAGTTGGAATGATCATGCCTTGCGACTTTACTGATTCAGGAGGACCCCATTCATGAATAGAGATTTGGTGATAACAGGAACTGTTGATCCCAAGAGGCAAGGCAGCAATATCGGGCGAAAATTAGAGGAGTTCTGGAAATCGATTAAAAAGAACAAGGTCTCCTACCTTTTTGCTGCTCCGTATATGATTTTGTTTTTTGCCTTTACAGCTCTACCCGTTATTATTTCTTTATTTTTAGGTTTTTTCTCTTTTAACCTGTTGGAAGCGCCTATATTTGTTGGCATGGATAATTATATAAGGCTGTTTCTAGGTGACGATATTTTCATAAAGGCAATCGGTAATACGTTCCTGCTCGCTGTCATGGTAGGACCTATCGGCTATATCATGTGCCTAGTGTTCGCATGGCTTATTAATGAGCTGCCAAAGTCACTGAGAACGGTCTTAACCTTGATCTTTTACGCGCCGTCCATATCGGGAAACATCTATTTAGTATGGGGCATCTTCTTTAACAAGGATGCTTATGGATACGCGAACGCTATTCTGATGCGCTATAACATCATTTCTACACCAATTCTCTGGTTCGAGAATCCGAAATATATGATGACGCTCGTGGTTATCGTTGCATTATGGACCAGCGTTGGTACCAGCTTCCTATCATTTATCGCCGGATTGCAGGGAATTGACAGAACGCTGTATGAGGCAGCAGCTATGGATGGAGTTAGAAATCGTTGGCAGGAACTATGGTATGTAACCTTGCCGTCGATGAAGCCGCAGCTTATGTTCGGCGCAGTCATGAGTATTACCGGAGCTTTCGGCGTCGGTGCGATTGTCACCGCATTGTGTGGCATGCCGAGTAACAGCTATGCAGTGCATACGGTCGTTAACCATTTAGAGGATTATGGTGCAATTCGTTATGAGATGGGCTATGCCTCTGCTATAGCTACCATATTGTTTATCATCATGATAGGGGCGAATAAGATTGTTCAAATGCTTCTGGCAAAGGTAGGTGAATGAGTTGATTCAAATCAAGCTTCATAGAAGTAAGAGCGGCATTAAACGTTCTATTTTTGCGGATTTCGGTATTTACTTGTTCTTACTATTGTTTGGCATTTTTATGATGCTGCCTTTGGTCTATGCGATTTCCAACTCGATCAAACCACTGGAGGAAATTTGGTTTTTTCCTCCTCGGTTTTTAGTTAACAACCCTACATTAGAGAACTTCAGAGATTTAATGGCAGTAATGAGCGACTCGTGGGTGCCTTTCAGCAGGTATATATTTAATACCGTATTTATAACGGCAGTCGGTACGGCAGGCCACGTAGTAATCGCTTCCCTCTGTGCCTATGTTCTATCCAAGCATAAGTTTCCAGGTAAAGGAATTATGTTCAGCACGGTTGTGCTCTCGCTTATGTTTAGTGGTGTTGTAACTCAAATACCGAACTTTATCATCATCTCTTCCTTAGGATGGATTGATTCGTACAAGGCGATTATTATTCCGGCCTTTGCATCCTCGCTCGGACTCTATTTAATGAAACAATTTATGGATCAGATGATTCCAGATGCGATCTTGGAGTCGGCTCGTATTGATGGGTCCAGCGAATGGAAGATTTTCTGGTCAATCGTCATGCCGATGGTCAAGCCTGCTTGGCTGACTCTCATCATTTTTTCAATGCAAGGTCTATGGGGAATTGGGGCGAACCACTTTATTCAAAGCGAAGAACTAAAAACGTTGAATTACGCTTTGTCCCAAATTCTTGCTGGCGGTATTGCCCGTACAGGTACGGGATCGGCTGCGGCGGTGCTAATGATGATTGTGCCTATCATCGTATTTATCATTTCACAGTCGAAGATAATAGAGACCATGTCTGCATCAGGCATGAAAGAATAGGCATGGAAGGGGAAGAATGCGGTGGTTAGAAAAGAGTGGATCTTGTTTTTTGCCGCACTATTATTGTTGTGCAGCAATGGAATTGAATCAGCTTCCGCCATGGTTCCATATAAAACCTATTTTTATGATTATGATGGGGAGTATCTCGTTTCTCCTGACGCCTATGTGCCTGACCAGGTGCTAAGCGCCAAGGATATGGGAATTGAGAATGCGGGGTTGAATCAACCGTTGGATTTATTTGTAGACGATAATAACTCAGTTTACATATCGGATACTGGATCAAACCGGATACTGATTTTGGATGAACAATATCGGATGAAGCGCGAAATCAAGGAATTTGTCCATGAGGATGGCGTGACGAAGGATCAGTTCAATACTCCGATGGGCATATTCGTCTCGGAGGAAGGGCTGCTATACGTTGCTGACTCCAAAAACGCTAGAATTGTAGTGCTTCATCAGGATGGAAGCTTAGAGAAGATATTGAACGCTCCGGACTCGGATGTGTTCCCAGCCGGCTTTATCTACGAGCCGTCCGCGCTTGGCGTAGACCCTTCGGGTCTCGTCTATGTTATTTCGAAGAGTACGAACATGGGTGTTATTTCGTTGAATGCCGATGGTGGATTTGAAGGTTTTGTAGGGGCTGAGAAGGTCGTGCCCAAAGTGTCGGATTTATTCTGGAAGCTGGTAACAACCGATGCACAAAAGAGTCGGACGGCCAAAAGCGTACCGACGGAGTATAACAATATTACGATCGATGAGCTGGGTTTTGCCTATGTCACTAGCAGCGCGATTCATGCAAGAAACCAATATAGCGCGCTCGTGAACAGAGATAAATCAAGCAAGTATGCACCGATTAAACGACTCAATAATACAGGTATCGATGTTTTGAAACGAAATGGAGCATTCCCTCCAGCAGGGGATATTCAAACAACGGATAAAGTATCGCGCTTTATCGATGTCGCTTTGGCAGAGGACGGGTCATACAGTACGCTCGATTCTTCGCAAAATAAAATATTTACCTATGATGATAATGGTAATTTGCTTTATGTATTTGGAGGTTACGGCAGTCAGAATGGGGTATTCCAAAGTGCTTCTGCACTCGCTTACCAAAACGATAATTTGCTCGTGCTAGACAAGGATTCAAGCAAGCTGTCCATCTTCAAACGAACGGAATATGGCGATAACATCGCAGCGGCGATCCATCACAGAAAGAATCGCCATTACGATGAATCGATCGCGGCATGGCAAAAGGTTTTGAAGATGAATCCAACGTTTGAGATGGCGTATTCCGGCGTTGCGCAGTCGAATATGCGCAAAGAAGAATACAAGGAAGCTATGCACAATTACAAGTTGGCAAACGATTGGGATCAGTACTTCAAAGCATTTGCGGAATATCGCAAGGAACTAGTAAGTAAATTTATTCTTCTCATTCCAATAGCTGTAGTAGCCATCATATGGCTGTTGTACAGATTTTTCAAATATGCCAAGAAGGTCAATGCTTCGGGCTGGAAAAAGAAGGGTAAGCGAACGCTGTGGGAGGAGCTATTGTATTCTTTCCATGTGATGCTCCATCCTTTTGACGGGTTCTGGGATTTGAAGCATGAGAAACGAGGCAGTGTTCGTGCTGCTGTCATCATCGTTGCAGCTGTTATGGCAGTAGATATCTTTAAGCAGCTGGCGGGCGGCTATATTTTGTACCCTTCCGACTGGCGGGCAATTGAGCTTTATGATACGCTGCTTGGCATTCTCATTCCTTTTGGATTATGGTGCTGTGCGAACTGGGGACTTACTACGTTGATGGATGGGGAAGGCAGCCTCAAAGATATTTTTATCGCATCTGCTTACTCGCTCGTACCTATTGTATTGATTTCAATTCCGGTCACGATATTTAGTAACGTAGTGGTGCTCGAAGAGCAGCAGTTTATTACCTTCCTTACAACGCTAGCGTTAGGTTGGGCTCTGGGACTCATATTTATTGGCGTATTGGTAACCAATGATTACAGTCCTTTCAAGAATCTATATACCTCTGCTATATCTATAGTGGGAATGGGATTCATTGCTTTTCTTACCGTGCTGTTCATTAATATTTTGCAAAATATGAATACCTTTTTTACAACGATCATTAATGAAATTTCCTTTCGTTTGTAGAACAAGATGTTGGATAGGAGGTCAGCTATATGAATGCCAAGGGGATTGTCTCTAGGCTATTGGTCTTAGTGGTTGCCCTTACGCTATGGGTGCCGACAAATGGGATACCAGCGGAAGCGGTTGAAGCAACAAAAACAGCAGAAGCGAGCCCGCCGAAGATGAAAACGGTAAAGGATGGCGGCTTGGTCGCTGCTGCAGAGAATGATCGACTGCTGCTGTACTTCGATAATCTCTCGGGAGGAGTGGTTGTTGAAGATAAAGCTTCCGGCAGCAAATTTTATTCGAACCCTCCAGGTGCTTTGGAAGACGCGAAAGCTAGCGATGTGATGAAGAATGAGCTGATGTCGCAGGTTAAGCTTGTCTACAATATCAAGGGCAAGGAAGGCGACTTGGAGATGGATAGCTATACCCACGCCATGAAGCTGGACCAAGTGAGCTGGGGGAAACTTGAAAATGGATTGCGAGTAGACATGGTCGTAGGCCGCGAGGAGCAACGGATGCTGCTGCCTCGTCAAATTACAAAGTCAACCTTTGAGCGGAACGTGCTTGACCATATCGAAGCGGATCGAGATAAGAAGAAGCTATTGGCCTACTATATCCTCTACGGTCGTACGGATGTGGAAGGAAGTAAGGGGAAAGAGCTTCTTAGTAAATATCCTGTTTTGGAGAAGGAAGATATTTATATATTGAAAAGCTCCGTCAAGGAGCGCGATAAACGGGTGTTAGAGAAATACGTTCAAGACGCAGGCTACACCTACGAGAAGCAAGAAGAGGACTACTTGGAGGTTGGATACGACGGAGATGATTCCGTATTTCCTTATTTTAAGATGAGTCTTGATTATGTGCTTGAGGATCAAGGACTAAAGGTCACTCTTTATAATAAGGACATTGAATACGATGAATCACGGTTCAACCTTGTTAAGCTTTCTGTACTGAATTATTTCGGTGCCGGGCAAACCGGTGAGGAGGGCTACTTATTCCTTCCTGACGGTTCGGGAACGCTCATCAACTTTAATAATGATGCCAGCAAGAACACGTTATTAACGACTGGTAAAATGTACGGTCCTGATCATGCATTAACCCAATCGCCAAGAGGCAGCTACAAACAAGAGTTTCGGACGCCTGTGTTTGGGATCAAGAAGGATGGAGCTGCATTGTTCTCTGTTATTGAAGAGGGAGATGCGGTAGCGGAAATTAATGGGGTCATGGGAAATATCAATCATTCATGGAATACGGCCTATGCCAACTTTACGATCCGAAACAAAGATAGCTTCATTGCCAAAGACGCTTTCGAACAGGCTCCTTGGATTATTTATGAGAAAAACGCCTACAGCGGCAACATCGTCATGAAATACTTCTTCCTTACGGGTGATGATGCGAATTATGTGGGAATGGCAAAGGCATATCAACAGCATCTCATTGATAAAGGAATTTTGAACAAGGTTAGCGCGGCTGAAAATATACCGTTCTACTTGGATACGATGGGGGCTGTCGATAAGATGGTCAGAAAACTAGGGATTCCTGTTCTCAGCCAAGTTGCCGTTACGTCCTTTGATCAGGCGGGGTTGATGCTGGATGAACTCTCGCAAAGCGGGATCGAAAATATTAAGCTTCGTTACACCGGCTGGTATAACGGGGGCATGAATTATACCGCGCCTACAAAAATGAAGGTAGAGTCCGTACTCGGCGGTGCGAAGGGTCTTCGTAAACTTTCGGATAAAGCAGAGAAGATGGGAGCTAGGGTGATCCCGAATGTAGATATGGTCTACGTTTCTTCTAATAAAGCGTTTGATGGATTTAAGCCTCAGAAGGATAGCATTCGTTCCTTGTTTCAGAAAACAAGCTACAAAGGTCTATTTAATGTAGCTACGCTGGAGTATGAGAGCAGTGTGTGGGGAATTAATCCTGAGAAGATCACGGGATACTACAACAAGTTTGCGAAGGATTATAACTCGCTTGGTATTAACGCCCTATCCTTATCGACTATGGGAGAAAGCTTAAATTCCAACTTTAAAAACCGCGATCAAATGAATCGCCAAGACTCTAGAGCGATAACGGCAAATGTTATGGCGAAAGCGGAAGAACAATATGAAGATATTATTACAGACAAAGGCAATGCGTACACCTTTCCTTATGTCACTCATATTTTGAACTTGTCAGATCAAGACAGCTCCTTCTCTATATCAGACCACCAGGTACCTTTTATACAGATTGCGCTGCATGGTTATATTGGGTATGCGAGTGAGGCTTTGAATTTGTCAGGTGATCTGCGTCCGGCAATTCTGAGAGCTCTGGAATACGGCAGCGGCGTATATTTCAAGCTGAATTATGGTGATAACAGCCTGCTAAAAGATGCTTACTTATTCGATGATTTGTACGCTTCACAGTATGAAGATTGGAAGGAAAGCGTTGTTAACATCTATGCAGAAATAAACGAAGTGCTGAAGGGTGTTCAGGATCAGGCCATCGTTAACCATCAGCAGCTTGCAGAGGATGTATACAAAACGACTTACGAAAATGGTATGGCCATTATTGTTAACTACAGCGATAAAGGGATTCAGGTTGAGGGAACCGCAGTTGACGGATTAGGTTACGCGGTCATTAATCCTTAAACCAAGCGAGGAGGAGCACCGGCAATGAACAAAGTGTCTGCAGCCATAAACAAAAAAGAAAGGTTTAGGCTAAACGTGACGCAGAAGCGGGACTTGATGGGCTGGGTTTTTGTCAGTCCTTTCGTACTCGGATTTCTCCTGCTGTTTCTCGGTATATTCATTGATTCCTTCCGATTCAGCTTTATGGAAGTGAATATCTTAACGCAAGGCGGGTATTCTGAGAAATTCATCGGTTTGGATAATTATCACAAAATTTTAAGAGTGGATCCTGTCTTCAACAAGCAGCTTTATGATGCCGTACAGAACATGTTATTCGATATTCCGATTGTCGTGATGTACAGCTTATTTATTGCTGTTTTGTTAAATATGAAGATGAAGGGTAGAGCAATCTTTAGAGCGATTTTCTTCGTACCCGTTATTTTGTCCACAGGTATTATTGATAAAGCAGATTTGAGCAACTCCATTATGAACGCGTATCAGAGCATTCCAGGCCTCGATACCGGCGCATCGATCGTTAGTGAATCGGCAGGCGGGATGTTCAGCAATCTAGAACTGAAAAAGTATATGTTCCAAATGCTCGATTTCAGCCCTGCACTCGTTAATATAACGGTGGGCGCTGCGGAAAATATATTTGCTGTCATTAATAGTTCAGGTGTTCAAATTCTCATTTTCTTAGCGGGTTTGCAGGCGATCTCGTCCTCCATTTATGAATCGGCAAAGATCGAGGGTTGTTCTGCTTGGGAGTGCTTTTGGAAAATAACATTCCCTTTGATTAGCCCCTTGATATTGGTCAATATCATTTATTCGATTATTGATTCCTTTACGGGGAGCAAGAACCAGATCATGGGCAGTATTACAAATGCGATGAGGGTTGGTCAATATGGGACAGCCTCAGCAATGGCTTGGATCTATTTCCTGGTGGCAGCGTTATTCCTTGTTGTCATAGGCTTTGTCGTCAGCAGATTTGTTTTTTATCAGAATAGGGAGTGATGGATATGCGGACTAAATACTTGAATCTGCATGTAGTAAATGGCTTGTTCTGGTCGGTTATTCGCTATTTGCTTCTCATTGGGCTTGCGTTCCTTATCCTGTATCCGCTGCTCGTAAAGCTTTCTAATAGCTTTATGAGCCCGCAGGATCTAATAGATGGTACGGTACGTTTTATTCCCAGACAGTTTACATGGTTTAATTACCAAACGGTAATTGAGTATACGTCATTTTTTAAAGGGTTGTGGAATACGTTTGGTATTTCCCTGCTGAGCGGTGTTCTTCAGATGCTTGTTTGTACGATGGTTGGGTATGGGCTCGCGCGGTTTAATTTTAAAGGCAGAGGCATCGTATTTGCTTTGGTGGTGCTGACCATTCTCATTCCGCCACAAACCTATATGATTTCGCTGTATATGAAATTCAGCTTTTTTGATATTTTCGGTTTATTGTCTTCTGTTACAGGCGGGACCGTTAGGCTAATGGATTCAGTGTGGCCGATGGCGATTCTATCCATTATCGGTTTTGGATTTAAAAATGGACTTTATATTTTGATTATGCGGCAATATTTCAAGAACATACCGAAAGAGCTGGAGGAAGCAGCCTATGTGGACGGTTCGGGCCTATTTCGGACGTACAGCATGATTATCCTTCCGCTTTCGATATCCATGATGATTACTGTTTTCGTATTCTCCTTTTCGTGGCAGTGGACGGATAGCTTTTATTCCTCCATGTTCTTTAGCCAAATCAAGCTGTTATCGAACTCTCTGCTTGTAGGGTTCCAAGGCTTAATGCTTGATGGGGCAACCATAGGGTTGAAACCAGGGCAGCCGTTGACTTCTACTTTGACGAACACGATGTCGTTGTTAATTATTATTCCGTTAATTATTTTGTATTTGTTTGCACAAAAGTATCTCGTTGAAGGTATCGAGCATAGCGGAATTGTCGGTTAATCCATTTGAATGGGGCAAGCAGAAGGGAAGGATGAGGTGGGATTCATCAAAAGTATATGCATACTGCTCGTAGGAAGCTTTTTTTTGACAGGCTGCAGCGGGAATGATGAGCGTATGGAAATTTACAACAACCAGGCTGAATGGGCAGAGGAAATGTTCATCAAACATTATTGGAATGAGAATGGAAAGCTCATGAACAATGCTTATCCGTATGATCAAGAGCGAGAGGGAAACCTCAACTATTGGTGGAAGGCTCACGCAGTAGATGCCATGATGGACGGATATGATCGAACGGGCGATATTGCGTACACGGATATGGCGGAAAATATTGTGAAGAGCATCATCAAGAAAAACGGATCATTGTTTAATGAGTTTTACGATGATATGGAGTGGCTTGCTCTATCAGCATTGAGGCTTTATGATGCAACTGGAAATGAAACGGTCAAAAACTATGTGTTGAAGCTGTGGAAAGATATTAAGACAGCGTGGTGGACGGATGAGCTCGGCGGCCTAGCGTGGAAAAAGGACCAACGATACAGCCGAAATGCATGCTCCAACGCGCCGGCAGCCATCTTGGCTGCAAGATTGTATCAGCACTTTGGCGATGAAGAGGATCTAGAGTGGGCTAAAAAGATATATGATTGGCAAAAAGAACATTTGGTTGATCCCGAAAGCGGGCTTGTTTATGATGGTCTTAAGCTAGAGGATAACGGTGATCTTAACGTCAATAAAGATTGGATTTTCACCTACAATCAAGGCACTTATATCGGGGCAGCAGTGGAACTTTATAAGATTACAAAGGACAAAACCTACTTGGCAGATGCGGAGAAGACGGCTGCCGCGGCTATGAAATACCATGTGAATGCTGGAACAGGTATAATGAAAGATGAGGGCACAGGTGATGGAGGCTTATTCAAAGGCATACTTATTCGCTATTTGACCGAGTTGTATGAGGTGAACGAGAGTAGTGCCATTAAAGAAATGATCTATTTTAATGCGGATACTTTGCTTTCGAAAGGCAGTACCAAGGAAGTAGGTTTGTTTGGAACGGCTTGGGATAAACCTCATCAAGAGCCCCTGGACATATCCGTGCAATTAAGCGGAGTGTTCTTAATAGAGGCTGCTGCAAAAATAGAAAGATTAGATGCGAAATAAATGATATAAATGAAGAGGAGCGACGGCAACGCAGTTGCTCCTTTTCGTATTTTCACATATTGATGTCGTGATAATAAAGATGTATAGTTGATATATCAAGATACTATGACAAGGTAGGTCAGCCGATGGAAAATCCTCTATATGAACAAATTTTCAATTACATTTTTCAAAAGATTAATGATGGTGAGTTGAAGAAGGGAGAACGTGTTCCATCGGAGAAAGAACTCGCTGCTCACTTTAATGTAAGCCGTATTACATCCAAAAAAGCGTTAGAGATGCTATCGCAATATAAACTAATTGAGCGAATACAAGGGAAAGGCTCCTTTGTTGCGGAGGTCTTGCCGGACTTGCACGAAACGAAGCTGCAGAAGCAGACAGAAGACGTGGAAGTGAAGCCGGAAAATGAGGAAGTACGCATTGTTGGTGTCGTACTGCCCGATTTTGGCGATTCTTTCGGTGCTGATCTTATACGAGGGATAGAGGAACAATGCTCGATAAGCGGCTGTGTCATGATGATGAAGCTGACGTACGATAATCGTGAGGTAGAGGAGTCGGCCATTCGTGAATTTGTAAAGCTCGGAGTAGATGGGATTATCGTATTCCCTGGTCATGGCGAGCATTACAACTCTGAAGTGCTTAGGCTTGTATTAGACGGTTTCCCGATTGTTCTGGTAGACAGATATTTGAAGGGGATTGCCGCAAGCGCAGTATATACAGACAATAGGAAGGCGGCGTACGACCTGACCACTTTGCTGCTCGAGCAAAAGAGGCGGAATGTCGGCTTCTTATCTACACCTGCTGATAGTACGACGACGATTGAAGATCGGCTAATGGGGTTTAACGATGCATGCATGAAGGAAGGAATTTCACCGAAACCTGATCATATTATGACGAACCTTTACAGCTCTTTGCCACAGTCATTTGAAACGATTAAAGTACAGTATGATATTGAAACCGTACGTCGTTTTGTAGATATGAACAAGGATCTTAATGCGTATGTCGTTTCTGAATACAACCTTGCGCTTATTTTGCGGGAAGTGCTTTTGTCGATGGAGAAAAGGATTCCAGAGGATTATCAGATTGTCTGCTTTGACTCTCCTAGCCAGCCGTTTGGTGATTACTTGTTTACCCATGTTCGTCAGAATGAGCGGGAGACAGGTAGAAGAGCAGTGGAAATACTATTGAAGGTTTGGAATAATGAGGTTACGGAATTAAATAATATTGTGGAGCACGAGATTGTTCAAGGAAATTCAACACCTGCTATTTAACATTAGAATATGAAAAAGGGTCTATTCCTCAGCCATCACGATGGCTGTTGGGAGGGCCTTTTTTTGTTATAAATATATTATGAAATGTTTAACATGACATATTGACATATTAATATGCTAAATATAGTATATTATGTGAAAGCGTATTCTTTTAATGATTTTGAAATGGAGGATTATAACGATGACGAATGAAGTGAAAACTGCGAACTGGGAAATGAGAGCGGAGCAGGCTCAACGAACGCTTGACTCACGGTTTTGGAACTCAAGTATCAATATGTACGACATCAAGACTCCTTGTCCTGACGGGGCATGCAACACCATTTTCCATTATTGGTGGATGGCCCATGCTGTTGAAACGCTGGTAGATGGATGGAACCGCACGGGTGATTCCATCTATAAGCAACGGCTTGCTATGCTTCACCAAGGTCTTCTGGAGAGAAACGGCGGACAATGGCCGAACAATCTATACGACGATATGGAATGGATGGCGATTGGTTGGCTGCGCGCTTATATGATCGATAAGGATGAAACATACGCAGAGACTGCGAAATTGCTGTGGGAAGATATCAAGACGGGATGGAATGATCACGTAGGCGGCGGAATTGCCTGGCAGAAAACACAGCTTGATTATAAAAACACGCCAGCGAATGCTCCTGCTGCTATCTTGGCAGCACGTCTATATCAGGTGTTTGGGAAAAAAGAAGATTTAGAGTGGGCGCTGAAAATTTATAATTGGCTGAAAGCTGTGCTCGTCGATCCAGAAACAGGCTTCGTTTGGGATGGTGCTAACCGTCTTAGCGACGGGGCAATCGACAAGGATTGGAAATTTACATACTGTCAGGGCGTGTTCATCGGAGCGGCAGTTGAACTTTACCGGATTACAGGTGACAACGGTTACCTCGAAGACGCAATCCGGACATGGAATGCTTCCATTGCTGAGTTCACAACATTGCTTCCAGCAGAAGGCGGCGGCGACGCAGGATTGTTCAAAGGAATTTTTGTTCGATATGCAGGTGAGCTGGCTGAGGTGATGGACAATGGGCGTGAAGTGATTGATGTATTGTACTCCAATGCATCCTCTTTATGGAACAGCGCATCTAATCGCGGCGAGATCTTGTTCAGCAGACGATGGGATGAATCGAATGAAGCAGATATAGAGCTAAGCACACAGCTCAGCGGTGTTATTCTGCTCGAAACGGCAGCGGCTTTGGAGAAGTCAGGGTTATTGTAGAGTAACTTAATTATATCTTTGGGAGGTATAAGTATGAATAAACCGAAATCCTTAAGGACGACCCGTTTTGTTGCATTGTTGATTGCCATTTTATTATTTACGTCTAGTCAAAGTGTCTGGGCAAAACCGAATAAAAATCAAAATGCAGAGCGGGCTGAAGCGGCTTATCAGGCACTGCAAACATACTTCTACCAGCCGGATACTAAACTCTACAAAGAAAGCAGTCCTCATTCAGGCAACAATAAGTATTCATATGTGTGGCCTTATGGGGCTGCTATGCAGTCCACAGTAGCTCTTGCGAAAATGCCTGAGATCGGTGAAAAATACAAAACAGATATTCAAGATCGTCTAGACGGCCTTGCTGCTTATTGGAATGACACGAAAGCACCTTTTGGTTATGACTCCTACGTGCGCGCACCGTTAGGCGGCGGGGGAGACAAGTTTTACGATGATAATGATTGGATCGCAATTGAACTTATTAAGATCTATCATATCACAGGTGTTGTAAGCGCTTTAGATAGAGCTAAGGAGTTATTTGAGCTTCAAGTATACGGTTGGGATACTGATCCTTCCCATGCTTGCCCTGGCGGCGTATTTTGGACGCAGGCATCATGGAGTAAAGACCGAAACACAGTATCGAATGCACCAGCCGCTCAAATTGGGTTGTATTTATATGAAATTACCAAGGATGCGTATTACTTAGACTGGGCGAAGAAAATGTACAACTGGGTGAATGATTGTATGCTGGCACCTAATGGTCTTTATTGGGACCACATTGACTTAAACGGAAATATTGATAAAACACAATGGTCATACAATCAAGGTACGATGATCGGTGCTAGTGTGCTGTTGTACAAGGCAACAGGTGAAAAGACTTATTTGAACAAGGCAGAGAGCATCGCTGACGCTGCTGTTAAATACTATGGAAGCTCTCGCATTTATACCCAGCCCATTGTGTTTAATTCAATCTTCTTCGAAAATTTGCTTATGCTGGATGACATGAACAAAAAACCGAAGTATAAGGATTATGTACAGGACTATGCGGATGAGGTGTGGAAGACGCTGCGCAACCCGGAGACGGATGTGCTGGAAATTGACCCTAGACGCTCTACCGAGCTATTAGAACAAGCGGCCTTTGTTACAATCAACGCACATCTTGCTGTGGATAAGAAAAAGAAAGATTAAATAACTAGTTTTTTAGGCGGCGCCTTAGGATAACCCCTAGGGTACCCAGCGAAGAGGAGAAAAAGAGCAGAGATGCTCTTTTTCTATAATAATGTTTCTGCACCATCAATGTAGATTTCGGTTCCTGAGATATGGCTGGATTCCTGTGATGCCAGAAACAATACTAAATCCGCGACCTGCTCAGGCTGCCCAGGCCCATGTTCGAGCGGCTGGCTGCCTTCGGGATAGTTCACTGGGATTGTAATTTTATCTACCTGCTTAGTTCTGTGCGTGTTTTCTCCAATATTCGTTTGGATTGCGCCAGGGCAAATGACGTTTACACGGATTTTATAACGGGCCAGTTCCAGTGCAGCCATCTTGGCAAAGGCGACCTGACCTGATTTAGAAGAGCTGTAAGCAGCCATACCAGCGCCGGAAAAATCCCGATTGCCGTTAATGGAGCTCGTTATAATAATGCTCCCGCCAGATTTTTTCATATGGGGGATTGCATATTTGACGGTGAGAAAGGTGCCCTTTAGATTGGTTGTCAGCGTTTCATCCCATGACTCCGGCGATAGGTCTTCAATAGGTGCGAGCGTCCCGTTAATTCCAGCGTTTGCAAACACGATATCGATTTGGCCAAAATGTTTGGCAGCAGCTACGATAGCTTCTTGCATTCGTTTCGGATCGGATACGTCCGTATCGAGGAAGAGCGTTTCGCCACCCAGTTTTTGTATCTCTTGTTCTGCTTCTTCGGTACGGTTGTGGATGAGGTCGAGAAGACATATTTTTGCGCCTTGCTGTGCCAGTCTTATCGCAGCAGCACGCCCAATGCCAGAACCAGCTCCTGTGATGACCGCAACTTTATCCTTTACTCGGAGATGAGCTGAGGTTTCAAGGTTCTGATCAGATGCATTGTTCATTCATATTCCCTCCAGTTTAAAATCGTTTTTTTTCCAAATTAGTATTCCTTTAGGGAGAATAACTTATTCTTTTGTTTCGAGTTGTTGGATGGCAAATAGGACGCCCCGCCCTCTTTCTGGGGGGGGGGCGACAACATTAAAGCTAGGGGGAGAAAATAAATTGAATGGTATATTTTTAAATCGCGCTCCACTTGCTTCGACACCGTTTCAAGAGCTTCCGCTTGGTGCGATCAAGCCTGAGGGTTGGTTAAGAGACCAGTTGGAAATTCAGGGAGAAGGGATGACTGGACATCTAGATGAATTCTGGAGCTATGTCGATTCGAATAATGGCTGGCTGGGAGGTACCGGTGACAGCTGGGAAAGAGGACCCTATTACTTGGACGGCCTGCTTCCGCTAGCTTACCTTCTCAATGACGAAAAATTGATAGCGAAGGTGAAGCCGTGGATCGAATGGACGCTATCGAGCGCTCGCGAGGATGGGCAATTTGGTCCTGCCGCGAACGACGATTGGTGGAGCCGGATGATTATGCTAAAGGTACTGATTCAACACGCAGAGTATACCGGTGACGAGCGGGTCGAGCCATTTCTCGCGAACTATTTCAGGTATCAGCTGGCTGAACTGCCTAATCGTCCACTGAAGGAATGGGCTGCTGCTAGGGGCGGAGAAAATCTAATCAGCATTTATTGGTTATACAACCGCACCGGAGAGACGTTTCTACTTGAGCTGTCTCGACTGATTCAGGAGCAAACCATCGATTGGACGGGTCTATATGACAATTATCCGTATTGGAACTTACAGAAGGCATTCGATCACCGGGTTCATGTCGTTAACGTAGCGATGTCTTTCAAAGAGCCAGCGCTTCGTTATGTTCAGTCTTTGGACAAGAAACAACTTGAAGCTGTTTATAAAGGCATCTCAAGTGTTATGACTTATCATGGACAAGTTAACGGCATGTTTTCCGGTGACGAATGGCTTGCAGGGACTCATCCGAGCCAAGGGACCGAGCTTTGTTCGGTGGTGGAATATATGCATTCCTTGGAGCATCTTATCCGGATTACCGGTGATGGCTCCTTTGGCGATATATTGGAGAAAGTAGCTTATAATGCGCTGCCGGCCGCGATCAGTCCAGATTGGTCAGTGCATCAGTATGATCAACAGGCTAATCAAATTATGTGTACACATGCAAAACGTAATTGGACTGAAAACAACAATGAAGCCAATTTATTCGGTATTGAACCGCATTTTGGCTGCTGCACAGCTAACATGCATCAGGGATGGCCAAAATATGCTGCGAGATTGTGGATGGCTACAGATGATGGCGGTTTGGCGGCGATTGCATATGCTCCTTGTAGAGTGAGGACTGCAATCGACTCCGATACCGATGTTTCTATTCGCATCGCTACTGAATATCCGTTTAGAGATACGATATCGATGACCATAAATTTGAATCAAACTTCGGAATTCCCAATCAAATTACGAATACCGGAATGGTGTACTTCGCCTGTGTTATTAATTAACGGAATAAAGTCTGCGATACAGATAGAAAAAGGGTTTGCCATACTGCAGCAGGTTTGGAACGATGGCGATGTGCTTACCCTACAGCTTCCGATGGAGGTGCGTACAATCAACAGGGCTAACAGCGCAGTAGGTCTGCAGCGCGGTGCGCTTATGTTCGTCATCCCGGTCAAAGAACGCTGGCAGAAGCATCGCACCTATGAGCCTTACCACGACTGGGAGCTTTACCCGGAATCGCCGTGGAATTATGGTGTTAGACTTAATGAGCATTATGCTGGGGAATCCATACAGGTCGAAACAGAACCTATTGTCAGACAGCCTTTTGCGGCAGAGAATGCTCCGATACGCTTGAAAATGATTGGTCGTCGACTGCCGCAGTGGACCATGGAGCTTAACTCAGCTGGCACGCCGCCGATGGGTCCTGTTGTGAGTAAGGAACCGGAAGAAGAAATTAAGCTGATCCCTTACGGCTGTGCACGGCTGCGGATTGCCGAGTTTCCAGTCATTCAATCTTAAGACCGTTTAAGACCGTGTCTTTTTGGCTAAGGCAGCATTTTTAGTTGAAATTGCGCATCTCCTTCATATTAATATAGGAGAAACACCCGATAATGAGCATAGCTGCGCCGCTTATAGCAATGATGATAGCAGGACCGTGAATATCGGATAGAGTTGAAAAAACGGCTAGCCCGATAGGCGGCGCAATACTTGTTAGAGCACCGATGAGACCAAACACTCTGCCCTGCATCGAAGGGTCAATGGCTACTCGCAGTGCGATAAAGATGATCGTCGAGCTGAATGAAAAGAGGAAGCCGACAAGCAGGATAAACGGAAGCGCTGCGAATGCCGATTGCATTTGCGAAATTGCGATGAATAATGGGCCAATGAGGATCACACTCCCAATGGTCCATTTTCCTCTGCCTTTTAACCGTTTATCAAGTCTCATAATTAGAATGGAACCTACTACGTAACCTAACGGAATACAAGCTTCCATGAGCCCGAATACGAAAGGTTTGGCCAGCCATACTTTTACAGCCATTACTTGAATGAGCATGAATGTGGAGAGAAAGAAGAACATGACAATTGGCAGCAAAATAACTGCAGCTCTCGCGAATGAATCAGTCCACACATAACGAAAGCCTGCCATAAGATCATCTTTAAAGGAGGTTTTAGGTTTTTCAGAGTCCCGAACCGCTGCATTAGGGAATTTGCCAGCCAATAGGAGCAAAATAGCTGACAACAGGAAGGTGACCGCGTCGATTGCAATAGCAAACGCTCCGCCGAATGCCGCGACTGCAATACCTCCAAGCGCAAAGCCGGATATCCTTATGATATTATCGGAAATATTGACGGCTCCTACGGCTTGGGTTATCTGTTCCTTATCGATAATTTCGACGAGTGAAGCTTGGAGGGCAGGTGATCGAATCACACCAGCAAATGCGACTAAGCCAGTTAATATAACAATGAAAATAAACGGAACATTCGGCAAATAGACGAGGATAGCGATGGCGGCAACGAGTACAAAACGGATAATATCTGTTAGCCACATTAAAGTGCGACGGTCGGTGCGATCTGCGAGCGTTCCTGCGAAGGAGCCGAACAGCATACTGATGACGAGATGAGTGATGAGTACGACGGACATGAGCTTAGCGCTTCCAGTCGTCTGAAGCACCCACAAATTTATGGCGATGCTGTGAAAGGTATTGCCGAGAAGTGACATGCTGTAGCTTGCGAATACAGCCAGGAAATTGCGGTTTTTCCATATGGATGTGAGTTGACGATCCTGCTGTTGAAGCGCATGTGTATGACCATTTGATTCTTTAGCTAATCCAAGCATGGTTGTTACCTCCTGTAAGCGGATGAATGTATATAGTGCAGCTAGCTGATGTAGCTGACTGAAACTGATATAGCTGAAGTAGGTCTTCTGAGCTGATGTGGCTCGTGCAGCACTTGCAGCCGAGTAGTTGCTGCTCAGACGTTGTTACATCAACTAAGCTGAAGTTGAATAAAACGTAGTGTCAACCTTAGTGTCAACCACTATTACTTAATCGTTTAAGTTAGTGTAAAAAAAGGCAGAGACTACTCTGCTGTTTGAATTGATCCTGTTAATTATTAATAGCTTGAACTTTAATGTATTTATTTTCGGGACCGGTTGTCGCATTTTTTAACAGATGCATCATGAGCTGGAAAGCTTCTTCCGGTTTGCGATCACCAAAAGTTATCTGAGTAGTGGAAGGAGGAAGGATTTCTGGACAGCCAGCTGTACAAATGACGGTTAAATGTGTGGGATCAACATATTTTGCTGCTGAGATGGCAACAAACTCGTTAAGTATAATGCCTTTATTGTCTTTGTTCTTTTCAAGAAAGCTCTTTAACTTATGCTCATCCTCCATGATATGGATTCGATCGCGCTTCATACTGGAGCTGTTGAAAATATGGTTAACGAGGTTTGAGTTGTTGAAGCTGTCGATAATCATGTAGCGTGGCTCAAGCTGTGAAATTTCGAATGCTTTAGAGAAAGCATCCTTATAATCGTAATTAACCTTATAAAATAGTTGATCCTCAATAATACTATCCACCACGATTAGCGGAACTCCGGCTGAAAAATGGCTTGAAATCAGATGGAAATTTTCTTCCTTAACGTCGACAACAAATACACCGTCTAGCTTGCGCTCCGAAATAATATCAAGATTCGGATTCGACGCATCCAAGCTAAATAGAACGACGTGGTAACCGTGATCCGATAGAAGTCGCTCAAGTCGATTGATAAACTGAGCATAACAGAGCTGCTTCCAAAAACCTTCGGTTTCCGCACGATTGATCAGGATGCCAATTAAGCCTGACTTTTGCTTTACCAGCGATCTTGCGGCCAGATTTGGAACGTAATTCAATTGCTTGGCGGCATCAAGAACACGGCATTTTGTTTCTTCAGGTATCGACTGATTAGCTACATTGTTAAGCACATAGCTCACCGTAGCAACGGAAACCTCTGCAACCTTAGCAATGTCTTTAAGCGTAGCTTTCTTAATGGGGATGCAGCTCCTTTTTCGATTGTTGCATAATTGCTAGCCAGCCAAGTGACAAACTCAACAACTTAATCGTTTAAGTAATTATTGCATGAAGTTTAATCTGTTGTCTAGAGATAATTATCCAACATTCTCCTCGAATGATGCTGTAGCTACTTATGTTGGGTTAATGAATATATGTAAGCGCACATGTGCTTTTACAGCAGCAAAATAACCAAGGTTACTGGCCTGTAAGCACGCATGCGTGCTTATTGAGTAAATTCGGCGTATGCGGGGAGTAGAAAAGTAGCTGTAAGCACCTCTGTGTTCTTACAGCAGCAAAGTAGCCATGGTTACTGGTCTGTAAGCACGCATATGTGCTTATAGAGTGAATTCGGCGTATGAGGCGAGTGGAAAAGTAGCTGTAAGCACGCCAGTGTTCTTACAGTAACAAAGTCACCATAGTTACTGGTCTGTAAGCACGCATGCGTGCTTATTGAGTAAATTCGGCGTATGAGGCGAGTAGAAAAGTAGCTGTAAGCACATCTGTGCTCTTACAGTAGCAAAGTAACCATAGTTACTGGTCTGTAAGCACGCATGCGTGCTTATAGAGTAAGTTCGGCGTGTGCGGGGAGTAGAAAAGTAGCTGTAAGCACCTCTGTGTTCTTACAGCAGCAAAGTAGCCATGGTTACTGGTCTGTAAGCACGCATGCGTTCTTATAGAGTAAATTCGGCGTGTGCGGCGAGTAGAAAAGTAGCTGTAAGCACACATGTGCTCTTACAGCAGCAAAGTAGCCATGGTTACTGGTCTGTAAGCACGCATGCGTGCTTACAGAGTAAATTCGGCGTATGCGGCGAGTAGAAAAGTAGCTGTAAGCACACCTGTGCTCTTACAGTAGCAAAGTAACCATGGTTACTGGTCTGTAAGCACGCATGCGTGCTTATTGAGTAAATTCGGCGTATGCGGCGAGTAGAAAAGTAGCTGTAAGCACCTCAGTGTTCTTACAGCAGCAAAGTAACCATGGTTACTGGTCTGTAAGCACGCATGCGTGCTTACAGAGTAAATTCGGCGTATGCGGCGAGTGGAAAAGTAGCTGTAGGCACGCCAGTGTTCTTACAGCAGCAAAGTAGCCATGGTTACTGGTCTGTAAGCACGCATGCGTGCTTATAGAGTAAGTTCGGCGTATGAGGCGAGTAGAAAAGTAGCTGTAAGCACGCCAGTGTTCTTACAGCAGCAAAGTAACCATGGTTACTGGTCTGTAAGCACGCATGCGTGCTTATAGAGTAAATTCGGCGTGTGCGGCGAGTAGAAAAGTAGCTGTAAGCACACCTGTGCTCTTACAGCAGCAAAGTAGCCATGGTTACTGGTCTGTAAGCACGCATGCGTGCTTATAGAGTAAATTCGGCGTATGAGACGAGTAGAAAAGTAGCTGTAAGCGCACATGTGCTCTTACAGCAGAAAAGTAGCCATAGTTACTGGTCTGTAAGCACGCATGCGTGCTTAATGAGTAAATTCGGCGTGTGTGGCGAGTGGAAAAGTGCCTGTAAGCACACATGTGCTCTTACAGCAGCAAAGTAGCCATAGTTACTGGTCTGTAAGCGCGCATACGTGCTTATAGAGTGAATTCGGCGTGTGTGGCGAGTGGAAAAGTAGCTGTAAGCACACATGTGCTCTTACAGCAGCAAAGTAACCATGATTACTGGTCTGTAAGCACACATGTGCTCTTACAGCAGCAAAGTAGCCATGGTTACTGGTCTGTAAGCACGCATGCGTGCTTATTGAGTAAATTCGGCGTATGCGGCGAGTAGAAAAGTAGCTGTAAGCACACATGTGCTCTTACAGCAGAAAAGTAACCATAGTTACTGGTCTGTAAGCACGCATGCGTGCTTATTGAGTAAATTCGGCGTATGCGGCGAGTAGAAAAGTAGCTGTAAGCACGCATGTGCTCTTACAGTAGCAAAGTAACCATAGTTACTGGTCTGTAAGCACGCATACGTGCTTATAGAGTAAATTCGGCGTGAAAGAGATGTGGAAATAGGGCAGTCCGTTTGGACTGCCCTAACAAAATGTGCTGTTTAGTTAGCTTCCTGCACCAAAATGACGAAGCCGTAAGCCGGTAACGTGAGCTGAAGCTCACCGTCGATGCTGCTTGTAACCGTTGCGCCTGCTGCAAATTTGCTAGTGCTGGACAGTAAGACTGACCAAGCAGAGATACCGCTGCTTGTTAGAACAGCTGTTGCAACCGCACTACCCTCAGCGTCAGCATCAGTGCTTGCAATAGCAGCATCAACTAAGCTAGCTGCCGCGTCTATTTCGCTGCTATTTGCTGCAGCAGTGCTCGTAAACCCTCTAAACGCAACAGCATGCGGCACCATGCCATTCTCTGCAGGAGCAGCCTCAATGACAAAGCGGAGATCCGCAGCTTCGCCGCGCGCATTCATCGCGATAAGCAGCCGCTGGTCGCCGTCGCGGCGTTCATAGACCAAGGTGCCGTCAGCTTCACCGACATGCACAAAGCGAATATCCGCGCTGCGAAGCGCACTGTAGCTGTGGCGCAGTCCAATCGCATCGGTATAGAACCTGAGCAGCTCCTGATTTTGCTCAGTCGGATCCCACACCATACATTTGCGGCAGCCAGGATCACCAGCACCATTTATGCCTACCTCATCTCCATAATAAATACATGGGGTTCCGGGGAAGGTTAGCTGGAACAACGATGAGAGCTTCATCGAATCGATATTATCTTCGCAGATCGTAAGCAGTCTCGGCGTATCGTGGCTATCGAGCAAGTTGAAGCCTGTTTCAGTTACCTGCTGCGGGTAAGCCGCGAGCTGAGCGCCAATCGCATTTGAGAAATCAGCAGCATCCATCGTTTGATAGGCGAAGAAATCAAGAACCGCATTTGTAAATGGATAGTTCATAACCGCATCGAATTGATCACCCTGCAGCCACATCATCGAATCATGCCAAATCTCGCCCAAAATATAGGCGTCCTTATTAATCGCCTTTACCGTCTGCCGGAATTCGCGCCAAAATTGATGGTCAACCTCATTGGCAACGTCCAGTCGCCAGCCATCGATCCCAATCTCTTCAATCCAGTAACGAGCGACCTCGAACAAATACGCCTTTACCTCTGGATGCTCCGTGTTCAACTTCGGCATAAGCGGCTCAAAACCAAATGTCTCGTAGGTAGGAAGGCCGTCCACCACCTGCAGCGGCCATTCCCGAACATAGAACCAATCCGCATACTTCGACTGCTGACCATGCTTCTGAGCATCGACGAAAGGAGGGAACGTTTTGCCGGAATGATTAAATACTGCATCAAGCAACACACGAATGCCGCGGGCATGGCAGGCATCAACCAATTCCTTCAACTTCTCATTTGTCCCAAAATGCGGATCAACCTTCATATAATCCTGTGTATCATATTTATGATTAGTTGTTGCTTCGAACAGCGGCGTGAAGTATACCGCATTAATACCAAGTGCAGAGATATGATCTAAGTGATCAATTACACCCTGCAGGTCACCGCCAAAAAAGTTGTTTGGTGTCGGCTCGCCGCCCCAAGGCAGCACGTTTTCAGGATCAATAGAGGGATCGCCTTTGGCGAATCGCTCAGGAAATATTTGATAAAAGACAGCATCCTTCACCCAAGCTGGCGGCTCGAATACGTCAATGGGATTAATGTATGGGAAGTCGAAAAATGAATTTGAGTTGTCGGGCAGCGTAAACTCGACGCCTTTATCCGAGAAAATAATGGTTTCATCGCAGCTGTTTAAGCGGAAAGCATAACGCAGCCTGCGAAAAGGAGGAATAACAGCCGTCTCCCAATAATCGAATCGTGCATCAGATGTGAAAATACGCATAGGGACGGTTGTAATCGTTTGGTCCCAAGCGTACTTATCGCCGACGATGGCTTCCACTACAGCAACGTCGTCTTTTTTGGTACGGAGGCGGAGATGCAGTGTTTTTCCATCATAGGCATAAGCCCAGTTTTGCTTCGGTCTGTGATACACAGCTTCTAATAACATAATAATCACTCCTTATGGATAATGGGGAAAAAGGGGCTGAAAACGCGAAAAAGGTACAACCTCTGCTCAAAATAAGCCGAGGTTGTACCTTCTCCCATAACACGTTCAGGCGCCGCTCACGCGAAGCATATTGCGAACAAATGGTTGCGGTAGCATTGCCTTTCTATTGTAAATCTCAACAGTTTTATTATACATAATTTGCATGTATTGTACTAGTCAATTTTGAAAAAAAAAATTATGCATTAACGGTTTCATGCGCTTGTGATTCCAAGAAGCGTTCGCAATCCAAAGCTGCCATACAGCCGCTTCCAGCTGCGGTAATCGCTTGACGGTAGTTACGGTCTTGAACGTCGCCGCAAGCGTATACGCCTGGGATGTTCGTCTCCGAAGTACCTGGCTTCACAATAATATAGCCTTGCTCATCGGTATCGATCTGACCGCCAAGGAAGCCGGTATTAGGCGTGTGGCCAATCGTAATAAATACGCCGTCTGTTTCGAGCAGCTCTTCTTCACCCGTTTCATTATTGCGCACCTTCAACCCTTGCAAGCCCATGCCGGTTGCAGCAACTTCAAGCGGTGTGCGGTTCAGGCTCCATACGATTTTGTCATTAGCGCGAGCGCGGTCTTGCATAATTTTTGAAGCGCGAAGTTCGTTGCGACGGTTAACTACTCTTACTTCGGAAGCAAAGCGAGTAAGGAACACAGCTTCCTCCATTGCGGAGTCGCCGCCGCCCACTACGATAATCTTTTTGCCGCGGAAAAAGAAGCCATCACAAGTCGCGCATGTGCTTACGCCGCGTCCGATGTTGTCTTGCTCGCCCGGTATGCCAAGGTATTTGGCAGAAGCGCCTGTAGAGATAATAATCGATTCGGCTTGCAGCTCGCCAATGCCTTCAACGTCGAGCGTGTAAGGGCGTTTGCTGAAGTCTACGCTTTTTACGGAGCCTGTTTTAAATTTCGCTCCAAAGCGCTGTGCTTGCTTACGCATGTTGGACATTAGCTCGCTGCCCAAAATCCCTTCAGGGAAACCAGGGAAGTTCTCGACTTCTGTTGTCGTTGTAAGCTGACCGCCTGGCTGCCATCCTTCAATAACGAGCGGCTCCATGTTTGCGCGGGCCAAATAAATTGCAGCTGTTAATCCAGCAGGACCTGTACCAATAATTATCGTTTTATACATAATCGATATCCTCCATTCAATATTCCCGTGAAATAATAAATCCTACTTTAAAATTATTATAATCTAGCAATAAAGTCAATATCGTTCATGTAACGTTCATGTTGGTCATGTATGCTGAATCAATGACTACTTAAGCCTAGTGGAGGACGAACAATATGCCAAAAATCGTAGTTGCGGACGACGATCCGAACATCCGTGAACTGGTTGCCCTTTTCTTAAAAAGAGAAGGCTGCCAGGTTATTGAAGCAATAGATGGAATAGATGCATTAGAGAAGCTGGAAGCGGTGCGCCCTGATCTTGCGATTATGGATGTCATGATGCCTCGAATGGACGGATGGGCGCTTTGCGCCGAGCTGAGGGCAAGCTATGATATTCCGCTGCTCATGCTGACTGCAAAGGGAGAAACCTCACAGAAGGTGAAGGGCTTTGAGCTTGGAGCAGATGATTATATGGTTAAGCCGTTTGATCCGCCAGAGCTAGTAGTACGGGTCAAGGCTCTGCTGAAAAGATACCGAATTACAGCCTCCCAAACGGTTGAATTCGGTAATGTGTTGATGAATCGCACTGATTTCCACATGTCTGCGAGCGGAGAGAAATTCACGTTACCGCCAAAGGAGTTTGAGCTGCTATTCAAGCTGGCGAGCTACCCAGGCAAAACCTTTGCACGGGAGCAGCTTATCGAACAAATATGGGGAATGGATTATGAGGGAGATGAGCGAACCGTTGATGTTCATATCAAAAGGCTGCGTGATCGTTTTCCCGAAGAACAATATCATTTCCGCATCGTCACGATACGAGGGCTCGGTTATCGACTGGAGGAATGGTCATGATTCGGAGTCTCTATTTTCGAATAACGGCTGCTTTTCTCGTGATAGTCCTTATTAGTATCGGGGTTGCTTTTTTGTTCACCAGCCAAATGTTCAAGAGGGATGCTAGAGGACAACTTCCTATTCAATTGGAGAAGGCGATTAATCGAATAGAGCAGCTATACGCCGTTTCGAAGCCAAGTTCAATGCAAGCATTCTTAGATGAAGTTGCCACGCTGCAAGGGCAATCGATCGTCGCCATTCATAGCTCCAACCGCTTTGTGATGGCGGGTGAGCGAAGTGAGCTAATTATGGAACGACTTTCTTTTGAGCAGCTCAATAGAGTATTCAGCGGTATCACGGTCAGAGTAGATGTGTTTAATAGGGAAGAAGGGGGCTCCCCATTACCTCCTGCTCTGGGAAAACAGGTACAGTTCGGTAATGAGAGGTGGGCGCTGTTCGTTCAGCCGAATCGTTTTCCGCAAAATAGCAACTTTATCTGGACGGCCGTAACGCTGCTCGTAACACTGCTGCTCGTCGGAAGCGTACTTATTCTAATCGTAGCCCGTTACTTAGTCAGGCCTTTAAAAATGATGACGAACGCAGCGACGCAAATGTCGCAGGGAGATTTTAGCGTGCGCCTGCCGACCAGGCGCGGCGATGAGCTTGGCGAACTAGCTCAAAGCATGAACAAAATGGCGCTTAGTCTATCACAGCTTGAAATGATGAGACAGGATTTCGTATCGAACGTTTCGCACGAAATGCAGTCACCGCTTACCTCAATTGGCGGTTTTGCAGAAGCGCTGCGCAGCGAGGAGGTTACGGAAACTGAAAGGGAGCGTTACATTAGCATCATTAAGCAAGAGAGCTTGCGGCTGTCTCGTTTGAGCGAAAACCTGCTTAATTTGGCATCGCTTGACTCCCAGCAGCATCCTTTTAACCCGCAGCCTTACCGATTGGATCGTCAACTGCGAGATGTGGTGCTTGCTTGTGAACCGCAGTGGATGACCAAAAAGCAAACGGTGGAGCTGCGGATGGAGGAAGCTATGATTACCGCTGATCGTGATCAGCTTAATCAGGTGTGGATGAATCTGTTTGCGAACAGCATAAAATTTACGCCGGAGCATGGACAAATATTTTTCTCACTGTCTGAGCAGGAGGGCTTCGTTGTCGTTCGAATTTCCGATACTGGAATTGGTATCAACGAGGAGGATCGGGAACGTATTTTTGAACGATTTTATAAGGGGGATACATCAAGAGATCGGAGCCAAGGGGGAAGCGGGCTAGGACTATCGATTGCACAAACCATTATTCATATTCACGGCGGGAGCATTACGCTAGATCCAAGTGTGGATCAGCTTACTGGCGCATGCTTCATCATTCGTATTCCCGTTGCTTACTCTGGTGCGTAGCGATGAGGTCAGAAGATATATGCTGGAGAGGGTCGCCAATGGGCGATCCTTTTCTTTGTAGTATAGCGAGTTCGTGGACAAGTTCATGTACGTACAAGTTTTGCATATGCTATACTACAGGCATACAACTAACAGAGCTGAGGTGTGAAGTGAAGGAACAGCAAACGCCAAAATATATGCAATTGAAGCAGCAAATCATATCCTGGATCGTCACGGCGCAGTTCAAGCCCCACGAGAAGCTGCCGTCGGAGAACGAGATCGGGAAGCAGTTCGAAATGAGCCGTCAAACAGTGCGTCAGGCACTGGGTGATTTGGAGCAAGAGGGATGGCTGTATCGCGTCCAAGGGAAAGGAACGTTCGTATCTGACCAGTCTGCGCCAGAGCGGAGAAGCTCATCGCAAGGGATGACTATCGGTATGATTACGACCCATATATCGGATTATATTTTTCCAACCATCGTCAGAGGTGTTGAATCCAGCTTGCGCGCGGTAGGGGCGCGATTGCTGCTGGCTAGTACTGATAATGAAAAGAATAAAGAAAAGGACAGCTTGGAATCAATGCTCCGCGAGCCTCTGACCGGTCTCATCATCGAGCCGACGAAAAGCGCCGAGGGCAATCCGAACTTTAATTATTTTTTGGCGCTTGATGCGCTCAAAATCCCATATATATTGCTGAATGAGCGTTACAGTGATGTGGATGCCCCTTGCTTGCGCGTAGACGACGAGCTTGGTGGCTATCGTGCTGCAGAACATTTAATTACGCTGGGACATAAGCGAATCGCAGGTTTTTTCAAAACAGATGACTTTCAAGGCGTACACCGGATGAGAGGCTTTCTAAGGGCACACCGTGAGCAGGGGATTACGGTTCTACCGGATTACTTGCTGCGCTACTCTACAGAGGAGAAGCATGAAAAACCGATGCAAGCGCTATTTGCGATGCTGCAGCGCGAGCCAGAACAGCGGCCGACAGCGATTATTTGTTATAACGATGAGCTTGCGGTCAAAATGCTCGATATCGTGAGGGAAGCTGGCTTAACGGTACCGGAGGATCTTTCAATTGTAGGCTTTGATGATGCGAACTTGGCAACGGCGACAGAAGTGAAGCTCACCACCGTTGCGCATCCGAAATCCGAAATGGGAGCCGATGCTGTAGAAATGCTGCTTAGTATGGTGGAGAAGCAGCAGCGTCGTCAAACAATGGACAAGGTATATGATCCAGAACTCGTGATACGCGATTCCACGAAACCTCCCAGAAGCTAAAGCGGCTTCAGATCGAGTGTGGCTTAAGGAATAGAGAGAGAGAAAAAAACGCGTGACACACTTGTACGTACAACTTATAATAAAAGCAAAGGAAATCTATGAATAGGTCCGTATAAGTGAATACGGTCAAGCGTGGAAATTCGAGCTGGAAGGGAGCAAAGATTCTCATGTTAGAAGCGTTGAAGCATGCAGTTTGGGAAGCCAACATGGATTTGCCGAAATACGGATTAGTTACATTTACATGGGGTAATGTAAGCGGCATGGATAGGGATTCTGGTTACGCAGTCATTAAGCCGAGCGGCGTTCCTTACGAGGAATTGAAGGCAGAGCAAATGGTTGTCGTGGACTTGGAAGGCAACGTTATAGAAGGAAATATTCGTCCATCTTCGGACACAGCAACACATGTGTTGCTGTATAAAGCATTTCCTAACATCGGCGGTATTGTCCATACACATTCACCATGGGCGACCAGCTGGGCACAAGCGGGACGTTCGATTCCTGAGCTTGGCACAACGCATGGTGATTACTTCTACGGTGAGGTTCCTTGCACGCGCGCGATGACTGAGGCAGAAATTAATGGCGCTTACGAACTGGAGACAGGCAATGTTATTGTTGAAACCTTTACTAAATACGATATTGATCCGAACCAAGTTCCTTCTGTGCTGGTGAACAGCCATGCTCCTTTCTGCTGGGGCAAGGACCCGCACAATGCAGTTCATAATGCAGTTGTTCTTGAGGAAGTAGCCAAGATGGCGCTTCATACGTACCAGTTAAATCCGAAAGTTCAGCCGATGGATCAAGCTTTACTCGACCGTCATTATTTACGCAAGCATGGAGCAAACGCCTACTACGGCCAAAAATAAGGAGGATTCGGATAAATGAGCAAAAAATATGCAATTGGTGTAGACTACGGCACGCAATCAGGTCGTGCGGTTCTTGTTGATCTATCTAACGGTGCCGAGGTAGCGGAGCATGTCACGCCGTATACTCACCATGTTATCGATGAGTTGCTCCCTGTATCCGGAATTAAGCTTGAGCTTGACTGGGCGCTTCAGCATCCGCTTGATTATATTGAAGTGCTCGAGTTGTCTGTCCCTGCTGTAATGAAGGAATCAGGTATCGATCCAGCTGATGTTATTGGACTAGGCATCGATTTTACGGCATGTACGATGCTTCCTATCGACCAAGAGGGAGAGCCGCTATGCGTAAAAGATGCTTACAAGGATAATCCGCATAGCTGGGTGAAGCTTTGGAAGCATCATGCAGCCCAAGATGAGGCTAACCTTATTAATGAAATGGCTGCGCAGCGCGGTGAGACATGGGTGCCGCGTTACGGCGGTAAAATATCGTCGGAGTGGATGATGGCGAAAGCTTGGCAGATCCTGGACGAAGCGCCAGAGATCTATGAAACAGCAGATAAATTTGTTGAAGCAACGGACTGGGTTGTTGGTCAATTGACAGGTAATATCGTTCGCAACAGCTGTACTGCGGGATACAAAGGCATGTGGCATAAACAGGACGGCTATCCAAGCAAGGAATTTTTCAAAGCGCTTGATCCGCGCCTAGAGAACCTGACAGAAACGAAGCTGCGCGGCGAGGTTTTGCCGCTGGGCTCGAAAGCTGGCGAATTGCTTCCTAATATTGCAGCTCGCATTGGACTTGCGCCAGGAACGGCAATCGCTGTCGGTAATGTGGACGCGCACGCCGCTGTGCCGGGTGTTGGTGTCGTATCGCCAGGCAAGCTTGTTATGGCAATGGGAACTTCGATTTGTCATATGCTGCTTGGAACGGAGGAGAAGGAAGTTGAAGGAATGTGCGGTGTCGTCGAAGATGGCATCATTCCGGGCTACTTTGGTTATGAAGCGGGTCAATCAGCGGTGGGCGATATTTTCGAATGGTTCGTAGAGGAATCGGTTCCTGCTTACGTGCTGCAAGAAGCAGAGCAGGCGGGCGAGAATGTACATGTTTATTTGACTCGTAAAGCAAGTGAGCTGAAGGCTGGTGAATCCGGCGTACTGGCATTAGATTGGTGGAACGGAAACCGTTCGGTACTGGTTGATACGGATTTGACAGGTACGATTTTAGGGATGACATTGCTCACGAAGCCTTGGGAAATTTATCGTGCGCTTCTAGAAGCAACGGCATTTGGCACTCGCAAAATCGTCGATGCGTTCCATAACAATGGTGTAGAAGTAAATGAGTTGTACGCATGCGGTGGGTTGCCGCAGAAAAACGCACTGCTTATGCAGATCTATGCAGATGTAACGAATCGTGAGATCAGGGTTGCAGCATCCAATCAGACGATGGCGCTCGGTGCAGCAATGTTTGGAGCGGTAGCAGCTGGTGCTGCTAAGGGCGGCTACGATAGTATTGTTGATGCAGCTCAGAAGATGGCTCGTGTACGTGAAGAAACGTTCAAGCCTATTCCGGCCAATGTAGCGGTTTACGAGAAGCTATATGCTGAATATAATTTGCTGCATGACTATTATGGACGCGGAGCAAACGATGTGATGAAGCGTCTTAAGGCGATTAAAGAAGAGAAAGCATAGGCTGCAATTATATATAATTTCATAGAGATCGATGGCTCGAAAGCATTAATGATAATGTGAAATAATGAATATAAATAGAAGCAGTCTGCCTTGCTTACAGCACGATGTGAGCAGGGTAGGCTGCTTTTTTTTGTCTGGTTCCATTTCCCACTAATAAAAAATGGAGATCATTTACTTTTTGATATAGAATAGATAGGTGTGTTTAGAGAGAATCATGGGCTGGGGGATGAACGGGAAGTGTATTGCCATCATTGTGTGAAGAAGCAATCAGATGATGCTATCTATTGCAGCCAGTGCGGCAGATTGCTTGCAGATGACGAGGAGGCTGCAGCGACTATAAGTGCTGAGCGGACTATCGATTTATCGGAGAGGGTGGCTTCAGAAGAGCTAGACTTAGAAAGTCATCAGTCAAGCAAACCTAAACCTAAGCGGCATCGTAGAACGAAGAGCCCTGTTTGGACATGGCTGCTGCCTGTCGTTGTTGCTCTCGTTACGGCTGGTTCTGTATTTAGTTACTATATATATCAATCTAATATAAATGATAGAGTTATTAAGCTGCAGGTCGACGCGAGGGCGGAGGCTTTAGCTGGGAAGTATGATAAAGCGCAGGAACTGCTGCAGCAGGCCTCTGATTGCCGTCCAGGCTTTGACGCACTGCAGAAGGATATCGAGATCGTTTCGCTCGTCGCAGAGCTGGCGAAAGGGGTTGCTGCTGCAGGCAAGCAACTAGAAGAGCAGAAGCTAGAAGAAGCAGAACTATCACTTGAGCGGCTGAGCAACGAACTGAAGGGGCATAAGGAGCCGATCTACATAAGGGTTAAGCAGCAGCTGGCGGATTACAACTTGAAGCTCGGAGTCATGAAGCTAACGGGAGAATTGGCTGATTTGGAGACAGTGGATGAGCTTGAATCCAAGCTGAATGAGGCGAATCAATTAGACGGTGAAGAAGCACTGGCATTACGAGAGCAAATCGTGGCCAAAATTATAGATATTAGCTTCAAGGAAGCGGAAGCGCTGCTTAAGAAAAAAAATTATTCGGATGCTTTGAAGTTGACGGAACGAGCATTGGTTTTGACCAAGGATAATGAGAAAATGGTGGAGCTGGCGGAGCGAATTAATAAAGCGCAGGCAGATTATGAGAAGCGGGAGCAGCGCCGTTTAGAACAAGCGATGCAGCAAGCGGCGGCAGAGGATCTCAAGAACCAGACAGCAGCTGTTGAGGTTGTTCATATTGAATCAACGCTCGATGAGTTCGGCGACTTAAGTATTGCAGGCGAGTTGAAAAATGCCGCTACTCGGCCAATCTATACGATTAGTGTTCAATTTATCGTCTATGATTCTGCCGGCAAAGAGGTAGGCAAAGGTATGGCTGAGGCAACGCCGGATTATGTGGAGCCAGGTGAGAAAATAACCTTTACCAGCACGGTGTACGGCGTTTATGTTGAGGATACAACCGTAGTCGTTGATCATGCGACTTGGTATTTGGATTAAGGGGGAGATGAGATGAGAAAACGAGCTTGGGTTAGCATCATCGCTTCTACTCTCATTGTATGTGGAGGTTTCGCTGCTGCATTAGCGGTTCATTCAGAGGTGCCCAGCAGGCTGACAGGAAAGCCGCTGCTGGCAATAGCTGAAGAGGCAAAGCAGAAGTCTCTTAAAGATATTATTTTTGAAACACAAAAGCTGGTCGTCATGATAGAAAATGAAAACGGAGATCAGGGATCAGGCTTCCTTTATAATTTAGAGGGGGATCTTATTACGAATGCACATGTCGTAGCAGGCTCTCACTCAGTAAAAATAAAAACGGCGGATGCGCGTGAGCTGGACGGAGAAGTGATCGGCATCAGCACGGAGACGGATATCGCTGTTGTGCGAGTGAAGGAACTCGCCGGAACTGAGCCGCTGCAGGTTGAACGGGAGGAAAGAGCGGAGGTAGGTGATGAAGTTCTGGCTGTAGGCAGTCCGCTGGGCTTTCAAAATACGGTCACAACGGGGATTATAAGCGGATTAGAAAGAAGCTTTAAAATCGAGCCGTACTTGTATTCGGATCTCTACCAAATCTCTGCGCCTATTGCTCCTGGCAACAGCGGCGGACCACTCGTTGACCAGAAAACGGGAGCAGTGCTTGGGATTAACTCTGCCGGCTACGAGCAAGCCTCAATAGGCTTTAGTATCCCGATTGCGAACGTAATTGATATCGTAGAAGGCTGGTCCAAAGAGCCGATGACTGAGCTTCCCGAGCAAGAGCTTTCGGATAAGGAGCTAACGTTGGAGGAAGACGAAAAGATAGAGGAATTCGCGGATTATCTTGTTACTCATTTTTACGATAGTCTAAACAACGCCGATTACGTCTATGCCTATTCACTGCTTGGCGGCAATTGGAAGGAAGGCACAAGTTACGAAGAATTTAGAGCAGGTTACTTGGGAACGCTCAATGTGGTCATTGATAATATGCATGTCAATGAGAAGAAGGAAAATAAAGCAACTGTTATCGCCGTTATCTCGGTAGATGAACGTGTTGACGGGAAATATGTATTGAAGAAATATCAGGTAACCTATGAGGTAGGCTACGAGAATGATCAATTAAAGCTTCTGAGCGGCAAAGGGAAGGCGATTAAGTAGCGAGCATCCTAAGGAGAAAATGTGTTGAAAAAGCTAGAAAAAGTCGTCCAGGGAGACGACTCTTTCTAGCTTTTTTGTCGCGGATGGGGCAGGTTAGCTTTCTACATTTGCAGCTTCGAATTCTTCTTCACGTAAGATCGGAGTGAAAAAGAGCTCTAGCGCTACAGAATCATTACGCTGAACGGGGAAGCTGAGCAGCGAAGCGGGAATGACACGTCCGTTCAGCAGAAGCCGATAGTTAATGTTACCGCCAATCGGAACTCCGCTAACGGAAACAATTTGACCATTAAAGTTGAAGCGTACAACACCGGTTTCCGCAAGTGCTTGATAAATGGTCATGCCTGGCCGGAAAGGCACACGATACGCTTGAGTAATATTCGGGAACGCTCTTCCCCCATTTATAACAACGGTTACCGATGCTTGAGGACCGATAGGGAACAGCCATGGTCCGCCGATCCAAAAACCACCGGGGCCAAACCCGCCGGGACCACCGGGGCCAAATCCGCCGGGACCACCGGGGCCAAATCCGCCGGGACCACCGGGGCCAAATCCGCCGGGACCACCGGGGCCAAATCCGCCGGGACCACCGGGGCCAAACCCGCCGGGACCACCGGGGCCAAACCCGCCGGGACCACCGGGACCAAACCCGCCGGGACCACCGGGACCAAACCCGCCGGGACCACCGGGACCAAACCCGCCGGGACCACCGGGACCAAACCCGCCGGGCCCACCGGGGCCAAACCCGCCGGGACCACCGGGGCCAAACCCGCCGGGACCACCGGGGCCAAACCCGCCGGGCCCACCGGGGCCAAACCCGCCGGGACCACCGGGGCCAAACCCGCCGGGACCACCGGGGCCAAACCCGCCGGGACCACCGGGGCCAAACCCGCCGGGACCACCGGGGCCAAACCCGCCGGGACCGCCGGGGCCAAACCCGCCTGGCTCACCGGGACCGCCGGGACCAAATCCGCCTGGCTGAGGCATAGGTGTGATCATGCGCGGTCCGCCGCAGCCGCAGTTTCTTGCTGCCGGAGCGGATTGCCGCGGATTCTCGAAAGTAGCGTAAGTATATTCCATACGAGCACACAGTCTCCTTTTCGAAACAGTTTAGGCTTATATCCTTCTGTATCGTATGCGGCAAACGCCTAGGAGGTGTGTTCGTAATAAAGGGTAAACCATACTTGTTGCGAATATAAATAATGATCATATTTTGGAATTTATGGTAGTCCGAAGGGGGAGAACGAAATAAGCTTTAGACCTTTTAAAAATGATCTGCCGGATGTCTACAACTTAGCTGCTCATGCAGAACGAGCCATGAATTTTGACCATGTCATTGCTTTAGGACATTTGCAGGAAATTGGACGGCTGCTGGTTAATAAAATTCTCATGAATGAGCAGCTAAACGATAAGCATACCGAGCCGTTAATTCAGTTGGAACAATTAATGAAAATTGAAATTCTACCTGATCAATTTGAGACTGCATTGAAACAGCTCGAGTATTTGGATACAAGAGAGAGCGACATGCTAATAAAGTCAGATGCGATACAGAAGCTTTTTTTTAGCATATATGATTTAACTGCATGGTATTTTAAAACCTACATTAATGATCGATTCATCCCGCCTCCAATGCTTCTTAAACCCGAGGACACAGCTTTAAAGATCATACTTAATGACGAAAACCGCGCCGCTGAAAGAAAATCCAATATTCATATTGATAATAAAATGGTGACAGCAATCTGGGAAGACGGAATTGAGGGGGAGCAGCATATTGAGTTAGAAGGTAATGAGAGTTATCAAGGGCAAATGAGCAGCGGGGCTAAGTCGGGTAATGGTGTATACCGTTGGTCGGATGGAACCAAATATACAGGTCAATGGCATCTGGATACGGAAAATGGATTCGGGATAAAGGAGTATGCGAATGGAGACCGTTATGAAGGTGGATGGAAAGATGGACTATTCCACGGGGACGGAGTTTATAAATGGTATGATGGCACAAGGTTTGATGGGAAATGGGAGGACAATATGGAGCACGGATTCGGCACCAGAACCTATGCGGACGGGAGCGTACAAAGAGGCTTTTGGACGTATGGAGAATTAATTTTTACGGAAGACCAGTTGGAGAAGGGTCAATTGTAGGATCCAGCATAAAAGCTCTAAGCTGCATTAGACGTAAAGCACAACAAAAAACGGCGCCGCCTCATTATTGAGACGAGCGCCGTTTTGTAGAAAAGATACTATTTTACAGCTGCTTCGTAACGTTTGCTAACTTCATCCCAGTTAACTACGTTCCAGAACGCCGCGATGTAATCAGGACGTTTGTTTTGGTAGTTCAGGTAGTAAGCGTGCTCCCATACATCAAGACCAAGGACTGGCGTTTCACCTTCCATGATCGGGCTGTCTTGGTTAGGCAAGCTGTATACTTTCAATTTGCCGTTTGCAACTGCTAGGAAAGCCCAGCCGCTGCCGAAACGAGTTGTTGCTGCTTTAGCGAAGTCAGCTTTGAAAGCTTCAAAGCCGCCTAGCTCGCTTTCAATTGCTGCTGCAAGAGCGCCAGTTGGTGCTCCACCAGCGTTTGGAGCGATTGTTTCCCAGAACAAGCTGTGGTTAGCGTGTCCGCCGCCGTTGTTGCGAACAGCAGTACGGATTGCTTCAGGAACGCTAGCAAGATCGGAGATCAATTCTTCGATTGATTTGCTTTGCAATTCTGGAGCGGACTCCAATGCAGCATTAAGGTTAGTCACGTAAGCGTTATGGTGACGGCCGTGGTGAATTTCCATAGTAGTCGCATCGATATGCGGCTCAAGTGCGTTGTGCGCGTAAGGCAAAGCTGGTAGTTGATGTGCCATTTTTTACAGCCTCCTAATTATATGTAGTTATCCAAGTCCATTATCCCTTATCCGATTGAATAAATCAACATTATTGTTTCAAAAGTCGAGTGGAGGATTTGATCAAACTTAACCTGAAATAGGATAACACGTGACTAGATAATTTATACAAAATAGGAAGAGAGAACTGTTGACGAGTAATCATAAATGAAAATAATTGATGTAAGCGCTTGATATTAAGCGTTTTCACGAGAAAAATGATGATTTCTTTAATTTTTTTATGTAATATAAAAGATAGAAGCAGGATTTCGTTAAAATTTGTCGTAATATATTTAAAATGCAATAATATGACATGGTATAGAAGGTGTAATTTAATGAATGTTCGTTCCTTCCAGTTGTCCGATTACCGACCAATTACAGCACTGCTTGAAGATGTTCTAACAGAAGAGTGCTACGAACAAACGATGGAAGCTTTTGCCCGCCAATTGTCATGGGATAGTGATTTAGTTTTAGTCGCTGTCGAAAATTCCGAGATTGTGGGCATGATTATCGGTACGATTGATAATAACAAAGGTTATTACTATCGAATTGCTGTATCTACTCTCCATCAACGGAAAGGAATCGGTAAAACGCTCATCAAGGCATTGCGCCAGCGTTTCGAACAGCGCCATGTTACAAAGATACTAATTACCGCGGACGAGCATAACGAGCCAGTTTTGCCGCTGTATGAGTCTATGGGGTACGTAGCCAATGATTTCATCAGATCATTTCAGAAACTGAGCATCGTAGCCGGTTAACGCGAACTTTACTGCATGTAAGTTGTACGCAGGGCATATCTGCATCGCCATTGCTTTTGGCGGTCAGATATGCTTTTCTTATTACTATATACATTTATGAGGAGAACGGGATGGAACCTTATCGGCACTGTGTCATCAAAAGCTTTAAACATAACGGCCACATACACCGTGTATGGCAACAGAATTGGCTTGTGCCTGATGAACTGCTTGCCGATTGGCACAAAGAGGAATCTATTAAGGTACTCATTAACCGACAGACGCCAATTCAAGAATCTGACGGTAAGATATGGATCAGCCGAGTTCCAGCAGTCTCCTTTTTTATACCAGGACAATGGTTCAATGTCGTTGCTCTGTTAGAGGATGGAGGCATCCGCTATTATTGTAATATCGCCTCGCCGCCATATCTTCGAGGTGATGTGCTTACTTATATCGATTATGATTTGGATGTTATCCGTACAGTAGCCGGTGAGCGGTCTATTGTTGATCAAGATGAATATGAGATGCATAAAGCAGCTTATCATTATCCGAAAATGGTCGATGACAAGGTAGAAGAGGGGCTCAAAGCGCTTATGCTGCGATTGGATCAAGGACAGTCGCCTTTTCAGGATGAGCTTGTAATGAAGTATTATGAGGATTGGCTGAATAGAAATGAAGAGGTGGAGCGATGAGCCTCGAGGAGCATAATCTCAAGCAAGGCAAGGAAATGACGGAAACCAGTGTAGAGACTGATTTATCTGCCCATACTGCTGCAAGTAAGGGTTCCGGGTGGCTCGCGGAGCTGTTAGATTGGTCAAAAACATTAGTATTTGCATTTGCGGTTGTGTTACTTCTGCATTTCTTCGTATTTAACCTCTCTAAGGTAGAGGGTCATTCCATGGAACCGACATTAACCGAGCATGAGTGGTTATTTGTAAATAAATTTGTTTATCTGGTCAGCAAGCCTAAGGTTGGGGATGTCGTTATTTTGAAGGAGCCTGATCTGGGTCAAGCTGATGAGAAGTTTCTCGTCAAAAGAATAGTAGGCGTTGCCGGCGACCGCATCGAGATACACAATCAGCATCTGTACCGCAACGGCAATCTGGTGGACGAGCCATATACTGACACAGTAATAGAAGATATGAGCTACGGACCTGTAGTCATTAGTGAAGGAAAGTATTTTGTCATGGGTGATAATCGTCACGCTAGGGCGAGTCTCGACAGCCGTTCGTTTCAGGCTGTGCCGGAAGAGCTGATTCGTGGCAGAGCTGATTTTATTTTATGGCCTTACAAGGAGATGAGAGCACTTTAATCGCTGCTCATATCAAACGGTTCATGCTTACGAATAAGGTTTGCTAACGCAAACCTTAGGTAGATGCTTACGAAGTAAGTTTGCTAACGCAAACTTTTAGGAGGGATTCTTATGAAGGACGTTATGATCTATACAGACGGTGCATGCTCTGGCAACCCGGGTCCGGGCGGCTGGGGAGCGGTGCTGTTTTTTGGCGTTCATCAGAAGGAGATTTCGGGCGGCGAGAAGCATACAACGAATAATCGTATGGAAATTCAAGCGGTGATCGAGGGCTTGAAGCTGTTAAAGGAGCCCTGTCAGGTGAAGGTATATAGTGATTCTGCCTACGTGGTGAATTGCTTCCAGAAGGGCTGGATCAACGGCTGGCTGCGTAACGGGTGGAAGAACAGCAAGAAGGAGCCTGTTGAGAACCAAGAGCTGTGGAAAATGCTTTGGGAGCTAATGCTGCGGCATAAAGTAGAATACGTAAAGGTAAAAGGCCATAGCGATAACGAATGGAATAATCGCTGTGACGAGCTAGCTCGTGCAGCAATTAGAAGGTTATAGATGATGAAAGATAGATGGACAAAGCTGAAAGAAGAGATGCTTGCAGCGGCACCAACCCTAGGCATCGACAAGATAGGAATCGCGTCAGCGGATCCGTTCGTTTCATTGAAGCAAATTTTACTGAGGCATCGCGAGCTCGGAAGAGAATCTGGCTTTGAAGAGCCGGATATTGAGAAGAGAACGAATCCAGCATTGTTATTTGAGAATCCGCAGTCGATTATAGCCATTGCAGTTGCGTATCCTTCCAAGCTGAAGGATCCTCCTAAATCGGAACCGGGAGCAAGGCGCGGCATTATGTCACGCTCGGCGTGGGGTGAGGATTATCACCGGGTTTTACGGGATCGACTAGCTAAGCTGGAGGCATGGCTGAGGGAGCGTATTCCCGATCTGCGTGTAGAAAGTATGGTTGATACCGGGGCATTGTCAGATCGAGCGGTCGCTGAGCGTGCAGGCATTGGTTGGAGCGCAAAAAACTGCTCCATTATTTCACCGGAGCTTGGCTCATGGATGTACCTCGGAGAGATGATTACTAATATACCGTTCGAACCAGATGAACCCATTACGGAAAGCTGCGGCAGCTGTACCAAATGTATTGATGCTTGCCCTACGGATGCGTTGGTTGGTCCGGGCCAATTGAATTCAAGCCGTTGTATATCCTTCGTAACACAAACTAAGGGAATGCTAACAGACGAATTCATGCGAAAAATCGGCAATCGCCTATATGGATGCGACACTTGCCAAACCGTTTGCCCGATTAACCGCGGGAAAAACTGGACCCACCAAATAGAGCTGCAGCCAGATATGGAATTAGTAAAGCCGCTACTAGTGCCGCTTCTTACGATAGGGAACAAAGAATTTCAAGCGAGATATGGACGTACCTCCTCCGCTTGGAGGGGCAAAAAACCGATCCAGCGTAATGCCGTAATCGCACTTGGCAACTTCAAAGAGGCAAGCGCTGTGCCGGACTTGATTCGAGTGCTGGAGCAAGATACAAGGCCGGTGCTGCGCGGTACGGCAGCATGGTCGCTTGCTAGAATCGGCGGAGAACAAGCAAAGTCCGCTTTGCTTGGAGCATCCATGAAAGAAACGGATGAGGAAGCGCTGCAAGCCATCGCGAATGCGCTAGCTCAATTAGACGCTATAACCGAAGTGAACTCGGAAGCAGGTGGAGCAGGTGAGTGAACGTCTTTATGCAGCTGAAATCAATTCACCTATTGGGAAGCTGACAATAACGGCTTCGGATAAAGGGATTTGTCACTTGGATTTTGTACAATATGATTTGGCTTCTGAGGGACTAGAGAAATGGGCGGTGCGCCACTTTGGACAAGATGGAGCGGACATTACGCAGGTCGATGCGGCTTCCGAGCCGCAGCTAAAAGAAGCGGCCAGACAGCTGGAGCTTTATTTTGCCGGACAGCTTCAGCAATTCGATCTGCCAGTTCAGATGTACGGTACACCGTTTCAGCAGAAAGTATGGGCAGCGTTACAGCAAATACCTTATGGAGAGACACGTACCTATAAGGATATCGCAGTAATGCTGGATCAGCCTGGCGCCATGCGTGCCGTAGGTGGAGCGAACAATCGCAATCCAGTCTCGATTATTGTGCCTTGTCACCGCGTTATTGGAGCGAATGGTCAAATGGTTGGTTATGGCGGAGGTCTGCCAATCAAAATAGCGCTGCTTGACATAGAAAAGAGACACCAATAGCAGCACGAAAAAATGTAACAAAAAGGTTTTGCAGAGCGCTAGTATGTTCATTGCGAACACGAGGTGAACATGCTATCATGGGAACATTATACACAGCTGGAGATTTAGAAAGGGTCAGGTGAAAGGTATGTCTTGGGTTAACATTGTAGTACCAATCGTTACTTTAATAGCAGGAGCTGTAGGGGGCTTTTTTGTCGGCGTATTCTATCTGCGGAAGCAGCTTGAAAAAATGCAAAATGATCCTGAAATGATTCAGAAGATGGCTAAGCAAATGGGCTACAATCTGAATAAACAACAAATGCAAAAAGCGCAGCACATGATGAAAAATCAAAAGATGCCTCGCAGATAAACAAATGCGCGAGGGGACCGGAAGGAGAGTTCAGAAATGGCGGGAAAGAAAGATTACGTCAATTCGAGTGTTTCGAGCAACCGGGAGCAAATTGAACATCACGTAAGAGAAATATTGAAGCTTGTTGGTGAAGATGTAGATCGTGAAGGTTTACTAGAAACGCCTGCTCGTGTAACTCGGATGTATGAAGAGATATTTGCCGGTTACGAGGTTGATCCTCGTGAAGTATTGGGTGTTACGTTCGATGAGCAGCATGAAGAGCTTGTCATCGTAAAAGATATTGTCTATTACAGTCAGTGTGAGCATCATATGGCTCCGTTTTTCGGGAAAGCGCATATTGGCTACATTCCTAGCGGCAAAATCGCAGGGCTCAGCAAGCTTGCTAGGCTCGTAGAGGCAGTTACCCGCCGCCTGCAAGTGCAGGAGCGAATTACATCGCAAATTGCCGATATTCTTACGGAAGAGCTGCAGCCGCATGGCGTTATGGTCGTCGTGGAAGGCGAGCACTTGTGTATGTGCTCACGCGGCGTGAAGAAGCCTGGCAGCATGACAGTTACCTCTGCCGTGAGAGGCGATTTCCGCAGCAATGCAGCACTTCGCTCAGAGTTTCTGACTTTGTTGAAATTATAGTTGATGTATATTGAAAGTCCGACTGGAGCAGAGCTCCTATCGGGCTTTTTTTATACTTATTTTAGAAAGGCACCCATACGAGCTTACGAGCTTCCTCGAACCGTTTATTAACGAAGGGCCAATTGACTACATTCCACCACCCCTTAACGTACTCAGGCCGCCTGTTTTGGTGCTTTAAATAATAGGCATGCTCCCATACGTCGAGTACAAGTAGAGGAATAACATCCCATTGCGATAGATTCTGATGTTTCTCGGCAGTTAATATTTCAAGTCGACGGCTGCGCGGACTCCAAACTAGAATCGTCCAACCGCTCCCCTCGACCTTCGCGGCGGCTTCACTGAATTGGTTCATAAACGCTGTGAAGCTGCCAAAATCACTTCGGATTTGATGGCTAAGGAAGCCGATCGCCTCCCCCCCTCCGTAAGGCGACATGATGCTCCAGAACAGTGTATGTAAATAGTGGCCGGCACCGTTATAAGCGAGCTCTCGCTCCCAATGCTTAACGAGATCGAAATGGTTGGTTTCGCGCGCGCTCTTTAACTGCATTTCAGCTTTATTTAAACCATCTACGTAGGATTGGTGATGAAAATCATGGTGGATTCGCATCGTTTGTTCATCGATATAGGGTTCAAGAGCATCATACGGATATGGCAGGGGAGGCAGTGTATGTCCACCGATTGGCACTTGGTGTACTTGCGGGACTATCGCTCGATACTGACTAATGCCTGAACTGGGCATGGATTGGCGATATGAGCTTATTAAGCCGATATAATAGTTTGATTCACGAATCGCATGTGAAATGACGGATTTGGTCACATCGGAAGAAATCGAAGCTGTACGCTCAATCAGCTGTGTGAGCTGATCAACATACGTGCGCGATTGCACGAGTGAAGCCTCGACAACCGCTTCAATCGTTTGTTCCATGTATGCAGGTATACGCGACGGATAGGGAAGCCATTCATCCAGCCATTGATTCGTATATTGTGCGGTATTTGAAAAAACCGGTTCCCAAGCTTGGAGAAGCTGAACATACTGGCGTTCCATCTCAGGAGCTGCCTGCAAAATAACAGCCGCATGCTCTTTCTCCTGCAGCTTCCAGTGTCTAACTAATTCCATGACGCGAACGGGCATGAGCGTTCCATAAACAAAAAGCACGACCATCGCCTCCTTTTGCCGCAACAAGTGCATCTATGTTAGATGTATTCGTTGCTATGCGGGCTTATGTCGTGCTTATTTATTATGCTCGTTCTGCTTGGAGCTGTTGATCGACTTGGCTCAGGAAAAGAGCAGCTCTCTGAATATATTCACTCGGATGGACTTGAAACAGCAGCTCATGCTTGCCCTCTTGAACAATCCATGAACGAGAGAGAACATTTCCTTGCCGCTCAGCAATGGCTTCGGCTGTCTGGTGCGGTGCTTTCACGTCGTTAGTACCGTGAATAATAAATAATGGGATATCGTAACCGTTCGATATTACCTCACTTGCCGGAATAGAACCGAAGCTTGTGCCTGTCCAAAGTGGAATCATGGATTCAATAAGCGGCAAAGAGAATTGCGGCAATGTAACGAATTGATTTAAATTATCAAATAGCGCCTCAGGACTTGGGATGAATAAGCTGTCGAGTATCATCGCATCAATTTCATCGGTTTGAAGTCCTGCTTGTAGTGCCGTTCCTGCACCCATTGAGAAGCCCCAGACGACGATATCCTCAGCCCCGCGTGATTTAGCATAATCAACTGCAGCAAGCAGCTGCTGCGACTCCTCAAGGCCGCCTGTGGCCGGAGCTTTATATTCCTTCGATGCATAGCCGTAGTCAAACAACAATATATTATAGTTTAAACCGTGCAGCAGCTTGGAGAGCTCGTACATCGGTACCCAGGATTCCTCGCGATTAGCGCCATATCCATGGCTGAAAACAACAGTTCTTGTGGAAGGAGCCAGCTCGCTCTTATCGGTATTTGCGGGGATGAACCAGCCGCTAACCGTCGTATTTCCGCTTTTACTCGGGAAAATGACATCCTCGTAGTCAAGGCCGATAGCCGCTTGCGGATTGGATGATAGTGGAGCCACATAAGGATAAGCCAGCATCCAAGCGACATAGCCATGAAATATAATGACAGCAATGAGGCACATTGCTGTAAGAGAAGCAATGGAAGCGACAAGCAAATGCTTGCTGCGGCTTTTTGTTTTGCGCTGCTGCGAAAGCTGATCAGAATCTCCCAGTGGGAAGGGATGAAGGTTTTGCGGAAATCTTCCTTCAAGTGGCAATGGTGTCATTATAGTCGTGCTCATGTCGTTGTCCTCCCTCTGTTAGTAACCGTCCATTAGACTCATATATCCGGATGATGTAAGCGCTTTTTATTTTATAGTACTTTCATCGTAGTCCGGTCCTATAAGCCTGTCAATTGATGTCGAGGTAATGTTAATTAGTTGTAATATTACTGTAATGTAATCAAACTTTCTTTACGTTAATGGAAGTGATGAGTTATACTAGATGAGAATTAGTTTCATTGCATGAAACTTTTTGAGAGGGAGCTGTGGCTGCATGGAAGATGGGAAATCAACGGTTCGGGCAGTGGACCGAGCGCTTGATATATTGCTTTGCTTTATTTCAAAAACGGACTTGGCGATGACAGAAATTGCCGAGCAGGTTGGTCTGCACAAAAGCACGGTACACCGGATGCTCGCCACACTCGAAGAGAAAGGCTTCATTGAGCGTGACCGCTCGACAGACCGATACCACTTGGGACTCAAAATGTGGGAGCTGTCGGCCAATTTATCACGTTCAGATGATCAAGCAACAATATGGCTGCCTGAGATGGAGCGTTTACGCGACCAGCTAGGCGAGACCGTTAGCATATACGTAAGAGACGGCTCTGAGCGGATTCGGATGCAAGCTGTGCAGAGCAATCAGCCGGTTAGGCGTGTAGCGCCTGTCGGCGTTAGGCTGCCGCTTTATGCAGGAGCATCGAGCAAGGTACTTATTGCTTATTCAGATCCGATTGTACAGGAAAGCATTTTTGGAGATCCGGCATGGCTGTATTCCGTTGACTTGGATCAATACAAGCAGCAGCTGGAAGAGATCTGCTTGCAGGGATATGCAACCAGCTTTGAGGAACGAGAGACGGGAGCGGCAGCTTTGTCTGCGCCTATTTTTAACAGGACGGGGAAGCTGACAGCTGCATTATCCGTATCTGGCCCTGCGAGCAGGTTGACGATGGAAACGATGAGGGATTACGCACCCGTTATGATGGAGTCGGCCAAACGGATGGGTACGATGATTGTATAGAATGTGGTATCCATGGTTGCTTCTCCAGAGAGGGGCGTGTCTCCACACTATTAGCCGTAGGTTCGTTCATTAACCAAAAAATGAAAAAAGAGCTTTGCCGACGGATCGGCAAAGCTCTTTTTTGATGCTGCGCAAGAAGCGCATTTATTACATGTTAGCGATCATTTGACGAAGTACCGTTTGAAGGATACCGCCATTGCGATAGTAATCAACATCAACTACCGAGTCAAGACGCACAATTGCAGGGAAATCAAATGTCGTACCGTCTTCGCGAGTAGCTGTAACAGTAACTTGAGCACCTGGTGTAACGTCGTTAGACAAGCCAACGATGTCAAATGTTTCACGGCCTGTGATGTTAAGTGTCTTCCAGCCTTGACCTTCTGGGAATTGGAGTGGCAATACACCCATACCAACCAGATTGGAGCGATGAATACGCTCGAAGCTTTCAGCGATAACTGCTTTAACACCTAGTAGGAATGTACCTTTTGCAGCCCAGTCACGCGAGCTACCAGTACCGTATTCTTTACCAGCAAGAACAACAAGGTTTTTGCCTTCGTTTTGATATTTCATCGATGCATCGTAGATCGACATTACTTCGTCTGTTGGAAGGTAAGTCGTTACGCCGCCTTCTGTGCCAGGAGCGACTTGGTTACGAATACGAATGTTCGCAAACGTACCGCGCATCATTACTTCATGGTTACCACGACGTGAGCCGTATGAGTTGAAGTCTTCGCGTTTTACGCCGTTTTCGATCAAGTATTGACCGCCTGGGCTGTTAACAGTGATATTACCAGCTGGAGAGATATGATCCGTTGTTACGGAATCGCCCATAAGCGCTAGTACGCTTGCAGCAGGGATATCTTTAATATCGGAAAGCTCGGAGCTTAGGTTTTCGAAGAACGGCGGGTTTTGGATGTAAGTTGATTTTGCATCCCACTCGTAGCTTTCGCCCTTAGGTACCGAAATCGCATTCCAACGCTCATTTTGTGTAAATACGTTCTCGTATTTGTCACGGAACATTTGCGGGTTAAGCGCAGCTGTCATCGCGTCGTTGATTTCTTGCGACGTTGGCCAGATATCTTTCAGATATACAGGCTTGTTGTCTTCAGTGAAACCAATTGGATCAGTTGTCAAATCGATGTTAGTCGTTCCAGCAAGCGCATAAGCGATAACAAGCGGCGGTGAAGCCAAGTAGTTCGCTTTTACTTGTGCGTGAACACGGCCTTCAAAGTTACGGTTACCAGAAAGTACTGCAGAAACAGTCATGTCATTGTCGCTGATTGCTTTGCTAACTTCTTCTGGAAGCGGACCGGAGTTACCGATACAAGTCGCGCAGCCATAACCAGCAACGTGGAAGCCAAGCGCTTCAAGCGGCTCGATTAGGTTTGCTTTTGTCAAATATTCTGTTACGACGAGCGAGCCCGGCGTTAGGGAGCTTTTTACGTAAGCAGGCTTCTTAAGTCCAAGTGCTACTGCTTTCTTAGCAACAAGTCCAGCGCCAACCATTACGCTTGGGTTAGAAGTGTTCGTACAGCTAGTAATAGCTGCAATCACGACTGCACCAGTGCCCATTTGGCTTACTTGACCGTCATTGTGATTAACAGTAACGAATTGCTCGATCTTCTCATCGGTCAGGCCGTAACCGCCTTTGTCGATCGGCGTACGGATGATGTTATTGAAGGATTCCTTCATTGCAGTAAGTTCTACGCGATCCTGTGGACGCTTCGGACCTGCAAGGGATGGAACGATTGTCGAAAGGTCAAGCTCAACTACGTCGGTGAATACAGGATCCGGAGTCTCATCTGTACGGAACATGTCTTGTGCTTTGTAATAAGAGCCAACAAGATCAATAAGGTCTTCAGAGCGGCCAGTTTGACGAAGGTAGCTAAGTGTTTCTGTATCAACAGGGAAGAAGCCGATTGTTGCGCCGTATTCCGGTGCCATGTTGGCAACAGTTGCACGGTCAGCAAGACTGATGTTCGACAAGCCTGGGCCGAAGAACTCAACAAACTTACCAACTACGCCTTTTTTACGCAAAATTTGAGTAACAGTAAGCGCAAGGTCAGTCGCTGTAGAGCCTTCTGCCAGCTTGCCTGTCAATTTAAAGCCGATAACTTCAGGCATTACGAAGTATAGCGGTTGGCCAAGCATACCCGCTTCAGCCTCGATACCGCCAACGCCCCAGCCAACTACGCCGAGACCATTGATCATCGTAGTATGAGAATCCGTACCTACGAGGGAATCAGGGAATACGACGGTTTCGCCATCAACTGTTTTTGTAGCTGCAACGGATGCCAAGTACTCCAAGTTAACTTGGTGAACGATACCTGTACCCGGTGGAACCGCGCGGAAGTTATCGAATGCTGTTTGTGCCCAGCGAAGGAAACGGTAACGCTCTTCGTTACGCTCAAATTCAACTTTAGTATTGTATTCAAGTGCTTCAGGTGAACCGAATGCGTCAACCATGACCGAGTGGTCAATTACAAGATCGACTGGTACGAGCGGGTTGATTTTTTTCGGGTCTCCGCCTGCTTTTTTCACAGTGTCGCGCATTGCAGCTAGGTCAACGACAACCGGTACGCCTGTGAAATCCTGCAATACGATACGAGCAGGAATGAAAGGAATTTCTTTATCTTCGCGTCCGTCAGCCCATGTAGCGAGCTGCTTTACATGTTCTGTTGTAATAGCGCGGCCGTCAAATTGACGAATAGCAGCCTCAAGCAATACTTTGATGGAGAAAGGCAGCTTGGAAATATCGCCCAGACCTTGCTCTTCAAGTCCGCCTAGACGGTAATAAGCGTAAGATTTGCCGCCAGCGTCGAGCGTTGTACGAACTGAATAATGATTTTGTGTAGACATCGTCATTCTCCTTTTAACTGTAGTCTCTGAGTTTCATTCTATGAAACACAATTTCATAATTACTATATCTATAGTATATCGTTAAAATAGTCCTTACGTAAAGTCCAATTATGTCTGAACACGCTTGTAAATGGCATTGAAAACCAACTCGACGAATGTTACATGAAACGGCAGATCGCCTCATATAATGAAGCAGTTAATCAACGTTAATCTTAAATCGATAAAGCTTGGCGGTGTTCTCATGCCGTTACGGCAGGTTAAGGCTGTTTAGCTTGAAATACAAGTACGGATAAGAATGAATCTTATCAATAGGCTTATATTTCATCTCGCAAAGAGCTTGCATTCACGATAAGGTCAAGGAGGGATTGCTATGCCGCGAACAGGTAACCGGGGACCGGTCGCTCAGGGTCAAAAGCGTAACCAAGCATCGTCCAAACCGATAGCTTCTCAGCGCAAGCCGCAACAGAAAGCATCGACACATGTTATCCAGAAGCAGCCGTCGCCTTCCGGTTTGCAAGCGGAGCGATATGCTGAGACGGGCGATCAAATGCTGAATCCTACGGAAAGGGCTAGTGTAGAAGTGAAATCTGTTAAACAGCAGCCTTCAAAATTAAATTCACTTCTCCGTTCCTCTGACTACGATCCGTATATGCAGCAAGAGAAGCTGCAAGGGTGGAAAGCTGCAGTTCATCGCTATATCAGCTTGTACAATCAAGCTGAAGCGAATCAGCATGCTTCCGTGTTGACTGATTACGTAACGGATCTCGATCATTGCGACCGTCTCAGGTGCAGGCTGGAGCGTCTTCGCGAGCGAGATTTGCTTAGAGGCGCGCTTCCAGCAGGGAGCGAAACGAAAGCAGAGCTGATACGTGTTAATGAGTCGACAAGTGAAGTTTCTGTACTTATACGGCTCCACATCAAAAGAAGGATGGAGCAGTCGGGACGATTTTACATGGAAGAAAGATCAGAGTTTGAGCGACTTTGGCTAGGTCTGTCAGGCCATTCATGGAATGTCATGCGAGTCGAACCGATTATTTCGGAGCGCAGACCGCGCTTTGGTACAGCTGTAGACAACTGGATGACCGTTGATGACTATTCGGAGCCATTTGGCGGACAATCGTCGCCATCAACACCATACTTAAATTATGACCTATTACAGCAATTCAAACACCGACCATCGGGTATTCGTTACAGGAGAGATTTGGTTGCTGCATATGCGGATCGTTGGTGGAATGAAGGGAATCCAGCGTATGAACTATTTGAGGTGAATTGTACCAACTATGTGTCGCAGTGCATCTTTGCAGGCAATGCCCCGATGAACTATACTGGTAAGAGAGAAACGGGCTGGTGGTATAAAGGCCGAAATAAGGGCAGCGAGTGGTGGAGCTACAGCTGGGCGGTATCCAATGCAATCACCAATTATTTGACCAGCTCCAAGTCTTCGGGCTTGCGCGCAGAGATTGTACAATCTGCCGAAGAGCTGCAGCTTGGCGATGTCATTACGTATGATTGGAATGGTGATCATCGTTTTCAACACAGCACCATCGTAACTGCCTTTGACTCGTTCGGTATGCCGTTAGTGAATGCGAATACCGTTTCCAGCAGGCATCGTTATTGGGATTATCGTGATTCCTATGCATGGACGGAACAAACGAAATATCGTTTTTTTCATATTGCAGATCAATTATAAATTATTGTACCGGAGGATATGCCATGGGGAGCAAGGTTAAAGTAGGTTTAGTATACGGGGGGAAATCGGGAGAGCATGAGGTCTCTCTGCAAACCGCTTACGCAGTAATGGGGGAGTTTGACTACAACAAATATGAAATCAAACCTTTCTATATTACGAAACAAGGCGAATGGAAAACAGGAGCTGTACTGCATGGTCGTCCAAGCAGCGTGGAAGAGCTGCGCCATGCAACAGGCGGGGCTGAGCAAACCGGCTTCGCACTGGCTCCGTTGTTCGCAGGCTTGAACGCAGGAGAGGATAATGCTGACGAAGAGTCGCGTGTTGACGTTATCTTTCCTTTGCTCCATGGAACATTCGGTGAGGACGGTACCATTCAAGGGCTGTTCGAAATGGCGAACATTCCTTACGTTGGAGCGGGCGTTCTCGCTTCTGCCGTTGGGATGGACAAGATTCTTATGAAAAAAGTGTTTGCCCAAGAAGGCTTGCCGCAATGCGTATTCCGCTACTTCAACCGGACGCAATGGGAGAGAGATGCATCCTACTTCATTATGGAGTGCGAGGTCGCGCTCGGCTATCCTTGCTTTATCAAGCCAGCCAACCTTGGTTCCAGTGTAGGCGTGTCCAAAGCCAAAAATCGTGAAGAGCTTATTGCTGCCGTTAATTATGCATTCCGTTTTGACCGTAAGGTCATCGTAGAAGAGTTCGTAGATGCACGCGAGATCGAAGTGAGCGTACTTGGCAATGATGATGCCAAAGCATCCTTACCTGGTGAAATCGCACCGTCTAACGAGTTCTACGACTACAAAGCCAAGTACATTGACGGAAAATCGACGATGCAAATTCCCGCACATTTGTCGCCAGAAATCACAGAGTCCGTTCGTGAGATGGCGGTTCGAGCATTCCAATCCATTGATGGATCGGGTCTGTCTCGCGTAGATTTTTTCCTTCGCAAAAGCGATAACCAGCTATTTATTAACGAAGTCAACACATTGCCTGGTTTCACACCGTTCAGTATGTATCCGCTGATGTGGAAGGAAACAGGCATTCCATATAAAGAATTATTAGACACATTAATCGCATTAGCTCTTTCGCGCCACGCTGAGAAACAACGGATCGACTTTACTGGCGACGCATCATAATCGAACTAATCAACCTACTTAAATAAAATGAATCGTGGGAAAAAGCTCTTTTATTAGTTATTTTGGTTTTTTCCAAAGTAAGCTGATAAGAGATCTTTTTTCCTTCTTTTATTGGACAAGCTTAAAGCAACTAGTCTAACTAGTCCCTAGTCCCACTTAAGAAGTAAAGCGTGTCCCGCAGGGACGAAAGCGATCCACCGCAAACGCAGCATGCAGACAACGTATTATCTCTCAAGTTAGTCCAGTTGCGGGAGTCCAGAGGGTGCAACCCTTGGGGCCCTCCCTTGGAAGGGAGGGTTTGGGTGGGTTCGAAAGTGTTTAAGTAAGTAAGTAAGTAAGTAAGTAAGTAAGTAAGTAAGTCTGAAAAGTAAAGCGTGTCCCGCAGGGACGAAAGCGATCCACCGCAGACGCAGCATGCAGACAACGTATTATCTCCCAAGTTAGTCCAGTTGCGGGAGTCCAGAGGGTGCAACCCTTGGGGCCCTCCCTTGGAAGGGAGGGTTTGGGTGGGTTCGAAAAGCCTTAAAGGTTGGTGTTAAAAGCCTTTGAAGGTTTGGTAGTAAACTCCTTTAAGGTTTGGTATTAAATCCCTTTGAAGGCCAGGTAGAAATTTCACTGAAAGGAGGGAAACAATATGGGTTTTGCAACTGAGTTTAATTCTGTCTGCAAATTTAAGTCTGAACAAGAGCTTTATGAATTGTTGGAGTATGGTCGGGGCAAAATGGTCAAGAGCGGCTTTCGCGTATTTCCGACTGGCCAGAAGGTGATTGCATATACTCCTGCCAATGAAGCGATTGCGATTGTTCGCATCTTAGCTTCCATCGCTGAAATTAATTTTCAAGGCGAGGAAGTGACACAAGTGGAGATGGAGCTCGTGAGAAAGCTAACTGAGGAAGAATCTAGAGTTCAAACGGCGCTTGCTTTTGAAATGTTTTTTGGAGAAAGGGCCTAGTCGATGATCGTTAGATTAGGCTTTGTCGCAATGAGCTTGCAGCTAACAAATGCATCACCTTCGAAAACGATGACGTTCGCGAATTTCTCGAAGCTGGGTGATCGTGAGGCGGGAATTCGGAAGCTGGAAAGATTAGCGGAAGAAAATCTGAAGAACTCACTGCGTATTTTGAAGCATAGCAAAGCTAGCGACATTCAAATGTATCGATTCTCATCGAAGCTCATTCCACTGGCTACACATGAGGAGTTTTCAGATTGGGATCCCTTCTCAGCATTAGCTCCTGCCTTTCAAGAAGTTGGCGAGTTTGTTCAGAAGCATGGGATAAGGGTGTCCTTTCATCCGGATCATTTCTGTGTATTCAGTACGCCAAGGCCTGAGGTGCTCGCGAAATCTGAGCTGGATTTGCTTAATCATGTCCGAATGTTAGAGGCAATGGGGCTGGATGAGGCGGCGAAGTGCAATATACATATCGGCGGGGCATACGGTGACAAGGTCGTAGCTGGTGAACGGTTTGTTCGCCAGTTTGGCGCCTTGTCTCCTCGTTTAAAACATCGAGTTACGCTCGAAAATGACGATAAAACGTTTAATGTTAGGGAGACTCTCGAGGCAGCCGAGCAAGTAGAGGTACCCATGGTGCTTGATATCCATCATCATGCCGTTAATACTGGTGATATTGATGATAATGAATTGTATAACAGCTTATGGCCGCGAATTGTGCGAACCTGGGACAAGGAGCGTGAGCGGCTGAGTTTACCTAATACTAGCCAGCTTCCTCCCAAAATTCATGCTTCCAGCCCCAAAAGTCAATCTGATCCGCGTGGTCATGCAGATTTTGTGGAGGCGGAGCCGCTTGTACAGTTTTTTCGCAAAGCCGCTAGATGCACCGAGTACTTGGATTGTATGCTCGAAGCTAAGAGCAAGGATGAGGCTTTAATGAAACTTATTGAAGACTTGAGGCATATGGAAACAAGCGTTGAAGGCGTCAAGGTGTTAGATGGCGGCCGCATAGAAATAACTGCTGAACCTGTGTAGCAGTATAATAACACCGTCAAGGCTTGCCTTGGCGGTGTTATTATATGCTGGAGGCATTCATATAGTCGCATCAATAGCTTACTGAAAAGGTGATTCGTGATGGAATGGATACTTCTTGTACTGCTTGGTGTTGTTGCAGCGATGTTCGGCAGTATTGTAGGGCTTGGCGGCGGAATTATTATCGTACCTATGCTCATGCTCTTAGGTCCTACACTATCGGGTGAAGCAATTGAACATGCAACAGCAGTTGGCATATCGTTAACGGTGTTAGTAGTTACGGCACTTGCTTCCACACTTAGCTATGCCAAACGCAAAATCGTCGATTTTCGCAGCGGCTGGATATTTTTTGTGACGAGCGGTCCTGCCGCTATGATTGGCTCCGCTCTGACGGGCAAACTTCCTGCGGGTGTGTTCCAGCTTGTTTTTGGTATTTTCATGCTTCTGATGGCAGCGTTATTGATTGCACGAGACCATATGAAACCGTTTACTAAACAATGGCCAATTGTCAGGACATTAACTGACTCATCAGGTGAAGTACATACATATAGCTATGGAATTGTTCCGGCGTTAGCAATCGGTTTTGGTGTTGGTCTAATGTCGGGTTTGTTCGGAATCGGAGGCGGTTCGCTTTTTGTACCGCTAATGGTACTGTTATTTCGTTTTCCTCCGCATATGGCGACAGCAACTTCTATGTTCGTAATATTTTTATCTTCGATACTGGGAAGCGGTATGCATGTCTATTTGGGTGAAACAGACTGGCTGCTGGTGCTTGCTCTAGTGCCTGGCGCCTGGATTGGCGGAAAGGCGGGGGCGGCGATTGCTGTGAAAATGAGCGGCAAGGGCTTGTTATGGCTGCTTAGAGTAACTTTACTTCTGCTTGCGGGACAATTAATCATTGAAGGCTTGCGTTCATTTTGATATGGTTGGAGTAGTCATATGTGAAACCTGATTATGGTTTTATACGTATTAATCCATAACATGGGTTTATTGGACGCGAATTTACATAGAGGGAAGAGTGATGAATCGTGAGTGATCAGAACAATGCTTCCGTCGTTGGCGGTAAAAGCTTTACTGCAGTCGCAATCAACTGTGCGTCGAAAGCAGGAGAATGGATTAAGACGAAGCTTGGTAATTACGCAAGCCTTGATATAAAGTATTCCTCGCATGATCTTGTTACAGAAATAGATAAAGGCTCAGAGCGTTTAATAAAAAATTTAGTGATGACACATTTTCCTCATCATTCGTTTTTGGGTGAGGAGGGCGTAGAGCCAGGGCCGGAAGCTTCAACCCGCGCGCTTGAGAACATTCGTGATGCAGAATATTTATGGATCGTTGATCCAATTGATGGAACGACAAACTTCGTACACGGGTTTCCGTTTTTCTGCGTATCCATTGCACTGGCACATAACGGCGAGGTCATCGTTGGTGTTGTGTATGATCCGATGAAGGATGAGCTGTTTGTCGCGGAAAAAGGCAAGGGAGCTTACGTCCATGGTAAACGGATGCAAGTATCAAAGGACGATACTCTGCGTGGCAGCTTGGTTGCCACGGGACTTCCTGCGGATCATCATTATGCGCTTCCATTGAATCTGAAAGGCATTCAGGCTGTAGCCCCGCAGGTTCGCAACCTGCGTATTGCAGGCTCCGCTGCCATGCATATGGCTTATGTCGCTGCCGGACGCTTAAGCGGATTTTGGGAGATCGGGCTTAGCAGCTGGGATTTGGCGGCAGGCTCACTGCTTGTGCAGGAGTCGGGCGGTGTTGTAAGTGATACATTTGGCAAGCCTTACAGTCTGGGCGTTCGCAACGTCGTTGCGTCGAACGGATACATTCAGGATGAGCTAATCGCGGCGCTTGCCGAAGCGGAAGCAAACGAATAAACTCGAAGGACAGCTTACTGCGACGCTCGCATGCCGGCTGTCCTTTTCTTTTGATATGACAACGAATCACTCGTAATCATTTGAAGGAGTGAATGACTAATGCTAGCAAGGAAGAGAATGAGTGCAATGGTTATGACGCTAGTATGCGTAGGCATGCTGGCTGCATGTGAGCCAAGTGAAACATCCGAGCGACCGGCATCGACTGATGCAGCGACCGATAGATCGACCGATAGACCGAAACAAACAGAGACGAGCGATACAATTACGGAGACGCCAGAAGTTGACGATGAAGCCTACACGGTTCTTGCACAAGAGCTTCGTGTACCATGGGTTATTACGTTTGATGAAGATATTGTTTATATTAGTGAACGCGAAGGAAATGTAGTGAAGGTTGATGGCGGTACGATGACTCGTCAATCGGTTCATCTGCTCAAAAGTGTACACGATCGTGGAGAGGGAGGCTTCTTAGGCTTCTTGTTAGCACCAGATTTTGCTCAGTCTAGAGAGGCTTATGTTTATCATACCTACGAAGATAACGGCAGCACCATGAATAGGGTGGTTGTTATTAAGCAAACTGGCGAGAGATGGGACGAGGTGAGAGTATTACTCGAAGGCATTCCGGGTGCTGCCAACCACGATGGCGGACGGATGGCATTTGGGCCTGACAAGCTGCTTTATGTGACAACAGGCGACGCTCAGCAGCGGGAGCTGGCTCAGGATCTTAACAGTTTAGCAGGTAAAATATTACGAATGACGCTAGATGGCGAAGTGCCTAAGGATAATCCTTTTCCCGGCTCCTATGTTTACTCGTATGGACATCGCAATCCGCAAGGTCTTGTATGGAACAGTGAAGGCCAGATGTTCAATACGGAGCATGGACCATCCGGAAGCCCTGGTGGACACGATGAGATTAATCGAATTGAAGCGGGCGGCAATTACGGCTGGACCAAAATCTATGGGGATGCAAAAAGCGATGGTATGATAACGCCTATTTATCATACAGGAGAAGCAGTCATCGCTCCCTCTGGAGCGACGATTGATGAGCACAATCGAATGCTGATTGCCACCTTGATGGGCGGGGCGCTGTATCGTTTTGATCCAGCAACGAAAGAGATGGTTGTCATATTTGAAGGCGAAGGTCGGCTTCGTGATGTGAAAATAAAGGATGGACGTATTTATGTTATCACGAACAATACGGATGGTCGCGGTACTCCGTCACAAACTGACGACCGCTTGCTGTTGTTGAAAAAACAAAAATAAAATGCTGAAGAAAATAGAAAATATAAATATATTTAAATCAAAAGAATGAGGGTATCCCTATCGCCAAATGGCAACCTAGGACACCCTCATTCTTTATTAAAAGGAGTTGAATTCTTCCGCTTTACAACTTAGCGAATGCGTTATTAATGGCTTTAATTGTCTCATCAATGTCAGCCTCTGTATGAGCTGTTGTGAAGAACCAAGCTTCATATTTGGATGGTGCAAGGTTGATGCCTTGCTCGAGCATAAGCTTGAAGAATCTGCCGAACAGCTCGCCGTCTGTATCTTGTGCTTCATCGTAGTTCGTAACCTTATGATCGCAGAAATGCGCAGAGAACGAGCCGCGAATTTGGTTGATCGTGAGCGGGATGCCATTTTGCTTAGCAGCAGCATACAAGCCTGTTGCCAGCTTCGTAGCAAGAGCGTTCATTCGATCGTAGATGCCTGGCTCCTGCAGCAGCTCGAGGCATGCGATGCCGGCTGAGATGGAGGCAGGATTGCCTGCCATCGTACCCGCTTGATAAGCAGGTCCGAGTGGTGCAACTTGCTCCATAATTTCGCGGCGTCCGCCGTAAGCGCCGATCGGCATGCCGCCGCCGATGATTTTGCCGAGCGCCGTTAAGTCTGGTTCAATCGCTTGGTGATCAGGGAACGCAGCATACGTCTGAGCTGCTCCGTAGTGGAAGCGGAAAGCGCTGATAACCTCATCGTATATAACAAGCGCCCCAGCGTCGCGAGTAAGCTTGCAGAGACCTTCTAGGAAGCCTTCATGCGGCATAACCATACCAAAGTTGCCGACAATGGGCTCAACCATAACCGCGGCAGTCTCGTGGCCCCAGCGATCCAAGGCCTCTTTCAGTGCAGGCAGATCGTTAAATGGAACGGTAATGACTTCGCTTGCGATACTGGAAGGAACGCCAGCGCTGTCTGGAATGCCGAGCGTGGATGGTCCTGAGCCGGCTGCAACGAGCACAAGATCCGAATGTCCATGATAGCAGCCAGCGAATTTAATGATCTTAGTTTTCTTAGTATAGGCGCGTGCCACACGAATAGTAGTCATGACTGCCTCGGTGCCGGAATTGACGAAGCGCACCTTGTCGAGTGAAGGAATGGCTTCTTTGAGCATGCGAGCAAGCTTAATTTCAAGCTCCGTAGGCGCTCCGTAAAGCACACCGTTTTGTGCTGCGCGAATGATAGCTTCAGTAATATGCGGATGAGCATGTCCGGTTATAATAGGACCGTAAGCAGCCAAGTAGTCGATGTAGCGGTTATCGTCAACATCCCAGAAATAAGCGCCTTCACCGCGTTTCATGAACACCGGTGCACCGCCGCCTACTCCTTTGTAGGATCTTGAGGGGCTGTTGACGCCGCCGACAATATGCTGCAGCGCTTCTTCATAAAGTCTTTCGGAATTTGGTCGTTGATTTGTCATAGTAAGCGTCCTCCAATTGGAATCGTAGTTGTAATGAAATAGAAACAAAATACACGCAACTTGAAGCGCCGTTGCGTGTACATGTAAGTTACTACGGTGTATTGCTGCTAGGCGCATTGCTTGGCGATTCAGTAGGCTCTGGCACCGTGTTGTCTTCCTGCAGCGTCGTTTGCACGAAGGAGCGCAGCTCGTCTTCATCGCGAATTCCAATAACGGATGCGCCGCCAACGCGATCTTCTGCGATGAGATCCATCGGAGGCACTTGCGTTGTGCTCGCTACGTGGCTTTTTACGCCAAGTTGACCGAGCTTCAGCATATCCGGCACGCTAATGTTCGTTTTCACATACGGTTGAACGCTCTCAAGAATTTTTTTCATTTGGACAATGTTCCAAGTCGACTGAAGCTCTTTGGATACCGCCTGCAGGAAATTTCTCTGACGTTCAGTTCTTGTGAAATCGCTCATCGCATCGTGACGGAAACGAACGTATTGAAGAGCTTTATCGCCGTCAAGCAGCTGGTAGCCCTTCTTCAGATCGATATCGTAGCGATTGCCGTCTGCATTATCGGTGTAGTGCATATCTTTCTCGACTTCAAAGTTTATGCCGCCCATCGCATCAATCAGACTCTTAAAGCCTTCAAAGTCGGTATATACATAATATTGAATGTCGAGACCAAGCAGATCTCCAACGGTTTTCATAGCAAGCGGATATTCCCCTAAAGTTATTGCTGTATTAATTCTGCCTTTGCCATGTCCCTCTATCTTAACGTAAGTGTCACGAAGTACGGAGAACAGATGCGCCTTCTTAGTAACGGGATCAAAGGAAGCGACTAGTATGGAGTCTGAACGAGCCATCTGACCTTCATCTACACCGCGAGCGTCACCGCCAAGCAGCAAAATATTAACACGTTCCTTGCCTTCCCATTCTGGAATAGGAACCGGTGTTGCTTCAACACCCTCGACAGGCGTTTTTGTTGCTTCTGGATCACTGAATTTATCAAGCGCACTGTATACGCCAACGCTCCAATAAATGATAAACGCTGCTGCTGTACCAAGAATGACAGAGAGGCTTATATATATCCACTTCCATCTTTTCTTCTTAATTCTCACTTTATCCATCTCATTATTTATCTCTTTATTCGTCTCTTTGTTCGTCTCTCTAGGCATTTCGTTAGACGAGCTCCTTTCAGATGTTGCGGAATCGTTTTGGATTAATGAGGGTAAATTTCAATGTAAGCATGGTAAAGAAGGCACGGCGAATGGTCCGCTTCCATAATGAAGGTTAGCGGAGCGTTGTACATTAGTAACATAAGAACGTTTGCGTATCAGCTTTAATTACACCTTATATATAATAATCGAACAAAACCTGCGCTGCACGAGGCAGGTACAGTCGTTTACGCTAGGCGTGAACTAATGTATGATTACATATCATAAAATTATAAAGCTGAACGACATGCAGAAGCAAGTTTTATCGTTTTAAGTAAATAAAAATCGGTATTTCCTAGGAAATGTCGAAGTGGAAGGGGTTATAACAACTAGATGTTAGCAATCGATGTCAAGGATTTACGAAAGCAATTTAGCGTGCAAAAAAATCGTGAAGGATTATCCGGCGCCCTCAAGGACTTGTTCAAACGCGAGTACAACGAGGTAACAGCGGTTAAAGATATTTCCTTTCAAATTCCGCAAGGAGAAATATGCGGATATATCGGCGAGAACGGGGCAGGAAAGTCGACAACGATCAAAATGCTTACGGGTATTTTGGTACCTACCTCAGGTGAGCTCAAGGTGAACGGATATGTTCCGTTTAAGGATCGAGAAAAGTTTGTGAATGGTATTGGCGTGGTCTTCGGACAGCGCTCTCAGCTGTGGTGGGATATTGGTGTAATCGAGTCATTTCAGCTGCTGCGCAAAGTATACCGGGTATCGGAGACGGATTTCCGTAAACGACTAAATGAGCTTGTTGAACGGCTTCAGCTTGGCGATTTGCTTAATCGTCCTGTTCGGAAGTTGAGCCTTGGACAGCGGATGCGCTGTGAGCTGGTGGCTTCGCTGCTTCACAATCCATCCATTCTATTTCTTGATGAGCCGACGATTGGTCTGGATATCGTCGTGAAGACAGAAATTCGTGATTTTCTCATGCAAATGAACAAGGAGCAGGGGACGACAATCCTGTTGACGACACATGACTTGCAAGATATAGAAGCGTTATGCTCACGCGTAATTATGCTTGATGATGGACGCATTATTTACGATGGCGGATTGGAGGATTTGAAGAGCCGCTGGAGCAAAGGACGTGAAATTCAGTTTCAATTTGCAGGCCATACTCCGCTTGCCAAGCTGCAGCAGTTAACGAGCACTCTTGATGTATCGTGGACGATGGAAAATGAATTGAACGCAAAAATGTGGCTGCCTCATGCGGTTAATGTCTCGGATGCGCTATCCTGTGTTGTTGGCGGTGTGGAAATTCGCGATATCAAAATCATCGAAACAAACACTGATGATATCGTTCGCAGCATCTACTCTTCCGGCTCAGCTTCAACCTCCAAGGAGACGGTTCAGTCATGATGAGCGCTTATATCGATTTTATTCGAATCCGATTTATTATGATGCTTGCGTACCGTGTTAATTATTATAGCGGTATCATTATTTATGCCATTAACATTGGTGCTTATTATTTTCTATGGCAAGCGATTTATGGAGACCAGGAGACGTTGGCTGGTTTTACGGTAACTCAAATGACAACCTACGTTGCTGTATCGTGGATGGCGCGCGCCTTCTACTTTAACAATCTGGATCGCGAGATTGCGAATGAAATAAGGGATGGCAGCGTAGCAGTGCAGCTTATTAGACCCTATTCCTATTTACTCGTAAAAATGATGCAGGGCTTCGGCGAGGGTCTCTTCCGAATGCTGCTGTTCATGGTGCCAGGTATGATCATCGTATGTCTTATATTCCCGGTTCAACTGCCGACAGATCCAATGACGTGGCTTATCTATTTAGTCATGCTCTTCTTTAGTTTTCTTATCAATTCACAAATTAACATTTTGACCGGCTTATTCGCCTTCTTCGTTGAGAATAATGAAGGCATGATGCGGATGAAACGAGTAATGGTTGATTTGTTCTCAGGCGTAGTCGTGCCGATTGCGTTTTTCCCAGGATGGCTGTCTGCTATTATGCAGTGGCTGCCGTTCCAAGCCATTACTTATTTGCCAAGCTCCGTATTTACAGGGAGGACGCCGAGCAGTGAAGTACTGCAGGTGTTTGGTATTCAAGTGTTATGGTTTGTTGGGTTGTTGTTGCCAATTTGGCTGACGTGGCGCGCTGCTCGCAAGCGGCTGTTCGTGCAAGGGGGATAAAAAACATGTTATACGCATCATTGTTCTGGGAATACATTAAAAATTACGCAAAAACAAGGCTTACCTACCGGGCAGACTTCTGGGTTGAGGTGCTGTCCGACTTATTGTTCCAAGTGATGAATCTGATATTTATACTAATTGTGTTCCAACATACGCCATCGCTAGGCGGCTGGTCAGAGGCAGAGGTTGTATTCGTTTATGGTTTCTTCATGATCCCTTACGGCGTGTTCAGCACTTTCTTCAGCATTTGGAATTTCAGTGAGCGTTACATTGTGAAAGGCGAGATGGACCGCGTTCTTACGCGTCCAGCGCATAGTCTTTTTCAGGTGCTTCTCGAAAATGTAGATCCGCCTTCACTGATCGGTTCCTTTGTAGGTGCCATTATTATGGCACTCTGCTGGACACAACTCGGTTTACCTTTCCAAGTGCTTGATATACTTGTCCTGTTGCTTTTCATACTAGGAGCAGTACTGATTTATGCAGGACTGTACACAGCTCTCAGTGCAATTTCCTTCTATTCGGACGCACCGACAGGAATTGTGCCGCTGATGTACAATATTCAAAACTATGGCCGGTATCCGGTTAATATCTATAATAAAATGATTCGTTTCGTATTAACATGGCTGCTGCCTTTTGCATTTGTAGGCGTCATTCCTGCTTCTTATTTTCTTGAAAAGAAAGCGGATGATCTCTCACAACTTGCGCTTCTGACGCCTGTTATGGGAATAATCGTATTCACGTTAGGGCTATTACTGTGGAACCATGGGGTAAAGCGATATCGTGGAGCAGGCTCATAGATACTCCATTCTAGAAGTACGTGAAAATGATGAAATGTTAACGGAGGACAAAGGATGACACAGCTTCAAGCAGGAGAGATGGCGCCGGATTTCGTATTGCCGGCGTCAAACGGAGAGAGCGTATCACTTAACCAATACCGCGGGCAAAATGTAATCATCTATTTTTATCCAAAGGATATGACGACCGCTTGTATACAGGAATCCTGTGATTTTCGTGATGCAAATGCAGAAATGCTGGAGTTGAACACGGTTATTTTGGGAATCAGTCTTGATACGGTTAAATCCCATCAACGTTTTATTGAGAAGAAGGAGCTTCCTTTTCTATTGCTAGCCGATACGGAGCATGAAGTATGTAAACTGTACGGTGTGTGGCAATTAAAGAAGCTTTACGGCAGAGAGTATATGGGGCTCGTAAGATCGACATTTCTAATCGATGCAGCAGGCAGGCTTGTCCAAGAATGGCGCAAAGTGAAAGTAAAGGGGCATGCGGAGCAGGTGCTTGAAGCGGTTAAGCAGCTGTACACCGCGGCAGATCGTGTGAATTAGACTTTGAACAGAAAAAACGGCGTCTCCAGGATTATGAACTGGACATGCTGTTTCTTTCGTTCATAGCAAGCTCGCTAGAGTAAAAAATGAGGCAGGGGAGACAATAGAAGGAGCTAATCAATGATCCATATTTTGTTTGTAGTTGAGGGGAAAATAGGATATGGGATATATTGTCTGTTGACGAGTTGCTGTCACATTTATACAATATGATCTTGCTTGTTTGATAGGGGGGTTATGCAACTGATTAGACTAAACAACATCAAAAAATCGTACCGAGTAGGGGCGATTTCGGTTGAAGCGGTTCGGGACGTTAGTTTGACAGTCGAAAAAGGTGAGATCTTCGGTATTATCGGTCACTCCGGGGCAGGGAAGAGTACGCTGCTGCGCTGCGTCAATCTGCTGGAGAAGCCAACATCGGGTACGGTAAACGTAGGCGACGTGGAGCTTACCGGCTTGCCTGAGAGGCAGCTGCAGGCGCATCGCAGACGAATAGGAATGATTTTTCAGCATTTCAATCTTTTGTCGATGTCCACGGTTAGAGATAATATCGCATTTCCGCTTGTGCTGACCAAGCTTTCAAAGGCTGAGGTGAATAAGCGCGTGGACGAGCTGCTTAAGCTCGTGCAGCTCGAAGGACATGCGGATAAGTATCCTTCTCAGCTCTCGGGCGGCCAGAAGCAGCGTGTAGGGATAGCGAGAGCACTTGCGAATAATCCTGACGTATTGCTGTGCGACGAAGCAACATCGGCGCTGGACCCGCAAACAACGAATTCGATATTATCATTATTGCTGGATATTAACGAGAAGCTGGGGATTACCATTTTATTGATTACACATGAAATGAATGTCATTCGTTCGATTTGTGATCGTGTAGCTGTCATCGATAATGGCGAGATCGTCGAGATGGGTGACGTCCTGCATGTCTTTCTAAAGCCGGAGCATCCGGTTACCCGCGACTTTGTTGATCAAGTGGCGGATAGTGCTGGTGGCGGGCAGTTGCTGCGTGGACGAACGGGTCGTCTATTACGCATGACCTATATTGGAGAATTGACATATGAGCCTATTTTGTACAATGCGGTGAAGCCGACGTCTGTACAATTTGCGATTTTGCAAGGGACCGTATCGCGCATGAAGCATACCCCATATGGTCAGCTTATTGTGGAGTTGATCGGCAGCGAAACGGAAATTGATCAGGTGATTGGCGTTTTGCGTAAGGAAGGGTTGGAGGTGGATGCCATATGATGAGCTTCGAAAACGTTCGCTTACCTGAAATATGGGATGCTACGAGAGATACGCTCTATATGATGACGGCTTCTCTTGTATTTACGATTATTTTCGGATTAATAATAGGTATCATCTTGTTTCTAACTTCTAAGAGGCAGCTGCTGCATCAACCAGTCGTTTATGGTGTGCTTTCCTTTATCGTAAACGTGCTGCGTTCCGTTCCATTCGTTATTCTTATGATTCTAATTATGCCGATTACGAAGCTAATTACGGGAACGACGCTGGGCGTGGAGGGATCCATTCCTCCGCTCGTTGTAGCTGCAACACCTTTCTTTGCAAGACTTGTAGAAACTTCACTGCGCGAGGTGGATCGCGGCGTCATTGAAGCGGCGCAGGCGATGGGTGCATCAAAATGGGATATTGTGCGCCGCGTCCTGCTGCGAGAATCCAGCCCTAGCCTAATAGCTGCAGTTACGATAACAGCAGTTACCCTTGTTTCGTATACGGCGATGTCAGGCGTAATCGGCGGCGGCGGACTCGGTGACCTCGCATTGCGCTACGGTTATCAGCGGTTTCAAACCGACGTGATGCTTGTGACAGTTGCATTGCTCATTGTGCTCGTACAAGTACTGCAAACGGTCGGAGATGCCTTAGTACGGCGTTACAGCAGAAAATAAATAAGCTATTGGTCTTACAACATAGAATGAAATGACAACGATGGAGGAATGAACATGAAAAAGATTAGCTTATTAATCGCAGCGTTGCTGCTAGTATTTACATTAGCGGCTTGTGGTCAAAACAAAAATGCAGAAGAAAGCTCGAACGACTCCAATGCAGGTCAAGGAACAATGGTTAAGCTGAAGGTCGGAGCGTCTCCTGTACCGCATGCAGAGCTGCTAGCATTCGTCAAGCCGATGCTTGAAAAGCAAGGGGTAAACCTTGAAGTCATCGAGTTCAATGATTATATTCAACCGAATACGCAGCTTAATGAAAAACAAATTGATGCTAATTTCTTTCAGCATACTCCTTACTTAGATCAGTTCAACAAAGATAAGGGCTACGATCTCGTTAATGTAGCTGGCGTTCATATCGAGCCATTTGGTGCGTATTCCAAAAAAATCAAGAAAATCGAGGAGCTGAAGGAAGGCGCGAAAGTCGTTATTCCGAATGATCCATCGAATGGCGGACGCGCGCTTGCTCTTATGGCTGCAAACGGTCTGCTGACGCTGAAGGAAGGCGTTGGTGTCAACGGGACGGTCTCCGATATTACAGCTAACCCGAAAAAACTAGATATCAAGGAAGTAGAGGCGGCAACGCTGCCACGCATCTTAGGTGAAGTGGATTTAGCTTTGATCAACACGAATTATGCGCTAGTAGCCGGCCTTGTACCAACGGATGACGCGCTGTTCATTGAAGGAACCGATTCGCCTTACGTAAACATTCTTGTTGCACGTCCGGACAATAAGGATTCCGAAGCGATTCAGAAGCTTGTGACGGCACTTCATTCACCTGAGGTTAAGAAATTTATTGAAGAAAAGTACAAAGGCGCGATTGTTGCTGCGTTTTAAGCGAATCGTTATCTAATATTACAAAAACAGCTGAGCATGCGAGTAATCGCCGCTCAGCTGTTTTTTTTGTTAACTGCTTTTTTAAACGCAGCCTATTATTCATCTCGCAGTCTCTTATTTATATCGCTTAGTCATTTACGAGAGAGCGAACTCATATAATCTATCAGAATGATTGAGGATTTTTATTCATAGGTAGAGAAGGGTGGCAGCGTGAATGCAGCGTTTTTGGCGGGTGGCGATTTGTATACTATTCGTTTGTTTTGGCTTATTTGAAATTGATGGTTATGGGACGTATCAGGGAGAGGCTACAGGTGATCGGGAGATCATCCTAGCAAGTGCTGCTGCGGTTCCTAATTATAATGCGATGCCGCTTCTAACGGTGCCGGCGTCTTACGATACGGAGAAACGGGTGGAGCAAGGGAAGTCGGCAATTGAACCTGATCAGAAACAATTGTATTTAACATTTGACGATGGCCCTAGTAAAAATACTGGGCAGGTGCTTGATATATTGAAACGGGAAGGGATTTCGGCGACTTTTTTTGTATTAGGGGAGCATGTACTGAAACAGCCGGAAATGATTAAGCGAATCGTAAAAGAAGGTCATGCGCTTGGCAATCATACGTTTGATCATAGATATGAGAAGCTATACGGCAGTTTCACTGAGTTTGCTGATCAGGTAATGAAAACCGATGAGGTTATATATGCTGCTAGCGGTGTAAGAACAACGCTAGTACGAGCGCCAGGCGGAACGTACACCAACTTCGATCAAGGCTATTTCGATGCCTTGGCTGCGGCAGGCTATCAGGTGCACGACTGGAATGTAGACAGCGGAGATTCTAAGCGGCTGGGCGTACCTGCTGCTGAAATTTTGAAGACAATTAAAGGTTCCAAAATGGGGGATAAGCTGAATGTACTCCTTCATGACAGTGCAGGGCATGCAGAGTCGGTTAAGGCATTGCCCGACATTATTAAATATTATAAAAGTAAAGGTTACACATTTGCGAAGCTGACAGATCAAATCGAACCTATACAATTTAAAGTCGCCAGTAAGCTAAAGTGGACTAGAAAGCAGGTCGCGCAGAAGGATGTGGCTAAGCTTACCAAATTCTCGGAGCAGCTTGGTATGAAGAGTACGCTCACCGAAGCGGAGAAAAAGGTGCCGAGCCTTATTCTGCATCGCGGTGAAGAAAAACTGGTGCTTGAATCAAGCGAATACGGAATAAGCAACGGTGCTATTGAAGTGTCATTGCATAAGCTGACAGAGTGGTTAGACGGCAGCGTGAATTTGGAAGTGAATAAGGATCCAATCCTAGTTCCAGTGCGTGCGACGCTGCTGCAATTTGAAATTCTGATAACTAAATATGTTTATAACGAAACGCAGCGGGAAATCTGGATTACGGAATAATAGAATGGTTTCTAGCAGGTCTAAAGAGAGTAAAAGCTGGGGACACTGAAAAATAGATAGATTTATTTTTCAGGAGGCGATTTATAAGATGATTTCTCCCCAATTTTCTGATGATGTCAAAGAGGATCGTTATAGTCACTGGCCGGAAGCGCCACAGGTGCTGCTGCATCGATTGCTAGTAAAGGTAGAGAGTGTATTGCTAGGCAAGCAGCAGGTGATTCGAAATACATTGACTGCGCTGCTAGCAGGCGGACACGTCTTGCTAGAAGATGTGCCAGGCGTTGGCAAGACGCTGCTGGCACAAGCATTCGCGAGAGCGGTGGGCGGAGATTTTAAAAGAATTCAGTTTACATCCGATATGCTACCAGCTGATATCGTTGGCGGAGTAGTGCTAGATGCTCGCTCGAATGAGCTTGTATACCGGCCAGGACCAATTATGGGCAACGTAGTGCTTGCTGATGAGATTAATCGGACGTCGCCGCGAACACAGTCTGCACTTCTTGAGGCTATGGAGGAGAGGCGGGTCACAGTTGAAGGGAAAACGCGCAAGCTGCCGGTGCCTTTTATGTTAATAGCGACACAAAACCCGCTTAGCTTCGAGGGGACAAATACGCTGCCGGAAGCGCAATTGGATCGTTTTATGATGCGGCTGACGATTGGTTATCCCGGCTCAGCTGAAGAGAAACGGATGCTGGAGCAATACGCAAATGGCAATCGAATTGAGCCCGAGCGGCTGCGCCCCGTTATTGCAACAGAGGAATGGCTGCAGATGCAGGCTGAGGCAAGGCAGACCCATATGCATCCTGCCCTTCTTGAGTATATGGTGCAGGTAGCTGACGCCACTCGCCGTGCGCCAGAGGTAGTGCTTGGCTTAAGTCCTCGCGCACTTCGTGACTGGCTGCGGGCATCTCAGGCGAATGCATACATGGAAGGACGTGGCTTTGCGATCCCTGACGACTTGCTGGCGACGGCGGACGCTGTGCTTCCACATCGTCTATCGCTGCGATTTAATGCGGTCGCTGCTGGTGCGGATGCCGCTGTTGTCATTAAACGAACGATTCGTGAATGTCCTATGCCTGCGGCTGTGGGAAGCGGGAAGCGCCGATGAATGCACCTTTTCAGGATGGTTTGTTGAAAGGAAGAACGGAGGAGGGAGAAGCTGCCGAGAAGATCTATGCTCAAGACGAGCTTAGTTCTGAGCAGCATGATAGCAGCGGTCAAAAAGCTTCTCCGGGACATTTAAAAGAAGTTAAACCAGTGAACGAAGAACAAATGGAGCTTTCGCAAGGCTATCGTACGAGATGGATGGTTTGGTGTATTATCATGGCGGGCTTTGCAAGCAGTGTGGCAGCTGTACTGTTGAGAGGCGGTGCGGTTGAGTGGTTCATGACAGCAGTGCTAGGCATGATCATGGTTGTCAGTGGGCTTGCGCCTATTCTGGCGGCAGGCGGCATAAGTGCCGTACGGGTGCTGTCGCATGAAGAGACACGAGAAGGCGGGAAGATTGAGATTCAATTGACGTTTAAACGCTCTATTCTCATTCCCTTCGTATGGATAGCCGTTTATGATGAAACCATTAATGCCAGTTCTCCTGCTGATCATAGAATATTGGTTCGGGCAGTATTGACACCGATGTTTAATCAAGAGATGACTTACTGCTATACACTTCATAAGCTGCGGCGCGGACGACATTCCTACGAGCATATATCGGTTTCAATAGGGGACTGGCTTGGTCTTACGGCTATTCATAAACGAATAGCTGCAAAGGCGGAGTTTGTTGTGCTGCCGGGGTTGCCGCATGCATTGCCTTTAAATAAAGCGGAAATCGCGCGAGGGGCAGCAATTTATGCTGCACCTTCCCTAGTCGCTGATGGAGCTCAGGACTACCGCGGTGATGCCGCTCGTGAAGAAATCAAAGCAGCGGTGAGAGCTGCGGGACTTGGACCGGATAGTCGACCTTATCGGGAGGGAGATTCATTAAGGCATTTGGATTGGCGAAGCGCAGCCAAGGGACGAGGCTTGCAGACCAAGATCTATCCGCTGGAGCAGCCAACAAAAACGTTTATTGCCCTTGATACCCTCGCATCGGCCTACGAGCAGGACGATCGGTTGTTCGATGCTTGCGTTGCTTGGGCAGCACTCGCTTTGACACAGGCGTCTTCACTAGGCAGTGCTGTGACGCTGCTGCTTGGACAAGGCGGTACAGTGCTGCAGTCGTCGCCCACTGATGGAAGGCCGCAGACCGGTTTGTCTGGCATGCTTTATGAAATGGCTGTGCTTCGTGCGGACGGAAAGGGTTCTCTCGCGGGCACTCTTGCTCAGGAGTCAAATCAACATTCACACGGCAGTACAATGCTTGTGTTTACTGCTGACTGGAGAGGCGGGCGGAGCTGGGGCGAGCTTGCTGGATTTGCGGGCGAGCAAGGCTGCAGGCTAGAGTTATTTATCGTTACACGCAATAATATGCCTACCTTCGCTATGCGAGAGCAGCAGAAATGGCTGGAAAGCGGAGGCGTTAAAGTGACGTGGCTGCCCGTCCCAGCAAGTATGAGTACGCTCCCATACGCTGAGGAAGGAGGCGAAGATTATGAGCTCGCATAAAAGTGATATTGCTGGGAGAACGGTGAAAGAGCCGCAAGTTGACCGGAATCTATTGCACGGAGAAGCTGTGGAGGAATCATTAGGATACCGGTTTATTACGACTCTGCTGCTGTTTGGGCTGCTTACGGAATGGCTGCTGCCTTGGGTGAATGCTGGCGAGTGGTCTGTTATTTATAATCCAGAGCCGCTCCTTCTTGTCATCGGATTGGTTTTACTGGCAGGACTGTTTCGTTTACCAATTTCTATTTCCTTGCCAATAAATTCCTTGCTGTGTGTAGTCACGCTCATGTGGATTTATAAGGGTGCTGATCAGAGCAGTCTGCAATGGCTGTTTTCGTTCCCTGTTATGTTGAAAGATCATATCGTATTGATCATTGAAGATGGTTTGTGGGCGATGTCGGGAGAGCTTCGAACGCTCCTATTGTTTATAGGCTGGGCGATGCTTGCTCCTGCTTTACAAGCTTTATTATGGATGCGTCAGACAGCGCTTGGTATAGCTTGCATTACATCGGGCTATTTAATTGTGCTTCACGTATGGCTGGGTCTTGATGTAATGGGAGGCTTGATGCGAACCGTTGTAGAAGGGCTGCTGCTTGGTGCAGTCGTCACCGTTCCGCGTGTTCAACGAATGATTAATACAGGTGTTGGCAAATTTAAGGGACTTGATATAAGATGGCTTACAAGTTCAGTTTTTGTTGTGCTGACGATACTTGGCTGCGGAATGTTGTTCGCTGGAGGACGAGGAACAACGATGCCGCCCGCGAGCTGGACAGCTTCTTTGAATGACAGATTGGAGCAGACGATTCAATCGCTGGGAAACCAGCATAGCTCTGTACAAGTCATGGGTCAACCGGGATTTGATCGATTTGGAAGCGCGTTTACTGGGTATGGCTTTGATGATAGTCAGCTCGGTTCTTCTCTGAAGCAGGACAATACCGTTATATTTACGGGGAGTTCTACCGCTGAAGCATATTGGCGAGGTGAATCAAAGCAAGTGTATGATGGGCGCGGCTGGATTGATACAGCTGGCAGCTCTGTTTTGCTGCCGGTACGGGGATCGGATGTTGCGGCCTCAAGTAAGGCAGCAATGGAAGAGGGGAACACGCAGCTGGGTCCGCTTATACGGCAAACTGTCGTTTGGACAGAGCCTACTGCAGGGATGCCTCTGTTCTCATCAGGTCACTTTGGTCAAGTGACAGATCTTGTTGCAGCTGATCCGCGTCGTAAGCTTGGAAGCTATGTATACAACGCTGATAAAAGCTCGTTATATGCACAGACGGATACGGCAAAGATTGAGAAATATACGGTAGAGAGTGTCCTGACAGTGACAGATGAATCGCAATTACGGGCGCTGAGCAGCGAGTCGGAGAGCGCTGAAGCTTCAGGTAACGGAAGCGGCGGAGCTGCGGTTGAGAAAGTAAGCGAAGCGCAGTTAGAGCCTTATTTGCAATTGCCTTCAAGTCTGCCAAGCCGAGTGACAGCACTAGCTGCCGAGGTGGCAGGCGGCGGTGTTACGAGTCGTTATGATCAGGTAAAGGCGATTGAGGATTTTTTGAAAAAAAGCTATACCTACACGTTGGAAGACAGCGCCGTTCCTCCGGAAGGTAGTGACTTCGTCGATCACTTTCTCTTCGAGCAGCGTCAAGGCTATTGTGTGCATTTCTCCACGGCAATGGTCATCCTGCTTCGTACACAGGGGATACCTGCTAGGTGGGTGAAAGGCTTTACTCCTGGAACCCCGGTCGGGGAAAGTACAGCTGGGGAGGAGAGCTCTGTTAATACTAGCTCGGAAAGTATGAAGAGCAGTGCGCAGGGTGCTGTGAATACTAGTTCGGAAATGAAGAGCAGTGCACAGGACGCTGTTAATACTAGCTCGGAAAGTATGAAGAGCAGTGCGCAGGGTGCTGTGAATACTAGTTCGGAAAGTATGAAGAGCAGTGCGCAGGGTGCTGTGAATACTAGTTCGGGAAGTATGAAGAACAGTGCGCAGGGTGCTGTGAATACTAGTTCGGAAAGTATGAAGAACAATGCGCTAGGCGCTGGAAGTACGATGGAATTAAAGCAGGGAACCAATAATAGTCTCACACTTGTTGATTATGAGGTTAGAGGCTCTGATGCGCATGCTTGGGTTGAGGTTTATTTCCCAGGCGCAGGCTGGGTGCCCTTCGATCCAACGCCGGGATTCAGCGGCGTACAAAATGTTGCAGCCGCCAGTTCTACGGTTGGCGAGCAGGGTGCTCCCGCGATGGGTGCAGCGAGAGCTGATCAGGCGAGCAATGTCGGCAGCGAAGCTTCAGGGCTCGGCGAGGGAAGCCTAGCGCGCCTCGCTGCTTCAGTCGAGGCGGCGGCAGACGCCCTCGTGCATGCGGCGCAAAGCGCCGCCAAGGGCGCAGCGGCGGCATCGCCTGCCGCTGCAGCTGCCGCAGGCGCGGCCGCGCTAGCGCTTGCGGTCGCGGCCATTGCTGCGGCACAGCGCCAGCGGCTCCGCCTCTCGCTGGCGCTGCGCCGTTATGGCGCGGCTTACGCCGACGGCGTCGCGAAGCTCGCCGGCGCAGCCGCGCCCTATCCGTCACATGAACCTGTGACGGACAGGGGGGCAGCGCAAGCGGCGATAGCTCGCTTGCGCCACAGCGATGCTGGCGCGGCCGAAATGGCGCCGCGCAGCATGAAAGCACCGCGCGGCACCGAGGAACGAGTCCGCGCGAGCTTCATTGCTGTGAGCAGCGCGTTAGCGCCGCTGCTTCAGCGCCGTTTCGGCGCACACGCGCCTGGACAAACGGCGCGTGAATACGCAAGCGCAGCCGGGCCTGTGCTCGCAGCGGAGCAGCAGGATGCACTCCGCCAGCTCACAAGCTGGCTTGAGGAAGCACATTTTGCTGCACCGGGGACTTGGGCTGGCGCTCCTACTCCTGCTGCGCTGCGAACCGTTTTGCGCGTGCTGGACAAGCAGCCCATTCAGAAATTGAAAGGGCCTTCCGCCGAGAAGCAGAAGAGACGAGATGTTGCAACAAAAAAGCTCCCAAGAAACTCGGGAATGATTGATGAGTAACTATCCCAAATACACCTTCGGCAAAGCGATATCTCCTTAACACCCTTTAATACTAGAATAAGTTTTTTGGGCCGCATTTTGCAGTTGCTTCGATCCTCGAAAGTAGGGGATTGGAAGCAGCTGCTTTTGCATTCGAACAGATACATTGAAGCCAGTACGAGTAAACCAATAAGGTCAAATTTTACTCTGTCATGTATAAAATGCAAGCGATCCACCCACCTTATAGCTAATGCTGTTGATTACTCCATAGGCTGAGTTTTTCCTGTAAATGTATCAAAAACCTTAATCATTCCATTGGAAACAACAAAAAAGAAGATAAAGTTTATATGGAGAAATTGCTGCGGTCTCAAATCTATTCGACTCTTCCAGACGCATATCAATTAATCGTCTATTCTGAATGGCTTTTGTCCCAAATCTCACCGCCAGAGCCGCATCCCGCGAGCTTCAATCTCGCAAATAGTCTTCTTATTTAGAACGATACGGAAGGTTTCTATTCCCAAAAAAATGATCAATTTCAACGGTTTTAACGACGCGCAGACGGACCTTTGTTCCTTCTTCTACGAATTGTCACGTTGCTGTGCCTTGACTCGTTCAAACTGCCTTATATATAATTACTACATAATTTGAGGGAGGCTCGGTAATGACTAAGCATAATGAAATCATCGTTGTTCTTGATTTTGGAGGACAGTATAACCAACTAATTGCACGCCGTATTCGTGATTTGGGCGTATACAGCGAGCTATTGCCGTATAACACGTCGGTAGAACGGATCCGTGAATTACAACCGAAGGGTATCGTATTCTCGGGAGGACCGGCTAGCGTTTATGAAGAAAATTCTCCAATGGTTGATCCTGCAATTTACGATTTGAACATTCCAATTTTCGGTATTTGCTACGGTATGCAGCTTATGTCGCATCAGCTCAAAGGTAAGGTAGAGCGCGCGGGCAAACGTGAATACGGTAAAGCAGAGGTAGATTTTGTGGAAGGTTCACAAATCGGCTTTGGTTTAGATAAGGTTCAAACGGTATGGATGAGCCACGGCGACCATGTTGTCGAGCTGCCTGAAGGCTTTAAAGTAGACGCAAGCACGGATCATGCTCCAGTTGCGGCTATGAGCAATGCGGATCGTGGATTCTTTGCGGTTCAATTCCACCCAGAAGTACGCCACTCTGAATTTGGTAATGAAATGATTCGCAACTTTCTATACAATGTTTGTGATTGTGACGGAACTTGGACGATGGAATCGTTCATTGAAGATGCAATTCGTGATATCCGTAATGAAGTTGGCGACAAAAAGGTACTATGTGCGCTTTCCGGCGGCGTAGATTCCTCTGTTGTAGCTATTCTTCTTCATAAAGCGATCGGCGATCAGCTTACTTGTATGTTTATCGACCACGGTATGCTCCGCAAAGGCGAAGCAGAAGGTGTTATGGATACTTTCGTAGGCAAGTTCGATATGAAAGTACTCAAAATCGATGCGCAAGAGCGTTTCCTTGGCAAGCTGAAGGGCGTAGAAGATCCAGAGCAAAAACGTAAAATCATCGGTAACGAGTTTATCTATGTATTCCAAGAAGAGTCAGACAAACTGGATGACTTTGAATTTTTGGCACAAGGAACACTTTACACAGACATCGTGGAAAGCGGTACGGCTACAGCTCAAACGATCAAGTCTCACCACAACGTTGGCGGTTTACCTGAGGACATTAAGTTCAAGCTTATTGAGCCTCTTAAAGCGCTATTCAAGGATGAGGTTCGTAAAGTCGGCGAAGAGTGCGGTCTTCCTGAAGCTATCGTTTGGCGTCAGCCATTCCCAGGCCCGGGTCTTGCGATTCGTGTCCTAGGCGAAGTAACAGAGGACAAGCTTATGATCGTTCGTGAATCAGATGCGATCCTTCGTGATGAAATTGCAAAAGCCGGTCTTGACCGTGAAATTTGGCAATACTTCACTGCGCTTCCGAACATGAAGAGCGTAGGCGTAATGGGCGATGCTCGTACGTACTCGTACACTGTCGGCATCCGCGCAGTAACATCAATCGACGGTATGACAGCTGACTGGGCACGTATTCCTTGGGATGTGCTCGAAAAAATCTCTGTTCGTATCGTAAACGAAGTAGACAACGTAAACCGTATCGTTTATGACGTAACTTCGAAACCGCCTGCTACAATTGAGTGGGAATAGCTGCACTAAAAAATACTCTCTTCTATTTGCGTTATTTAGCGAATAGAAGGGAGTATTTTTTTTATGCCCAAATTAAAGAAAGAATAAAAATGGTTTATTTATCCAAAGTAATGAGATAGAATCCTATTATGCAATCCATTAAGTGTCTTCGGAAATGATTCTAGCGGGAGGTTATATTGTGAGTAAAAGCAAAGGCAGCATCCTATTTCGTAGAGTGGGAGTAACTGCACTGGTAGTAGCGGGTATTACGCTCGCGGCAGGTGCAGGAGCATATGCCGCAACGAAAATGACCTTGATTGTAAATGGTCAGAAATCAACTGTTGAACCAGTATCAATTAAGGGTGTTACTTACGTCCCACTCCGCGCCGCGGCTGAGATGCTCGGTGCGAATGTCAACTACAATGCCTCTTCGAATTCAGTCACTATTGCTAGCAAGCCCGAAAAGTTTCCATTAGGCGATGGTGGTAATGAAGCAATCGGTTCAGTTAATGGCGTATCTATTACGAAGAACCAGCTGTACGATAAGATGACTGCAGTTGGCGGAGAGCAAATGCTGGACAACCTGATTCAAGAAGAGCTTGTTAAGCAAGAGGCGAAGAAGAAAGGTATCGTAATTAGTGACAAGGATGTGGAAGTGGAAATTGCGAAAATTAAGAAGCAGTTCCCGTCTGAATCTGATTTTCAAACTGCTCTGCAGCAAGCGGGCATGACGCTGGAAGATTTGAAGAAGCAAACACCGATGCAGCTTCGCATTCGCAAGCTCGTAGAGTCGCGTGTGAAATTGACTGACGAACAAGTGAAACAATATTTTGAGGAAAATAGAGCCATGTTCGAACAGCCTGAGCAGGTGAAAGCATCGCATATTTTGGTCGCAACGAAAGCAGAAGCTGACGAAATTATGAAGCAGCTGAAAGGTGGCGCGGATTTTGCGAAGCTGGCGAAAGAAAAATCTTCTGACTTAGGCAGTAAGGTTGCAGGAGGTGATCTTGGTTTCTTCGGCAGGGGGGAAATGGTCCCTGAGTTTGAGGCGGCAGCGTTCTCGCTTAAGGTTGGCGAGCTGGGTGGACCGATCATGTCGGAGTATGGTTATCACATCATCAAAGTAACAGACCATAAGGAATCGAAGGCAGCGACGCTGGATGAGAAGAAATTTGAAATCCGGGAACAACTCATCAGCCAGAAGGTTGCCGAACTTACCCCGGCATTGCTGGAGGAACTAAAGTCCAAGGCGAAAATTACGAATACGCTTAAAGGGAAGTAATGGAGGCCAAAGTACGCCGTCTGAATCCGCGCAGTAACATCAATCGACGGTATGACAGCTGACTGGGCACGTATTCCTTGGGATGTGCTCGAAAAAATCTCAGTTCGTATCGTAAACGAAGTAGACAACGTAAACCGTATAGTTTATGACGTAACTTCGAAACCGCCTGCTACAATTGAGTGGGAATAGGCTGGAAATAATTAATGTCGTCAATCGCTCGGAACCCTTGATACATAAGGGTTTGCGGCGTTGACATCATTGAATCCACGTACACCTGCAACAATAGAGTGCAAAAAATTACTCTCTTTTATCTGCGTTGTTTAGCAAATAGAAGGGAGTTTTTTTATGACCAAAATTAATGAACTGATTGATGATTTTAAACCTTGAAAAAAAAGTATATAGAGGTTATAGTGACATTTACAATAATTAGGGATGAAAGGAAGTGTTAGTATTAAAAAGGTATTCGTGATTTTATTATCTTTAGGTCTTATTCTTAGTGTTACTTCAAATTTAACTGGCGTAGCAGAAGCAAAAGCAAAGATAGTTACATATAAAAACTGCACGGAGTTGAATAAGGTGTATAAAGGTGGCGTCGCTCGTTCTTCCTCAGTCAAAAATAAAGGTGGGAAAACGAAATTCAAGCCATTTGTTTCTAAGGAACTCTATGACGCCAATAAAAAAAGCGACAGGGACGAAGACTTGATTGCTTGTGAACGTTAAGTAATCGTTAAGATTAATTGCAAATAAAGAGTAGTTAACATGAAAAACTTCATTTTTCAGGAGTGGCTTTGTAATTATAAGTTGATGTAAAGCAGATAGCAGTAGATTGAATATTTAAAGATTAGCCACTCATAAAGGGTGGCTTCTTGTTTGAGGACGTACGTACTCGATTGGAAACCTTTAGATGATGGAGGAAGTATGAAGACATTCAAGGAGTTGATCGCCAACACAGAATTCTCAAAGGTATGGCAAAAATTTATTGTCCATTATTCAAATAAAAAGGACAGACTTGAAAAGTTTAGTCTGCTATATGAAAAACTGAAATTGACACTTTTTTGACGTTAGTGGTAAGGACGACGAATGGACTAGATACTCTATAGTATCAAGCAAATTTAATGAATGGCTAGGCTACTACATTGACAAGAAGTCATTAGATACTATGTCAAATGAAAGCTTTATTGCCCATTGCCTATGGGAAATGACGTTCTATTATGGATATGATGACACAGTGGAAAGATAAATATGGAATTGATATAAAGTGTTTTATGGAACAAGGTAAGGAGCAGAATAACTTGGCAAGCAATACTCTGCTGGTTGACCTATTATGGGAAGTTAGGAAACGGATAGATTCGGCCAATACTGATGTTACTTGGTCAGAATACAGAACTGTAGAAGAAGTATTGTCAGCATTGGATACATACATTAAAAGACTTAATCAGCGTGAAAAATTAGTCGTTTCTGAATTAGAGCTTCTTTTGCCCCAACAGGCTCTCATTACAAGAAATATCCATAAGTAGTGGTTGGGGCAATGAATATATTGGAATATCTAGTCGTTTTGATAAAATTGTGACATCTAAATAAATGAACAATGTGTTTCAAAAAAGTGAGGTACATTGGAACATGAACAACAATGGAGATTATCTTACCATTGACCTTCATCAAGAAAGATTAGGAAAAAGTTATGACAGCTTCTTGGAATGGCCCAGTCTTTTTTTATTTTAGGAGTAGACACTGTTTGTTGGAGCAGCCGTTTTTTTGGACGAAGAGATCAGCCAAAGCGATTGAATAACAAGAATACCGATAACGAGATAGCTGTATAGATTTGTACCAGGATCATTGCCAGTAAAGTTGAGGAAGTTATGCAAGCCATGAAAGAGGATCGTTAGCAGAATGGCACGGTTTCTCACGACCAGCATCGTAAGTACAAAGCCTAGAATAAACGCATACACAATTTGTAAAAGAGTATCCTCAAGCGATTGACCGCTAAGCGCCTGTAAAGCATGCGTGACGCCAAACAATGCACTGGAGACAATGATCGCAATCGCTTTTCCTTTTGGCATAAGAATCCGCAGCATCATCCCCCGGAATAATGTTTCCTCAACAAATCCGACTAAAAACAATTGAGACAGCAGCATATAAGCAAAAAATGAGAACGATTCGGCTTGAAAGCCCTTATTGGCGATCAATAATACGATTAGGACGAGCAGCAGAGGAAGGTATTCGAGCCATTGCTGTTTTGTTAGCTTGGAAAGACTGCTGAAGTAATAGGTGCCCCAACGTTTATTGGCAGTCATATAAATGACCAGAAATAAAGCGATCGGAATAAAACCAAAGAATGGAGCGAGAGGATGCGTCAGTTCAGCGATCGATACGTAGGCGCTGCCGCCGGCTACAAAAATCATAAGCATCAACTCAATAAGAATTAGGGCAACGATAGGTCTCTTCACTGAAAAGCTGTCCGATGTTTTCATTTAGAACTCCTCTTTTTCGATTATTTTGTTTAGCCATTCATTTTCCATCTTAAAAAAATGTAAACCGTGATGCATGACGGAAACGCGGTAGTAATAAGCGTCTTTATCTTCGAGCTGCTCTAGCTCCTTGGAGACAATGGACTGTACAGCCTCCATCTGTGAAATGTTACGTGCGACGGTTTGCTGATAAGCGATTAAGTTTTGTTTTTTCGTCGATTCATCCAAGTAATCATAAAAAAAGATTTTGATAAGATACTCGCGTTTATTCGCTTGAAGGTGCTCACGCAGCCATTGCATAAAGTGCTGCTGTCCTTTAGTCGTAATACTGTACATTTTTTTGTTCTTGCTGTCATTGGTTTCTTCTTCGGTTACATACGCTTGATCCACAAGACGTTTGAGTGCGGGGTATAGGCTGCCATAGCTCATTTTGTAAAAGATTCCGATCGATTGCTCCGTTATTTTTTTGATATCATAGCCGCTCATTTTTCCTTGCATCAGCATTCCTAAAGTAACTAGCTCAATCATAAATGATCTCCTCAATGTATCAAGTTGATATATCCGTTTGATACATTTAATGTAACTTTTATGGAATACTTTGTCAACACAAAAAAGATCTTAAAATGAGATGCCTGACTGGATACTTACATATGCTATCAAGACACTGCTTTCTGCTATAATCTTTGATAACAACAATGGTATATTCAGGATTGTGCTTACGAAGTAGGTTTTCTACGAAAACCTAAGCCCATGCTTACGAAGTAGTTTTGCATTCGCAAAACTTGAAGGAGAATAAAATGAACCTACACTCTTCCATCCGAGAAGATCGTATTGAGCTGCCGCAAGCTTTTCCAATTACTATTTCGCAATCTGTGGGGGTTTCTCCGACCTTTCAAAGACTGCATTGGCATAAGGCGCTCGAAATCAACTATATTCAACAGGGATATGGCTATTATCTAATCAACGGGAGCCGCTATGACTTCCAACAAGGTGATATTGTCCTTATACACTCCAATGATTTGCACCGTGCGTTTGAGTCTGAGGAGCTGGTCATGAGCGTTATTATGTTTGATTCAGCGTACCTCGCTTTGGAGCAGCGCTACGATGCGGAGCTGCTTATTCCATTTCGGGATATTGGACTGCGATTTGACCATGTGCTAGATCGAGAGCATCCAAAGCTCGGTGAGCTCGGCAGCATAATTAAGGACATGTCAGCAGAGTATGAGCTGAAGGAGCCGCATTTTGAAGTGGTGGTAAGGGCTAAGCTGATTCAGCTGCTAGCATTCGTCAATCGTTATTTTGCGAAAAATAATGCTAACGGAGCGCAGCATATAAGAGGAATGGAAACGATACGAGGTGTACTTCATAATATCGAGGCCGATATCTCCTATCCGTGGACGCTTAGTGAGCTGGCTGAGGCCGCGCACTTAAGCCCCTCGCGTTTCAGTACACTATTCGTCCAAGTCGTTGGAACCTCGCCTATGGATTATTTAATTCAACTGAGATTGTCACAGGCAGCCTATCTTCTGGAATCAACAGACAAAAAGATTATCCAAGTAGCGGCCGAATGCGGATTTCGCAATTTATCTAATTTCAACCGTTTATTTAAGCAGCATGTGGGTAAGCTGCCCTCCGATCTGCGATCATAAAAGATAGTAAGATAGTATTACAACATCGTTCTTTTTCATTAGAAGAGCGGTGTTTTTTATTTTAAAATAGAAGAAAGTACAAATAAGGAGCGTGAGCAATATTATTTTCCTAGGTATTGATGCAGGAGGCACCAAGACACATGCTCTCCTCGTCGATGAGACGGGGCGTGTACTTGGCAGAGGGCTCGGCGGTAATGGAAATCACCAAACGGCATTCGAAGGAGCAAAGAACAGCATTAATAATGCGTGTCAACAGGCGTTGCAGGAAGCAGGAGTGACGAAGGAGCAGGTGACTTTCGCCTATTTTGGACTCGCTGGAGCAGATCGTGAGCCTGACTATGCGATTTTGCGGCCGATGATTGCTTCGCTTGAATATAAAAATCATGCGATTGCATGCGATACAATGATTGGTATGCGTGCTGGTACCAACAAATCATACGGAGCGGTCATTATTAGCGGTACTGGTTTTAATGCAGCCGCTCGAAACCCGCAAGGTGATGAGCTTCAGTATGGCGGCTTCGGTTATTTATTCGGCGACGGACATGGTTCGGGTACCGATTTAGCGATTCATGCCTTCCGCAGCGCCATTCGTTCGTGGGAGGGCAGAGAGCAAGCGACTCTGCTTAGCGATCTTGTCCCGCAGCGGCTTGGATATAATACGATACAAGAAATGTACGATGATGCACTGGATAACGGCAAACGACCATCGCATGAGCTTGCTAAAGTGATGTTTGAAGCTGCTGCACTCGGCGACGCTGTGGCGATCCGTCTTTTGCGGGAAGCTGGTCGTGAGCATGCGAACTCGGTTAATGCACTTATCAAACGTTTGGGTATGGAACAGGAAAAGTTCGATGTTGTACTAACGGGCAGTGTTTTATCTCGCGGCGGCTCTACTCATATGGTTGATGCAATCAATGAAGCCGTTGCTGCGGTTTCTCCGCAAGCTCGGACAGTAAGGCTTACGGTTGATCCGGTTATTGGAGCCGTGATGAGCGCTATGGATAACAGTGGCATTACCATTGACGATACGGTTGATGCAGCATTGAGAAAGATTACATTTTAAAAAAATCGCGATCATTTAAGGGAGGCTCTTCCACATGTCCAAAAAACCACTAAAGGTCGCCGTCATTGGCGGCGGTTCCTCATACACGCCCGAAATCGTAGAAGGCTTTATTAAAAAATACAATGAAATGCCCATTCGTGAGCTTTGGCTCGTTGATATTGAAGAAGGACGCCATAAGCTGGCGATCGTTGGTGAGCTTGCAAAGCGGATGGTCGAGAAGGCTGGCCTGCCAATCGAAGTGAAATTAACACTTGATCGCCGTGAGGCGATTGCAGGTGCTGATTTTGTAACGACACAAATGCGGGTAGGTTTGCTGGAAGCTAGACGTCGCGATGAGCATATCCCGATTTCCCACGGTGTAATCGGACAAGAGACGACTGGACCAGGCGGTATGTTTAAAGCATTGCGTACAGTGCCTGTCATTCTTGATATTTGTAAAGACATCGAGGAGCTGGCTCCGGACGCATGGATGCTTAATTTCACGAATCCAGCGGGTATTGTAACTGAAGCGGTTCAAAAATACAGCAAAGTAAAGACGGTTGGCCTTTGTAATTCACCGATTAACTTTCAGAAGTTTCTCGCGAAAGAATACGGCGTAAGCGAGCAGGAAGTAATGCCTGAATTCGTAGGCATCAATCACCTTCACTGGGTTACAGCTGCTTACGTAAATGGTGAGGATAAGCTGCATGAGATGATCGGCAGCGGCCGTGATTATGCGGCTACGAATGTAACAGCTCTTGACTGGGATGCGGATTTCCTTCGCTCGCTTGGTGCGATCCCGACGTATTATCTTCGATATTTCTATATGACGGATTCCATGTTTGCAGACATGAAGGACTCACTTGAGAAAAACGGGACGCGCGCGGAAGTTGTAAGCCGGGTCGAAACGGAATTATTCCAACTGTACAAGGATGTTAACTTGAACGAGAAGCCAAAGCAGCTTGAGCAGCGCGGCGGCGCTTATTATTCTGAAGCAGCCGTTAACTTGATGCATGCTCTTTATACTGACAAGCGTGATATTCAGACGTTGAACGTTAGAAACGGCAACATCATTGATTTTCTGCCTAAGGATGCTAGCATCGAGGTTAACTGTGTCGTTACGGCTCAAGGCCCAATTCCGCTGCCTCTTCAACGCGTTCCAGAGCAGATTAAAGGTCTTATGCATGCAGTGAAAACCTATGAGTCGCTTACAATCGAGGCTGCAATTAGCGGAGATAAAGGCATAGCGCTGCAAGCACTTGTGCATCATCCACTCGTTCCGAGTGTAGCTGTTGCTAAAGCTCTGCTTGAAGAAATGCTTGAGGCGAACAAAGCTTATTTACCTCATTTCTTCAAAAACGAATAAAAGCACGCTGCATATATAGCAGCCAATAGGAAGGACGGGAGCAATATGCCCGTCCTATTTTTGTTGTATAAAAAATGCACATCACATATCGAACAAAGCTTTTCTAAAAAAAACAGATTGACAATATCCCAAAACGAATATAAGATAATCCTTGTTCTTGACTATGATAATCATTATCAATAAACAGAGAAGGATTATCATTTATTTTAAAGATACATAGGTTCTATAAAAATAGGGGGTATGAGGAAATGAATAAACGTGTAATGAGTATGTTGGTGATTATAGCGGTAATGTTGGTAGTGGCGGGATGCGGAGGAAATAGTACAACAAACTCAGCAGCAGGAAACGAGAAAAACAGCAATAAGAATGAGGCAAATGCAAGCACAGAAGCGCCAAGCGCTCCAATCGTGCTAAAGGATGCTAAAGGGGAAGTGAAGCTGGATAAGCCAGCACAAAAGGTTGTCGTACTGGAATGGACATTTACGGAGGATATTATTGCACTCGGCATGCAGCCTATCGGTAACGCGGACAATGAAAACTATAAGCTTTGGGTGAGCTCCGAGGCTCCTCTGGACGCAGATGTGACGGACGTTGGTTTCCGTCATGAACCGAATCTAGAGACAATCGCAGCACTGAAGCCGGATCTGATTATTGCCAATACAGATAGCCACGAAGCAATTTATGATCAGTTGAAAGGCATTGCGCCAACACTCATATTTAATCTATATCCACTCGAAGGTCAAGGCGAGCAATACAACCAAATGACAGACATGTTTAACACGATTGCAGCAGCCGTAGGTAAAACGACGGAAGCAGAGAAGGTACTTGCCGATTTGGATCAGCACTATGCGGATGCGAAGGCGAAGCTGGCAGCGGCAGGTAAGGAAGACTTGAACTATGTACTGACGCAAGCATTCAGTTATCAGAATGCAGCATCGTTACGTTTGTTCACTGACAATTCTTTGGCGGTTCAAACCTTGGATCGCATCGGATTGAAAAACGATTGGAAACCAGAAAAATTTGAGCTTTACGGATTTACAACCTCGACAGTTGAAGCATTGCCAGCGGTACAGGATACAAATCTCATCTACATCGTCCAAAGCAATGATGATATTTTTTCAAATACTCTAAAGGATAACTCCATTTGGAACGGGCTAAGCTTTGTGAAGGAAAAACGTTACTTCGGGTTAGACGGCACAACTTGGGTGTTCGGCGGTCCGATCTCCTCTAAAGTGATTGTTGACCAAGTCGTAAATGCATTAACGAAATGAGCAACTTGATGACAAACAATAATAAAGAAGGCTCTTCGCTCATCACTTGGCGATTGATCGGTATATTCGGGGGCGGCCTTGCCGCCCTTTTCGTTCTTTCTGTACTGAGCCTGTGCTTTGGCGAGGCTAACATTCCCGCAGCAACTGTATTTAACGGCTTGTGGCATCGCCAAGACGTGATGGAGCATAATTTGCTGTGGGACATCCGCATGCCGAGAACTGTAATTGGTATTATCGCGGGTGCAGCGCTCGCGGCAGCTGGCGCATTATTGCAAACGATAACGAGAAATCCGCTTGCAGCGTCAGACACACTGGGCATTAATGCCGGTGCGTACTTTATGGTCGTACTGGGTATGGTCGCATTTCCAGCGCTGCAAAATCAGTTCCCTTTCTTATTGGCGGCAGCAGGAGGTTTCCTCGCAGCCTTGGCCGCTTATTTTCTTGGCGGCGGTCGGACTGCAACCCCAGTAAGGCTCGCCTTGTCTGGGATGATCGTCTCTATGGTGCTCGGCGCATTTACATCGGCGATCCATATTTTTAAGGAAACGGAGACACAGTCACTGTTTTTGTGGGGCGCTGGCACACTGATCCAACTCGATTGGAGCGGAGTTGAGTATGCTTGGCCTTTCGTAGCCGTATTACTGGCTATAGCCGTATTCGCGGGGCGGCAATTCGATGCGCTTGAGCTAGATGAATCCACCGCTCGCTCTCTCGGACAGCGGGTTGGATTAACACGCGCAGCCGGACTTGCTTTGTCCGTATTTATGGCTGCTGTCGTAGTAAGCGTTGTCGGACCTATTGGCTTCGTCGGTCTTGTAGCTCCACATCTTGTGAGGCTCGCCGGTATTCGCAAGCATCGGTTGCTTATTCCAGCGAGTGCGCTTTGGGGTGCGCTGCTTATTACGGCAGCGGATTTACTCGCGCGTATGGTTCGCAGCAGTCTCGGTGAAATGCCGGTAGGCGCGGTCATGGCAATCATCGGAGCACCTTGGCTCATTTGGCTGGTATTAAAAAAAATGAAGCATATTTCAGGCACAGGTTCGGGACAGTCCTCCATGAGCGTTGGGGGAGTAGCACTGCGGATGCGATTTGCACCGACTGCTATTTTTATGACTGTATTATTAGTCGCAATCATCCTTGTCAGCTTATCGCTTGGCGGAACCAAAATTCCAATCGTTGATTTGATAGGAAGCCTCTTCGGGGCAGGAGATTCCTCTTACTCCGTGCTTCTAAATTTACGACTTCCTCGTACGCTGGTTGCTGCAGGAGGAGGAATTGCTCTTGCCATTAGTGGTGTACTTATTCAAAGCGCAGTTCGAAATCCGCTTGCGGATGCATCTATTATCGGTGTAACCTCAGGTGCTGGTTTTGGAGCATTGGTAGTGTTAGTAGCTTGGCCTACGCTGCCGATCTTTGCTCTTCCAATTGCAGCGATTGCAGGCGGTGTGATTGCTGCAGCATTCGTGTTTTCGTTAGCTTGGCGTAAATCGCTTAATCCCTCGGTGCTTATTTTGCTTGGGATCGCGGTTTCTGCTATCGGTTCGGCAGGCATACAAGCAATGATCGTTAAAGCGAGCTTATGGAGCAGTACGGCATTCGTATGGCTAACCGGCACAACCTATGGCCGAGGGTGGAATCAATTTTACAGCATTTTTATCTTCCTTATTATTCTTGTACCTATTGCTTATTATTTGGGCAGAAAATTCGATTTGCTCGCATTCGGTGATGATAGCTCGACCGGCTTCGGCTTACCGGTAAGAGGAACGCGGCTTTGGGCAATGATCATAGGCGTATTGCTTGCAGCTGGCGCGGTTGCAAGTGTCGGTACAATTGGTTTTCTCGGATTAATGGCACCGCACGCCGTTCGAATGATGGTAGGACATCATACTAGGCGCTCGATCATTTTATCGGGGCTCTTAGGCGGGCTATTGCTTGTAGCAGCAGATACGTTGGGAAGAACAGTTATGGCTCCTAAGGAAATTCCATCCGGGCTTATCATTATGCTGATTGGCGCACCTTACTTCCTGTTTCTAATGTATCGTTCACTCGTGAAAAAGGTGTAAAATTGCTGTTCTCGCTAGAAACGAATGATAAAGTTAATTAATTATATTAATGTTCGTAAAAGTTATTGACAAAATAGACAATTTCTCTTTAAAATTGATAACGGAAAACAACAACAGCATATTTTTTCGTATAATCTCAAGAATCGGCTTGAGAGTCTCTACTCGGTCACCGTAAATGATCAGGCTACGAAATTGGCGGAAAAGCTCGCAGCGGTCCAGCGGGTATACTTTTCCCCTTTTTGCAGAGCCTAGGAGAAATGTGATTTATTGCATTTTTCTAGGCTTCTTTGTTTGTTCCACCACATTTTTGGGAGGTTTGTAATCAAAATGGAACGTTTCTTTCGATTAAAGGAACACGGAACAAATGTCAGAACTGAGATTATGGCGGGGCTGACGACTTTCATGACGATGGCTTATATATTAGCCGTCAATCCAATCATACTTACGCCAGCTGGCCTGGATTGGACTGCCGTATTTCTAGCAACGGCACTTGCAGCAGGTATTTTCACAATCGCGATGGGCTTGTTCGTTAACTTCCCTGTTGCACTAGCTCCGGGTATGGGTTTAAATGCGTATTTTGCATCCGTCGTTATTGCGTCAGCATCTACGGATACTCCGATTTCACCGGCAATGGGACTGACCGCGGTCTTTATTTCGGGTATTATCTTTATTATTCTAACGCTGACTCAAATTCGTCAAATGCTCATAACGGCTGTACCAGACAGCTTGAAGCATGCGATTACAGTCGGTATCGGTTTGTTCATTACCATTATCGGTTTGAAAAACAGCGGTATAATGACGATCGCTATATCAAGCTTTACAGACATTGAAGCAGGAAAATTCACACCAGTTAGCGGCTCCGAAACCGTTATTCAACTGGGAAGCTTTCATAATGAAACGGTAGTACTAACAGTCATCGCTTTGCTTCTTATTGGCGTGCTGATGGTACTGCGTGTACCGGGAGCGCTATTGTTCGGTATTCTAGGTACAACGGTAATCGCTATTCTAATGGGTCATGTGGATGTGAAAGCAACATTCTCTGGTCAAACATGGGTTCCTGATTTCTCCAAAATGAACTTCTGGCATTTTGATTTTGCAGGTCTGTTTGAAGTAGGTCTAATTACGGTTATTCTAACGTTTACCTTCGTAGAGATGTTTGATACGTTTGGCACACTCGTAGGTACGGCTAACCGTGCGGGTTATATGAAAGATCCAGAAACGGGCAAGAAACGCGTTGGTAAAGCGATGTTCGTAGATGCGATTGGCGTCAGCGGCGGCGCGGTGCTCGGTACGAGTACGGTTACTGCTTTCGTTGAAAGCTCTGCAGGTATTGCGCAAGGCGGACGTACAGGGCTAACAGCAGTTACGACAGGTATTTGCTTCCTGCTTGCGATCTTCTTGTCCCCAATCGTTGCACTTGTACCAGGTGCTGCTACAGCAGCTGCACTTATCATTGTAGGCGTACTGATGATGCAATCCGTGAAAGATATCGACTTCACAGATATGGTTTATGCGATTCCATCCTTCTTGACGCTCGCGTTAATGCCGCTTACTTACAACATTGCAAACGGTATTTCGTTCGGTATCGTATCGTACGTCTTGCTTGCAACGGTTGCTAACGTGTCTGGCAAAGGCAAATACAAGATTCACTGGCTTATGTGGATTCTAGCGGTGCTCATCATCGGCCGTTACGTGTTCATGGGCGGGGAATAAACGAATATTGTTATTATTGAAGAAGCAGCGCTGGACCGGCGCTGCTTCTTTTTTTTATACTTATTATTTATTTCATCGTCATACTCACTTCATCTACCGCATTTTCAAGCTGGAATTTGATATAATTTTGGAATCGAAGCTTAAATAGATGGGAGGAAAAGCAAATGCTTCGCGTAGATTTGAATTGCGATATGGGAGAAGGTTTTGGTGTATACAGACAGAGCTCAGACAGTGAGCTTATGAAATATATTACTTCAGCGAATATTGCCTGCGGATTTCATGCGGGTGACGCAGCGACTATACGGCGCACAGTGAAGCTGGCGCTTGAGAATAATGTGGCGATTGGCGCGCATCCGGGGCTGCCTGACTTGGCTGGCTTTGGCAGACGGGTGATGGAAATTACGCCAGAGGAGGCCTATGAGCTGACCGTATATCAGCTTGGGGCGGTCTATGCTTTTGCGAAATCAGAAGGAGGCAGTGTCGCACATGTGAAGCCGCATGGCGCACTGTATAATATGGCTGCCAAGAGCACGTCTCTAGCAAGAGCGATAGCGGAGGCCGTTTATAAGGTTGATCCCAGTCTCCTGCTGTTTGGCCTTGCGGGCAGTGAGCTCATTCGTGCTGGCGATGCTGCAGGGCTGCGTACAATTAATGAAGTGTTCGCAGATCGATCCTATGAGCTAGATGGAACACTTACGCCGCGAGGGGCAGAAGGTGCTGTCATCGTGGACTCAGCTCGTGCCGCAGAGCAAGCGATAAAGATGATAAGAGACGGCGAGGTACGTACAAGGCAGCAAAATATATTTAGTTTAAAAGCGGATTCGGTATGTGTGCATGGAGATACACAAGGCGCTTTAGAACATGTGAAGCAGCTGCGAGAGGTGCTGGAGGCAGAAGGCATCGCCGTGATGAAAGCGGGGGAATGAGGATGCAAAATAAGGTAACAAACACGAGCATTCCGTATGAGTTGATTCCGCTTGGCGATAGCGCCATCATTATTCGTTTGGGCAATATGATAAGTGAAGTGACTAATCAAATCGTAAGGAGCATTAGCGATTATATAGAGAGCCATCCATTTGTCGGTTTTATCGAATGTGTACCGGCATTCGCATCGGTGGCTGTTCATTATGATCCAATGCAGGTCAGAAATAGTCGAAGCCTAAATGAGCATCAGCATGTTACGCTCTTTGAAACTGTGTGCTCACGGGTGGAACCTTACCTTTGTATGGAGCAGATGAGCGATGCAGATCAGCAAACAAGAACGATAGAAATCCCTGTATGCTATGGCGGAGAATACGGTCCAGATTTAAGCTTTGTAGCGAAGCATAATGGACTTGCAGAGGATGAGGTTATAGCGGTTCATACTGCGGGATCTTATTTGGTGTATATGCTGGGCTTTGCGCCGGGTTTTCCTTATATGGGAGGGATGTCTGAGACCATAGCTGCGCCAAGACACCATACGCCAAGGACAATCACACCAGAAGGTAGTGTCGGAATAGCAGGCAATCAGACAGGCATTTATTCGATTGCAACGCCGGGCGGCTGGCAGCTGATAGGCAGAACGCCGCTTGCCCTCTTTCGCCCGCAGGATGAGATTCCAAGCTTGCTCAGACCGGGTGATCGTGTACGGTTCAAATCGATTACGAAGCAGCAATATTTGCATTATATAGAAGGTGAGTTATGAGTATAACCGTCGTTCGGCCCGGCTTACTCGCTGCTATTCAAGACCTTGGCAGACATCAATTTCAAAAGTTTGGCGTCATGCCTGGAGGGGCCATGGATACTGGAGCAGCGAGAGTTGCCAATATGTTGGTCGGCAATGAGGGGCATGAAGCCGTTTTGGAAATCACACTTTCAGGAATGGAGCTGCTTATTGAAAAGGATATGCTTTTCGCGGTATGCGGCGCAGATATGTCTGTTACCGCAGCGGGCAAGTTCCTCCCGCTTTGGAGACCGGTCCTCCTTCGCGCGGGAGTTAACATCAAATTCGGCGCCTGTCGATCAGGCTGCCGCTCGTATTTGGCTGTGGCAGGCGGATTTGATGTGCCAGAGGTCATGGGCAGCAGAAGCACCTACTTGCGCGGGGGTGTCGGGGGTTTTGAGGGAAGGACATTAAGGAGTGGGGATCGGCTATCCGCTAGTGCTCAGAGCTTGCTGTCGAAGAGGATTCAGCAGCATTTGCAAAGCCTATTGTACGACAGCTTTGCATTGCCTACTTGGCACGCGAGTCATTTCGCTGTCGCTGGCAATTTAGTGAACCCCATAATTCGTGCGATGGCTGGTACTCATTTTGAGCTGTTTACGTTAGAAAGCCAGGCAGAACTGTTTGGCCAAACGTATCAAATCTCAGCCCAATCTGATCGAATGGGGTATCGGCTTGCAGGCGAACATAAACTAAAGCTAGCTGCACCGCTTGAGCTTCTTTCGGAGGCCGTTGCGAATGGAACCGTTCAAGTACCTGCTGACGGAAACCCCATCGTATTGCTAGCCGATCGACAGACAACGGGCGGTTATCCCCGAATGGCGCAGGTCGCATCGGTCGATATTTCTGTTTTTGCCCAGTTGAAGCCTGGTGATCGCTTTCGATTTGAACGGATAAGCCTGCAGGAAGCAGAGCAGCTTTATTTCGAGAGTGAGCGAGATATGAGAGTGCTCAAAGAGGCTATTACGCTCAAGTTCTATGCGCAATAGCGCCAACTAAAAGTAGCAGCGGCTTGGACTGTGAGAATAAAGTCCAAGCCGCTGCTATTTTTCAAATATCATCCACGTTAGCTCTACAAACTATGTTTCTTGGGCTCAAGGTTTAACGCTTTCTTCATATAAGTCGATAGAGACCCTAGATGATTCTGAACCGAAGCGTTGATTTGTTTTTCGGCTAACTGTGCTGCTGGTACCATAGAGAGCTGGGCAGCTGCTACCATTTTGTTTGGATTTTGTTCAATAATCGCGATCAACCCATCGGAAACAGATTGTATGTACTCGTTTTTCTTCCCTTGCATAATTAAATCAAAAGTGTTCTCGAGCAGGAAAGACTCCACATCGAGCTCTTTACCCATCTTTCTGGAATAAGATAATAATTGATTCATCGTTCCAGCAACTGTGTTCGGATTGGTAAAGGTAACGACTATGGGCTGATTTATTGGATTCATAGTGCAAATAGCTTCGAACAAAGGCTCGTCAATTTTTATAATCGGAATGGGATAACGATGCACCGCTTCATTAAATATTGAAGTGAAAAAAGTACATGTAATTAATATTGCGTCAACATGACAGTTTGTAATCCAATCAAGTATTTCGATTACTTTTTTCTCAACAATGCCGTTGGAGAAATCAGCATCCATTTTAATACGATCGAGTCCTGGGTCTACAAAATGAATGAGTTCGACATCAAAATTATTCAGAGCGTTGTCAACGTGTTCAATATTAGAATGATGTGCGTGAAAGCAGCCAATTCTTCTCATATGGTATCCTCCAGTGGTCTTCAACATTATTCTTTACGAAATTTAGCTTCTACTTCATCGATTGCAGCCGGCACTTCCATTCCTTTTTTCCAAATTAAAATATCTTCTCCTGACGTTCTCAAATATAACGCTTGGATCTCCGCATCATCGCCGTATTTCCCTTTATAGACCAGCCTTTCATGACTAAACGTTTGATATGAATTTTGCAATCTATGTTCGAGTTTTGTCTTTGTTTTGATGATTGGCCGAAGAGGAGTTAAATAGAAATTCCCGTACTCGTCCATATCATATTTTATTCGATTTAAGTCATAGCCATCTGTTATTTTTGATTGGTAAACAATGATGCCATTCGATAATTTACTCAAATCGGATATTTCAACAGCATCAGCGGATATTTTCACAATCTGCCACTGAAATAATCCCACATAACCCCCAAATAGTAGCGCGGCACCGAGCAGTCCTATGACGAACGCTTTTGCTTTGGAACGTTTCCATAGAGCAGCCACCCCTTTTATTGCATCTCCTTCGCTATAATTTTTTGCGACTACCTCGTTAGGCAAGCTGATCGTCGCCTTGATTTTGTCCAGCTCCAATCGGCAGCTCGGGCATTCTGCAAGATGCTCTTCTACGAGGCTGACGCTTTCAATGCTGCATACCTCGTCGTAATATAATGGCAGCAAATCTTTAATAATCTCACACGATATTTTTCCCATCACATTAATCCTCCTTCAGCAAGTCTTGTACCTTTCGCTTGGCTCGGTGGAATGTAACCCTTGACCAGCTTTCTGTTTTCTCAAATATTTGGCTAATCTGAGCGAATGACAGTTCTCCAAACACTCTTAAAGTAAATACTTCTTTATAAGGCTCCTCTAAACCATGCAAAGCTTTATGAATTCGGAAAGCCTCTTCCTTGTCTAGCAGTAGTTGTTCGATACTGTGCTCACTAGCTGCTTCAGTTTTATCATGAGATGTAAATCGCTTCTGCTTTTCTGAATAGGAGAAGTATGTATTTTTGGCAATTTGGCAAAGCCAGACATTGATTTTACACTGGCCTTTAAATTTATCAATACTGTTCAATGCTTTAAAAAAAGTTTCTTGTGTTACCTCTTCAGCGATTGTTGCATCTCTGCTAAGCGATAAGACAAACCTGTAGACATCCTTGAAGTATTGATTGTATATATTCTCAAAACCCGTCACATTCTCACCTCCTCCACCTATAAGACTTGTCAAAGGACGATTCGTTACAATGTTTATGAAAAAAAACGCTGAAGCCGCGCTAAGGCGGCTTCAGCGTTTGAGAGAGGACATGTGTCTGAGCACAAGCATAAGATTAGCGGGCTTCTCAGCGAGCCGGCGGGTAAAGTACGGATACCACATCGCGCCATAAGGAACATAGCACCTTATACGGTATCCCTCCTTGGCGAGCTTTGCTTGCTCATTCATTCGGAGACCGTACAGCATTTGAAACTCGAAGGCGCCTTTCGAAATGCGATGCGTACGCGCATAGGCTTTCACCCAGCTGATGATTTCATCGTCATGGGAGGCGATTGAAGTATAAATGCCTTTGTCCAAATGAAGCTTAATCATGTTCTTGAAGCTATTCATGATCTCAGTTTTATTCTGAAAAGCGACCTCATCCGATTCTTTATAGGCACCTTTAACGAGGCGCAGACTTATTCGTGCTTGCAGCATATCTAAGAGATCCTGCTCCGTTCGGAATAAGTAGGCCTGCAGCACGGTTCCGACATTGGTTAGCCCTTCTTTATGAAGCCGTTTAACCATATCAATTGTGGCCTGCGTATAAGGTGTGTTCTCCATGTCAATGCGAACGAAGTTTCGATGGCGCCTTGCATGCTTCACGATATCTCGGATATTCGCATAACATGCCGCTTGATCTAGAGCGAGTCCCATTTGGGTCGGCTTTAACGAGACATGAGAGTTTGCTTTTCGATCCGCAATGCCTTCGATTAGCCTCAAATATTGCTCTTTGTACGCGGTCGCCTCACTTAAGTCCTGAATACCTTCACCAAGATGGTCGAGCGTTGCCATAATGCCCAGCTTGCCTAATTCCTCAAGCTCTTTCAACGCTTCTTCAAGCGTCTCGCCTGCAATAAACCGACTGGCGAGCTTTCTCCCATAGCTTGTTGAGAGCTTCTCTACTAGCGGCATGCCTGTAATCGTCAATAATGATTTGCGATACCATTTCGATCCAATGCCCATTCGTGCTGCTCCTTTCCGAGAAAAAGTAGTAGGAGTCTGAATTGGGGAGTTCGATAATAGTATATTCAGGAATCATCATCATCATCGCGCTATGCGAGCCTATTTATTTAAAAAACAAGAAGTGCGTAGGCAGCTTACGCAGCTGCCCATCCGACGGTTTATTAATGACTCGTCCATTAAAAATAAGCGAGGAAGAGCCGCCGCCATCAAGGTTGTAGCCGTCAACGGCTCCATAGCGCTGCAGCAATAACTGCATTTCGCCAAGTGTAGCCCCTGAACTCCCAGCTTCGTTGTAACCATCTGCGACAAGAAACAGCAATTGGTCGTCCTTGTAGTTGGCGATAACGGTTCGAGGAGCACGCTTAGGACTCGTTTGCCATTTGGCTGGAATCGGCTGCGGAGCGCCGTTACGAAGCAGAACAGGGACAAACGATGCGCCGAATTTCGGTTTTTTGGCATCGAGCTGCTGCTTGCTGGCGAATTTCCCGCCGATCAGCTTGTTATGCTCGTTTAAGCCGACAAAAAACAAATCTGCACGAGGCGGTTCAAAGCTTGTCACATAATCTCCGTCTACGATCGTTGTACTTAGCGGATATCTTTTGCCGCGCCCATCAGCAAAGCCGCCCCCATTGATACCTGCAATCGCTCCATGTCGGTTGACAGCCGCGAGTGTTGTTTCGGCTTGTCCGAGCTCGTCGCCGCCGAGTGTCATCGTCATCGCGTTTGGACTCTTCAGCTTCACCTTCAGCGCATAGGCTGAGAAGTTTTGTGCTTTTATGTAGAAGAGCTGTGCTCTCAGCTTGTCGGACTCAATCGTGCTGGATACGTTACCGAGCTTCTTCGTGATGTTGCGGTCGTAAATTTCCAAAGGTCTCATCGCTTGTGATGCAGCCATAGATGAGATCTTAGCCATATCAGCGTTCGTTTGTTTATAAATCTTCAGCTGTCTTTGGATGGATTCTCGAGTTTGCGATGCTGTCTCTTGAGCGAGGTCAAGACCAGCAGCAGCTGGCTTAATGTCTGTTTCAGGAAGCCTAGCTTTCTCGGTAATGGGCTTCGGGAAAGCTTCAGTTGATAATTGAATAACGATATCGGATAATAGCAGCCAAATCATAATGCCTAGAAAAGGCGCACAGGCAAGCAGTGCAGTACGATTCAAGGTTTTGACGGTAATATTCATTTAAGCACGTCCAAGCTCTTTTGCAGCTCATTAAGCTGTTTCTTTACTTCGTTCAATTGTGTATACAGCTTGTTGCTGTTGTCGGTTTTGGAAGCGGCGTTATCCTTCGTAAACGTAAGCAGCTCATTCAGTGCATCGACCTTTGTCTTCAACTCAGCTAAATCCGCCGTATAGTCGGTTTCAAGCTTCAGCATGCGATCCTCGTAGGCGTTCTGCATCGCTGCGATTTGGCCGGCAGTTTGCCTCTCCAGATCAGCGGATAACGTCTGTTGAATCCGATCGGTATACCATTTGCCGCCTAATATGCCGGAGCATGTAATAATGACCCATATACAGACGAAAAGGAGGAAAGTACGATTTCCTTTCTTTTTGCGTGTTTTTTTGTCGTATTGGCTGGCAGTGCGTTGTTCCAAAATCAAATCACTCATTCTATTCATTCACCTCTCTTGTTATTCACTTGCACGAAAGATCGGATGAACGAACTGCAAGCAGGGGTACATAGCTTAGACTTCAATTGATGCGAAATAGTTGCGTATGTCATCTTATTGTAACAAACAGAAGTAGAGATTTCATTACCGTATTTTGGTAATTATATGTCAAATTCAAAACAGACCGGAACATTCTCCCCCCTTTCAACGTCTAACCATAAGGGATGCGGCAGCCAATGCCGTAATTTGGAAGGAGAACAGGATGAAAACAGATAATTGGATTAAGCGTATGACCAAGCGAGTTATTGTAGCCTGCTTACTGGTTTCACTGGTAAGTACAGGTTTTGGAGTGAAGGAAGAGGTTGATGCAGCAGAGCGTCAGCCGATAAAGCTAGAGTTTGTACATGGTTCCAAAAAAATGACGGTAAACGGCAAGGAGCAGCAGATGAAGACACCGCTTCCGGTTGTAAAGGGAGTTACGATGATTCCCATTCGAACGATAGCGACTTCAGTTAATGCCAGCGTATATAACGATAGCAAAGGTACTCATATCGATACTTATTTCAATAAGGTGACATTAAATCTAAATATGCGCGGAGCAAATCGCAATGGCAAATACATCGTAATGCCTAATCAGGCATTGCTGATTAATGGCACGATGCACGTACCGTTATCCGGAATCAAGCTGCTGTGGAATGCTGGTTATGTGTATAATGCACAGTTGAAGAAAATTAGCATTACGATTCAACCGGAGCCTAACGTGGCGCCAGTAGCGGGCTTTCAAGCTCCATTTGAGGTTAAGCTTGGGGAACCTATCGAATATAAGGATACAAGCTATGATCCAGATGGCAAAATCGTAAAGACGAACTGGACGGGCCGCAAAAGCACCTATTTTGAGCCGGGCGTCTATACGGTAACTCAAAGTGTTTATGATAACGATGGCGCAACGAGCGAGGTAGTGTCTCAAGACATTCGTGTTACGGACGAGGTGATGTATACACCCTATGAGTACTACATGCGTTATGGTAATCCCGGCGACAAATTTGTGGTTGATGGGAAGCTGATGAACAGCTTCAAAGAGGTAGACACCTTTGAATCCAAAGGCGGACGTACCTTGTATATGTCAAATGCACCGGAGCGTTTTTTAGGCGAAGGCTTGCTGTATGAGGATACTTTAAATGATCCGAGCCGTTTATTCCTTCATCACCGAAACGGTACTGAAGAACGCTTAAAGCTAGCTGTAGTAGTTACGAATAATGAAAGTGAAAGCGTGAAGCTGAAGATTGGCAATCGCGGTCTTGCTGGACCAAGCGTAAGTGCGATGCAATTCGGATCAGCTGCTGTGACTAGATATTTCGCGGAGTCGCAGCCGCGCGAGTTGATTATCGAGCCTGGTACATCCGCGCTGCTGCTGCCGGAGCTTGAGAAAATGGTTATGAATCCGGATGAAGGTTTTTCTGGTTTGCTTGATGTGGATATGGACGGAGAACTGACTTTTTCCACTTTAGCACTAAAAGAGTATACAGACCCGCTTAGTGCAGTGTTCATGGTTCCCGAGCTAGAGAAGGTCGGCAACCGCGGGAAATTTTTTGATACGGATCAAGTAATTGAAGTAAATGAGAAAATTGGCGTTACGGAGAGTAAACTGCGCTTAGGTCAACGTGGTCCCGCTATGGCAGGAGTAGATGCTTTGACAGGCGGAATGACGCTTAACGGCGGAGAATATGGCGCTGTAACGACCGTGAAGCTCAAAAAAGTCGCTTGGGGAACTCGCATCGTTCTCAACCCGCGAGCTGGGATATTCCAAGGTGCGGTTAAGGTGAATGGGAAAGTGGTATCCGTCCCTTCTGGCGGACATGTTAAGGTAGGCGAAGGGGCGTTGATCTATACGCAACCAAATCAACCGGCTGGAGCTGCTGGTATGCAACCTGCGCCGGAAGTAACGATTCAATACTCCTCACCGGGAGCAAGCTCACTACCGGTATTATTTATTTTTTTTCCAGGATCAGATTTTAAATAACTAATAGTTGGAGGGTACGTCGCCTACGAGCGCGTATCCTCCTTTTTTTGTGGATAGCCCGCCTTGTCATGTATAATAGAGATACTCATTATCATTTGAACCAACTAGGAGGATGATCAGCATGGATCAACCAATTACAAATAACGGCGCAAGCCGAAAAGAAGCCAAAGCGATGTTTGCAGGAGGCTGCTTCTGGTGTATGGTCTCGCCCTTCGAGGAAATGCCCGGCATTATTTCGGTCGTATCGGGTTATACGGGTGGACATACGGTAAATCCAACGTATCAAGAGGTTTGTTCGGAAACGACGGGCCACGCGGAGGCCGTGCAAATAACGTACGATCCGAGCATATTCCCTTATGAGAAGCTGCTGGATATTTTCTGGAAGCAAATCGATCCTACGGATGCGGGCGGCCAGTTCCATGATCGGGGCGAGTCGTACCGGACAGGGATTTATTATTATGATGAAGAGCAGCGGGAGCAGGCTGAGCGTTCTAAGCAGGAGCTCGCAGCGAGCGGTCGCTTTGATCGTCCAATCGTAACGGAGATCGAGCCTGCACAAACTTTTTATCCAGCAGAGGACTATCATCAGGGCTATCACAAAACTAATCCTTATCGATACAAAATGTACCGTAAAGGCTCAGGACGCGACGCATTTATTTCACAGAATTGGACGGTTAAGAAGGACAAGGCAGACCTTAAGCAGCGTTTGACACCGATCCAATACGAAGTGACGCAAAACAGCGGAACGGAACGTCCATTCACTGGCGAATACTGGGACAACACCGAAGACGGTATTTATGTAGATATCGTTTCAGGAGAGCCATTATTCAGCTCCCGCGACAAATACGATGCGGGCTGCGGCTGGCCGAGCTTCACGAAGCCGCTGCAGGCTGCAGCCGTTTCCGAGCATACAGACTCTTCACATTATATGGTGAGGATTGAGGTTCGCAGCAAAGAGGGCGATTCTCATCTCGGTCATGTGTTCGACGATGGCCCGCAGCCGACGGGACTTCGGTATTGCATTAATTCCGCCTCGCTGCGTTTTATTGGCAAGGATGAGCTGGAGCAGGAAGGGTACGGCGAATATATACATTTGTTTGAGTAGTATAACTTCAGGCAATTCAAAATAGTCGTATAGGTGGAGGAGAAGCGGGATGAACGTAGAAGAGGCTATTCGCACAAGAAGAACGATAGGAAGATTGAAGAAGGACGCTGTAGACCGCTCACTAATTGAGCGACTTCTCGACGCTGCTGTATGGGCACCAAGCCATCATAATACACAACCGTGGTCATTTATTGTGATGACAGGCGAAGGCAGAGGACGGCTTGCTGAAGGTTATGCGCGAGTATCCGCAGCTGCGGTTCCAGAGCTAAGCGGACAGCCGCTTGAGGATCGTTTGGCGAAGGAACGCACCAAAGCTTACCGCGCGCCTGTCGTCATCGCGGCAGTATGCTCACCGTCGGATGATCCAAGAGCGGTTATGGCAGAAGAGCTGGCTGCCGCTCAAGCAGCAGTGCAAAACTTGCTTCTCGCAGCGCATGCGAACGGACTCGGAGCGATCTGGCGTTCAGGTGAACCGATGTATCACCCGCTTATGAGAGAAACGTTCGGACTTGATGAGAAAGACCAAATCGTTGGTTTTATATACTTGGGCTACCCGGATATGATTGCTCCGGAGCCGCAGCGTGTACCTGCTACTGCAAAGACGGTTTGGTTGGTTTAGTCGCAGAAGCATTAGCTAGAGGCAGACTCAAAAAGGGTAAACTTTTTATTCTATGTACATAAGAAACCTCTCTTTATTTAGAAATGGTTGATGGTACTTCCATTCTAACAAGGGCAGGTTTCTTTTGCCTTTAAAATTTTCAAGGTTCAACCAAACGGAGCAGGTCGAATGATTCTGGAGAAGCGCCAGCGGTCGCCTTTGTTCGCGGATTCCTTCCTCGGCCAATTCATTCTAGGAATCCGCGAACAACAGCGATCGGAAGAACATTCGACTGCGTAGTGAATTTGGGAACCACATTTTTTCTGGCTATCCTATCGTCATCTTTGATGACTTTTGGGAAGCCCCTTTTTTTATTTCTGGACGGCAGACTATGTTATACAAGCTTTTTGGTAATGAAGTTTGCCTGCAGCATATACCAGTTTTGCGGAAATGGGACGCCAAGCACCCAGTAGCCTACTCCGCGAAGTTTGTATGCTTTGACAAGATTGAATTTGGCTTGCACGCTGCGTGCATCCTCATACCATACGACATGCTCGCGGCCGTCCTTATCATAATAGTTATAGTAGGGCGATTGGGATTCGTCGTCGTATTGAATGGTTGCTCCATAAGTATTAGCTTGATTTACCGCTTCATGCGGGCTGACGGTTGGTGCCCATTTGCCTCCTTGGACATAAGGGAGCGTCCAATCATAGCCATAAAGCGGCATGCCCATGACGATTTTCTGTGAAGGAATGACACTAAGGGCATATCGCAGTACTTTATTGACCTCATTCAGCGGCGCTACGGCACGAGGGGGACCGCCCGACCAACCCCATTCGTAGGTCATCAGAATAACGAAATCCGTGATTTGTCCAAGAGCGCGGTAATCATGAGCTTCATATAATGTGCCTGCTTGATTGGCGCTCAGCTTGGGTGCGAGACAGACGGATACAAGATAGTTATGCGGATGCAGATGGTCGACGAGCTTTTGTAAAAATGCTTGAAAAAGCTCACGGTCAGCCGGAGGAACGTATTCGAAATCGACATTAAGAGCTAGATAGCCTTTATACTTCATCATTGCGAGAATGTTTGTAATTAGTTTCTCTTGGATTATTGGATTAGCTAATACAGCATGGGCAGTTTCCGGGCTGAAGGTGCCATTCTCAAAATTTGTAAGCACCATCATCGGGGCGGTATGTGTCTTGTAGGCCGCTTTAATAATGGCTGAATCATCCAAGAGCGTAAATGTCCCGTCGGTTTGAACGCGGTAGCTAAACGGATTTAAGTAAGTTAAGTATTGACCAATCTCTTCAATAATGCGGATACCGGCTTCGTCTAATTTTTGCGTATAGGCGCTAACCTCAATTACGGGCCGTACAGTCTGCGGTATAACAAGGGTATGACCAGGGTAAATGAGAGCGGGATTAGCGATTTTGTTTAGGTTTGCGAGCTCTTGAAGTGTTACCCCGTATCGCCTAGCAATGAGCCACAAGGACTCGCCTGCTTGCACTTTATGCGTGCTTGCTTCAGTCGGAATGATTATAGCTTGACCAATGACGAGTATATTAGGGTTGCTAAGTCCGTTGGCGTCCGTAATGTCGCTGATCGATAAATCGTAGGCTTGAGCTAACTTATAGATCGAATCTCCCTTTTGCACGACATGAATTTGCACCTTCGATGTACCTCCTTTGTCAAATGAAAAAGCGATTGTCGTCTCAGCTGCGCCGCCTGTCCGTACATAAGCCAAGAAATGTCTCTTCTATAAAATGTATTCAACCGAAACAGCTTGCATTCGAATTGGAAAATCGCATCGGCAAGGCTTAATGAATGGCGAGTTAGGGGAATGCTATAAAAGCAAGGGGACAAAGTGATGATCGCCGCCATAGCAAATGATCGTTATAGAGAAGTGTAAATGAGCGATGATTAACGAAAGACGCAGTGTGAAACACCTAAATATGGGTATTTTACACTCATTTTCCGAATAATTTATTCAAAAAAACGAACCTTTATAAAACATTCTCTTTTAATGTTCGTATTTCATTGACAGTGGTTTGGGGATTAGATAAACTAGAATAGGTTTGAGGCGGAGCTGTCCGCTGAAGTGTAAATGCAGTCTGTTCTCTGGTTTAAGGATACAAAATCATACTTGAAAAATTAGAACTGAAATTTTAGGATGATTACAAATGTTTTCATACTATTTCATTTAAAGTCAACTCGTATATATTTGGGATAAGGCCTGAATGTTTCTACCCGGAAACCTTAATTTTCGGACTACGAGCAAGATGAGACGATAAGCGAGAAACGAAACGTGTGTTTCGGATCGCCATATAGCAAATTCGCAGCATGCAGGTGCCTCTTTATTAAGACATTGGTTGCCTCTCTAACGGGGCAGCCTTCTGTCGTCTATCAGGGCCTTGCAGTGCGACTTGTATCGTCTTCATTGAAGTGAAGCTTGATTGGCCACGGATTCGCATGAATACCGGTCTTTGCTTCCGCTCCGGTCCTGCGGCATCCCCATTCAAAATGGTTGCTGACGGGCTTTTTCTGTTTTTTGTTGCTTTGAGTCATTAATGTTTGATGATTTATAATCTTATAGATGAAAGTGGGTTTGATCGCATGTCTGCGAAGGTAGGCGTCATCATGGGCAGCAAATCGGATTGGGACACAATGAAGTTAGCTTGCGACGTACTGGAAGAATTGCAAATTCCTTATGAGAAAAAAGTTGTTTCAGCGCATCGGACGCCGGATTTAATGTTCGAATATGCGGAAACTGCTGTAGAACGCGGGCTTAAGGTAATTATTGCTGGGGCCGGCGGAGCTGCGCATTTGCCCGGCATGGTCGCTGCAAAGACGATTTTGCCGGTTATTGGCGTTCCTGTGAAATCCTCGAATTTGAGCGGACTTGATTCTTTGCTCTCCATCGTCCAAATGCCTGGCGGTATTCCGGTAGCTACGGTTGCCATTGGTAATGCGGGCGGAACGAACGCAGGACTACTCGCTGCACAAATGCTCGGAGCGTTCGACCCCGAGGTGCAGGCACGCGTCGAAGCGCGTCGCGAGCGTGTGAAGCAGGAAGTGCTGGAAAGCAGTGAGACGCTATGAGTCATGAAGTGGACAAGCAGCCTATACAGACGCTGCTGCCGGGCAGCACGATCGGCATTCTTGGCGGCGGGCAGCTTGGACGGATGATGGCGAATGCAGGCAGCGCGATGGGTTATCGCTTCATTGCCCTTGATCCGACAGCGGATGCGCCGACTGGTCAGGTAGCCGAGCAAATTGTTGCTGCTTATGACAATCATGAGGCAGCAAGAGAGCTCGCTAAACGTTCGGATGTTATCACTTACGAATTCGAGAATGTTGACGCAGACGTAGCAGCCATGCTGATGGCGGAGTCTTATGTGCCGCAGGGCAGTGAACTGCTGTATACGACGCAGCATCGCCTCCGTGAGAAGAGAGCGATTGAAGCGGCTGGTGTGCGAGTTGCACCTTATCGTGAAATAAGTAGTGTCGATGAGCTTCGCGAGGCAGTGACCGCTTTTGGAACGCCTTGTGTATTGAAGACCGCGATGGGCGGTTATGACGGCAAGGGGCAATGGGTCATTCGCAGCGCGGATGAAATTGAGGAAGCATATGAGACGCTCTCGCGTGCGCGCGTTCAACTTGTGCTTGAGCAGTTCATTCGTTTCGAGAAGGAAATATCGGTTATAGCGGCGAGAAGTCCGCAGGGCGAAATCAAAACTTTCCCTGTCGCGGAAAACATACACGTCGATAATATATTGCATTTGTCTATCGTACCTGCAAGAATCAGCGAGGAATTGCAGCAGGAAGCTGAACGGCTTGCGGTACGAATTGCTGAAGGACTTAGCGTCGTAGGCCTTATCGCAGTGGAGCTGTTCGTAACGGCAGAAGGCGAGCTGTTCGTAAACGAGCTTGCACCTCGTCCGCACAACAGCGGTCACTACACGATGGAGGCTTGCCGAACGTCGCAGTTCGAGCAGCATGTGCGCGCTGTGTGCAACCTGCCGCTTGGAGACACGACGCTTATGAGTCCAGTCGTAATGGTCAATGTACTTGGTCAGCATGTTGAGCCGCTATTGGAGTTGACAGCTAGACCGGATGAAGCGGCTGTGCGTTTGAAGGTGAGCCCGAAGCTTCATTTGTACGGGAAGAAGGAAGCTGTTCACCAGCGGAAGATGGGTCATGTCAACGTATTAGCTGAGACCACGGACGCTGCGCTTGATTGGATTGAAGAAACAACTATTTGGAAGGTGTGAAGAAATTATGCTAACTCGTTACAGCAGACCTGAAATGAGAGAAATTTGGACAGAAGAAAATAAATTTAGAGCATGGCTGGAGGTTGAGCTTTGCGCATGCGAGGCTTGGTCCGAGCTAGGTATTATTCCGAAAGAAGACGTAGTCGCGCTCCGTGCTTCCGCTGACTTTGATATCGACCGGATTTATGAAATTGAGCAGGAAACTCGCCATGACGTTATTGCGTTCACTCGCGCAGTATCGGAGAAAGCAGGCCCTGAAGGCAAATGGGTACATTATGGACTGACATCTACAGACGTTGTAGATACAGCGATTGGTTACCTGCTGCTTCAAGCAAATGCTATTCTAGTTAAAGATATTGAACGCTTTATTGAAATTCTTAAGAACAAAGCGCTGGCATACAAGGATACACCGATGATGGGCCGTACGCATGGCGTACACGCACAGCCAACAACATTTGGTCTGAAAATGGCGCTTTGGTACGAGGAAATGAAGCGTAACTTGGAGCGTTTCCACCATGCGGCAAACAACGTACAATTCGGCAAAATGTCCGGTGCTGTAGGTACTTTCGCAGATATCGATCCGTTTGTTGAAGAATTCGTATGTAAGAAGCTAGGCATTACTGCAGCTCCAATCTCAACACAAACATTGCAGCGTGACCGTCACGCTGAATATATGGCGACTCTTGCTCTTGTAGCATCTTCGCTTGATAAGTTTGCAACTGAAATTCGCGCGTTGCAGAAGAGTGAATTCCGTGAAGTTGAAGAGGCGTTTGCTAAGGGTCAAAAAGGCTCATCTGCAATGCCGCACAAACGCAACCCTATCGGCTGTGAGAACATTTCCGGCTTGTCCCGCGTTATTCGCGGACATATGGTTACAGCTTACGAGAACATTGCACTTTGGCACGAACGCGATATCAGCCACTCATCGGTAGAACGTATTATTTTGCCGGATGCAACGATGCTGCTTAACTACATGCTGAACCGTCTGGGTAACATCATCAACAACCTGACCGTGTTCCCGGAAAACATGCAGCGCAACATGCAAGCGACATACGGCGTGCCATTCTCTGGCCGCGTGTTGACGAAGCTGATCGACAAAGGCTTCAGCCGTGAGAAAGCTTATGACACGGTTCAACCGCGTGCGATGCAGGCTTGGGAAACAAAACGTCAATTCCGCGAGCTCATTGGCGAAACTGAGGAAATTACAAGCGTGCTGACGACGGAAGAAATCGATGATTGCTTCAACCCGGCTTGGCATTTGAAGCATGTTGATACAATCTTTACACGTTTGGGATTGATTTAAGGGAGGCTGGCCTGATGACTGCACCATCGCAAGCTCTATCGACAGCTGTCGATTATATTAAAGCTCCGCTTATTTACAAAGGAAAGGTTCGCGAGCTCTATGATTTGGGCGAGCATTTCCTCATTGTCGTAACCGATCGCATCTCTGCGTTCGACTACGTGCTTGATCCAGCTGTGCCGGATAAGGGCAATGTGCTTAACCGCCTTTCCGCCTACTGGTTCGAGCAAACAGCTGATATTCAAGTAAACCATGTCGTTCATACCGATGTTGAGAAGCTTGGCGATCTTGTAACCGAGCCGGAGCTGCTCAAAAACCGCATTATGGTAACCCGTAAAGCGGAGCGCATTGATATTGAATGTGTCGTTCGCGGCTACATTACAGGCGGCGGCTGGAGACAGTATCAGCAAACTTCAGCGATCAACGGCATTGAGCTTCCTGCTGGCTTGCGCAAAAACGAACGTTTCGCTGCACCTATCTTCACACCCGCAGCGAAAAACGACGTTGGTCACGACGAGGACATCCCATTTGAAAAAATGGCTGAAATGGTCGGAGCTGAGCTTGCTGAGGAGCTGCGTGACCGCAGCATCAAGCTTTACGAATATGCGCACAGCTATTGTGCTGAGCATGGTATCATCCTTGCTGATTGCAAATTCGAATTCGGACTGATCGACGGCAAAGTCATCTTGATCGATGAAATCTTTACGCCTGACTCCTCCCGTTTCTGGGCGGAAGGCAACTATGCCCTAGACATCGAAATCGACAGCATGGACAAGGAGCCGGTTCGCACCTATCTGCTAGGCTCCGATTGGGACCGCGACAGCAAGCCAGCACCGCTGCCGGATTCTGTAGTAGCTGAAACAACGTCGCGCTACCGCGACATCTACCGCCGTCTTACTGGCGTAGAGTTGTAGGAGAGTGTCGCTAGCAGCTAGTTAGCTGAATGAACTAACGGGAGACACGGGCGTTAAATGCAGCAAATCGAGCTAGGACGCCGAATTAGACGCATTTAACGCCCGATAGTCCCGGCAGAAAAAGATTAAAAACACGTCGAGCGCGAGCAATGACGCTGACATAGGGGCGCTGAAGCGCATGCCGCTTAGGCAGGCAGTCAGCGAGAGCGCTGCTGCACCCCATAAACTTTAGCCTGAGCGCGGAAGCGCAGGGTTGCAAATGCATTACTGACAGGCAGCATAAGCACAGGCCAGTCAAACAGAAATCAGCGGCCAGCGACAGCGCGGCCGCAGAACAAACGCTTCACCGTCCAAACTCGCAAAGGTTTGATTGACATGTGCTCACGCGAAGCGTGGGGAGTTGTTGTCGTAGAGCGACAGCGATCGCTTCTTGAAGTCAGGAAATTACCGCTAGGCGGTGTAATCAAATTTCCAGACTTCGAAAGCGACGTAGACAATAACCCACACGCCCGCGCTCAGCACACACAATCTCCCTTTCGAGAAAAACCCACATTTTCAGGAGGCTATTATGAAGGCAACCGTCTACGTCACCATCAAGCAAAACGTTTTGGATCCACAAGGAACTGCTGTACAAGGAGCGCTTCACACACTTGGTTTCTCTGAAGTTGAAAAAGTACGCATCGGCAAATATTTGGAGCTTGAGCTTGATACGACTGACCGCGCAGAAGCGGAAGTACGCATTAAAGCAATGTGCGAGAAGCTGTTCGCGAACACGGTTGTAGAAGATTTCCGTTTTGAGCTGGAGGGATAGGGCGATGAAGTTTGCAGTACTCGTATTTCCAGGCTCCAACTGTGACATCGACTGCTATAAAGCTGTAGAGGATGCTATCGGCCAGTCCGTTGACTACGTATGGCATACGGCTACAGACTTGTCTTCTTATGATGCAATACTAGTGCCTGGAGGTTTCTCCTATGGTGACTACCTGCGCTGCGGCGCAATCGCGCAATTCGCTGCTGTTATGGGTGAAGTGCAAAAAGCAGCCGAAGCAGGCAAGTATATTCTAGGTATTTGCAATGGCTTCCAAATTTTGACGGAAGCTGGCCTTCTGCCAGGCGCGTTGATTCGCAACAACGGACTGAAGTTCCGCTGCCATCAAACGCCGCTTGAAGTGGTAAACAACAGCACAGCTTTTACAAACCAATATTCGCAAGGTGAAATTATAAATATTCCAATCGCACACGGCGAAGGCAACTACTATTGCGACGACGCAACGCTTGCTGAGCTTAAAGCGAACGATCAAATTATTTTCCGCTATGCTGGCGATACGAACCCGAACGGTTCTGTTGATAACATTGCGGGTGTTAGTAATAAAGCAGGTAACGTTGTAGGTATGATGCCTCATCCAGAGCGTGCGATTGATCAAGTGCTCGGCTCGGAAGACGGCAAACGGATGTTTACATCGATTTTGAATGCATGGAGGGAACAACATGGCGCAGCAGTTAACAGCTAAGGAACCGACAGCGGAGCAAATTGCCGAGCAAAAGATTTACAGCCAGTTTGGCGTATCCGATTATGAGTTTGAATTGATTTGCGGTTTTCTAGGCCGTAAACCTAACTACACTGAGATCGGCGTATTCAGCGTCATGTGGTCAGAGCACTGCTCTTACAAAAACTCCAAGCCTATTTTGAAAAAATTCCCGATCACTGGACCTCGCGTTCTTATGGGACCGGGTGAAGGCGCGGGTATCGTTGATATCGGCGACAATCAAGCGGTTGTATTCAAAATCGAATCGCATAACCATCCCTCTGCGGTTGAGCCTTACCAAGGCGCTGCTACGGGTGTAGGCGGCATTATCCGCGACATTTTCTCCATGGGCGCACGTCCTATCGCATTGCTGAACAGCTTGCGTTTCGGCCGTCTTGAAAATGAACGCGTAAAATATTTGTTTGAGCATGTTGTTAGCGGTATTGCTGGCTACGGTAACTGTATCGGTATTCCGACGGTTGCGGGCGAAGTTATGTTCGACGAGAGCTATGAGGGTAATCCGCTCGTTAACGCAATGTGCGTTGGTCTAATCGATCATGATAAAATTCAACGCGGTGTCGCAAAAGGGGTAGGCAACCCGGTATTTTACGTAGGTCCTGCTACTGGCCGCGATGGAATTCACGGAGCTACATTTGCTTCTGTTGAGCTTTCTGAGGAATCAGAAGAGAATCGTACAGCTGTTCAAGTTGGCGATCCATTCATGGAGAAGCTGGTTATGGAAGCAACTCTTGAGCTAATTAATTCCGGTATCGTACTTGGTATTCAAGATATGGGCGCAGCGGGTCTTACTTGCTCCAGCGCTGAGATGGCTTCCAAAGCAGGTAACGGTCTAGAGCTTTACCTTGATGAGGTTCCACAGCGTGAGACAGGCATGACACCTTATGAAATGATGCTTTCCGAGTCGCAAGAGCGTATGCTCTTCGTCGTAGAGCCTCAGCATGAAGCGCAAGCTATGGAAATTTTTGATCGTTGGGGCATTATTTGCGCCAAAGTAGGTAAAGTAACAGACGATGGACGTCTCCGTTTGTTCCACCAAGGCCAAGAGGTTGCCGATATGCCGGTTAAAGCGCTCGTTGACGAGTGCCCTGTATATGACAAGCCATCGAAAGAGCCTGCTTACTTCAGCGAAAATGCAGCAGTAGACACAGCGGCTTTTGAAGAAATCACTGATTTGACTGGCGCACTGGAGAAGGTTCTTGCTTCCCCAACTGTTGCTAGCAAAGAGTGGGTTTACAATCAATATGACTACATGGTTCGTACATCGACAGCTGTTCAACCAGGCTCTGATGCGGCAGTCGTGACGATTCGCGGCACACGTAAGGCGCTTGCGATGACAACGGATTGTAACGGACGTTACGTATATCTAGATCCAGAAGTAGGCGGACGCATTGCGGTTGCAGAAGCAGCTCGCAACATCGTGTGCTCAGGCGCTGAGCCGCTTGCTGTAACGGACAACCTTAACTTCGGTAACCCAGAGAAGCCAGAAGTGTTCTGGCAGCTTGAGAAATCGGCAGACGGTATGTCGGAAGCTTGCGTCGTGCTTAACACGCCGGTAATCGGCGGTAACGTAAGCTTGTACAATGAGAACGCTAAGGGTGCTATTTACCCGACACCGGTTATCGGTATGGTGGGTCTTGTACACGATATCGATCACATTATGACACAAGGTTTTAAAGCTGAAGGCGACGTTATTATTCTCGTGGGCGAGACAAAAGCGGAGCTAGGCGGAAGTGAATTGCAGTACGTTATGCAAGGTGCTGCTGCTGGCCGTCCTCCTGAAATTGATCTTGCAACAGAGAAGAAGGTTCTAGATGCTGTGCTTGGCGCTATTCAAAAAGGTCTTGTTGCATCGGCGCATGACTTGTCCGAAGGCGGTATCGCTGTTGCGGTTGCAGAATCTTGCATTAGCGGTCGTCTTGGCGCAGAAGTTGCATTGTCATCTGAACTACGCGCTGATCACCTGTTGTTCAGTGAATCGCAATCTCGTATCCTGCTTTCGGCTAAGCCGGAGCAAGCAGCGGCATTGCAAGCTCTACTTTCAGAGCAAGGCGTTGTTCATGCACAAGTTGGTACAGTTAAAGGCAACAGCCTGACCATTAGCGTAAACGGAAAATCCGGTATTAGTGCGCCGGTAACACAACTGGAGAAGGTCTGGAAGGATGCGATTCCATGTCTGATGAGCAAATAAGGCAGGAGCCTTTGTTATGGACGGGAGACCATTATAACGAAGGCATTGGCCGTGACGATATGTTTGACAAATTGCGTGAGGAATGCGGCGTTTTCGGGGTATTTAACCTCCCCGAAGCGTCCAACCTATCTTATTATGGACTTCATGCACTTCAGCATCGCGGTGAGGAAAGTGCGGGAATCTGTACGGTTGATACGAAAAATGGAAACAAGTTTGCGTATCACCGCGGTATGGGTCTCGTAAAGGAAGTATTCAATAAGGATAATCTCGATACGCTTGCAGGGGATCGTTCCATCGGTCACGTTCGTTATTCGACAGCGGGAGAAAGTAAGCTTGCGAATGCACAGCCTCTTATTTTCCGCTATCGCGATGGTGACCTTGCGGTTGCTACGAACGGTAATATCGTGAATGCTCCAGAAATTCGTCGTGAGCTGGAGATGTCGGGTTCCATCTTCCAAACATCCAGCGACACGGAAGTTATCGCTCATCTTATCGCACGCTCGTCGAAGGATTTCGAGACGGCTGCTAAGGAAGCATTGCAACGTATTGTTGGCGGTTTTGCTTTCTTGATTATGACGAATGACAAACTGCTCGTTGCAGCTGATCCGCATGCTCTTCGTCCGCTCGTTATGGGTCGTATTGGCGAGGGTTATGTATTCTCGTCAGAATCATGTGCGTTCGAGACGATCGGTGCTGTTTATGAGCGTGATGTACAGCCAGGCGAATTGCTTATTTTGGATGCTGACGGCATGCGCGAGGAACGTTACGCGGAGGTTGATCGCCGCGCAACTTGTGCGATGGAGTACATTTATTTTGCTCGTCCGGATAGTGATATTAATGGGATTAATATTCATATGTCGCGCAAACGTATGGGACGTCAGCTTGCTTCGGAGTCGTTCGTTGATGCGGATATCGTAACGGGAGTTCCCGATTCGAGTATTTCAGCAGCGATTGGTTATGCAGAGCAAACCGGTATTCCTTACGAGCTAGGTCTGATCAAAAATAAATATACTGGCCGGACGTTCATCCAGCCTTCTCAAGAGCTTCGCGAGAAGGGTGTAAAAATGAAGCTGTCCGCAGTTCGTAAAGTGGTTGAAGGCAAACGCGTCGTCATGATTGATGATTCAATCGTGCGGGGTACAACATCACTGCGGATCGTTAACCTGCTTCGTGAGGCGGGAGCGACTGAGGTGCATGTGCGAATTACATCGCCGCCTTTCAAAAACCCATGCTACTACGGAATTGATACTCCTGACCGCAAAGAGCTTATTGCTGCTTCTAGGACAGTGGAGGAAATCCGTAAGCAAATCAATGCAGATTCTTTAGCTTTTATAAGCAATGAAGGCTTTGTTGAATCCGTTGGCGGCAATGATGGAGCGTATAATCGCGGCATGTGTCTAGCTTGCTTCGATAATGACTACCCTACACCAGTTAACGAAGAATCAGATAAAAGCTGCAGCTGTTAATAGCAGAAATAATGAGTTTTTAAATATAATGATTGCTTTTCCTATATGAGTGAAGGAGTTGACCGAGAGTGTCAGAAGCGTACAAAAAAGCCGGTGTCGATATCGCGGCAGGCAACGAAGCGGTTGAACGGATGAAGAAGCACGTAAAGCGGACTTACCGTCCAGAGGTACTGGCAGAGCTTGGCGGCTTTGGCGGTCTGTTCAGCCTTAACAAGGACAAGTATGATGAGCCTGTGCTCGTGTCTGGAACGGATGGCGTTGGAACGAAGCTGAAGCTTGCTTTTGCAATGGACAAGCATGACACGATCGGCATTGATGCCGTTGCGATGTGCGTGAACGATATTATCGTACAAGGCGCGGAGCCGTTATTCTTCCTTGATTACTTGGCATGCGACAAGGTTGTGCCTGAGAAAATCGAAGCAATCGTAAAAGGGATCGCTGAAGGCTGCGTTCAAGCTGGCTGTTCGCTCATCGGCGGGGAAACGGCTGAAATGCCGGGCATGTATCAAGGCGGAGAATATGATATCGCTGGTTTTACAGTAGGTATTGTGGATAAGAAAAAAATGATCGACGGATCAACAATCGCTGCTGGCGATGCAGTTATCGGCTTTGCTTCGAGCGGTATCCACAGCAACGGTTTCTCACTCGTTCGTCGTTTGCTTCTTGAGGATGCGGGCTATTCGCTTGATCAAGAGCTTGAAGAGCTTGGCGGCGCTAAGCTAGGCGATGTGTTGATCGAGCCAACTCGTATCTACGTGAAATCAGCGCTTAAGCTGGTTGAGCAAGTAGAAGTGAAAGGCATGGCGCACATTACAGGCGGCGGCTTTATCGAGAACATTCCGCGGGTACTGCCGGAAGGCGTGAATGTTGACGTGGAATATGGCTCTTGGCCGATTTTGCCAATCTTCGATTTGATGCAAAATAAAGGCGGCATTACGAATCGTGATATGTTCACGACTTTCAATATGGGTATTGGTCTAGTTATTGTTGTTCCAGCTGATCAAGCAAATGAAGCTCTTCGTATTGCTTCTGAGCTTGGTGAGCAGGCTTACCGTATCGGAACGGTTACGGAAGGAAGCCGCATCGTAACGTTTACGGGAGCGGATGTATAATGGGATCACTTCGCATCGCTGTTTTCGCTTCTGGACAAGGTACGAATTTCCAAGCGATTGTGGATGCGGTGCAGGAGGGGAAGCTCGATGTAACCATCGAGCTTCTTGTTTGTGATAAGCCTGCCGCTCCCGTTGTGGAGCGTGCGCGTAAGGCTGGCGTGGACACGTTCCTGTTTACGCCGAAGGAGTATCCGTCTCGCGAAGCTTATGAGACTGAAATTATTGCCGAGCTGGCGCGCCGCGGTGTTGAGCTGATTGTGCTCGCAGGCTACATGCGCATTATTACGTCGGTGCTCGTTGAGCCTTTCTACGGCAAAATGATTAACATCCATCCGGCGCTGCTGCCGGCATTCCCAGGTGTTAACGGTATCGGACAGGCACTGGCGTACGGCGTTAAGCTGACCGGTGTTACTGTTCATTATGTGGACGGCGGCATGGACAGCGGACCGATTATCGCGCAGCATGCTGTTGAAGTGGTTGACGGTGATACGGAAGACTCGCTTGCGGAGCGTATACATGCAGCTGAGCAATTGCTGCTGCCTGCAGTCATTCAGCAAATTGCACAAGGCCGCGTATCGCTGGATGGCCGACATGTGACAGTGAGCAGCTAAGCTGCTGCGGCGGAAATGAGCTCAAACGTGGGTTGGTGGACGGAATAGATCTAGAAAGTAGATCTATTCCACTAACTAAGGCTCGTTTCAGTGAAATAGGTCTAGAAAATAGACCTATTGCTCTCGGAAACGGCGGAATTGAGCTCCAACGTGGGTTAGCTGATGGAATAGATCTAGAAAGTAGATCTATTCCACAAACTAAGGCTTGTTTCAGTGAAATAGGTCTAGAAAGTAGACCTATTGCTCGCGGAAACGGCGGAAATGAGCTCCAACGTGGGTAGGCGCGGGTTGGCTGACGGAATAGATCTACATAGTAGATCTATTCCACAAACTAAGGCTCGTTTCAGTGAAATAGGTCTAGAAAGTAGACCTATTACTCGCGGAAGCGGCGGAAATGAGCTCCAACGTGGGTAGGCGCGGGTTGGCTGACGGAATAGATCTACATAGTAGATCTATTCCACAAACTAAGGCTCGTTTCAGTGAAATAGGTCTAGAAAGTAGACCTATTACTCGCGGAAGCGGCGGAAATGAGCTCCAACGTGGGTAGGCGCGGGTTGGCTGACGGAATAGATCTACATAGTAGATCTATTCCACAAACTAAGGCTCGTTTCAGTGAAATAGGTCTAGAAAATAGACCTATTGCTCGCGGAAGCGGCGGAAATGAGCTCAAACGCGGGTTAGCTGACGGAATAGATCTACATAGTAGATCTATTCCACAAACTAAGGCTCGTTTTAGTGAAATAGGTCTAGAAAATAGACCTATTGCTCGCGGAAGCGGCGGAAATAAGCTCAAACGCGGGTTGGCTGACGGATAAAAGTTTCTATTTTGGGATAAGCAAAGGTTTGGTCAAATAGATGAGGAGGTATTTGCATGGCTATTCGTAGAGCGTTAATTAGTGTTTCCGACAAGTCGGGAATTGTGGAGTTTTCGAGAGAATTGGCAAGCCAAGGTGTGCAAATCATATCAACGGGCGGTACGTTCAACCTGCTGCAAAAGGAAGGCGTTCCGGTAATCGGTATTTCCGATGTGACGGGCTTTCCGGAAATTTTGGATGGACGTGTAAAAACGCTTCACCCTGCGGTACATAGCGGGCTTCTAGCGGTTCGTGATGACGAAGAGCATCAAAAGGCGATGACAGAGCTTGGCCTTGACTATATTGACCTCGTTATCGTTAACTTGTATCCGTTCAAAGAAACAATCGCAAAACCAGATGTATCGTATGAGGACGCGATTGAAAACATTGATATCGGCGGACCAACGATGCTTCGTTCAGCTGCCAAAAACCACGCATTCGTAACGGTTGTTGTTGATGCTGGCGACTATGGCACGATTCTTGAAGAAGTGAAAGCGCAAGGCGACACGACACTTGAAACGCGTAAACGTCTAGCTGCAAAAGTATTCCGTCATACAGCGGCTTACGATTCTCTAATCTCGGACTACCTCTCCAAACAAATGGGAGAGCCGCTTCCTGAGACTTACACAGTAACTTACGAGAAGGTACAGGATCTTCGTTACGGCGAGAACCCGCACCAGAAGGCTGCTTTCTACAGCAAGCCGCTTGCAGCAGCTGGCAATATTACAACAGCTGAGCAGCTGCATGGCAAAGAGTTATCCTACAATAACATCAGCGACGCTAACGCTTCTCTTGCGATTCTTAAAGAATTCGACGAGCCAGCTGTAGTTGCTGTAAAACATATGAATCCTTGCGGCGTAGGAATCGGCGCTACTATTCATGAGGCTTATCAAAAAGCTTATGCGGCTGATCCAACTTCGATCTTCGGCGGTATCGTAGCTGCTAACCGCACGATTGGCGCTGATACAGCTGAGCTGCTTGGCGGCATTTTCCTAGAAATCATCATCGCGCCTGACTTCACGCCAGAAGCGCTAGAGATTTTGACGAAAAAGAAAAACATCCGTTTGATGAAGCTAGGCGAGCTATCCGCAGCTATCGAGCGCAAACCGGAATGGCTTGTGACTTCGGTTGACGGCGGCATGCTCGTACAAGAGAGCGACGTTCACTCGGTTACTGAAGCCGATCTTCAGTTCGTAACAGATCGTAAGCCAACTGCGGAGGAGCTTAAACAGCTTCTATTCGGTTGGAAAGTTGTTAAACATGTGAAATCCAATGCGATTTTGCTTGCGAAAGACGATATGACGATCGGCGTAGGCGCAGGTCAAATGAACCGCGTTGGCGCAGCTCGTATTGCAATTGAGCAAGCTGGCGAAGCGGCAAAAGGAGCAGCTCTTGCTTCCGATGCATTCTTCCCGATGGGCGACACGGTGGAGCTTGCTGCGAAAGCAGGCATCACGGCTATCATTCAACCAGGCGGCTCGATCAAGGACGCTGAGTCCATTGCTGTAGCTAATGCGAACAACATCGCGATGGTATTCACAAGCGTACGTCACTTTAAACACTAACATCGAACGAAGCAATTCAAATAGGCAGCCGCACGTTAACGACAGAGAGCTGGCGCTGGCGGCGGCTGCATCTGTTTCAACTAGTCATTTGGGAGGTTAATGATTATGCGTATTTTGGTAGTTGGCGGCGGTGGACGAGAGCATGCAATCGTCTGGGCGCTTAAGAAAAGCGAGAAGGTAAAAGAAATTTTTTGCGCGCCAGGCAACGCGGGTATCGCGCAGCTTGCAGAAATTGTGCCGATTGCGGTCAACCAATTCGATGAGCTCATTCAATTCGCAAAGGATGCTGGAATTGATCTTGTTTTTGTAGGTCCAGATGATCCTCTTGCGGATGGCATCGTAGATGCGTTCGAAGCAGCTGGTATCGCAGCATACGGTCCACGCAAAAACGCAGCAGAGATCGAAGGAAGCAAAATTTTTATGAAAAATTTGCTGAAAAAATACGATATTCCAACAGCAAAATATGAAACCTTCACTGATTATGAGTCAGCTTCTGCATACCTCCGCGAGCAATCTGCTCCAATCGTCATTAAAGCTGACGGTTTGGCAGCGGGTAAAGGAGTTACAGTTGCGGCTACGCTTGAAGAGGCGGAGCAGGCGCTGCGTGACATGATGGTGGATAAGGTGTTCGGTCAAGCGGGCAGCCAAATCGTAATTGAAGAATGTCTTGTTGGGCAAGAGATGTCCATTCTTGCATTCGTTGACGGCGAGACGGTTCGCGCTATGGTTCCTGCACAGGATCATAAGCCGATCTTTGATGGTGACAAAGGTCCGAATACGGGCGGTATGGGAACTTATACACCGCTGCCTCACATCGATCCAGCAATCATTGAGGAATCGATCCAGAACATTATTATTCCTACTGCAAAGGCAATGGTCAGCGAAGGCCGCCCATTCCGCGGTGTTCTGTTTGCCGGCCTTATGATTACTAATGACGGTCCAAAAACGATTGAATTTAATGCGCGCATGGGCGATCCGGAAACTCAGGTAGTATTGCCGCGTTTGCAAACGGATCTGATTGACATCGTGCTTGCGTCACTAAATGGCAATCTAGATCAACTCGATATTCAATGGAGCGATGAAGCTGCAGTTTGTGTTGTTGTTGCTTCTGAGGGTTATCCAGCTTCGTATCCAAAAGGACGCGTAATTAGCGGTCTTGCAGAAGCAGAAGCACAAGGCGCACTCGTGTTCCACGCGGGGACGGCTGAGAAGGATGGACAATTCGTAACTAACGGAGGCCGCGTACTTGGTATCGTTGGCCGCGGTCGCGACATTGCTGAAGCTCGTGCTCGTGCATACGAAGCAGTTAGTGTTATTGATTTCGAAGGCAAACAAAATCGCACAGATATTGCTGCTAAAGCGCTGATCTAGTCTAGTTCTGCCTCGTATATGTACAATTCCTTGTAATGGGCCAACCGGAGATTTCTGGTTGGCTTTTTTTGTTTTGCCTAATATGCTGTCAAATGTGTCAAAAACACTCGAATGGTGTTACTAATTTGTAACTCTATGTATCTATGACAGCGTTACAATAAATCTATCAGCGAGGAATAGAAGGTGAGAGCTTTGAAAAATGAAAAACAGCGTTATCAGTTGCTTATTGCGGTTATTTTGACTGCGATATTGTTGGTGCTCAGCGGTTGTGGGGCAAAAGAGTCATTAAACGTATCCAACCCCTTGTCAGGCGGGAAAGACTCCGTCGTGAGTGGAGGAAGCACTGAGAAGGAGCCAGGAACTGAGAGTGGAACAGATGGCGATGGAGATGTCATTATAATCGGAACCCCCGGTAGTGAAGATGGTAATATCGTCCATGGCGATGCCGAGGGCAAGGATAAGCCTACAGTTCCTGAAACGGACGACATTCTGGATAAGCCAGATCAAAGTGTATCGGAAGAGAAGCCTAATAAAGAAGAGAAGCTTATCGCTCTTACTTTCGATGATGGTCCGGATAAGCGTTACACGACAGCTATTTTGGATATCCTGAAGGAAAAGGGAGTAAAGGCTACTTTTTTTGTAGTTGGACAACAAGTAAGTAAATACCCTGAAGTATTGCAGCGTATCGTAGATGAAGGACATGCAATTGGCAATCATACAAACAATCATAAAGATTTATCCAAGTTAGATAAACGACAAATTATTGAGCAATTTATGACCGCGGATACAGCAATTAAAGAAGCTATAGGCATTACGCCTGTTATGGTACGTGCACCATATGGGGCTCTGTCGGATAAGGTTAAGGAAGTAGTGAAAGACAATGATCGTGAATTAATCGGTTGGAATATCGACACACGGGACTGGGCTGGGACATCGGTTGCTGATATGATCAAAATGATTAAGAATGAGGCAAGGCCAAATGGTATGATATTAATGCACTCTTTTGGAAGCAAGCATATTAAGAACACGGTACAAGCTTTACCTGCAATTATTGATATTTTAGAAGAGATGGGTTATACATTAGTAACTGCCGATCAAGTCGCTTAACTGCAGTACACGCATGAGGAGGCTGTAAAGTTGGGTAACGTAAGTGATTCGAATGCCAAGCATAGGCGTGGGCAAATCATGAGAGCGAGTCTAGTGCTCGCTAGTGTCATTTCACTCCTATTCTTGGCAACAGGCTGTCGTTATACAGCCGCACCAGCAGATCTTCTGCAGAAGCCTGCCATATCGCCAGAGAAACAGGCCATCGTACATGCGATAGAAAAAAACTTGCCAGATTACAGCAAGCTCACGCTGCCTCTTAGAGAGGATCATATGGAAGCGATTCGCCTAATAGATGTCGATGGAGACGGCACGGAAGAGGCCGTTGTTTCTTATTACAATGAATATAGCTCACCCGAATTAATGGTGTTTACATATACAAATTCTTTATGGAAACCGTGGGTGCTTATTCAGCAGCCGCTGGCTAGATTAATCGATTGGCTGAAAATTGAGGATCTCGATAGCGACGGTCAAATGGAAATTATGATCGGTTGGATCGGGGCTTTCGATAGTCCCAATGTGCTTGAGATTTATTCGTTTAAAACTAAGCCTATACGCAACGAGGATGGAAAGCTGATGCTAAAGCCTGTGGAGACGCTGCCCTATTCTTACGGAGATACGGGAGATCTTAATGAGGACGGACGGCTTGAACTTGCGATTATCTCGGAAATCGGTGCAAAACAGGAGATGGCATTGCCCGAATTTCATTTGACGATTTTCAATTGGACGAACGGCAGCTTGCGGGAGCTCTATACACAGAACCTGTATAAAGAAGTGAATAATTATGATCGTCTACTAATTGGACGAATTTCACCGAGACATCGAGGCATTATTTTGGAGGCGTCCACCGGAGCACATAGCACCTACACCACGATGTACGTGTGGGACAGAAACAGGCTGCGTCTGGTTTATCCGAATAGCTCGATTGGACAAGAAGGAATAAGCGGAACGCCTACGATGAGCAAGGATATTAACGGCGACGGTATCTTGGAGCTGCCATGGGCGAAGGAAGCCCCGGGTTATAAAGATATTGCATACGTCAATTCTAAATGGTTGAATGAATGGATGCAGTGGGATGGCAAGTCTGATTTTGTGAAAATTACAGAGGAATTTTCTGACTATAGCTACGGCATTCAGCTTCGTATCCCTGAGCAATGGATAGGGCGTTATACACTGCATAGCTTGGACGAGCCGTATGCTGTTGTATCGATCGATTATTGGAATGCGAAGTCGAATCTAACAGCGAAGCTCGCAACTTTATATGCCGTGCCCCAAAAGCAGTGGGCGAGTGTCGAGGCGGATTGGAAGCAGCAGTCTAAGCATTATCGGCAGCTTATGACCGACAGTGGAAATATATTTGCAGTATCATTCGTAGAGGAAGCTCCTGCAGAGTGGCCCACAGCGGATCGGCAGGCGTTTAGCGAGATGGCGGAAGTGGAAGCAGAGTTAGCAACTTCTCTGACCATTCGTAACGATTAAGATAGAAAAGCGGGTGCTTTAAGCTATGCGTATATTATTGTTGGAGGATGAGGAGTCTATCCGGGGCTTCGTCCGCATTAACCTGAAGCGCAACGATATGGAAGTAATTGAAGCGGAAACGGGAGAAGCGGCGTTAGCTCTTGCAGAAACGGAAGGGCCTATCGATATTGCGCTGCTGGACGTTATGCTGCCTACAATCAGCGGTTTTGAAGTGTGTGAGCAGCTGAGATCCCGTTTTCCGCGCATGGGTATTATTATGCTCACAGCGAAATCACAGGAAGAGGATAAAATACACGGGCTGGAGCTTGGAGCGGACGATTATGTTCAGAAGCCCTTCAGCCCAGGCGAGCTTATTGCACGGATTAAATCACTCTATCGTCGAATGAAACCTGAGGCACCTGAACAAGCGCAAGAGCTGCACGCGGCAGCCGCAAGTGAAGAGGCTCTTAGGCTTGAGACAGCACCTGTGGCGGAATTAGCAGCTGCAATTTATGTACAACCGCCTGTACAATATGGCAGCTTCCATAAAGAGCTTCAGGTGAAGCCGTTTAGGCTTTCCGTTGCAGAACGGAAGCTGTGGAAGCAGGAGAAGGAAATTATTTTGACGCCAACGGAATGGACGTTAGTAAGGCTGCTGATGGAGCGGGTAGGAGAGAGTGTCAGCCGTGATCATATTTTGACAGAGGTATGGGGAAGATATTACGTCGGCGATCTTAAGGTGGTAGATGTGAACATTCGCAGAATCCGCCAAAAAATCGAGAAAACCCCCTCTGACCCAGACTTTATTGAAACGGTCTGGGGCTACGGTTATCGGTGGAAGCGGGGCGGCGACGTATGAAAAGCGTCCAAACGAGAATGGTGTGGAGCTATTTGCTGCTCATCGTGCTTGTCGTCAGCGTACTTGGCGGCGTGTTTGCAGCATTAATGTGGAACTACTATTACGGAAGCGCGCAAAGCTCGGTAAAGCAGCGAGCAGAATCAGCGTTAACACTGCATAGTCGTTCCCTCTCTTCGCTTACAGTAAAAGAACAGGGCGATTATATTTTGCAATATATGGTGGAGAGCGGAATTCGCCTGCAGCTTCTCGATACTACCGGCCAAATTCGAATTGATTCCGACGGGTTTGCCCCGGATATTCGTTACACGACAACTGACGTGAAGTCAGCTATTGCAGGGTCAACAGGAAGCTGGAGGGGCGTTGACCCCTATTATGGCGAACGTGTGATGTCGGTGACTATTCCGCTTTGGAATGAAACCCGCGTCGTGTCCATGCTTCGGTATTCTGCTTCGCTTAATCAAGTGGATGCAATGGTTAGCTTGCTTATACGGATGGCCATTGCGGTAGGTATCGGCGTTGTGCTTCTGTTTCTTGGCTTAAGCTTATTTCTCGCACAGCGTATAGTGAAGCCAATTCGTGAGCTTACACGTGCGGCGCGTTATATGGCTGATGGTGATTGGACGCACCGTGCGATTCAACGTAATGACGATGAGATTGGACAATTGGCAGAAACGTTTAATGCGATGGTATTAGAGCTCAGCAATCGCGAGAAGCTCAAGGACGATTTCATCTCGTCTATATCGCATGAGCTTCGCACGCCTCTTACATCAATTAAGGGCTGGAGTGAGACTCTGAAGGAAAGTGAACCTACGGAGGACAGTGAAGAAGTAAAGCTCGGTTTATCCATTATTAGCAAGGAAACGGAGCGCTTATCGGGGCTTGTTGAGGATCTGCTCGACTTCTCAAAGCTGTCGGCACGAACGATGGAGCTGCACAGAGAAATGCTTGATTTCAATGGTCCAGTTAAAGAAACAGTCAATCAGCTGGCGGTACGAGAAGAGCATACGCAGGTAAGGATACTAGCTGCCTATGGAAAAAGCCCTATTGTCGTTCGCGGGGATGCCAATCGTCTTAAGCAGGTGATCATCAATTTAATTGACAATGCGCTCAAATTTACGCCGGCCGGAGGTACGATACGTGTTGTTACAACCATCGAGCAGGACAGTGCAATGCTCACCGTATCGGATTCGGGATGTGGTATCGAAACGGAGGATTTGCCGCATGTCACCGAAAAGTTTTATAAGGCAAGAACGGGGAAAGGCGGTTCTGGTCTAGGACTCGCGATTTGCAAAGAGATTATTGAGCTCCACGACGGTCAGTTGATCATTGACAGTGAGCGTGGAGCTGGTACAATTGTGACGATTAAAGTGCCGATTATGCAGGAGGAATAGAAAGCTGCCTCTGCGTATCGCGGTGCTTCAATCGTCATTCTTTGTAAAATAGAAGTTTACGGTTGCGAATTACATATAACACAGCAACTACGATTCCTAAAATAAGCAGCAAGGATAGCCAATTGTCCTTAATCCATGCAATCCATAAAGGCATGCTTATGCACCTCCCAAAAATGTGAATCAATTATACTTAGGGATAGTATGTCCCGACTTGCAGCGGCGTACAGTGGAATGTATTTATTTTTTTCAAGTGTGATTGACAGGTACAGATCAGAGATGATATTATGGTTTTAATATTAATTCATAGTATACGGGTAGGAATTATTACATATAGGCAATCAGGAGGTTTTCGGGATGGAAAAGCACTTGACGCTGCGACATAATGAGCTTGAGCTTGCGGCAACGCTGCATTACCCCGCAGATGGAAATAAGAGTGATTCAGACAAACGACAAGCAATCATAATATGCCATGGATTCATCGGCTCTCGTGTTGGCGTTGATCGGTTGTTCGTTAAGACGGCTCGTGCGCTGGCAGCGCAAGGCTCTTATGTTCTTCGCTTTGATTACGGAGGCTGTGGCGAGAGCAGCGGAGATTACGGTGCGCTCGGCTTTGATTCGATGGTTGATCAGACAAGAACCGCAATTGATTACTTAGCAAGCATGGAATGTGTTGATCCACTCAGAATAGTATTACTCGGGCATAGTCTCGGCGGAGCGGTTGCCATTATGACAGCGGTTAAAGACAAGCGTGCCAAACGACTTGTGCTATGGTCGCCGGTTGCGTATCCCTTCAATGATATTGTACGGATCGTGGGACGCAGCAGCTATGACAATGCCGTCACAGGAGGCAGCTCCGATTATTTAGGCTACACACTTCAGCCTGTTTTTTTCGATTCGCTGCTCCAGCATCAGCCTTTCCAAGCAGCTACTAAATTTGGAGGCGAAGTGCTCTTGGTTCACGGTACAAGCGATGAGCTTATTCCTGTTGACTACAGCTTCCTCTATCAGAAGGTGTTCTGGACTCGCAGCGAAGGCCTTTGCGACAAGGAAATTATTTTTCAAGCGAATCATACGTATTCCGCACGCAGTTATCAAGAGGATGCGATTCGTGTAACCTCGGATTGGCTCAACAGACTTGATAAACAGCAAGAGGATTGGCATCACTGGAGTATTTAAATTGATTAATTGAATAGCAGAGGTAAGAAGGAGCCAGTTCTTGTTTATCAAGAGCGGGCTCCTTCTATTTGGTCTGACGCTTATACTTGCCGTTATACGGAATGGTTACTTTAATATCGAGCTTTTCAATGGATTTCGAATGAATGACAAGCTCCTTGCCGTTATTCGAAAGCTTTTTCCACAGTTCAGGGTTCTTGCGATGCAGCTCATATCCGAGATTAAACGGATCGACCCCGATTTTTAATCCTTCGTTATACGTGTCCATAATTTGCTTCATAATTGTTTCCTCAGTCATTTTGATCATTTCTTCATAGGAGACAGGGGATAAATATTCATACATCCCGCACACATAGCTGGCTTTTATGTGAAATAGTACCTCTGAGCCTCGAATAATAGGCTTGATTTTGATTTTTGGGCGCATGATCGTAAGCTGTCCGTATTGTTTGCCGTCTTTTTCGATCGTAAGCGGCGAGGATTTCATACTGGGAAGCAGCCAATGATACCCTTCCAGCTTGGTACGGGGAATGAAACCCTTTGCGTGCTCACCATATTTGAAAAAAGCCCCATTGATCATCAGCATAGGCATGTTGACAGACGATTCCTCCCACTGGGCTTCATTTAAACCTAGAAAAGGCAAGTAAGCCGTTGCGGAAGACTCGTTCAATTTGGCAATATATTGGAAAAGTAAGATAGGTGGATAAACAGAATACTGCTTATAATTACGCAGCGGATCATGCATGATGGTAGCCAGCTGTGAAAGTTTGAAAAATGGTGTTGTAGCCAGCAGCTTGTCTAGAGGCGAGCGAGTACCATAAATCCAACAGTTATACCGAATATCAGGAAAACGGTTAATCATTTCAATGATGTTGTTTCCATGTTCGATGAGAACACGCTCCGAGAGGATAATGGATGAGACGTGATCCCAGGAGAGCTGGAATTGTGCTGTTTTCAACAAATCGGATATGGCCGCTATTAATGTAGCTCCCCTGCCTTTTCCAATCCATACGACTGCTCGCTGATTGGCCTTTCCTCCTGCCTCGGACTTCGCGATATTAGAGAAATCAAGGAGCTGGACGTAGACCAGGAATTGTTTGTCCTCATAGTCGATACCAAGTGCTTTCACATAGCTTACATCCTGTACCTCCGATGCGCTCCAGCAGCCGGAAAGTATTAAGCAGGCGCTTAATACGCACAAAAATGATAAGGCACGAAACATCCGGCTCACGGTTTTTTTCCATCCTTTCTCGACTTCTGCGTATGAAGATATTCCGGCCTGCGCTTGCTCCATAGAAATGGGAGTTTGATCAGTGAAATGGCAAGCTCCTTCAAATTCAGCGGAGTCACAGGGGCTAAATACGGAATGCCGTATGATTCTATGGATGTTAAATAGATGACAAATAAAATGAACGACAAAATAAACCCGTACATACCGAGCGTGGCTGCCATAAAGAAAGAGAAGAAGCGCAGCAAAATGGTCGTGCTTATCAGCGTTTGATTGACGAGAGTGGAGCCGGATACAACCGTAATCGCCGTAACAACGATCATGAGCGGAGAGATCATCCCTGCCCGTATCGCAGCATCACCAATAATTAAACCGCCAACGACAGTTAAGGTTTGTCCTATTGAGCTTGGCAGACGAACGCCTGCCTCACGAAACAACTCCATTAGACACATAATAAAAAACATTTCCAGCTGTGCTTCCATCGGGAGTCCATGTCTTCCGGAGGATATGGTAGCGAGAAGCGCGAAAGGTACTTGATCTGTATGAAAGGTTGTAAGCGCGATATATAATCCTGGTAGAAAGATGGTCATCAGTAGTCCGAAAAGCCGGAGAACACGTCCCATATTGACAGCTACAGGAGGGAAATAACCATCCTCAGGCGATTTCATTAACAGGAATAAATTAACTGGAGCGATGATACAGGTTGGATTACCATCTACAAAAATGATAAAACGACCATTAAGCAAGCATTCCACAGCAAAGTCGGGCCGACCCGTGTAATCATTAAACGGAAATAATGTAATCGCTTTATGATCGAGTATCTCTTCAAGCTGGCCGATCGAAACGAGCTTCTCCACATCGATGCTGGATAACTTCTGTCCAATCTGCTCGATAGTCTCCGGATCGGCGATGTCCTCAATGTATAGCAGGGCCGTATTTGTAAGCGTCCGAGAGCCTATCACGAAATATTGACAGACCAACATATCTGTGCGAAGGCGTCTTCGTACGAGTGCGACGTTAACACCTAACTGCTCCACAAATCCATCTTTTGGTCCGCGAATGGATACCTCAGTAGATGATTCACTGGGTTCGCGGTTAGGGAAGTTAGCGATATCGACCGTCCATAACAGCTGAAGCGACGGAAGACAAAAGGCAAGATGCCCATCATATATATAAGAGGCAAGTAATTTGCGGTTCATAGTTTGATTAGATAGATCATGAACAAGCCATTGCAGACTAGCGCTGCGCTCGATGTCCTCTCGTCTGAGGAAACGTGTATTTTCAAATACATGACTTAGTTCAGGCATGATAATTTCATTAATCATTTCTGACTTCGCCATGCCCGTGCAATAAATGAAAACGCCTTGAACGGATGCTGATGTCTCGCCGAACATATGAGTGAATACAATAACGTCATTGGCAGACGCAAACCAATTGCGAAGTGTATGCTCATTTAAATAAATGGGTTTATCCACATGATCAGCATTTGATTCATTCATTGGATGCAGGCTCCTTTCGTTTGCTGCGCAGTAACACAGCGAATGCAAGAAAGATGGTAAGGCTTGTTACATAGATGGCTGATACCGGGAAATGAATTGTAGCTAAGTAGTTCAATGTCAGATCGTCTCGCCAAGGCTGAAGTACGACAATAAGCATCACGCTAGCGCAAATGATTAAGGTCATCATTCGTTTATGTGGTTTTCGGACATTTAGTAAATCTGTTATCAAATAAAGCGAGAGCGTAATTCGGGCGAAGGAGCCGGAAAGCCATTGATAGATCGATAAAAAATCAATATGCTGCAGCAGTTTGCCGATACTGACAATTTTCCATTGCTCGAAAGCAGTATGACGCTGCTTGGCTGCTTCGAAAGCTCCAAATTCGGATATAGCACCGATTGTGGGTCCAATGGCCATACCGAGTAAAAAAAAGGCGAGTAATATAAAATGCCACCAGCGAAGCTTGCTCCGCAGCTTATGCTGAAAGAGCAGAAGGACCCACAACTCCATTAGGCCGGCCAGCGTATAAAACGAGCCGTTAATTACAGGATGCCAACCATTCTCCAGTACTGGAAAAAGCAGGCTGTAATCTTTGTATTTCGAGTTTGCAATGGATACAAAATAACCAAGTAAGATGACAATAGGAAGCAAAATACTCGATGTCATAGCGATCACAGTAATCCCTCCGTAAGCCGCAAGCAAAGACACGATGAGAGATAAGACGATGATGACAGCCATTGGCGTCTGCCGCATATAGGTAGCTGTAGTCCACATCGATGTGTCGAATAGTGTATAGCAGCCAGATGTGAATAGAAGAACAATTGCTGATGATCGGAACAGCCAAGCTGGAACTATACCAAACTCTCTTTCTATCCAATCAGGTAAACGTTCTCCGTGCAACCGTTTCAATATGCTGAACAAAATTAGAATCCATAGTAAAAAAAATGGAGCCGCAACAATGACGGACAGCCAGGAATCACGTTTAGCTACTCCAAGGATCAAGGGAATAGACATTACATGTGACACTAAGCCTACGCTTAATAAGAGAATGGAAAAGGATAACCATATGCTGATTAGACCGCTCCTTCTGCTCATGTCTATACCCTCTTTCTGGCAGGAGATAGGATTACTATGTGCAATATATAAATTTTTTAACCGAGAAAGCAACTATTTTGTCAAGACAACCGTCATGAATTGTGTTTAAATGGAAGTGAAGTGAAAACGAATACAAGCTATGTTTTAGCGGGAAAAGGCAGGTTAACGTATGGGAAAAAGAATCCGATTATCGGCGGCTTTGCTCTTATTATCATTCATACTTTTCATTACAGCATGCAGCGGCGGGAACAGCAGCAATGAAGTACCTCAGCAAACAAGTGATATCAGCGATACTAATGGAACGGACGAGCCATCGGCGGAGCCGACCCCGCTGCCATTTGATGCGCCTCTTAGCGGAATCAAGCTGGAGAAGGCTGCTGAAGCAAGACCGATTGTTGTCATGATTAATAATTTCGCTGCGGCTCGTCCACAATCAGGGCTAACAAACGCTGATGTCATATGGGAAGTTTTAGCTGAAGGCGGCATTACGCGTTTAATCGCTGTTTTTCAAAGCACGACTGCATTAACGGATACGATTGGACCGATACGCAGCATTAGGCCTTACCTTATTGATATTGGCGACAGCTACGGAGCAGTGCTAGCTCATGCAGGCGCAAGTAATGATGGGTACGCGGTGCTGCAACGACAAGGCAAGCCCTATTTAGATGAGATTTCGAATGCGGGCAGCTATTTCTGGAGAAGCAAGGAACGTAAGGCGCCGCATAATTTATATTCAAGCTTAGAGAAACTGCGCGAGGGCGCTGAGAAGAAGAAATATAGTATGGCCAAACAGGTTCCTCCGTACACATTTGCGGAAGCGGGCTCTTCAGAAGCAGGTATTCAAGCTGTGGATATTACGATCAATTTTATGCTCAAAAATTATAATGTGGGATACAAGTATGATGCGGTATCAGGCTTATATAAACGGTCAATTGGGGACAAACCTCATATTGATCTAAACAATAATGAGCAGCTTTCCGGCACGAACCTTGTTGTGCTGGGAGCGGATCACAAGACGATGGATAATGAGGGCCGACTGGCTGTCGATTTGACTAAAGGAGGCTCCGCAATGCTATTCCAGAAGGGAAAAGTAATCGAAGCGGAATGGGTAAGAGCTCCTGACGGGATGATTAGAATCATAAAGAACGGAACAGAGCTGCCATTTGTTCCTGGCAAAACTTTCTTTCACATCGTACCGAACAAGCCGACGTTCGAAGGGCATATAATTTGGGTATAAAAATAGCATGTTGGAGACACTGTTAACAGACGTTAACGGATGAGCTCCCGAGGATAAAGAGGACGCAATCTTGTTACAGGATTGCGTCTTTTTTAATTTTATTATGAAAAACTAAAATTTTTCATGAAACCTTTACATTCTCTTAACAATTTAAGTGTAAACTATGTTAAGATATTGTGGGCTCATAGCAGTACGCCTAAACATCAAGTCGAGTAAAGGGGATTACGATGTTCAAGAAAAAGGATATTTTCTTTAAGACGTTCGAAGAGATGGCTGACGCAATTGTCGAGGCTGTTGAGTACTTTGCAAAAGGCCTGTCAGACCTATCGGACGTATCAGCTTTCGCTAAGACAATGAAGGAATACGAAAGCAAATGCGACAAGCATGTTCACACGATTTTGAAGGAGCTAAACAAAACGTTCATTACTCCGATTGAACGTGAAGATATTATGGCCCTTACATCTTCACTTGATGATGTGCTTGATGGCATAGAAGCATGTGCATCTCGATTCGAAATGTACAACATTCTTGAAAAGGACGAGTACATAACTCTATTTGGTGATATTCTCGTTCGCTCATCGCACCAAATCAAAAAAGCGATCTACCTGTTGACAGAGCGTAAGCTGCTTGCCATTCGTGAGCCGAATATTGCTCTTAACGAGCTGGAGAATCAAGCTGACGACCTGCTTCGTGTATGCATCAAGAGCTTGTTCATGAACGTCAATGATCCAATTGAGCTAATGAAGCGCAAAGAGATTTATGAGATGCTGGAGCAAACGACCGACTACTGTGAGGACGTTGCCAATACGCTGGAATCAATTATTATGCGTAATAGCTAATCTGGAGAGTAGGAGTCTTTCACAATGGATTTAATCGTTCTATGGATTGTCGTATTTCTAGCGCTTTCGTTTGATTTTATAAATGGATTTCATGACACGGCCAATGCTATTGCAACTGCTGTTTCCACTCGGGCGTTAAAACCTAGGGTTGCAATAATATTAGCTGCAGTTATGAACTTTGTCGGTGCGGTTACTTTTACAGGCGTTGCAGCAACAATTGGTAAAGGAGTTGCAGACCCAGCACAGCTGGAGTATGGCGTTCCAATTGTCATTGCTGCTCTCATATCGGCTATTGTATGGAATTTGGTTACTTGGTGGTTTGGTATCCCGTCCTCATCCTCACACGCTTTGATTGGCTCACTCATAGGAGCAGTTATCGCGGGAGCAGGCACAGGCGCGATTAACTCAGACGGCGTAATCAAAATCGTACAAGCGTTGCTAATCTCACCTTTACTTGCATTCACTGCTGGTTTTATCATTATGTGGATTCTCAAACTAATATTTGCAAAGTCAAGCCCTCATCAAGTTAATAAAGGGTTCCGATTTGGTCAAATATTGACTGCCGCATTCCAATCGTTCTCACACGGTACAAATGACGCTCAAAAGGCAATGGGTATTATCGTATTTGCACTCGTTGCTGCTGATATTCAAGATACGATGGACGTTCCGCTATGGGTTAAGCTATCCGCAGCAACAGCAATGGCGCTCGGTACTTCAGTCGGCGGATGGAAAATCATTAAGACCATGGGAACAAAAATTTTCAAAATCGAGCCGATTAACGGTTTTGCAGCCGATATGGGTTCTGCAGCTGTTATTCTAACGGCAACGATGCTTCACCTTCCAGTCAGCACGACACATGTTATTACATCGTCAATCCTTGGTGTTGGCAGTGCAAAACGTTTTTCTGCTGTAAAATGGGGAGTTGCAGGTCGTATTGTTATTGCATGGGTTATTACGATTCCGATCTCTATCGTAATGGCTATGGTCTTCTATTGGATTATTCATTTCTTTTTCCTATAAGAAATGATGATAAGTGAATGACCTTTGAGTATAATGATATTAGTAATGATATGAGATAGTGAGGAAAACCTCACTCGCCATGAGCTTAGGTTCTTGGGCGATGAGATTATCTTCACTATTTTTTGTGTTCTCTGCTTATGAGTATGATTAATGACTGTGGACAACCTTTATCGAATATTCGCGAAAATTGCATCTATGCACATAGTTAGTAACAGCTGTGTATGAGTTCATCTTTTCGTTTTCTTATCAGAAAATCTGTACACATCCTTCAATTATTGCGGCTTTGTTCGTGAATATTTATTTGTGTAATTGATCTGTCCTCGCTTTAAATAGTGCAGATATACACATTGTAATAACAGCTGTGTATGGATAATGAGATGGAAGCTGACGAAACCTGTCGAAGGTTGAACTTGTACACAGATGTCTGAAGTGTTTTGGCTTGATAAACAGGAAATCCTGTGGATATATGGAGGAAATGCGTTATCCACAGTCGAACAATCCGTTTGTTATGTGTGTGATTATGTGCATAAATTAATAATAAATACACCCCAATCGCTGCGCATGTCGCGGCAATTTGGGGTGCTTCACTTTTAACGATAATGTTTAAATATGTGTAGAATGAACCTTGAATCCAAGGATCAACGTTTCTTAGGCTTGCGGCGGGGGCGAGCTGCTCCGCTTCCGGTACCAGAACCAGAACTAGGCTTACGACGTTTGCGGCGTTTTGGCTTCCATTCTTTATCATCATCATCAGAATCGTCAGATGACTTCTTGCTGAAGGAACCCATAAGAACTTTGACAAGCGGGGCCATTTGAGAAACGCTCGACATAACCTTCTGGACCTTTGTAACTGTCGTTAGAATACCGTCAATGCCGCCCAGACGGTCTATATATCCTTTGATTTCGCCTAGATTGGCAAGAGAGAAGCCGCTTGCTTTGGTGCTGGTGGTCGTTTCGATTAATTCAGCTGCTGTCTCTGGTACAACGGTGGGCAGGATATCCTGCGTTTGTGGTGTTGCAGGTGGCATCGTTGGCAGATTTCCGCCAAAGTTGAAGCCGCTCGACTTTGCACCCGACGATTTGCTTGACGGGTCCTGCGCGAGACGCTGACCGCCATGCCAATCGTACTGCTGGCTGCTGCTGCCGGGGGTATTGCGATAATTCACACGGATCACAACCCTTCTTTTATAACAGTTTATGGGGTAGGCGAACATAAGGATTGGACGGATGCCCTGATTGCCTGAATTTTTTATAGTTAAATGCCTGTTGCTTGTATGTCTATAGGCTTCAAATATGCTCGCCGAGTTCCTTCCATTCTGTAAAGCGTGAATACGGTAATGTTTGAAAAAAACGGGCAAAAAAGTTACAATAGTAACATTAGTTTTAATAGGAGTGAATACGCATGCAGCTTAAAAAGCTGAACGATAAAGCAATAGATCAATTATTCGAAGCGGTACTTACATTGAAGTCGGTTGAGGAATGTTATGTTTTCTTTGATGACTTGTGTACGGTGAATGAAATCCAGTCATTATCGCAAAGACTTGAAGTAGCGCGTATGCTTGGCAAAGGCAGCACTTACAACGCAATCGAGGCTGAGACAGGTGCTAGCACGGCAACGATATCGCGAGTGAAGCGTTGTTTGAACTATGGAAATGATGGTTATAAAATGGCTTTAGAACGTCTTGGAAGGTAGGAATGATTCGATGAAGCCAGGCGTTCTCGTTATTAGCCACGGCTCCAGAGAAGCTGCATGGGTACAGTTAGTCGATCAAGCTATTTCAGCAGCAGCGGCTTCGCCCCGTTTATCAGGTGTTCCAATCGTGTCGTCCTTTCTTGAGATTGTGGAGGGACGGCTTATTCAGGATGGTATTGATGAGCTGGAGCGACAGGGTGTAACGGACATGTACGTAGTGCCGCTGTTCATTTCCTCTGGCAGTACACATGTGGATGAAATCGGTCAAGCATTCGGTTTACCATCGGTTACGGATTTGGAAGGTGACCTCGGCAGGTTCCGTGTCGAGGTTAATGTCCTTTATGGACTCCCGATCGACGATGATCCCCAAATTGCGGAACTGCTCGATTCAAATATCGCAGCATTATCCACAGATCCGCAGAAGGAAGCTTTGCTGCTCATTGGTCATGGAAGCAAAGAAAAGGTATTCCATGAGCGCTGGCAGGAAGGGCTGCTGAAGCTTGGCGAGCGGCTTCGAGCACTCGGCGGCTATAAGCGAGCAGAGTATGCTATGCTGCTGCCAGATCAAGCGGCAGAGAAACTTAAAGCGATGCAAGCGGCGAATCCAGACGAAGCGGTCATTGTAGTGCCGCTGTTCCTGAGCCAGGGTTATTTTACGAACCATGTCATTCCGACTCGTCTTAACGGTCTTACGTATCGGTATAACGGCAAAGCAATGCTCCCACATGCAGCGATTGAACAGTGGTTGGAGATTCAGATGTTCGGCGGGCTGCAGCGTTTGCATGATGAGCAGCATTCTAAGCTTAATCTATAAATGTTAGGTTGAATGATTGTTAGGGGTGAACCGAGATGGCAATCAAACGTGCAAGACTTATATATAACCCGACATCGGGAAGAGAAGAAATGAAGAAACGGTTGCCAGATATTCTTCAGCGGCTCGAGCAGGGCGGCATCGAAACGAGCTGTCATGCGACGATTGGTGAAGGAGATGCTACGCTGGCAGCTGCCGAAGCCGCGGATCGCGGCTACGATATGATCATAGCTGCTGGTGGTGATGGCACGCTTTATGAAGTTATAAATGGCCTAGCGAATAAGCAAAATCGACCTCCACTTGGCATATTGCCTGTGGGTACGACCAATGATTTTGCACGGGCGATGGGTATACCGAAGCACTGGGAATACGCAGTTGATCTCATTATTCAGCAATATAGCCGGCCGATTGATGTCGGTAAGGCGAATGATCGTTATTTTATCAACATTGCTGGTGGCGGGTCCTTAACGGAACTGACCTATGACGTGCCGAGCAAGCTGAAGACGATGATTGGGCAGCTGGCTTATTATATGAAGGGCATGGAGAAAATGACCCGGCTTCGGCCAACAGAACTCACTTTTCAGGCTGAAGGTGTAGGTATGTTTCATGATGAGTTTATGATGTTCCTTATTTGTAACAGCAACTCGGTCGGCGGTTTCGAGCGGCTTGCTCCAGACTCCAAGCTGGATGATGGACTTTTGGATGTTCTTCTTATCCGCAAGTGCAACTTGCCGGAGTTTATTAAGCTGGTGACGCTTGCGCTGCGCGGCGAGCATTTAAATGATCCGCATGTGATTCATTTTCGGACGAACGAGTTGAAGGTAACGACACCGGATTATGTACAAATTAACCTAGATGGTGAATATGGCGGCGTGCTGCCGTGTACGTTCTCGGTGCTGCCGTCGCATTTGCATATTTTTGCAGATGAAACTGGGGAATCGACTTACCGGTAAGCTCGGATGAATATAGGAATCAGGGAATGATAGATAGGAACAAAAATGTAACAGCATTGAAGATAGAGCGGAGAGAGTTTATGAATAAAGGTAGAAGCAGAGGCGGCAAAGGGAGATCGCGCGGTGCAGCTCATTCAGGTGCAGCGGCGGCTCCAGTAGATGCTCCTTTTCAAAAAAATGAAGAAGTCACCGTCGATATTATCGGTCTGACACATGATGGAGAAGGGGTAGGCCGTGCTGACGGTTATACCCTTTTTATACAAGGTGCGCTTCCCGGTGAACGTGTTCGTGCGAAGGTCATGAAAGTTAAGAAACAGTACGGCTATGCGAGGCTTGAAGAGCTGCTGCTTAAGAGTCCATCGCGCATCGAGCCGCCTTGTGATATTTATAAGGAATGCGGCGGCTGCCAATTGCAGCATTTCGATTATCCGGCGCAGCTGGAGTGGAAACGGCAGCATGTTGTGGATAACTTGATGCGGATCGGCAAGCTGAGTGTCGCTGGAGAAGGTATAACTTCGGATGGAGAGAGTGCATCTAAGGGGATTGTTGTACACAAGACGGTTGGTATGGAAGAGCCTTGGCGTTATCGCAATAAGGCATCGGTGCCTATCGGGGTTAGTTCTAATAATGGACAACTAATCGCTGGTTTCTATGCTCGCGGAAGCCACCGGATAATCGATATGGATGATTGTCTGATTGAACATGAGCACAATGATGAGGTCATTCGTGTCGTGAAGCGCATCGGACGGGAACTCGGCGCGACACCTTACGATGAACAATCGGGGCGCGGCGTACTGCGTCATGTCATGGTACGGACAGGTGTTGTAACTGGCGAGATTATGGTCGTACTCGTGACGAATGGCAAGAGACTGCCGCAAGCAGATCGCTGGGTAGAGCGTATTCGTGAGGAGATTTCGGGCGTGAAGAGCATCGTTCAGAATGTGAACGAGCGAAACACGAATGTTATTTTTGGCGACGAGACTCGGGTACTATGGGGCAGCGAGGTCATCTATGATGAGCTCGACGGCATTCGCTTCGCGATTTCGGCGAGATCATTCTATCAGGTGAATCCGATGCAGACGGTAGCACTTTACCGCAAAGCGGTTGAGTATGCCGGATTAACGGGCTCGGAAACCGTGATTGACGCTTACTGCGGCATCGGTACGATATCGCTGTTCCTTGCTCGTCAGGCAGGACGCGTTTACGGTGTTGAGATCGTTCCGGAAGCTATCGAGGATGCGGCTAGAAATGCGGCGTTAAACGGCATCGCCAATGCATCGTTTGAGGCGGGACCTGCGGAGGTCGTAATTCCACGCTGGCGCCAGGAAGGGATAACGGCAGATGTAATCGTCGTTGATCCGCCGCGCAAAGGCTGCGATCCTGCACTGCTGGAGACCATTCTGGCGATGCAGCCGGAGAAAGTTGTTTATGTCAGCTGCAATCCGTCCACATTGGCAAGGGATTTACGTGTTCTCGAAGACGGCGGGTATCGGACGGTTGAGGTGGTGCCGGTGGATATGTTCCCTTGGACAGTTCATGTGGAGAGTGTGGCGTTGCTCACTAGAAAGTAGCATGTTTGAAGGGAGAAATTAACATGACAAACAGTGAAACCAGTAATAATAAGGAGTTATCGCCGGAACAACGTGAGGGACTACTCAAAACATTGAAAGCCCGTTTTGAGAAAAATATGAACCGCCATCAAGGCCTTGAGTGGGCTAACGTACAAGCAAAGCTTGAAGCTCACTCTGAAAAACTGTGGTCGCTTCATGAGATGGAGGGAACTGGCGGCGAGCCGGATGTTGTTGATTATGATAATAATACGGGCGAATACATTTTTTACGATTGTTCAGCGGAAAGTCCTAAAGGTCGCAGAAGTATTTGTTACGACCGTGAAGCGTTGGAGTCTAGGAAGGAACATAAACCACAAAATGATGCGATAGAAATGGCAGCTGCCATGGGCATTGAGCTTTTAACAGAAGAACAATACCGGGAGCTGCAGAAACTTGGAAACTTCGATTTGAAAACTTCGAGCTGGGTGAAAACACCCGCTAATATTAGAAAACTCGGCGGGGCCCTCTTTTGCGATCGTCGCTACGACACTGTCTTCTTGTACCACAATGGAGCAGAATCCTACTATGCCGCAAGAGGGTTCCGCGGCTCACTTAGGGTGTAAATTTTGCACAGACATTGAAGTGGTCTGTTTCGAAATGTACAACCCACACATGTAGAGTGTGTGGCGGTGTTGGTTTGGAACGGAACTGAAGAGAAGAGAAGTAACATTAACAGCCCTTCTAGCGAAGGGCTGTTATATTGTTTATACTGATAAAACCAATTTACTTCTTAGGAGTTGTCTAGCGAATCATGATAAAGAAAGAAGTCGCGCATATACGCAAGCAATTTAAGCTGGATCACGATATGATGAATATTAACGACATTCTCAACGTGTATATTATGAAGGATAGCAACGAGGTCTATCATTGGGAGCGCCAGGCGTTTGCTCTGGTGGATAGAGAGAAGCAGGAGCTGTATATGGGGAATTTCAAAAAACTGCTGACCGGAGAATTGGATCAGAAGTTGTTCGAGTTGAAGTTTCAGGAGGAAGCAGAGGATCCAACGAGAGTGCTACTTCACCAAGGTTTGGCGACAGGCGATCCTGAAGAATGGAAGGACCTGATGCTGCTGTTGGTGGATAAAATGTTGGTGGATGCCAAGTATGAACAGGATACAGTAGTCACGTTCGTTCGTGGACAGTATTTCCGGCCGACCAAGGGCAGAAATGAAGAAGCCGAAGAGAGCGGGAAGGACGAACTGTTCGCGCATCCGTTCATTCTATGTAGCGTGAATTCCACGGAGAAGCAAAAGAAAACTCTCTTGTTCGATTATGTGGAGAGGGAATTTAAGTACAATGTCATTGTAGATCCGATTATCAAGTTAAGTTCGCCGGAGCACGGGTTCTTTTACCCTAGCGTGACGGATAACTATTCCGATGTGAACCGCATTCTGTATTGTACGGCAAAATCAAATTATCCAGATCCGCACTTCATCGGACAGGTCTTAAATGCCGAAAGATCCATGACGGCAATGGAAGAGAGGGCTATTTTCGAAGACATCGTGAAGGAAGTGGTGGGCGAACAACTCGACGTAGCCACTCTCGCACAGGTGTACGAGGAGATTCACCAGGTAATCGAAACCAACGAAGATGAGGAAGAACCCCCGAAGTTGGATTATAAAGAAGTGGAACGTGTGCTGACAGTAAGCGGCATAGAGAACGTGACGACGGAAGAAGTGGAACGTGCGTTTCAAACGATCGTCGACGATAGGAACTATGAAATGAAGGCAAGCAGCGTTATGCCGAAATTCACTTCAAAATCGATTAAGATCGATACAAAGGTAGCCTCGATTTCGGTCAGCCCGCAGGATTTAAAGTATGTGAGACAGGTGAATTATCAAGGGAAACGATGCATCCTGATTGAGATCGACGAAGATGCCGTAATCGAAGGATTTACGCTCAGTACAGAGACGTTATAGACTCAGTTGACAGCGTTGGTTGATACCATCTCTATCTCTGGCAGCGATGAGGTCAGGGTGATTCTCGGTGATTCTCCTAGGCTACACCATATATAATTCCATATATAAATAGCGAGCGCTCGGACATCCGAGCGTTTTTTTGATGTTTTTAGAGAAAAAACAATCAAGATGCAATAACTGAAATTGCGATTTCTTAGTTTTCTTCCTGTAATCCAAAAAGCATATTTCCTTTACCTCTTTTAGAATGATATTACGGCTAAGCAAAGGCTTTTTATATGCAATACTCAAGTAAATTACTTTCAAGGATGTTCGGTTTTTACAAAATATTCATTAGAGTTTTACACGTAATTAACCTATTAATAAAAGATGGTGTGTACAATGAAATTTGTATGTATATAGAAAATTAGCCATTATCCTAAAATTATTGATATTGTAAAAAAAAAATTGAACACAAATGAAGGGCCAATTCAATGCGGAAATCGCTTTTTTGTCTAAGCACGACATTCCCAAATCGTTAGAAGATTCTATCGATTTCGATATGCAATTGTTTTCCCGCAGGGATGAGAATTTTTTGGAGGTGGTGCTTACGGATTGAAATGGCCTTGCTTCTGAGTAATTGACGTTAATCGGGAACTAATGGTCATATACAAAAAAAGCATATACACATGTATCGTCAGATCATCGGATTGAGGAGTGATTAGTATAATCTAGTTGTACAAATAACAAGGTTTGGAATCTTAGCGCGGAAGTTGCTCAGAGAGTTGTGAGTCGGCATCTTAAAATACTTAAAATATGGAGGTTTTCTGTAGTGAAAAGAATGTTATCCTTTACCCTTGTATTAACGATGATGTTCGTTATGTTATCGAATACGGTTAGCGCAGTAACATCAAATAATGACTTAGTCAAAATCGACAATGCCAACCCCCTTATGGCGTCGATGAAATTCGATAATAATTTGAAGGACGATACCAATCAAGAGGATTTGGAATCGAACGGAAATCATAGTTATGTAGAAGGTGTATTACCCGGGACCAAAGCTCTGCATTTAGAGAGCGGAAACGGCAATTATGTAGGTACCAAGAGCAGCTTGGAATTTGGTGAGGATAGCTTCACCGTATCCTTCTGGTATAAGGGCGACACTAGAAATGATCAGGTCATATTATCCAACAAGGATTTTACTAAGAGCTCTAACGAAGGCTGGGCGATTTATACATCAGCCAATTCGGTCAATATGAATTTAGGATTCCCGACCACATCAGTAAAATTTGGGCGCGACACGTTTAATGCTTCGACTTGGCGTCACGTGACATTTGTTGTAGACAGAGATAAGATGCTCGGATCGTTGTATATTGATGGTTACGAAATGGCTGAAACTTCGCTGGGGCTCGGATCTTTAGATACATCGAACTCATTAAATATAGGCAGCGACGGAGTGGGCGGCAATGGTAATAATTCATTCGATATCGCTGAACTGAAGGTTTGGAAAGGCGCATTAAGCGGTGATGTAGTTAAAGCTAATTTTATTAGTTACGGTGTAAACAAAGTAGACATGAACGCACTTAACGACACAATTTCAAAAGCAAATACACTAATAGCAGGCGGTCTTGGCAACGGCTTCAGCCAAACCGATTTTGATTATTTGCAGAAGGTTATGAATACGGCAAATACGGTGGCAACAACGCAAAATGTAAAATTATATACACAGGAAACCATCAATTATTACAAACGTGAACTAAGCAACGCCATATTCATATATGAAAAAAGCAATAAAACATTAACTCCCGCTGGTTTAAATGTAATTATAGACAGCGACCCGGAAGTTAGTGATGATCCCGGAGTAATTGATGCTAGAGTAAAAATGTACACAAAAGAACTGAGTTTGTTCCCACAGGCCGACGTAGTCTTTATTCCTGGCGACATTACCGGCCAAGATAATGACGTGGCTATGAAAGGTATGACAAAAATAGTAAATAAACTTAAAAGTGATGGTTTGTTAAACAATACGAAGTGGTACATGGTAAGAGGCAACCATGATGGGGCCGGTTCCCAAAATTTTATTCCTATCGGTTCGGCGGGCGCGTGGAACGAGTCAACGAATTCATATGAAAACCATTTCTATAACAGTGCTTATAGGGTGAATGTAAAAGGATATAATTTTGTGGGTTTTGACGGAAATATTAACAGCAGCAATACGGTGGGAAAAACCACCGATCTCCTCAACCAAATTAAAAATGAAGAGGATTACGATCCAACAAAACCGATATTTGTATCTTCTCACTTCCCTATAAGCGGAACCGTGTGGTCAGAGAGATGGAGCAGCGCGGCAAGTAATAGTGTAGGTAAATATATTGCCGACAATAACTTTTCGCAGGTGGTATATATGTCAGGTCATACGCAATACGACCCTACCGACGAACGTTCTCACTATCAAGGTGCGGCTACGTATCTCGACAGCGGTGCGAGTTCATATTCCAGTTATATTGATGACGGTCCATACGGCGGATATTTAGAAGGCTCGTATATCAATTATCTTACCACACCTAAGATCGTGAATTTCTTAGAGGTTTACGGTTCAAAAATGATCATCAAACAGTATAATTTAGCTACAGATGAATATGTAGGCGTACCTTCTGTAAAAATCGTTGGCGAAGGCAAAGATGCCTTTACCTATAGCAGGAGCGATACAAGAGACCTCATAGCTCCGCAGCTTGATGAGGATTCTATTAAGGTCGATTACTTGGACTTCAGTAACAACGGAGTTGGTTTTACATTAAAGCAAGCAACAGACAACGTGCGTGTTTTGGAATATAATATTGAGCTTATCAACAAGCTCACTGGGAAAGTGGACAAATCGTTTAACAGCCTTTCGATGCCGATGGAGAAACCATACGATGTATCCAAGAAATATCAGGTTACAGGTTTGTCGGCGAATACGCCATATAAAATCAGGGTATTCGCCGACGATTCCATGTATAACCGTTCGTCGCAGGACATTGACATTTTGGCTCAGAATATTAATTTAAACAGCATCACTGCGCCTGCTGACGCAATAGATATCGCATTCGGAGCGGCGAAGACAGCGGACGCCCTTGGATTGCCAAAGTCAGTATCCTTGGTTACAGATGAAGCAATCATGGTGGATGCCAAGGTGACATGGGATGTAGATGCTTCAAACTATGATCCCACTGCAGCGACTCCACAGACATTCAATGTAAATGGAACTGTAATTCTTCCATCTATAGTAACAAATCTCAATAACGTGCCTCTGACAACAAGTATTAGAGTATTTGTTAATAAGTTATCAGTGTCGACTGCTGCCGCTACTGCTACCGCTTCATCATATCACAATGAGAATTATCATCCCAAAAAAGTGATCGATGGTATCAAAGGGGGGCAACCGGGTGTTGGCGAATGGACGGGGAGCAATGATGGAGATCAGGGTCGATGGATCCAGGTGAATTGGCCGACGAATCAAACGATCAACAGTATTACCTTCTATGATCGGGCAAACGTCTCCGACTGGACGAAAGGCGGAACACTTACCTTCAGCGACGGAAGCACTGAGACGGTTTCAGGAATCCCGAATGACGGGAGCGGTTATTCTGTACATTTCCCTACCAGGAAGGTGACTTGGGTCAAATTCCAGTTATCCGGTCAGGGGAATATGGGTTTGTCGGAAATGGAATTTTCGTGGGTTGTTCCGGCTGGGGTACCTTTGAATCTCGTGAGCTTCAAAGCGCCTGCTGACATAACAGGAATGCCAATCGGAACGGCGAAGACAGCGGACGCCCTTGGATTGCCAAAGACAGTATCCATGGTTACCGATAAATACAGTCTGGATGCCAAGGTGACATGGAATGTAGATGCATCAAACTATGATCCCACTGTAAAGACTGCACAGACATTCACTGTTAATGGAACTGTAGCTTTGCCAACAGGGGTGGCAAATCCCGATAACGTACCTTTGACAACAAGCATTAGAGTAACTGTTAATAAGATCCCAGCGTGGACCGCCACAGTTACTGCTTCATCGTACTACAATAGCGCTCATTCTCCCGACAAAGTGTTCGATGGCATCATAGGGCAAGCGGGTAGCGAATGGGCTTCCAAGGAAGAACAGAATCCATGGATCCAGCTGAATTGGACGACGAATCAAACGTTCAACAAGATTATCTTCAATGATCGCCCCAATTTATCGGACTGGGCGCCCGGCGGAACGCTTACCTTTAGCGACGGAAGCACTTATACGTTTTCAGGAATCCCGAATGACGGGAGCGCTTATTCTGTAACTTTCCCTGATAAGACGGTGACATGGGTCAAATTCCAGGTATCCGGTGGAAGCGGACCAAATGTCGGTTTGTCGGAAATGACAATTTTCGCGCCGGTGCTTCCGGCTGCAACGCCTCAATCTACATTGACAGGTGTACAGCAGGTGAACGCTGGTGAAGCCTTCAATCTTAAGATGGGACTGACCAGTGTAACAGAAAGTGTATACCAGCAAATGTATGCCCAAGATTTGACTCTACATTATAATCCAGCGAATTTGCAATTCGATTCAGTTACATCGCTGAAAGATGGATTCGAGGTCATTGACCAAGAGGAGACAACGCTGGGTCAAATTCGGATTATTGCTTCCAGCGTCGAAGCAAACCAAGGGGTACTTGCCCAAGGCGATTTGTTGAATTTCAAATTTACAGCCAAATCTGCAACGGAGGCAACGAAAATTACTGTCGACAATGTTGTGATTGCCAATGCAGAGGGGAATGAACTGCAGGTCGGCGGAGCTTCCCATGAAATTCAAATTAGTATACCTGTAGATAAATCGCTCTTAAACGCAACGATAACAAGCGCTCAGGCCAAGTACGATGCAGCAGTAGAAGGCAATGGGCACGGCCAGTACGTGAATGGATCCAAAGCGCAATTGCAATCGGCGATTGATGCAGCCAGCGCTATTGCAAACGATTCGAATGCTTCTCAGAAGCAGGTGGATAGTGCGAAATCTGCATTAGAAGCGGCAGTTCAATCATTTGATAATAAGAAGATTAGCGCAGATGTTAATGGAAGAGACGGCATCACGATTGGAGACTTGGCATTTGTTGCAGCGGCTTACGGCAAACAACAAGGTCAAGAGGGGTGGAATGAGAAAGCGGATGTCAATAAAGACGGTAAGATTAGTATTGAAGATCTTGCGATCGTAGCTAAAGCGATTTTGCAATAATCAGTTTAAAGAAGCCATTGATTCCATTTTAAATGGGGTCAATGGCTTTTTTAGTACAGGAAAATCGCAAAAATTCAAGGGCATTCCTTAGTTTTGGTTGAATCAGGGATGTTCTGTCTTTACAAAATCTTCATTAGAGTTTTACACGTAATTAACCTATTAATAAATGATTAAATGTACAATAATTTTTGTATAGATGTATAAAATTAGTCATTGAACTAGAAAAATAGATTTTATAAAAAAAATATTGAACACAGATGAAGGACCATTTAATGCGGAAATCGCTGTTTTCTCTAATGCAAGGCATATCCAAATCGTTAGAAGAGTCTATCGATTTCGATATGCAATTGTTTTCCCGTAGGGATGAGAATTTTTTGGGGGTGGTGCTTGCGGATTGAAATGGCCTTGTCTCTGAGTAAATGACGTTAAATCATTGGTTTGATGAGTGATTAGTATAATCTAGTTGTACAAATAACAAGGTTTGGAATCTAAGCGTGGAAGTTGCTCAGAGAGTTGTGAGTCGGCACCTGAAAATACTTAAAATATGGAGGTTTTCTGTAGTGAAAAGAATGTTATCCTTTACCCTCTTATTAACGATGATATTCGGTATGTTATCGAATACGGTCAGCGCGGTATCATCAGATAATGACGTATTCAAAATCGACAATGCCAACCCCCTTATTGCATCGATGAAATTCGATAATAATTTAAAAGACGATGCAAATCAAAAAGATTTGAAAGCTAATGGAAATCATAGTTATGTAGACGGTGTATTACCCGGGACCAAAGCTCTGCACTTAGAAAGCGGAGATGACAATTATGTTGGAACGAAGGATAGCTTGAAGTTTGGTAGTGACAGTTTTACCACATCCTTCTGGTATAAGGGCGACACTAAAAATGATCAGGTCATATTATCCAACAAGGATTTTACTAAGAGCTCTAACGAAGGCTGGGCGATTTATACATCAGGCAATTCGGTCAATATGAATTTAGGATTCCCGACCGCATCAGTAAAATTTGGGCGCGACACGTTTGATGCTTCGAATTGGCGTTACGTGACATTTGTTGTAGACAGAGATAAAATGCTCGGATCGTTGTATATCGATGGATACAAAATGACTGAAACTTCGCTGGGGGTAGGAACTTTAGATACACCGAACCCATTAAATATAGGCAGCGACGGATTGGGCAAAAATGGCGGTAATTCATTCGATATCGCTGATCTGAATGTTTGGAAAGGCGCATTAAGTAGTGATATGGTTCAAGCGAATTATAATAGTTACGGCGTAAATAAAGTAGATATGAAAGCACTTAACGACACAATAGCAGAAGCAAATACAATAATAGAAGGCGGTCTCGGCGACGGCTTCAGCGAAACCGATTTTGAGTCTTTGAAAAAGGTTTTGAATACGGCAACTGCGGTTGCAACAACGCAAAAAGTAAAATTATATACACAGGAAACTATCAATTATTACGAACGTGAACTAAACAGCGCCCTATTCATCTATCAGAAAAGCAATAAAACATTAACTCCCGCCGATTTAAATATGATTGTGGACAGTGACCCGGAAGTTAGTAGCGATCCTGCAAAAATAGCGCAAATTGAAAAAGGCTACAGAACAGAACTGAGACTATTCCCACAGGCTGACGTACTCTTTATTCCTGGCGATGTTACCGGCGGTAACAATGCCAATGAATATGTGTGGATGAAAAATCTGACAGCCATACACACTAAACTTACAAATGAGGGTTTGTTAAAAAATACGAAGTTTTATATGGTAAGAGGCAACCATGATATGGGCGGCGCCGAACAATTTATACCTATCGGTTCGGCAGGCGCGTGGAACGAGTCAACGAATTCATACGATAACAATTTCTTTAACGATTCTTATAGGGTAAATGTAAAAGGATATAATTTTGTAGGTTTTGACGGAAATTATAACAACGACAAAACGGTGGGAAAAGCGACCAATTTCCTCAACCAAATTAAAAATGAAGAGGATTACGATCCAACCAAACCCATATTTGTATCTTCTCACTACCCTATAAGCGGGACCGTGTGGTCAGGGCAATGGAGCAGCGCGGGAAGTAATGCTGTAGGTAAATATATTGCCGAAAATAACTTCTCGCAGGTGGTATATATGTCAGGTCATACGCAATACGACCCGACCGACGAACGTTCTCACTATCAAGGTTCGGCAACGTTTCTCGACAGCGGTGCAAGTTCATATTCCAGTTATATTGATGGCGGTCCGTACGGCGGATATATAGAAGGCTCGTATATCAACTACAAAACCACACCTCGCATCGTGAATTTCATAGAGGTTTACGGTTCAAAAATGATCATCAAACAGTATAATTTAGCTACAGATGAATATGTAGGCATACCTTCTGTAAAAGTCGTAGGTGAAGGCAAAGAGGCCTTTACCTATAGCAGGAGCGATATAAGAGAACTTATAGCTCCGCAGTTTGAAGAGGGAATTAAGGTCGATTCCTACAATAACAACGAAGTTGCTTTTACAATAAAACAAGCAAATGACAATGTTCGCGTCTTGGAATATAATATTCAGCTTATTAACAAGCTCACGGGGAAAGTGGACAAATCGTTTAATAGCCTTTCACTGCCGCTAGACAAACCATTCGATGAATACAGACATTATAAGTTTACTGGTTTGTCGTCGACTACTCCATATATACTCAGGGTATTCGCCGACGATTCCATGTATAACCGTTCGTCGATGGACATTGACCTTGATGTTAATACTGGTAATTTAAAAAGCATCACTGCGCCTGCTGACATGACAGGGTTAACAATCGGAACGGCGAAGACAGCGAACGCCCTTGGATTGCCAGAGACAGTATCTTTGGTTACCGATGCAGGCTGGGGAAATGCCAATGTGACATGGGATATAGTTGCTTCAAACTATGATCCCGCTGTAAAGACTACACAGACCTTCACTGTAAAAGGAACGGTAACTTTGCCAACTGGTGTGGCAAACCCCAATAACGTACCTTTGACAACAAGTATTAGAGTAACTGTTGATACAGCAGCTTTTATTCAGGCGGAAAACTATACCTCTATGAATAATGTAAAGAAAGAGGATTCGGGTGACATTGGCGGCGGACAGCATCTTGGATATATTGGTGCGGGTTCTTGGATGGAATATAGTAACATCGATATTCCGACGTCAGGAACTTATACCCTGCAATACAGGGTGGCTGTCAATAAGTCGGTAGGATCCGACATCACATTAATCGTAGATGGAGTTTCGCAGAAGACAACGAAATTACCGAATACAGGAGGGTGGGCGAATTGGTCAACAGTGTCCGATGAGGTTACACTGGCGGCCGGGAAGCATACAATAAGGCTTCATGCAGATACAGACGGATTTAATATCAACTGGTTCAAACTATTGAATTCAACAAATCCAAATCCTCAGTCTACATTGACAGGTTTACAGCAGGTGAACGCTGGTGAAGCCTTCAATCTTAAGATGGGATTGACCGGCGTAACGCAAAGTGTATACCAGCAAATGTATGCCCAAGATTTGACGCTACATTATAATCCAGCGAATTTGCAATTCGATTCGGTTACATCGCTGAAAGATGGATTCCAAGTCATTGAACAAAAGGAGACAGCGCCGGGTCAAATTCGAATTATTGCTGCCAGCGTGGAAGCAAACCAAGGAGTACTTGCCGAAGGCGATTTGTTGACTTTCAATTTTACTGCCAAATCTGCAATTGAGACAACGGCAATAACTGTCGACAATGTTGTAATAGCTAATGCAAAGGGGAATGAGCTGCAGGTCGGCGGAGCCTCCCGCGAGTTACAAATAACTGTACCTAGTATACCTGTAGATAAGTCACTTTTGACCGCTTTGATCGCAAGCGCTCAGGCTAAGTACGATGCAGCAGTGGAAGGAAATGGGCACGGTCAGTACGTGAATGGATCCAAAGCGCAATTGCAATCGGCTATCGATACGGCAGTTGTGACAGTAAACGATCCAAACGCCGATCAGCAGCAGGTGGATAGCGCGAAAGCTGCATTGGAAGCGGCAATCCAAGTGTTTGACACCAAGAAAATCAATGCGGATGTCAATGGGGATGGAAAAATTTCTATTGGCGACATGGCTATTGTTGCAGCGCTTTACGGCAAACAACAAGATCAGGCGGGCTGGAATGCGAAAGCGGATGTAAATAAAGACGGCAAGGTGGATATTGTAGACCTTGCAATCACAGCTAAAGCAATCTTGCAGTAA
>NZ_JBWDNT010000034.1:0-28640 GCF_056269345.1 Paenibacillus sp. J22P15
AGTTCTTATACGATACTATGTGGTGGCGGTTTAAACCAACCAATGTGAAAGGTATTCATTTTGTACCTGATAATGAATGGGATGATAATTCACCTATACATTCAATTCACGTATTTTTTGATAATGGGGAAACTAACCAATAATCAAGTTATTACGCTAACGGGACACGATAGTTGAACAAGATAAGCTATGGCTAGAGGAATCATTGGACGGATTAATTAAGCTACCTCTCCAAACAATCTCAACATCAGACTACGGCGAATTGTGGTTTTGCATAGCCACGGTTCGCCTCCACGATCATGAACACCATCCGCATGAGGATGGTGTTTTTGTTTGTTCTGCATACATGATGATTGGTATATAGCGTAGTTATTAGGTTTGTTTGATTCGCGTGTATGAATCCGAGGAAACACTGATGGGATACGTAGTGTTACTGCAATGCCGCTATTATTGATAACCCATACTTCATTGCAATTGTATACATCCTTGCTGGATAGCCTCATTTTCTGACAGTGTTTTGCTTGTATAATGACTTTCTTATTTATAGCTGTTAGAATAAGGTCGACTTCGTAATCGCATTTCCCACCCGTTCGCTTGACATGCCAACCTTGTTTCTGTGAAGAATAACTCAAGATACCGAAGGCTAGCTCGTCAGATTTTAACGCTAATTTGTACAATTCCATTTAACCCAATCAAAGATTGAATCACGCTCCCGCCGCTAGGTGGGGGATATTTGACGCTCACCCATAAACGGTAAACAGTTCAGAGGGATTCTCATTTCATGCATCTTCAGTAATTAGGGTTTAGTGTAACGATGAAGATAAAATATCAATAAATAAACAAAAATGATCATGTGAATGCGGTTTCAATTATGTTAGGTTTGAGTAGCAAATTATACTATATAGAAAGGAAACCCTTAACTCGAGGGGAATTAATCATCGACTGCTTTTGGAAATACAAGTTTCTCCATCAAGTGTGCCATCTTCTTTGATGAAATTCAGCGGTAAGTTGTATAGAGCAAATTAGGAGGTATCCATTTATGTTTATCAAGTGTAAAAAGTCTATATCAGTTTGTTTAATGGTTTTGATGCTTTTAAGTCTCATACCCGTTCCAGTATTTGCAGCAACTACAACTGCAAATATAAATGAAAATGTAGCATTAAACGCTATAGCAACAGGTACCAACGCTGAGCCAGGAAGTGAATATTCTAATGTAGTGGATGGCGATAAAGGCAATGGATTAGATGCACGTTTATCCTCTTCAAAAAATACAAAACCTACGGTTATTTTAGATTTGGGGAAGGAAAAAGAAGTGCAATTTTTTCGTTTATTTCTAGAGGATCGGAAAAACGTTCAGTATAGAAATAATGTGAAAAAGTACAAAATTTCTTTTTCCAAAGACGATAATTTTACAGGAGAAGATTTTAGTGTCGAAAGAGAATTGGACACATTGACTAATAGGGACGACGTATTATTATCCAAGTCAATGAATATTCGTTATATAAAAATTGATATTGTAGAGACTCATAAAGATAATCAATGGGATAATGCAGGCATTGTGGAGTTTGAGCTTTATAAACAACCATTGAATGTTGCTTTAGGAGCAACAGCTACGGGGAAATATAGTGAAGGACAGGGCAATACGTATGACAAGGCAGTCGATGGGGACGTTACTACGCGTTTATCTTCCTCACGAGACACATTGCCAACCTTGGTATTGGACTTGGGGGATGAAAAGCAACTACAATTTTTCCGATTATTTTTGGAAGATAGAAAAAATGTCACCTATAAGAATAATCTGAAAAAGTATAAAGTGGTTTTCTCCAATAATCAAGATTTTACAGAAGAAGTGTACAGTATTGAAAGAGAATTGGATACTGAAACGATCAGTGATAATGTGTTACTGCCTAATCCCATCAAATCCCGATACATAAAAGTGGATGCTTTAGAAAGCCATAAGGACAAGACGTGGGATAATGTAGGGATTGCGGAGTTTGAATTACTGGATCATCCCTTTACGTTGGCAGATTTAGAATCAGGAAAACTTTCAATTGAGGATGTCCGTCCTACTTATAATGAAACATTAAATACAATTGTTGTACCGGAAATTGAAGGGTATAACATTGAAAATAATGGCGCAGATTTTGAACAAATCGTAAATAAGGATTTTGAAGTTCAAAAGCCCCTCACAGAAAAAATGGTTAAGATGGCTTTGAAGATCACAAATCTATCTACAAATCAAGTAACAATCACGAATGAATTCGAAGTGTTGATTCCGGGAATTCATAAACAAAATTCAGGAAATGAAAAGCCATCTGTATCACCGGAATTAGCTGAGTGGTACAGCGACAGCAATAAGGAGTTTACCGCAAACGGCAATAGTAACATTGTAATAGATAATAAATATAAAGACTCTCTAGAAGATATGGCAACAGAGTTTAAGGCGGATTATAAAGATATTACAGGGAGAGATATTGATATCGTATATGGAAATAAACCGAAGGAGGGGGACTTCTACTTTACACTGGATACCGACGATACCTTTTTAGGGAATGAAGGGTATCATATGGAAATCAATGATAGGGTTTCTGTACAAGCATCTCATCGAATTGGAGCTTATTGGGCTACCCGTTCTATTCTACAAATACTCGTTCAAAGTGATAATAAAAATTCGATTCCTTATGGAGAGATGCGAGATTACCCTAAATACAAGGTTCGTGGATTTGTATTAGATGTTGCGCGTAAACCTTTTTCAATGGAAAGCTTAAAAGATATTGCAAAAAACATGGCGTGGCATAAAATGAATGACTTCCAAGTTCATTTAAGCGACAATTATATATTCTTGGAAAACTATGGTGTAGGCGAAACAGAAGCTGAAGCATTTAAAGCCTATGATGCATTCCGATTGGAATCCGGCGTTACAAATAATAAGGGTGAATCTGCAACCGCGAAAGATTACGCGTATTCCAAAAAGGAATTTCAAGATTTTATTGTACAATCAAGAAATATTGGATTAAATATTGTACCCGAAATTGATGTTCCTGCACACGCTAATTCATTTACAAAAGTTTTTCCTGAGATTATGGTTGAAAATAAAAGATCGCCACTGCAAAATAAACGTCCATTAGTGGATCATATAGATATAAGTAAACCAGAAGCCATTGAAAAAATAAAAGAAATCTTTGATGATTACACCAAAGGGTCGAATCCGACCTTTGATAGTGAAACGGTGGTTCATATTGGAGCAGATGAATTTTTATCCAATTATAGGGCTTATCGAAATTTCCTTAATGACTTTGTCCCTTATATGAAGGAAACGAATACAGTTCGTATGTGGGGCGGACTTTCTTGGATTAAAGATAACCCAATTACAAAAATAGAAAAAGAAGCGATTGAAAATGTTCAAATGAACCTTTGGTCAAGGGATTGGGCAGATGGAATGGAAATGTACGATATGGGATATCAATTGATTAATACGATTGATTCCTATATGTACATGGTCCCTAACGGCACCGGAGGCAGAGGAGCATATAATGACTATTTGAACACCAATGGGTTATTTAATAACTTTGAGCCTAATATCTTGTCAACAAAATCAGGCTGGAAACCAGTTCCCGCCGGTTCTGATCAGGTGCTAGGTGCAGCTTTCGCAATTTGGAATGACAATATTGATAAACATTCCAGTGGATTAACAGAAATGGATATGTATAAAAGATTTCAAGACGCTTTACCCGTAATGGCAGAAAAGACTTGGGCAAACGGGAAAGAAAAAGGAAGTCTGGAAAATGTGAATAATATCGGTAAAATTGTTGGAATTGCTCCAAATTCCAATCCATTGTTTGAACAAAAATCTGAAAATGGGCAATATGCCAAATATACATTTGAAAAACAAAATGAAATGAAAGATCTCAGTATAAACGGCCGGAATTTATTCAATTCTGTAAATGCGTCTTTTGTAAAAGGAACGTCTTCGGAGGCGCTAAGTCTTCAGGGGAACGAAAGTTATATTGAAACGCCGCTGGATCAATTAGGAGAAGGGAATACCCTTTCCTTCGATCTAAAATTGAAAGAAGCCAAGCAAGGCGAAATATTATTTGAAAATGATAGTCCATATGGGACACATGATATTCGAATAATGGAAGACGGAAAGCTAGGTTTCACAAGAGAACTTCATGACTATACATTCGATTATAAGCTTGCGATTGGAGAATGGGTAAATATCAAGATAGAAACTTCTAATTTAAAGACGTCCCTTTATGTCAACGATGAGTTTAAAGGGGATGCAACAGGGAAATACGTGCATAACGACATAACGAAAAAGGAAAACATCGGAAACTCGACTTTTGCTTTACCGCTTAACAGAATAGGTTCAAAGACGAATTCAATTAAAGGTGAGCTTGATAATATTATTATTGAAAAATCTGGTGCGGGATCTGGTGCGGGGAAAATACCAAGTTCCAATATGACAGTTGAGGCTACATCTTCTTATACTGGAGAGGAAGCTAACAAAGTAATTGATGGTGATAGTCTGACAATTTGGCATTCAGATTGGAGCAATTCATCTGTTTCCTTGCCACAATCCTTGACATTTACCTTTAATGAGCCTGTGGCAATAGACCGAATGACGTATCTGCCAAGACAAGGTGCTAGTAATAACGGTACTTTCAAGAATATCGATCTATATGTGACCGACGAAAATGGCCTTGAGAAAAAGGTTGTCGAAAATCAATCATTAGCAAATGACCGTTCTTTGAAAGTAATCAAATTTGCTCCGATTACTGCAAAAAAAGTAAGATTAGTTATTAAAAATTCGTATGGGGACAAGGAAGATAAGTGGGCGGCAGCGGCAGAAATAGCATTCTTTTCCCCGGTTCATGCTGCAGGCGCATCCGCTGTCTTGTCGGGCGGTGATACCGTTCGAGCGGGCGGTAATTTGAATGTTACGCTTGGTGTAGCCGGCATCGAGAAGGCCGCATATGCAGGTGATATCATCGTTCAATATGACACGAATGCATTCGAATTTACAGGTGCTATCTCCGCTAAGGAAGGTGTAAGCATAGTGGAGATGGAGGAAATCGAAGCCGGAAAAGTACGCTTCATCTTGGCTAGCGCCGGCACGGAGTATGCGATTGTTGAAGATACCGACCTAATCACGCTTTCCTTCAAGGCGAGGGAAGTCGAAGAAGAGATGGTAGCAACAATCCGAGTGTCGAGCGTGAAGCTGGGCCATGAAGATGGAACGGAATCAGCGGCGGCCGGTGCCGACCATGACGTAACCGTAACAGCTGCTGGATCGTCGGGTGACATGAACGGAGACGGCAAGATTAGCATTGGAGATCTTGGTATCGTGGCGGCCCATTATGGCAAAAACAGCAGCAGCCCGGATTGGAATACAGCGAAAGTGGCGGATATCAATAAAGACGGCAAAATCGATATTATGGATTTGGTCGAAGTTGCCAAAAACATCTTGAAATAGTTTTTGCGATTCTCGCACGCGAAAAAAATGGAACAGCCGGGACAGTCCTATGAGGCTGTCCCATTCGGTTTTTTTGTCTAAGAAACGCCCAGCAAAGGAGATTCTGCAGTCTGATTTTACACCAATCAGTAGACAGACAGGGCCGAATAAATCGGGAAAGGCGATGAAGCCCATCGGACCTTTTAAGAGAGCAATCTTTACTATCTCTGAGCCAGATACTATGATCCTAGTATTGGAAGGTTTGTTAATGAGGATACGTATGAAGGGGAATTGGAGAATCCTTTGAGTTTGAATCTTTATAGGTTTGTGCATAATAATATGTCCAATTTAGTGTGGACGATCCGAATTGTGGTTTTGCACAGCCACGGTTCGCCTCCACCATGATTAAACCCGACCGCATGAGGTCGGGTTTTTTGTTACTATAAATACGACACAAGAATTCGATCCTGTTAGTGGGTGAGGTGGTTTCGTTAATTGCCTCAAATTTCTTTCCAATGAATTATAGAGTGAGACCGCGGGACAGGTAACTAAGGAATTAGCGATCTATGTGAGCTATACTGGATTTAATCCTTATTGCTACCTTAATGCTATGTGTTACGTATAATATGTGTGAGGTACATGTATTCTATAAGTATGTTTTCAAGACAGATATCAGTTGTAGAGTTGGAGGTCTAACAAAAATGCGGATTTTATTACTCAATATCAGAACAAGCCCAAAGGTTATTCCTATAGTACAAGCAATTGTTTGTGTCTTTGTCGTATTATATGTGTTAATGATTTTATCTGGTGGATTGTTCACTTCTTTTTTTACTATGCTTATTGCTTGTTTCATTAGCGTAATTGCGGCTGTGCTCATGCTAATTCGTAAAAGTTTCTTGTGGGCATTAGTTGATGTTGTTGTTGCTTGCAGCATGTTCATCTATTTCATCAATAACGCTTAAGTGAGCAAGACGCTTCCAATATGGACGTTAGTTAAATGGCATACAGAGAGATACCGATGTATTATTTATCTCGCAGAGGTTCTTAATTAATAGAAAGTGTGTTGAAAACTACTCGGGTGATATCAAAACTGTGACTACAATCGTAGAAGCCTGTGTGGCGTAGTCTTCGGACAGGGGTTCAACTCCCCTCGCCTCCATTAGTCAAACCCACAACCGCATGAGGTTGTGGGTTTTTTCATTTCCTCCATCTCTAGCTTCAAAACAAGTTCTACATGCTCCTTATAGACGATATTGACATATCAAAAGAACTAAATTTGTATATTACTTGATATTACTGAATGAAGAATCAAATCTCAATCAAAAACCTTGTTTTACTAACGTAATAAAGCCTCCTAGCTGCGGAAATCACAAGCCTGCCACTGCCCAGCAACTTGGCTAGCAGTAATGTATTGCATTAATTATTTTCACTCCAAATGACATCGCTTCGTGTCCACAATGTCAAAAAATTCGACAATACTGGGGAAGATCTCGAGGATTTGATCTCCATCGGCACGATCGGTCTCATCAAAGCGATAGAAAACTTTCAAACGGGTAAAGGCACGAAGCTAGCAACGTTCGCTGCTCGTTGTATCGAGAACGAAATACTTATGCACTTAAGATCACTTAAGAAAACTCGTAAGGACGTATCACTTCATGATCCGATAGGAACGGACAAAGAGGGTAATGAAATTACACTTATCGATATACTTGGCACGGAAGCCGATGATATTGTGGACAGAGTGCAGTTGAAGATTGAGAAGAGTAAGATTTATCGTAATTTAGATATACTCGATGCTCGTGAACAGGAAGTTATTCGTGGGCGGCTCGGGCTCGATCAGAGCGGAGAAGAACGGACGCAGCGGGAGATTGCGAAGGAACTGGGGATTAGTCGGAGCTATGTGTCGAGGATTGAGAAGCGGGCACTCATGAAGTTGTATCATTAGTTTTATAAGGTGAAGCGGTAGGGATGAGCTGAGCTCAAATTTTAAATTTGGCTTGTTGTTTATAACAATAAAGTTACGGTAGCGATTTCTCGATGTTACATCCATATCTGAAACCATACGGTAGAGGTTCCGTTTGGTTTTTTTACTGTTTAAGCACTCCAGACATGTGGATGACTTAATATTGATGGCTCACATGTATTGGTTTTTATGACTGGTACACTTAGGCTCTGTTATTAAGCTAACGGGCAGGATTGCTTCATCAATTGTCGAATCCTTTTGTTCGCGAATATTTTTATTAACGGGGGCAGGCATGGAAATTAAGATACGAGAAGTTGTAGCAAACGATTATACTGAAGTTGTTTTCTTATGGAACGATGTACTTGGCGTTCGTACTGTTACGGATGAGAACTTTCGCGTTACGATGGAACAGATGATCAAAGCCGGCAATTACAAAACGTTTGTAGCGTTACTTGAGAATCATGTTGTTGGTTTCATATCTATCGTTCATGCAATAGCTGTAGGGTCAGCGAATGGTTATCTGCATATAACCGGCCTTGCTGTTCATAATGATTTTCAGCGGCATAGGGTAGGCACTGAACTGCTACGATACACTGAAAATTATGCGAAAGACAGCGGAATATCCAGCATTATTCTATGTACCGGGATGAAGCGAACCGATGCCCATGCTTTCTACGAGCATAATGGCTATGACAAAGATTCATACTGCTTTGATAAGATTATTAAACTTGACTAATGAATAACCATTTTGCGTTACGCTAACGGGGAACGTTAGTTGAACAAATAAGGAACGATTTCCTTATTTAGTTACTATGTGATGTGACTTTCTGGTTAATGGCATTATGAGATGAATAAGCATCTGCTACTGAAGAATAAGAACCAAGTGGATAAGTTCTAAGTATTGGGAGGTATAACATTGCGTGACTCAAAACAAATTCATGAAATAACTAAGCTCTTGGCATTATGTTGGGATGAAAACCGAGAATTGAGTTTCGGTGAAATGATAGATACTATATTTTCATTTTCGAAAGGCCATACTCAAAATGAATTCTGGAATATGGAAACCAAACAGTGTTTGATAGCTATAGGAGACTTTCGAGAAAAAAAGCGATTAGAACGCGAGAAATACATAAATGATGCGGATTAACCGTAAAAACTATCGGATCTTATAAATTGATTGAACTGAGGATGTATTCCTTACTTAAAGAACAAGTTGATAATATCAAATAGGTAATGATTTATGAATCAGCGAACGATTTTTATGTCTTTTTGTATGAAGAATAATGATCCTAAAGAAGGTGAACATCACGATACTATTTATTAAAATACAGTTTCACCGCTCAACTAACGGGACACGATAGTTGAATAATACACATTGATGAGTAGGTGCTACGGTAGCCTGCTCTTTTTATTAAGCTAACGGGCAGATTACTACCATTGCAATAATACGAAGGAGGTGTATTTATGAAATTTAAACTTATTGATATGAACGGAGTACCAGTAATTTCTTTACCAATAGGTTTTGATTTGTTAGTTACTTTTATCGGGACAAATCTTCAAGATAAAAATGAAAAAGGTATTTGGGTGATTGATTCGATTAATGAAATATTGAGCGGTAAAATGACCAACAAAACCCTATCTGGTGTGAAGTATCATGTGGTCGAGCTAAACAATACAACCGTGAGGATAATCGACCCATACTCCGACGACGTAGCTTATTGTGAGCTACCCATATACACCTTTAGAAACATAATTGTCAACTGGCTCCAACAAAAGGATAAATACTACGGATTACGCTAACTGGCAGGATAGTGCGAAAACTACATGGGTACAATATCCAAAATAATATCCCAAGTAGGTGCACATAAATTGGATGAAAATATGGTGACGTTAATTGTTCCAATATTGCTCTCGATGATCTTTTCGATATTGATGAGCAGAAGTTCGTTAGTAACAGCCACCATCATGAATGCCGTAATTCTAATGTTAGGATCATTGTGGTTCTGGACCAATGTAAATGACGGGCTAGCACAAGTTACTCAGATTGTTCTTTACATCATCTCCTTTGTTGTGATCTTGGTAATAACATTCGTTGTTGCTGCATTGAGAAAGAGAAAAACGAAGGGACACGAGAGTTGAATAAAACACTGTGGCAGACAGCTAGATGATCAGCTGCCTACGTTATTGTTTAAGAATAGTTCAAGATTACGCTAACGGGTGACTTTACTGTAATAATAGGAGCAGTTTGCCGCGGCAGCTGCTCCGGCTTTTTTATTAAGCTAAGGGCAGGATAGCAGAAATCCATTTTTTTGAAGCAGATAATTATAGCTATAATATGGAGTTAATGCTTATTGTCCCTAATCTTTGCACGTTTGGATGCGGCTCGGATCATAAACGCAGTGACGAAAAGGATTATTGTCGCAGTTGCAAGAACAACACTAAACGACTTATCAAAAGCAGATTGTCCTAGTTCAATAAGAGTGGATTTATCTGTGGGCGGCAAGCTTTCTGCGGCCATAAGTGCTTCATCAAGGCTGTCCCGAACTACCGCCGAGACAGATAGTCCTTCAGGAAGAACTAATGAAGCTGTATAGACAAACGACGAAAGACCGCCGAGAAGCGCAATGCTTAGAGCACCACCTAGTTCGAACGATAATTCCTCAATTGATGCGGCCATACCAGCTTTTTCTTCTGGGACGTTTATCATAATCGAATTTGAAGCAGCTGTCATCGCTCCCCCAAGACCTACACCCAGAATCATTAGTGCTACGATCTGTGTGATTATATTTCCGTTATGAGTGATCAGAAGGGCACCCATCCCCAATCCAGAGACCAACAGACAGACCCATTGCACTTTGATCTTGTCAACACGATGCAATATCAGTCCTATGAGTACACCTGAGATGAAGGAAGCTATTGGAGTAAAAATAATGAACAAACCTGCCTCTAGGGGAGAATATCCAATAACTAGTTGAAGTCGCTGGGTAACGATGAATTCCATCCCAATAAGTGCGAAGCAAGACAATAGAGCTGTCACCACTCCTATAGAAAATTGCGAATCTCTAAATAAAGAAAAATCAATTAATGGATCAGGGCTTCTACGTTGATGGCGTACAAATAAGATCATAGCAATGACTCCAATTATGGCAGATATTAATGCGATTACAATTGAACCTTCACGTCTGCTGATCTCCTTAATTGCATATACGATAGCAACTAGGCCGATCATAATCTGGACGGAACCAATGAAATCCCACGTTATGTTCACATTCCCTTTACGGTTTGGAATATACAAGACGCCCAGGATCAGTGCGATAATAACGATAGGAATATTGATGAGGAAAACCGACCCCCACCAGAAATGCTCTAGTAATAAGCCGCCAATAAGTGGGCCTACCCCAGCCCCAGCAGATGAGACGGATGCCCAAATGCCAATAGCCAGTGAGCGCTCACGCTCATCGGAGAAGGTAGTACGGATAATGGAGAGTGTTGCAGGCATCATCATGGCTGCGCCAACAGCAAGCAGCGTACGCCCAGCAATAAGTACGAGTGGTACCGGCGCGTAGGCAGCAATTAGTGAAGCAATCCCAAAGATAGCTAGACCGATGACGAAGAGTTTCTTATGCCCTAGACGATCTCCTAGTGTACCTAGACCTAGTAATAGTCCAGCCATTACAAGTGGATAAATATTAACGATCCAAAGTTTTTCCGAAGCGGTAGCAGCAAGATCATATGTTAACTGCGGCAAGGCCGTGTAAAGTACCGTCATGTCGATGACTATTAGAAATAGAGCGCTGGATACAATCGCGAGCACAATCCAGCGTTGAAGTTTAGACAGGTGTAGGGTAGACATTTAGTAATCCTCCGATGTGAAATATCAAAATTTTGCGTCCTGTAAGGTATTATGAGCGACGAATAGCTCAAATATGAATAATCCTCCCTCAATTGGTTGCTACGACTAATGTTTCTTGACAGGGCGTAATGGTTACGATAACCTACTTTGAAGTATAGGGTAACCCGATAGTCAAGAGGAGAGAACATAAATGTCTAAGGAATATGATCAATACTTTACGACGAGTGAATTCGCCAAGGTATGTGGGGTAACGAAGCATACGTTGTTCCATTATGATGACATTGGTATATTAAAACCGGAGATCGTTAAGGAAAACGGTTATCGTTATTATTCTTACAAGCAGTTTTATACCTTCGATACGATTGCAGTTTTGAAAGAGACAGGAACGTCGTTGAATGAAATAAAAGAATATATAAAAGATCAAAATACATTACATTTTTTATCGATGCTCAAGCAAAAGCAACAACAGTTGGTTGAAGAACAAAGAAAGTTAGAGCGAATGCAGAGGCTTTTACAGGGAGCCATTGATAATACTAATCGTGCACTTCATGTTAATTGTGGGGAGCCTTGGGTCGAGGAATGTGAGGAAGAGTTTTTCATTGCGGTTAGACTTTCGAAGGAAGGTGATGAAAAAGATCATGTCAAAAAAATATATAGTATCTTTGATTATTGTGACGAACACCTTATCGATTATGACTTTCCCATCGGTTCGATTATTTGTAAAAAACATGTAGAGGAAGGGGTCTATGATCCCGATTATTATTCCAATAAAATCAGATATAAGCATAACAGCGAGTTACTTTATATCAAGCCAAAGGGCAAATATTTAATCATGAATCACAAGGGATCTTACGAGAGCTTGCCCGCGTCCTATGAGAAGCTAAAGTCTTATATTACCTATAATAAATTGACCATTATGGGCAATGCGTACGAATATGAATTACTTAGTTATTTAGCTGTTGGGGATCCAGATAAGTATGTCATTCAAATCGCGATCCAAATTTAAATAGCATTTTCTCTGCTTCGTGCAACAACCGATTTTTAAGCTAACGGGACACGATAGTTGAACAATCAAGGAGCAGTTTGTTACGGCAGCTGCTCCATTTTTTTGTTAAGCTAACGGGCAGGTTTTTGTAGCGAATTTGCAGTCGGAACCTTGGCTTATTTGTTTTCAAGAGAAGCAACAATTGAAAAAAAACGGGTTGAGTGCTACATTCTAATCAGACCAAAATCGATAGATGGATTCGTGTAAAAGGAGAGGAAAAATTGAAAAACTCCTCGTCTAGTTGGTTAGGGAATTCGATGGAAACAATATGTTAATCATTGCACAAACCAAGAAACGAGATCGAGGGCGGCACCGTACTCAAGAAAGGGCACACGCCGCCGTCAGACGGGACGCAAGATCAAGATGTTGTTCCCAGTCGTGAGATCGATCGATCACATCATAAGTCGCACTTAGCGAACAGGAGGCTTCGATCTTGAAAAATAGAGAAATGAAAGTTTGGTCTTCCAATCCCCCCGCGAATTGTCCGCTGTCGCAATCGGAGACGATCAAGGGAATTGCCTTCACAGGACGTTACGCAACTTATACAGACGCGGATACTTGGTATCCGTCCTGGGCTTCGGACGGACACCTTTACTCTCCTTGGACGGACGGCAATATCGAGGAAATGGACTGTTTTTCCTTCGATAGGGAAGAACCAAAGAAAGAAAGCGCGTCGACGGGACAAGCCCGTATTGAAGGCGAAGATCCATTAGATTTGAAGATCATCAACCTTGGCAAAACGGAAGGAAACCCGGCGCCGTACCTCGGCCGGTATCCGTGCGGCAGCCTCGTTCATGATGGCATCTGGTATTATGGCACGTACTGTCTCAGTTATCCGAGCTCTGGTCCGGAAGATGGGCACGCATATAATTGGCCCTGGCTTGGACCTCTCGTAGGATTCCGCGTTTCGAAGGATTTCGGCGAAACCTGGGAGGAGAGCCCACACACGCCGGAACGTCCGTTATTTGGCGAAAATACGGTGAATGGCGAACCGCTCAAGCTGGGGGCGCCTCACTTTGTTGATTTCGGCCGTAACATGATGCACTCGCCGGATGGCTATGCTTATTTAGTCGGTCACGGCGCCGTCGAGGATGATCCGGAACCTCGCTTCGCGAACTTAAGCTGGATTTCGGGCGACCAGATCTATCTTGCGCGTGTGAAGCCTAGCCTCGAAAACATGAACGATGCGTCGAAATACGAGTTTTTCGCGGGACATGATGTTAATAATGCCGAGCCGATCTGGTCTTCTAGCTACGATGAGGCGCGCCCGATTGTGGATTGGAACAACCGCTGCGGCTGCGTCACTGTCACCTATAATGCCCCGCTCGGCAAGTATATAATGTGCGTAACGGACGGTTGGCCGACCACAGACACGATGAACTCGTACATCTTAGAGGCGGACACGCTAACGGGACCGTGGCGCATGGTCAGCTTCATGGAGAAATTCGGGGTTCAGGGATATTTTCTAAACTTCCCGTCCAAATTTGTGCAAAGTGAAGACGGCCGCAGGCTGTGGCTATGCTATTCTGGAAACTTCACCAAAGACCAGGAAACGAACCCTCCGGGCGGAAAGTACGCGATGACCTTACAGGAAGTCGTGCTCCTTTAAAGCTTCAGCATAAAGAAGAGCGTTCCCACGTGGAACGCTCTTCTTTAAATATGTACATTTCATTTATTTTTTAGAAAAAAATTGCTAAATATAAATGCCTATTCCACTAACGGGAAACGATAGCTCAATAAGTACTAGCTAAACTATTACGAAAACCGGATTCCTTTGTAGAATAAAGGGTACGGTTTTTTCATGTAATGAATTGCTTAGAGTACGATTTTTCCCGTTTCGTGAGGTGACCCCTTTATGGTCACTTTAGAATAAATCCTCTTGGATTTCAGGCGAAAGGAACATATCCAGATTCATGACACGAATTTGCCCAAACGGATCGATAAAATCCTTGAGATTATAAGTCACGATGATGTCCGCATTATGTAAAACGGCAGACGCCATAACAGGATAGTCATCGACATCCTTTAACGGTTTCTTTCGTCCCCGTTGCTGGAATACTAACTCTTGCAACGAAGATATTGTCATTCCCAAGTGTCTTTCTATTACATCTTGTCCCTTTTGGGTCCATCCGTATTCTTTTTCCAATATCTCCTCGACAATCTGTTTATAGCCGTCGCTATACTTTGGCCAAGGCAGATCCTTCAGTGAATCTAAAAACTTCATATTAAAAATACCATGAAACATTATAAATAGAGCCATAAGATCGGTATGTTCAAAAGCAGTTGGTTTCATCGGGCCACCTGGTTCGGTTCGGATTGCTATGCCTCCGGAGCGCAACAACCCGTAAAATTCTGCTTGTACTGCTTTAGGTAAGCAAAATTCAACAAGACCATTAAGGTGCATATCGTACAGCCGGTCGAATTCTTTTCGAACACGATGATTTCGATAGATAAACCGGTCGGCGAGTATGCACCCGTCCCAAATGATAATTTTAATGCTATTGTTCATCGTTATTCCTCATCATGGTATAGCTCTTTGCGGCGGATGAGTTCCATTTCAAAAGCATCTTTGAACAACTCTTGTTCCCGCCGATTAACTAATGCCTGGGATGGAGGATTTTTGAACTGTGACTTCGGAATCCGGATATCCCGACTGTTTTCATTTGAGCGTTCATACTTAATCTTGTTTTGCTCAACCCATTTATACACGGCCTTATCCGAGACTTTAAAGCGTTCGGCCACTTCCTGTACCGTAAAGTATTCCTCTTGCTGCGAATTGGATTCTGCCGCCAATTTGAACGCATGTTGTCTGACGCGAGGGTGAGCAGTCCTGTTACGGATGCGAGGGGTAGAGATGATAACCGACGATTCCAAAATCGACTGTGCCATATGAATTTCTTCAAGCGTCACATTTCCCGTTTCCACCTTCACCAAAATGTTACGCAAAGTATCTTTTACCCTTGTCATACGGTACACCTCCTTATCATAAGTATACCACAATTCACGATAATTCAACCGTATTCAACCAACAAATGTACCGTTTCTTGACTGACCCCAATAATAGAATCAGCGGCAGCTATAGACGAGAAAATAAAGTCTGATATGCTCCCCTCACAGTAGCAGGCTTTTTATTATTTCACCTGTCTACCGTATAGGGAGCATATCAGACGGCAGCTGCTCCCGTTCTTTGTTAAGCTCACTGGCAGAATAGCTCAACATCCTGGTCAAAAGGTTTCAAATGTATTACGCAAGTATGTGAAGGATTTGAAATATAAATCACCTTATAGACGTAAGGAGGAAAGTACGATAACAGCGATCTTTTTGACCTCAATTAAAGGACATTTCATGTTAATCTAGAAATATTATTGGGGTAGGAATGGCGGAATCTTTTTTACTACAATATTAGGTCTGTGATTACTCTGTAATAACCAATCATGAATGGAGGAAGGATATGGAATCTATTAATTCGTTATCTGATTTATTGACATCCGGATTGACCAGCTCGTTCATGGAAATACCGAGTCAGGCGGCAAGAACCTTCGGGCAGTCCACCTTGTCTGCAACAATACCGATGAACAAGCTGTTTTCCATTTATGAAATTGACTTAGAGGTTCAAAGGCAACTAGTACCCAAGAATGTGTCCGGCTTAATCGATTATATTCTCTTATATTTAGACCATGATCAAAACATCTATTTTCCTGGTATCATCCTGTCAGCCCGTGGTACAGGTCACTATGCTGCAGATACCGGAATGTATAGTCTACAGCCAATGGAAAAGTGTTATGTCGTAGACGGGCAGCACCGGCTGGCCGCATTCCGTCGAGTAATGGAGACGCTGCAAAGCAACCTTGCAAGGGCTAAGGATCGTAGAGAATACGAACGCGTCGAAGAGATAAAGAACAAACTCCGCAAGCTCTACGAATTCCCGGTCTCCGTCATGATCTATCTCGATATCAACGCCAAACAGGAACGCCAGCTCTTTTCCGATATTAACAAGCTTCCGCGCAAGATCGGTGGAAATCTTGCTGTTTTACGCGATCAACGACGGTTCTACCATATAATGGCCTCTAGGCTAGTACAAGAGTATGACGTTATGAAAAGACTCCCAACTGATATATATTCCGAACGAGGCAAAGATGAAGAACATCTTTTCTCATATTCGTTCCTGATCGAATTACTGGTAGCCTTATTCGAAGGCCGTATGAAAGCCAATGTGAAAAGTAATGGGTACCATTATTCGGAAGAAGTGCTGGAGCAGCATCTAATACAAGCGTCGCTGTACTTTGGCATACTGATTGACTCATTGCCGGAACCGGACCGTCGCGAGGCATGCTGGTCTGAAAATATTCAGATTGCCCTGGCGCTTTTTCTGCATCAGGAAGCGTTCAAGACATTACAGTTCAACGTTTATACACTTACTTACGCCGCTAAGATCTTTAGCCATATCGACTGGAAAGCTATTTACAAAGATGATGAGAAGGACCGGTTGCCGCGCAGAAGTCGGATTATGAAAGCTTACCAATATGTTTGCGATTTCTATAATGATCAGCACATCTTGCTTCTGGTAGACAAGGAGGATGTAGTCTAATGGACGGATTACGGTTACGGATGACAATTCACCCCTATTGCGAACGTTACGGAATGGCAACGGTGTCGCTCAAGGTTCATGATCTGCTGAACTATACGGCTATCGATCCGATGGTGCAACGAAAATTAAGCGGCAGTCAGCGGAAAAAAATTGTGCATTACCTGCAGGAACGTGAATTGGATCATGTCTTCTTTGGACCCGTCACGCTCTCACTGAGAGATGTAAGCGCATTCGCGAAAGAGGGAGACCATCTCGTCCTTCTTCACGGAGGGAAGCTGAGCATCCTTGACGGACAGCATCGGATACAAGCGCTTGGGCATACCAATGAGAAATTGCATAAAGAAAGCCGGAAGTACGAGCGTGAAGTAATGAAGCTCAAGGTTAAATGCCGGAAATCACCTGAGAATAATGAGCTTCGTGAAGAGCTAGAGCAGACAGAGGGGCTACTAGCACAGCTTGAATCTAGGAGGCTCGACCTGTTGGAGAGTGAGCTGTCCGTCCAACTCTATATCGGCCTTGGAGAGGAGGAAGAGAAACAGCTATTCGGTGACATTAACTCTAAGGTACAGTTAGTAAGCAAAGAGCTAGGGCATGCTTTCGACGGTAGTGACCCGCTTAACACCGTCATTCAGCAGGTTGCGGATTACAATGAGCTGCTAAAGACAGCCGGCATTGAGAGCCGCAACAATTTAACGGCATTCAACAAAAATTATACTTGCTATAGCTGGCTATACGCGACGGCCTCCATACTTTTTACGGGCAAAATGCAGCCCTCCTATGAGCTAGCTCGGCGCATCCGCAAGGATCCGGCGGTTCATATAGAGCTTCTTCATCAATTTATGAACACAATTCTTCCACATATGCCTGAGCAGCCAGGACTAACGAGCTTTATTTCATCTAGCAGAGTGATGCAGGAGGCGATTGCTTTGTATGCACACGGCTATCTTGTACAAGATAACGACACATATAAAGGGGACTGGGTTTCCTGCTTGAACATCCTGAAGAATGTAGATTGGACGCATAACAATGAGCAACTTGCCGAGAAGATGGGAAGGATGGACAACGGTAGATTGAATCTTATTCACGAGAAGACGCTGAGAAAACATTTGATTATCGTAGATTATTTGAACGAATTTATTTATGATATTACTCAAAAACCAGTTTAACGCAATAATCTTAAGTTTTGATATAATTTGTAAAAGGACGTTCCCTCACATATTAAAAGGGGTGTAAGAATGAGTGGTTGGGCGATATTAGAAAAAGACGATTTGGAAATAGTGTGGTAAAGATTTTATAAGGCATTTCATTTTTAACCAAGCACCACAATTTTTCCTGCGTATAACCTCCCAACCCCGTTCGTCAAATATGATATATCTAATTTTCAAACAGAAGAATTCGTTAGAGACTTCGAGGAAAAAGCCATTATAGCGTTTTAACAATGCAACTAGCCTGGAGAACTTATATACGCATTAGATTGGCAACATGATTGCTATTTGGTGGATGCACGAAAGGAGTTCCCCAGACATGTCCCTTGGAGAGTCAACAATGGAGATTGGGTAATTTCCATTCATCCAGATGGAGATTATCATTTCTTTCTCGCGAGGGATTTTTCATGGGGGATTTTAGGTCACCCTTGGGAAGAAACAATAACTATCTACGGAGAGAAGCTTATTAGTTGCTTATTAAATGATGAACCACGTATGCTTCACAAAGTCTTGCAACGAGGCTGAGATTAACCGACTTAATTGAACTAAACCCTTAAAACCGAGGGACGGGTAACGTTAGTTGAACAACAATAAGCTTTCCGATTGCAAGGCCGGCAGCTTCTTTCGTTTACTGGTTAGCGCTTTTGAAGAACTTGAAAACAATAAAAAGTAAAATTTAAAATAGCCCTCCTAGTCTCTTTATGAGATTGAGGAGGGATATTTTTTAATATTAAATCAGAATCTTTTTGCCCCTGAGCCAAGGGATTGTTCTGCAATTTGAATTAAAGCTCTTGTGATGTTTCCACCAATAGTACCTGCATCACGAGTAGTCATATTCCCATTGTAACCATCTGGAGACCATTGAATTCCAAACTGTTGTGCTACCTCATATTTCATTTGGTCAAGTGCTGCTTGTGCTTGTGGAACGACTAAACTTTTTCTGCTCATGTATGTTCACTCCTTAACTGGATGTGAAGTTATTTTGTGGATTTTTTTTCTTTTTATACATCAATTATTGGAATTAGAAGTGAAATAGATGAAATGTACTTAAGGTTTTATAAATACGTTCATTAATGTACACCACCTAGAATGTGAAATCCCGGAAAATATCGTAGTAGTAGGATACGAACCTATATCCATATCCGAAATGGATAAGAACATGTATCGTTAGCCATGATCAACGGTACCGGTCCGATTGCTTAACCAGCTGGAAAGAATCGTATGGTAAAATGATGGCATCAACGACATTAAACTCCCTTGGTACGATGTGTTTTTCTCACGAATGCTCGCTTATTCGCAGGATTTCGCCCGGTTGGTAAGGGCTGAAAGACAAGAAAGGGAACGCCGTGTTAGACTTCGGCAACATGAAGGCGCATGGGAATAAAGGGGGATTATTGACGCCCCATATACTTCCATTTACTGCACGCATTCTCCACGCCGCCCTTGGAGGTTTTCACTCCCATGTCTTAACGGGTCAGTGCCCTCTCATTCCTTCGTTACGCCTATCCAAGGGGTGGAGGCCGGGCTTGCTAACGGTACGGGTCGGTGCCCTTTGGTTTAATGAATCCGGTACTCCGTGCTTTCTTTGAAATCCTGCGAATAAGCCAAAACTCGTACAACGAAACGAGTGGTATGGTTAAGCTGCTTGCAAGAGCGGTAACGTTTTTTGTGGCATGTAGGCTTTACCGCTGCGTGCCATCCCGACTAGTATTCTAGCCATTTTACCGCATATTTTCATAATGGACCTCATTTTCTTCATCTTCTTGAATTGCACATTGTATGCATGCATCGCTTGAAACTCCGAATTGTTCATGACCAAACTCATAGTAGCCATGAAGAGGAAACGGCGAAGGCGGGATCGTCCGCGTTTGCTAATCTTCATTTGCCCTGTCCATTTGCCTGAGCTCGCTTCTGCGAGGTTAAGTCCTGCATGACGCAGCAAAGCATTTCCGTGAACAAATCCGCTTAAGTCCCCAGCCTCACCTAAAATACCAGCTAATGAAATGACACTAATCCCTTTAATCGCGAGGATGGATTTTGCAAAGGGAATGCGTTCTAATACGGTTGAAATTTCCTTCTCCACAACCTATAGCTGTTCGTAAGCAAGGTCGTACTCGGCGAGCAATTGTTTCAAGTGAAGTTTGTAGTAATGCGTAGCTGACTGAGATCCTACAGAATGGTTGGCCAGCTCGATGAGTGCTTTTGCTTTTCTAGCACCACAGTGCCGTTTCATGATGGTTTTCCATCCCTGAATCAAGTTCTGAGGCTGCAGCTTACTGAGCTCCGCTGGAGTAGGGAAGAGGCGAAGCGTAGCAATGGAACCGATACAGGTGATGTCCTTGAATACGTGGCGTAGTTCAGGGAAAACAACGTCAACCCAGCGGTGGATCTGGTTTTTGGCACTAACAAGCCGCTTCACGACGAAGTCACGATTAGAGAGAAGCACACGCAGATCCTCGAATGCTTCGGGGGTCGTGCGAGTTTCTGAGTAGTAACCGTTCTTGACCATGTCGGCGATAACAAGTGCATCCTTTCTGTCACTCTTTGAAGGCGTATTGTCGCGATTCTCTTTGTTCTTTTTGACGAGATGCGGATTGACTAAAACGACTTCAAAATGGTGTTCTGTGAGCCACCGAGAGACGTTAAGCCAGTAATGCCCGGTAGGTTCCATCCCGACGATGGCTGCGCTTAAACGATGGGTGGTTTGCAGATTTTGAATCCAACGCAAAAGATTGTGAAACCCCTCCTCGTCATTGGAAAAGGATAAGTAGTCTCCGATGATGATGCCACGAAAATTTACAGCGCGCGCAACATGCATCTGCTGGGCGATGTCGATCCCGACAACTAAATGCTGAGCAGTAATTTTTTCAATGAGTTGATTTTGTCTCGCTTGCGATTTAAACTTCATAGTAGAGCGTCCTCCTGGATGATGGGATTTTTTAGGGCTATGACCCGTTGCGTACTCCCATCGTACCGAGGCGCTTCTTTTTTTGCAAAGCTGATAATTAACGCTCTACAGGAATGCTAATGGGCAGCATAGCTTAAAAAATTGGTTATTATAGATCATCACATTCTTTCCCTGTTATTACCTGTTTCTACAGTTTAATATTCACGTTACAATCGTTCTGTTTAAGTGTACTTAGGGGAGTAGAGGCAGGGGGTTAACGGGACTACTTAGTAGTTAAAACAATAAGAGGTTTTCGTGCTTTATCATGCGAATTGACTTCATAACTATCCACTTATTTTTGTCATCCTCTTTTAATTCCAGTAATTATTATCATGAATAACGGAATGAACAGACACATGGTCATGGTATAGAATGGGTGGAAGTATGAAATCACATTATTATAGTAGACGATGTTTGGAGCAATAATGATTGATAAGACGATTACGATTATTCCTAAAGGAAAAAGAAGTGAACGATATTCATTTAATTTAAACGTTTGAGCCAGCCCTAATGTTGCTGCATAAAAAAGCAGACTAAGTTTGTGAAAAATTGTAATAAACCATGCAAATGTTAACACAGCTTCTATTCTTGTGATAAAATCGGCAACATTTATTTTTTTAGCTAATGTATAGATTGGGTATAGATTCCTGCTGGTTTGATCGGCACCTAGTACAAGAATAGAAACAGTTGAAATAAGAATTATTACAAGTCCTCCTAACATTGCCCCTAGAATTAAACTCTTTTTCACTCGTGCTTTTTGAGATACATATGGGAGAATCGTTAAAAAAATAACAAGTTCTAAAAAAGGATAAGTGATAAAAGTTAATGATCCTCGAAGTATTGGTTTAAATCCATCTTCTAGGATAGGTTGCAGGTTTTCAATCTGAGCGCTAGGCAAAAGAAAGACAATTATTGGCAATAAGAACAATATAAAAAAAGGGAATAAGATTTCCGCGCATCGAGCCATAGGTTCTAATCCAAGGCGGGTTCCCATCAAGACAATCCCCATAATAAGAATAAGTAAGGATAGGATGGGTGTTTGGGGCATCATTTGAGTCGTAAAAAAATCACCTATTTCCCTTAGATACTCTCCTGCAACGAGTAAAAAATAATATACATATAGAAGAGAGATAAACATTCCGATCCATTTTCCAAAAATTTTTTCGCTCATTTCTATCAATGTATAATTAGGGGACCGTCTGTTTAGAGCAAGGAATAAAAGTAACACTAACAACCCAATTCCGACGCTAAAAATGGCCGAAATCCAAGTATCTTGTTTGGCTACAACGGCTGGAATAGCGGGAAGAACTAAGATAGCGTCACCAATCGTTACAAAAAAACATAAAATCATCAATTGACGACTTGATATTTTACCATTTTCAAGCATTTGATCACCTTTCTATTATTCAGGTCTGGTTCTATTATTGGAATTTACTTATGATTATATACGCTTTTTCTTCCTTCATCCCTTTGCCAGTATCCAAATGAAACTTGTGTAAACTCAGAAAAAGATTCGCAATTTACTTTCTATCATCATAGTTGTTTTTTCACTTTTTGTGGTATTTTCAACGGCATATGCAGAGCGGAAACGGCGAAGGTCATCTTTGACGGTGAAGTCCTTCCTTCAGATCTCAAGATGATTCCATTTCGTCCTATATTCACAAAGTTTAGCATGACCGTTGAGTGGGATAATAAAGAAAAAGTGTCACTGCCGTAAAGGATGGTTTGATAATCAAACTAATTGCGGATAAAATGACAGGTTACATTAATGATGAATCTATTCAACTTAATCAAAGTTCCTATTTAGCCCCAGATGGTATGTTCTATGTCGGTCTTCGTTTTGTTGAGGCTGCCGGAGCCAAAGTAAGCTGGGATCAAAAAACTCGAACAGTTACCATCGATTCAGAATGATTATTATTAAACACGATATTTCTCTAAATTCGGCCGTTCAAGCTTCTGGGCATTCGATCATTAAGCTAGCAGGTATCGATAGTTGAATATCATACATGATGAGCAGGCACTGAGGTAGCCTGCTCATCTAACTTTCCATTATTTGGTGACGCATAAGAAGTGAAACAGACGAGACGAACGGCCATTTAGGGAGTGAACAAAGTGAGGATGTATTTTAAAAGCATCAGAATATTGATTGGTGTTGTTTTTATAGTTTGTGTAGTGGGAGGTGCAATGGCATTCCAAAGCACATATGCTAAAAGTACGATTAATCAAAGCCACATAAATTCTCCTAACTATCCTGAAAATGAAAATGGAAAGACATACGGTTCTGCTGAAGAAGCCACCTCTGTTGAAATGCTACCTGACTTAATCCATAAAGGAAGTGTTGATGGTATTGCAGGATATGTGTTGAAAAAAGATTATCTCGGCTACGATCATTCGTGCCAATTTCCCAATCAACTTCATCATGGATTGCATTTTCGTCATTCGTTTTACTTCAATATTGTGTGCATGCACGGCTTGGAATGCACGATTGTGAGATAAGAGGTGAAACACTGAGAAGTACAAATGCTTCCGTAGTAACGAGTTTCCTCGTTTGGTTAGCTTAATGTGCCCCTTATACTTACCAGAACTACGTTCCGCTAAGTTTAATCCAGCTTTTCGTAATAACTGATTTCCATGAGACAGCTTACGTAAGTCCCCGCCAAATGCGAATATGGCAGCCATAGCGGGAACGGAAACACCGACGGATCGAACGAGATCAGAACAGGGGATCTCGGGCAATAGCTTTTTAATGATCTCGTCCGCTTCATCAATGATGTGGCAGATTCGTTCATATTCTTCGATGAGGTGCCTAAGTTCCCATTTGTCTTCTTCAAGGGCAGTAGCGTCTCCAACGCTATGTCTAGCGAGTGTTTGGAGCTGGATAGCCTTGTTCCTGCCTCGCACACCGCCAGGTCTAGCCATGTAAACTCCCCAGGTTTGCACCATCTGCTCCGGAGTTAACTGCAATACGTCAGATGGGGCTGGGAAACGACGCAAAGTGGCTAATGAACGCGGACTAAAAATATCTTCGAACGCTTTGCAGTATTCTGGAAAACGGATATCCAACCAGCGGTGGCTTCTATTCTTAATCCGTCCGGATTTAACCACCCAATGCTCTCTGTTTGTGACAATAACCCGTAAGCGGCGGAAGGCTTCTTCCTTTGGAGAGAAGCGCGTATAAAACCCGCGGCTCACTGCATCGGCAATGACCAAAGCGTCCTTTGGGTCATTCTTAGATGGAGAGTTATCCCTGTTTTCCTTATTGCGTTTGGTCGTCATTGGATTAACAAGAACAACAGAAATCCCTTGATTCATCAACCAATGAGCGAGATTGAACCAGTAGTGAACGGTACTCTCCATTCCCACAATGACGTCATTCAAGATGTGCATGTTCTGTAATTTACGAATACTGCTTATTAAATGCTCAAAGCCCGCATGGTCGTTCGAAAACATAATGGGGCGATTGGTGAGGACAATACCTCGAAAGTTAGTAGCTTGAGCAGCATGTTTTTCCTTGGCAATGTCGATGCCAATGACAAGCGTAGAAGTGGAAACACGTTCTACACGTTGATTTTGAGCTTTAGTTAGTCTAGACTTCATAATAACGCCTCCTAAGGTGAGTTCTGAGGGCTGCAACCCAGTACATACTCATCCTAGCGAGGCGTTCGTTTTTCTGCAAATTGAATCTACTAACACCTACAGGAATGTTAACGGGACATGTTAGTTGAATAATATACATGGATGAGCGGACACTGCGGTGGCCTGCTCATTTTATTGACGATTGCACTGGTGCAGGTAAGGATTTTAAAGACCTGACGAAGTTCGGGAAAGACGATGTCTACCCAGCGATGAAATGGGTGACAGAGGACGAAATGCTGGAAACCCCTGATTGGCTAAAATCCGATATGGAGAAAGAGTCGGAGCTTGAGGATGCGTCCATGGAGTACCACTTCTTCGAGCAACAATCGCTTAATCCGGGCCTTACTTGGGAGGAGTGGGAGGGGATTTGGGAAGAAAGCTACTTGGACTACCCTCCTGTTCGAATGATCGAACACAAAGGATATGTGGACGTGAGAGCGGCTTGATAACCGAATCATAGTACGAGAGTGCTATTTCGTAGCACTCTTTTTGCTGCTCATGAAAAAATTACTATTAGAGTCTGTTCAAAAAGCTCATCGATAGCTGAATAAATAAGGGTGAGTTTGTGCAGATCGAGCACTAGTATGAACTAACATCCCGAAAAAAAAGCGGTGGGGGATGCTTCTTTTCAAAAAAACTACTTTTGACCTAGGTATATAGATCCATAAAAACTTGTAGTTATGGTATTTATGGACTATAATGGATAAAAGTTTCGCAGAAGATCCTCCTCTAGTTTTTACAATGATAATAACATATAAGGGCAAACCCATTGAAAAATGGGGACGCAAAGCTATAGGGGCTAAAATGTACACGTGTGCACGATGCCAGCCAGTTGCTGATACATACGAGTTTTGGTGAATCAAGCAACTCTCCATTAGAGGAGGGGATGCTTTTTTTTCTTTTATAAATAAGAATCTGGAGAGGTAATCATGGCTTTCTTTCAATTGTTTCGCCCAACAAAAAAAGGGCTGTCGAAAAATTCCGCCTTTATCGAGCAGCAAAATGATTTTTCCAATCAAAGTGTGCACCTCAAGCAGATGATGCCTGACATATTGGGTAATTGGGATGTGGATCTGAGTACGAACGAGATCTATTTGTCCGATAACATATACCGGGTGCTAGGGATTTCCGATCGTGAATTTCGCAATGCTTCCGATCTATTTTGGACTTTGATCCACCCGGATGACAAAGCGGCGGTGAAAGAAAAATTCAGTGAAGCATTGCATAAGAGAATACAGTTCAACATCGTGCATCGCTTTATGCTTTCGGACAAATCTGTGCGGAAGGTTCATTCCCAGGGGGATTGGATATGCGACAATAACGGGAATCCCGTCCGTTTTATTGGTACACTTCTTGATATGAACGCTGGAGATCGGAATACAGCATATATCATCGATTTGGAAGAGCGACTTGTCGACAACAAAGAACAATTGCACACACTCATTAACGCCATTCCGGATTTCATTCTGTTTAAAGACGGTGAGGGCCGATGGCTAAAGGCCAACACGTTCGCATTATCCTCCTATCAGCTTGGCGACGTTGCCTATGAAGGGAAAACTGATTTCGAGATGTCGAAGTATTCTGATTTATGTCGAGAATTTTTGTCAACATGCACAACTTCCGATCAACGGGTATGGGAATCCGGTGAGTTAACCCGTTATGAAGATAAGATTGCCACGTCTGATGGCCGGACAAGTTTTTATGATGTCATCAAGGTTCCAATTTTCAATCCAGATGGCAGCCGAAAAGGCCTTGTGACCGTAAGACGCGATATTACGGAGAGAAAACAAGCAGAACAAAAAAATCAATATTTGGCCTTTCATGATCAACTGACCGAGTTGCCAAATCGCAGCTCGTTTAAAAACACCTTAGATCAAGCATTAACTGAAGCGAAGAGGAACCAGCAGAAGCTGGCTGTCATGTATTTGGACATGGACCGATTTAAATACATTAATGATTCGTTAGGTCATTCGATTGGCGACCGCTTGCTGAAACAGATCTCGGACCGACTGTCGCAATGCGTACAGGATAAAGGGATGCTCTTCCGCCTGGGGGGAGACGAATTTGCTTTGTTGCTGCCGAATGTTAAACGTATAAACGATGCCATTGATGTCGCCAAACAACTTGTAGAATCTATTGATAACATGTTTATCTTGGACGAATATGAGCTCTACATCACCACTAGTATAGGGATCAGCATGTATCCGAACGACGGGGAAGATGCCCCATCGCTCATGAAAAATGCGGATACTGCGTTGTACCTCGCCGAAGAGCAAGGAAAGAACAATTACCTGATCTATCATTCATCGATGAGCATCCAAACTTATAAAACATTTTTGCTTGAAAGAGATCTTCGGAAAGCGCTGCTGCAGGATGAGCTTGAATTATATTATCAGCCTCGTCTGGATGCGCATACAGGCCGAATCGTTGGCATAGAGGCACTCATCCGCTGGAACCACCCGGAGTGGGGGCTCGTTTCTCCGGACGAGTTTATTCCTTTGGCCGAAGAAGCCGGGCTCATTATTTTCATAGGCAAATGGGTCATTCAAGAGGCGTGCAAACAAAACAAAGCATGGCAAGAACAAGGGTTGCCGTCCGTTCCCGTTTCGGTTAACATATCGGCCCATCAATTTATGCAGAAAGATTTTCTCCATCATATAGACGGAATCATGAATGAAACGGGTCTGAATCCGAAATGGCTGGAGATTGAGATCACCGAAAATATACTGATGGAAAACGAGCAATCGGCAATTTCAACTATGCAGCATCTACAAAGCATGGGGGTTACCATTGCGCTTGACGACTTCGGAACAGGGTACTCCTCTCTATCCTATTTAAAATATTTTAAAGTAAACACTATCAAGATCGATAAATCTTTTATTCATGACCTTAGCTTCGATTCTGAGGATTTCATTATTCTAAAAAATATCATTCAACTGGCCAAAAGTCTTCATATAAACGTGACAGCCGAGGGAGTCGAACAAGAAAAGCAGCTTCTTATTCTTCGCAGAATAAATTGCGACCAAGTCCAAGGCTACCTATACAGTAAACCCGTTCCCTCCATCAAAATGGCTGAAATGTTAGAACGCGGTATTCTACACTTCAATTCGTCAAAACCGACAACAGATCAAATGATTGATAACCAACGGAAATTTTTTCGTGTTCCCTTTCATTTTGGACTAAGTTCGGACATGACGATCATTCAGATTAAAGACAAGCAGGTAGAACTCGGTAAAACAGAGGTGCTAATTGAGGACATTGGGCTTGGTGGGTTACGTTTTCTATCCGTAGTCAAGCTTCCGGTCAATCGCGAAATCATTATTGAATTTGTAACGGTGATCATGGGAACAACGGTTGTATTTCAGGGGGTTGTCGCTTGGTTCCAGGAACTGGAAGACCAAGTTTATCAGTACGGCATCGAGTTTCTGATCGATGAACAAGAGCAATCCGCCCTTGCTCGATTGTTAAATGAATTGACCATTCAGCTTCGCAAAAACCCGCTTGTTCCGAATTGCCGATGGATCCAGACGGGTAAGAACCATTATTTAAAAACCTATCAAAGCAGGAACGCGGCTATAGCTGATAATGAGCCGTCTCATAAATAGTTATCTATTGTGGGATAGCCTGCCTGAATTGTGAATCTTCAGAATTCAAACAGTTAATGATTGTTACGATTTTTTTCTTTCCCTGACATAAGTGTTTTATGTTTCTACTTTATCAAGCTAGCGTTAGACCCACCTAGTAAGCTGAAAATAACGGTAGCCTCGCTGAACTAACGGGGAACGATAGTGAGGAGCTTGCTCGGCGGCAGCTCCTTTTTCGTTCGTTTAAGTAACTGGCAGGATAGTTTAATGTAAATGAAAAAAGCAACACGTAGTGGTATGCACTCGTGTTGCTTTCAGTGTTCTAAGATCTAAGTTTCTTAACGATAGGGATCCAAATTTCAGT
>NZ_JBWDNT010000006.1:0-313660 GCF_056269345.1 Paenibacillus sp. J22P15
ATCCGGTATTAGCATTCGTTTCCGAATGTTATCCCAGTCTTACAGGCAGGTTACCCACGTGTTACTCACCCGTCCGCCGCTAAGTATCAGAGGTGCAAGCACCTCATCAACTCCGCTCGACTTGCATGTATTAGGCACGCCGCCAGCGTTCGTCCTGAGCCAGGATCAAACTCTCCAAATTGGTGTTTGACTTGCTCAATACTTAACTAGCTATTTAAAACATTATCGGATCGACGTGATCCATTTGTTCAGTTTTCAAAGAACTTGTTTGTCACATTTTGTCGTGACAAGAAACTATGTTATCATCTTCAGTCGACGGTGTCAACAGTTTGTTTCACAAATGTTTGTGTCTCATTCAGTTGTTTGCCGTGTCTCAGAAGCGACAAGAAATAATATATCACTTACGCAAACAGAATACAAGTTGAAAAAAATGACAATTGCCTATTATTTTAATATCACCGAATTTTGAATAACCAAAATCCGATTAGGAGCAATCTCTGTGCTTGCTGCCGCGCGGATTCTAAGTCAAACCATTCACGCTTATAAAGCATATAGTCTTCCTCATATAGAACAAAGAAAGTGCCCTATATAGAAGAAGGAGCTGTTCCTCAAGGTCGTTAGCCTTTTGGAAACAACTCCTCTTATCATTCCTTCAACAACAGCAATAACGATAAGCTAATGCGAAGCTTCTTATTACTGATTCAGTGATACGTTACTACTAATTAACCGTTTCGCCTAATAGACGCAACAGCTCTGCTTCCTCTTCAATAACCGTAATACCAAGATCGCGAGCTTTCGTCAGCTTGCTTCCCGCACTTTCACCTGCTACAACGAAATCGGTTTTCTTCGACACGCTGCCTGAGATTTTGGCGCCGCACGCTTCAAGCAGTTTCGCTGCTTCATCCCTAGACATCGTAGGCAGCGTACCCGTTAGTACAACAGTCTTGCCGCTAAACACACTATCGTTTCTCGCAACAAGCTGCTGCTCTGCCTCCGCTTTCACGCCGAGCTCACGCATTCTAGCGATACTTGCGATAATAATCGGGTCTTGGAAAAATCCAACGATGCTCTCAGCTACAATGCCGCCGACATCGGGAAGAGTAATAAGCTCCGCCGCTTCAGCTTGCATAATTGCATCAAGATTGCCATAGTGGTCCGCTAACATTTTTGTAGTTGCTTTACCCGTATTCGGAATACCTAGAGCAAATAAGAATGAAGCTAGCTCTCTATCCTTCGACTTCTCGAAAGCAGCGATCAGCTTAAGAGCCTTTTTCTCACCGAATCGTTCGAGTTTGATCAAATCATCATAAAGAAGTGCGTACAAATCAGCAGGATCACGAACTTCGCAGTCTTTGTACAGCTGCTCTGCCGTCATGACGCTGAAAGTATCGATGTCCATTGCATCCCGAGAAGCAAAATGCGTAATGCGTCCAATAATTTGCGGCTGACAGCCGAGCTTATTATTACAGAACAGATGAGCTCCGCGCTGTTCAAGTTCCGTGCCGCAGGATGGACATGCTGTTGGGAATACAATTTCTTCACCGGGCACCTCATCTGCTTTGCCCAATATTTCAGGAATGACATCATTTGAGCGGCGAATCGTAACAAGCGTGCCGAGTGCATGCTTAAGATTTTTGCGTTCGATGTCGCCAATATTGTTAAGCGTACAGTTTTGTACCGTTACACCAGCAAGCTCAACAGCCTCAACACGTGCCACTGGAGTTATTTTACCGGTACGACCTACTTCCCAAGATACTGCTTCAAGAACAGTTGCCGCTTCTTCTGCTTCAAACTTAAAGGCAACTGCCCACCTAGGAAACTTATCGGTATAGCCGAGCGCTTCACGGGTTCTCATATCCACGACTTTAATTACAGCACCATCAATGAGGAAATCCAGCTGTTCCCGTTGTTCCGTCACGCGAAGCAGCTCTTCTTGTACCTCTTCGATCGTATTTTTATAAGTAACATAAGGGTTCACCTTAAATCGGTTATCCTTCAGAAACTGCTGCATCTCGCGGTGATCCGTAAAGGCAACCCCGTCAGCGTAGCCAATATTATAGAAAAATGCGTTCAGCTTCCGCTCCGCCGTAACCCGCGGATTGAGATTGCGCAGTGCGCCGGCCGCTGCATTCCGAGCATTCTTGAGCGGTTCAGCCGCAGTTTCATTGTACTTTGCCAGTACAGAGAGCTGCATGATCCCTTCTCCCTGTACTTCAACAATACCGTCACTCCACGGAATCGTAAGCGGCACCGAACGAATAGTTCTAACCTGCTGCAGAATACCTTCCCCGATCGCACCGTTTCCGCGCGTTGCCGCTTGAACCAGCTGTCCATCCTCGTAAGTTAGGTTTAAAGTCAAGCCGTCAAACTTGAGCTCAACTACATAACTTGGGGTTGGAAGAGGTTCCGCTTCTGGGTTCTTCGCATTATAGTCAGCGACCGCTTTGAGCAATCTCGTATTCCATGCGAGCAGGTCTTCGACATTTTGCGCTTTGTCCAGACTCCATAAACGAGCGCGGTGCTTATAAGGATCAAAGCCTTTAAGCAATTCTCCGCCTACCCGCTGAGTTGGAGATTCAGGCAATAGTACACCCGACTCTTTCTCCAACGCAACAAGCTCATCATAGAGCTTGTCATAATCCGTATCGTTTATTGATGGCTGATCAAGCGTGTAGTAGCGATAATTATGCTCTGTAATGATCGCAACAAGCTGTTGCATCCTCTCTAATTGAGCGTTCACGGAAGGCTCCTCCTTCTAATCGTCCAAAATGGCTGATCAACCTTATACTTTCGTTATAGGCGCAAATCCTGCAAGCAATCGCTTAATGCCGACCGGTGCCGGAAAAGCGATATTAAGCTCCATATCCTTGCCCGTCCCTTTGACGGAGACGATGACGCCGATCCCCCATTTGCCATGCGACACTCTATCGCCTGATGCAAATGTTCCAGACGCGGCATCGCCTGCCGCGCCGCTGCTTTGAGCCGCCCGAGCGGCATCCTGCAGCGGCGTGCTAACACGCACGCCGCCTCTGCCGCCCATCGCGGCCGGGCCCGTTCCCCCCATACCTGGGGAACGGCCTCCTGCACTAGGCGCACCGCCAGCTGGCGCGCGCCCGGCAAACCCGCGGCTCGCGCCCTGCGCAGCCGCACCTGTACCGCCCGTGACGCTAACACCGCTGCGAGCGGCGCCCCCGCGAGAATAACCGCCGCTGCCGCTGCCGCTTGAGGCTCCTTCTCTTACGCTCTCCGGAATTTCCTGCAGGAAGCGTGAAGGCATATTGCTATTCGTGCGGCCAAATAAAGTCCTCATCCGCGCGCAAGTGAGATACAGCCGCTTCTCCGCACGGGTAATCCCAACGTAGGCAAGGCGCCGCTCCTCCTCAAGCTCTTCATTATCAGCGAGAGCGCGACTATGCGGGAATACGCTCTCCTCCATGCCTATAATGAAGACGACAGGGAACTCAAGTCCCTTAGCGCTGTGCATAGTCATCAGCGTAATTGCATCCTTATTCTTCTCAGCCTCTTCTTCATCCTTGTTCAAGGAGTCAATATCAGCAATGAGCGCCAAATCAGTCAGAAACGCGACGAGCGTCCGATCCTCATTGCGCTTCTCGAAATCCATCGTCACAGATAGAAACTCATCTATATTCTCAAGACGCGCTTTTGATTCCAGCGTATTCTCTTGATGAAGCTCCATACGGTACTGCGACAGCTCCAGCACTTTCTCGGTAAGCTCCGTCACCGACAAATACTCAACCATCCGAGCAAGATTGTCGATAATCTCATAAAACTCGCGTAATAACGTACGTGTCCGAGCGTTCACCTCTACCTCGCCAAGGTTGTTCAATACGCGGTAAATAGACGTACCTCTTCTCGCCGCTTCATCCGCAAGCTTGCCAACCGTTGTATCCCCGATGCCCCGCTTCGGCACATTGATGATACGCACCAAGCTTATATCGTCATCCGGATTGGAAACGAGCTTCAAATATCCGAGCACGTCCTTGATCTCTTTGCGATCATAGAACTTAATTCCGCCGACAATTTGGTATGGAATATCGGATTTAATCAGTATTTCCTCTATTACCCGCGACTGTGCATTCGTACGGTATAATATCGCATGATTGGCAAATTTATAGCCGTTATTCACATTTTTACGAATTTCGCCCGTTACGAAATAACCTTCATCATGCTCTGTATCCGCTTGGTAAAGAGAAATCAAATCACCAGCGCCTTGATCCGTCCACAGCTTCTTCGGCTTTCTTCCTGTATTCAGCTTAATAACCGCATTCGCCGCATCGAGAATGTTCGCCGTCGAACGGTAATTTTGCTCCAGCATAATCGTCCGCGCCTCGGGATAATCGCCTTCAAAGTTTAAAATGTTCGTAATGTCAGCTCCGCGCCACCGATAGATCGACTGATCGCTATCGCCGACCACACAAATATTATGATGCTTATCCGCAAGCATGCGGGTCAGCATATATTGCGCCCTATTCGTATCTTGATACTCATCGACGTGAATGTATCTGAACTTGTTCTGATAAAACTCAAGCACCTCGGGTACATCCTTGAACAATTGAATGGTCATCATTATAAGATCGTCAAAATCGAGGGAGTTGTTGCTTCTTAGCTTCTTCTGATATTTCGTGAATACTTGAGCTACGATGCCTTGAAAATAATCGCCAGCCTTTTGCTCGAATTGCTCGGGTGAGATTAATTCGTTCTTCGCTCCGCTGATTGCAGCTTGTACTGCCTTCGGCTCAACCTTCTTCGTATCGATATTCATATCCTTCATACAGCCGCGGATAACCGACAGCTGATCCGAGGAATCCAGTATAGAAAAGCTCGATGTAAATCCGATCCGATCAATGTCTCTTCTAAGAATACGTACACACATGGAGTGGAAGGTGGATACCCAAATATCCCGTCCCGACGGTCCAACGAGTGTACTGACCCGGTCCTGCATCTCTCGTGATGCTTTATTCGTAAAGGTGATAGCCAAAATACTCCATGGCGCCACACGCTTCTTTTCGATTAAGTATGCAATTCGATGTGTCAGTACGCGAGTCTTGCCGCTGCCCGCTCCAGCCATAATAAGCAACGGTCCGTCAGTCGCTTGAACAGCATCACGCTGCGGCGGGTTCAGCTTCTGTACCGCCTGCTCGATACTTAAATAATTCAACATGCTCAGACTCCTTTGTTCGCATATGTTCGCCTCTTACCAGTGTAGACAACGGCTACCTCTGTGTCAATTTGAGAATATAGGAATTCGCCTGTTCATCCTTGGCTGAACTCCCTTTGAAGCACTTCATATTATTGCGTTGTTTCTAGGTATTGTTTCTAGGTACCTGCAAATCAAAAAAACATCCACTATACCTATCCTGCTGTCACAGTTGAGCAACAAAACAAATATTGTGGATGCTTATGATCATCTTATGACTGAGAAATCTAGAAATAGAAACGATTAGATATTCTTAACAGCCGCCACAGTCGACAACGCCGCTTCCAAATCGCTGTATATAATATTGCCGACAACAACCGTATGAGCGGCTTCCGCGGCTTGGCGGGCTTTATCTGCATTATCAATGCCGCCGCCATAAAATAACCTCGCTTGCGTCACTTCCATCCTTGCCCGCTTCACCAACTGCATATCACCAAAGCGACCGCTATATTCCAAATAAACGATTGGCAAGCGCATCAGCCTGTCAGCCATACGCACATGCGCAATGAGCTCCGCTTCCGTCAGCTCCGTTTGCGCTCCCGTAACCTGTGCTGCAGTAGCCGCTTCATTCAATATAATATATCCCTGCGCCGCTGTTTCCTCCCAAGGCACGAATGAACCGTATTCAATGAGCCCTTCGGTTTGCCGTCCGGTAATCCACTCCGCCCTGTTCGTATTCAAGACCAGAGGTACAAAATAGCCGTCGAAGCCGGGAACAGCTCCTTCTAGAGTGGATACCTCCAGCGCACAATCGACCGCATATCTGCGAATCCTCGCCATGAGATCTACTGTATTCTCAAAAGTAACTCCGCTGGAGCCTCCAACAATAATTGCATCGGTACCTGAATTACAAATTTCATCGAGCAGTTCATCAGATATGTCTCGATCGGGATCGAGCTTAAATACATGCCTCCAGCTAGAAAACCAAACCTCATTCATGAAAGTCCACGCCTCGCTTTTTCAAAAAAATCGATTATCGCATAATTGCTATCCTTCTATGCTATGTCAGCGAGATTTCCGTGTCAAACGGTTACTTCCGCCCAAGCTTCTCTTGCGCTTGTTTCATCAGATCTTTGTCACTATCATTAGGAACACTAATCCGCTGCAAATAAATTAAAGCTTCCGCAGGGTCACCGTCTTCCTTCGTTATGCCATGATAAATCATTCTAGACAATGCGCGCAGCGCATGATCGTTATCTCCTTCAGACTTGTAGGAAGCGATTGCTTCCTCATAATCACCTTTCATAACGAAGCGATCCCCTTCGAGCATTCCATCCTCCGGCACCGTAAACAAAGGAGTACTCTGAAATAGCGCCGTGTAATAACCGGCAGAGCTCGATATTTTACGCCCATTGGCATCATAAGCATCGACCGACCAAATGAAATCCCCTCCCGGGAAAACTGCGCCAAGCACCCCTGTATTCGAAAGGGTTACTCCACCTGTAGAGTCCATGCTTTTACTAAAGCCACTCGAATATCCTCGCAATTCCTTCAAGCTATACTCAGCAGTCGTCCCAGTATAACGCTCATCCGAGAGCAGTCCCGTACTGGAACCAACTCTTTTACCTTCTTTGTTCCAAAAAATCGTCGTAATCGACAGCTGATAATAATCAGCCCCCGGGTACGCCTCCCAAACAAATCGCAGCTTATCCCCTATTATTTGTTCCTTATTGACGGGTGAAACAGCGGTTACTTGAGGCACGAAGTGAAAATCGTATGTCTCCGTTTTCCCTGCTGCAATACTTACATACTCCCGAGCAGATTGTGTTAAATAATGACCGCTCACCTCAGCTGGCATTACACCGACTCCAACCTCATAATCATTAGCTTCAATATCATAAAAACGATAGACGCCATCCTTGTCAGTAATCGCTACGGGGTAATCCATGAAAGGCGGTGAGCTCCAACCATTGTCGTCCTTGCGGTGCAGTACGACAAATACATCTGCTGCCGGTTGTCCGCCAATCATAACTTTTCCGGTGATAGACGCTTGGTTATCTGGTCTGACGTGTCTTGTATTTAGCATAGCTTGATAGGTCCGCAGCTCTTCATATTGAAAGAACCCCGCCGAATTTGTAACTGACGCAAGCTCATTAAAAATCTGGTCTGCTTTGTCCCACTCTTTATTACACATATACAGCTTTCCCAAATTGAACTTAACCCCATTAATATATTGCGACGTTGAATATTTCTGTATTAAAAATTGAAGTTTGTTTATCGCAAGTTCACGATCCTGCTCGGTTGATTCCTGTCCGCTTGACGAGCTGCTTGATGGAAAAATAAAGATATGCTCGTCTCCAGTGGATGATGCGAACTGCATACCCGCTTCTGCCTCCAAGATTAGCGCTGAATCCAAACGGTCATTTTTAGGAAACCACTTCAATAAAACATCGTAGTTCCCAGTTTGATAGATCAAGTACGGCAAGGTGAAATAACCAATCCCTGCTCCTAAAATAAGAATCGAAAGCATCATCGCCATTGTTTTCACTTTCATTCGAATCATTTTACCCTCGACCACCCTTCAAGGAGCTCCGATTCGTAATACGTGCCTCCAGCTAGAAATATCAGCTTATCATCCTTCTCAAGCGGCCGCTCCGCTTCGTAGGTTTTGGGGAATGATGTGGATGACGTTAAGTGCTTCCATCCAATAACGGGTACAGCTACAAGCATAGCGAGGATAATGGCAACGGCAACTCCAGGAATACGCACCTCGCGATTCCAGAATGAAGGAGGAGATGCTTGCGTTAGTACAGCCCTCTGAAGCTGGTCATTGAACTGTACATCTGCCAGCTCCCTGTCCAATTGTTTGCGTATGCTTTGTGTATCATGCTCTTGTTTCATCCTGCCAGCCTCCTTCCTCTAATTGATGTCGAAGCAGTCTGCGCCCTCTCAGCAGCTTGCTTTTGATTGTGTTCTCGGATTCACCGAGCACTTGAGCAATTTCTTTCGTGGTCAGCTCCTGATAGTAGTACAGTACAATGACTTCACGATATTTGAGCGGCATAACCTCTATCGTTTCGCGAAGCGACAAGCTCAGCGCCCATCGCTCTATTTCAGCATCCGTTGAATTAATCATGTGACTATGGGCTTTCATTTCTTCTCCGGTCGTCTCTCGAAACAGAAGCCTCTTCCACGAAACGAGCCTCATCTTGCTGCGGCAGCGATTGATCGTCATTTGCAGCAGCCAGCCGCGCAGGCTGCCATAGCCGCGGTATTGGTTTATTTTTTGAAAGGCAGTGATAAACACTTCCTGGCTCACATCCTCAGCCAAGTGGTGGTCCTTCAGCAGCAAAGCAGCTGTCCGCAAAATATCATTGCCGTACTGCTCCATCAGCCATTTCAGCGCGGAGCCGTCACCGCTTTTCAGTCGTTCTGTCACTTGTTGCTCCACGCTCATCCGTCCACCTGCCCTCTCTATAAGTAAAGATGCGTTTTGATGTGCAAATGGTTGCAAATCATTCCCTTTTATTTTTATAGCACAAAAAAAACACCGCCCTCCCTATCACAGAGAAGACGGCATTTGTTAGTTGTTAAGCTTACTATTTGTTATTTGACAAGCTGTCCACGCGTAACGCCAAGCTGATTGATAGCTTTCAGGCTGCGCCATACTTGTGTGCCGCTTATACGGCCATCAAGTGCATCGCGGTATAACGAAAGTACTTCAAGCACCTTCTCCGGCGTTTCTTCCAAAAACTCAACGCGGAAGTTGGATACGCCCATGCCTACAAAATTGCGAATATACTCGGCACCCGATTGCTCAACAGCATTGTACACCGTATTGCGGCAGCCTTCGTCAACACGAACAGGGTGAGCCATTCCGATACGATCCTGCAAAGATGCGCGTTTCTCCTCGCAAGGACGACCGCAGTTCGTGAAGTCTGTCCCTTCGCTCATAAAGGTGCAATATACGCAATGCTCGGTGTGGAACATTGGCAAATGCTGATGGATAACCACTTCCAGCATCGATGTATCCGAGTTTTCCAGCAAATCAACCATCTGCTGAATGTTCAAATCATACGATGGTGTAATCATATCAAGTCCAACGTCCTTGAACAGGTTTACTGCTTTGTGGTTCGCTACATTAAGAGAGAAATCACCAATCAGCTTAGGGAATGGCTTATCCGGGTTAGCAGCGCGAGCACGCAGATAGTAATACAACGCTCCTGTGTTCCGAATGAGTACTGCATCCGGCTGCAGCTTCAATATATTTGCATGGTAGCCGTTCTCTCCCGGCATATGAATGCGCGGCGTAGCCAGTGCAATAGGCTTGCCTGCTTCACGGGCAGCTGCTACCGCTGCTGGGAATTGCTTAATAAACTCAAAATCAGCATAGACATAAGAGACATCGGTTTTGACTGCGGCCTGCACCTGTTCCAAGCTGCGGCATAATGCAATCAAATTAGCGTCTTTTCCGTTATTCGGAGCCAAAACATCCTTTGTCGCTGCATCCGCCAAAACAGCATCCTTGCTCGAGAACATCGCATTCTTCACATAGACAGGCGGCTTCGGACGCTCACCCGCAAGCAGCTCAACAGCTTCACGGCGCAGTCTGTTCAGTTCACGGATCGGTACGATCAAATCACCTTGCAGCTCGACTTCCAGCTTCTCAAGCTGATATACAGTGCCGCCTAAACGACCCAACTGATCTTCAAGCAGCGCTGCATCCATCGGGCGCTTCTGTGCCTGTTCCAAATCAATCTCTGTCGCGACTTCAACAGTCGTCCCCTTCTGCACATCCGTCCACCATGTACGCATCGGTTGTCCAAGCGCACCCGTCACTCTAACATGAAGCGGGAATACACGGTACGGCTTTTCTGTTTCGAATGACGCTCTCAGGCGTCTATCCAGCGCCGGATCGTTCGTTTTCCATACACGGTCGCCTACATGAACCTTACGCAAATCAACATCATTGCGTCCAGCTACCAGCTCGATCAATATGCCTTCCTGCGCTTCGCCTTCGATTTTCACGCCTTGACGGCGGATATCGTAGACGCGGCCGCCCTCTTCCTTCTTCGTCGGATCGCCTGCGTCAAACACAATGCCATCACCGCGCTTTAACGGCGCTTCGATCTTGATTGTAACTGCATCGCGCATAATGCGCTCTACACGGCCGAGGTAGACACCGCGGCTTTTCGGGAACGTGCCTTCCACAAGCATCTTGTTGTTCGTTCCCGATAGGAAACCATGCGTGAAGCCGCGCGAGAAGCTTTGCTGCAGCTCACGCACATCCTCCACTGACGGCTTCGACAAGTCGCCGTCAAAATATTTATCGATCGCGCGACGATACTTGCTCACGACATTCGCAACATACTCCGGACTTTTGAGACGTCCTTCAATTTTAAACGACGTTACGCCCGCTTGGATGAGCTCCGGCACAATATCAATCGCCGCCAAATCCTTCGGCGACAGCAAATACGCAATGTCTCCCATCGGCTGAACCTCGCCATCGACCATCAAGTCGTACGGCAGCCGGCAAGCCTGCGCGCATTCACCGCGATTCGCTGAGCGTCCTCCCCACATCTCGGACGTCAGACATTGACCCGAATACGATACGCAAAGCGCTCCGTGTACGAACACTTCCATCGGCAGCTTCGCTTGATCGCCGATTGTACGGATTTGCTTCAAATTATTTTCACGTCCGAGCACGACCCGCTCCAGACCAAATGGCTTAGTAAACTCTACAGCCTCAGGTGACGTTATCGTCATTTGTGTGGAGCCGTGAATTGGAAAGTCCGGTGACAGCTCACGAATCAGCTTCACTAAGCCGAGATCCTGTACAATTACCGCATCAACGCCCGCTTCGATACACATTTCGATTAGCTTCTGCGCGTCTCTCAGCTCATCTTCAAACACGAGAATGTTAAACGTCAGGAAGCCTTTTACGCCATACGTATGCAGAAACGCCATAATTTCCGGCAGTTCCTCACTGCGGAAGTTGTTCGCGCGTGCACGTGCATTAAACTTCTCCACACCAAAAAATATTGCATCTGCGCCATTTGCTACTGCCGCTCTCATGCAATCCCAATCGCCAGCCGGAGCCAGCAGCTCTATGTCCGATCTAATTATTGTATCTGTCATATTACCTATCAATCCCTCTCATTCTTGAAACCTGCTTCTACTATCTTAACAAACCACAGACATCTATACCACTACACAATACTGGCATCGCGAAGCGATAGATGGTTGAACCCAAATTGAATCGTCAAAAAGACCGATCCCTCCAATAAGGAATCGGTCTTTCGGTTACAGTCTCAATTAATTAAAGCGAATCGATTGTACCACGTCATTAACGATTTTAAGATTGCTTTCGGTTGCACGGTTATCATAAATCGCAATTCTGAACACGATCGCACCCTTTGAAGAATCAAAGATATAGTACGATTCTAAATAAGGCAGAGTTTCTTCTGTTTGCTTTGCTTGAACGACTAAATGCCGCGCTTGTTTACCATTAATAGTAATTGAATTAGATTCTTTAATGCTTATACCATTAGCGATGCCTTCAGCCGATTTGGTGAAATCAGTAATCGAAGCAACGAGCTCTACTGCTGTATCTTCCGTCTCGAATACATTAAATTCACCCGCACTAAAGGAATAGAGAACCTCATCTTCATTAAAGTTGTTTTGCAAACCATACCAGTATGTAGGGATCTCAATAGAATATCCGTAGGTAGAGCTGCGTTTCGTTGTTTTTATGCTGCGATCAACTAATTCACTGTTGTCCTCAACACTTCCATAATTTTTCTCAATAAAAGTTGTATTAATATCTACTGAAGCCATAATCTGATTGAAAATTAGTTTACTGTTCTCACTATTGGAAGAAGGGTACATATAGTTTATCGAGTATTGATATTCTCCAGAGAAGAAAGCAATCTCATGGTAGGTAAACCAGGTATCTGCATCGAACGCCAGATCATAGCTGAGCACTGCTGCTTTGCCATTCTTCAAGGAAATCGATGTCGTTGCAAAATTGCGAAGACTAGAGCTGACGAAATCTTCACGAATTCGTGCCTCACGACGAGCTGCCCAATTTTCACTCGTAACTCCAGCAGTTATTGATGAGAACGAGAAGTAGAAAGCATCTGTATCATTCTCATACCACGGTGTCGTGCTTTCTAGATCACTGTACCAGTCTGCCGGCAGCTTAACAGTCAGCCCATAATCAGCATCCTTAAATGTTATCAAGCCATCCTTCACCTTCGTAATATCTTTGAGCGTTTTATCCGCTTGGTTGAAGGAAGGTACAAAGCTATTCAAAAACGTATCGTAGCTATTCAATACCTTTTTATCCGCGCCCTTCGCTCCGACAATAACGATGTAGTACGTATCCTTTTTCTGAATTCCGCGATACTCATAATACATTTTGGTTTGTTTCGCATAGCTTACAACCTTCTCAAAGGTTAAACCGCCTACTGTGATGGTACGTTTGTCTACTGTAATCTCATCTTCATCATAATAGGACATTAACAATTCTCTCTGCTCTTCGCTTGACAGTATGTCATCACCAATACGAGTAGACATCACATTCACTTGCGCAGCGATCTTGGAATCATCTGTTGTATCTGCCCATTTCACATGATCCCCATTATCGCTTTGGAGAACTTGCACTAGACCTGCTGGATATTTCAAAGACCATCCATGGTAGCTGTCACCCACTTTGGTTTTACCAAAATCCGAATCGATCGACGTGCCGCCAGATCCTGAAGTTTGCGCACGCATTCCCACAATTACCGTTTCTTTTGTCTTATTGTCTGTTGAAAGTTTTGCGCCAAAAGCTTCAACGATAACGCGCAGCGGTACCATCGTTGAACCTTTAACCACAACAGGAGCCACAGCAACTGTTTTAGCTGCACCATTCACTTTTACCGTTTTGCTGCCGAAGGTCAAAACAACCTTGCGGTCATTGTAAGTAAGTGTTATAACATTGCCATTTTCCAATTTAAGTCCAGCTCCAAAAGCATTAGTGATGACCTTAAGCGGAACCATTGTTGTGCCGCTGCTTACGAATGGAGCTTCTACTGTTGAAGCTGTTCCATTAATTTTGACCGTTTTGCTGCCCGCCTTCAAGCGAACCTCGACCTTATTGTCAGTCTCTGCGGCGAATGCGGCCATCGGCAGCATTGCTATAATAAGCAAAACTGGCAAAAACATCGTTAACATTCTTTTATACCTATTTAATTTCATTTCCAATATCCCCTTATCATTAGATAATTGCCATGTTCTTTGTCTTAATCTTGCTGCTTGCTGCTTAACCCTCGACTAGCGTTAGCTTACGGGTCACAAGATCCCCATCGATTTGCAGCATGACTTCTACTTGTTGACCAGGTAAGTAGCTTTTTAGCAGCTCATTAAGCTCAACGATCGTTGATACCTGCTTGCCTGCCACCTTATAGAGAAAATCACCGTTTTGAATACCCGCTTTTTTGGCCGCTGCTGACGTCACTGACTTGACCGTTAACGGATCAGAAGTTGGAATGCCGATTATCGCTGACCAGCTTTCCTCTAGTCCGAGACCAAGCGATGCACGTTTGACATGCCCGTATTTGAAGAAATGATTCGTCACATATTGAACGGTGTCCGCGGGAATGGAAAATCCAAGATTCTCAACTCCAACCTCTACAAATTTCAATGAATTAATGCCTATGACCTCACCCTTCATATTTACAAGCGGCCCGCCACTATTGCCCGGGTTAATAGAAGCATCCGTTTGCAGCAAATTGTAGGCAGAAGAAATACTTCGGTTCATTCCGCTGAGAATGCCGCTTGTTGCTGTATTACGAAGCGCGAAAGATACCGGAGTTCCAATAGCTACAACTGTCTCGCCTACCTGAACTTTAAGAGGTGACGGAGCAAGCTTTGCAATGGGAAGTTTTGTTGCTTTAATTTTTACTAACGCAAGATCACTAGCCTCATCGTGATGCGTACGTTCTGCATCATACTGCTTACCGCCCGCTGTAACGACAACCAGATTAGTCATGTCTTCTACAACATGCGCATTCGTCACGATCCAGCCATCTGCCCGGATAATAACTCCGGTTCCATGCGCGAGCGCATACCTTGGATCCGCTGTACCTATATCCTTCGGTTTGCCAATAATAGCAACGACGGAAGGCGATACCTTCTTCACCACCGACGGAATATCGACTGGCGTGTACACATACGTGTTCGTCTTTGAATCAAACGTACCTGTTCCGCCAAGCGCATTCGTTAACGAGCTTGCTTTGACATATACCTCGCCATTAATCTTAGCAGCATTCATCGTATGTGTAGCAGTGCTGCCTGCACCAGCACCCCATACTGTTCCTGCTGCAACAATCGCTCCTAATACTAGGAAGCCGCAAATACGCAGCAAGCTGCTTTTCACGAAGCCACTCTCCCCATTTTTCATAGTTTGGACCATTCACTCGAATAATCATTTCTTGTGCATGAAGCACTAGCAACCCGTTGTAATATAGCATAATTTCCCAAGTCCAACAATGAAAATCGATAGATTTCATCTCCTAAAATTTTACTAAATACCGCTAGCGATTCACGTACTGCGCTTGTTTTGTTTAATTATTATGCTATTTTGTCAAATATACTTTCTGGTATGTGTTCTGATAATAGAAGTGTTATACTAGACGTGACTACTAAATCAATCCATATCGATGGATTCGGGAGGTATATGAATCAATGAAATTAGGAGTATTTAGCGTACTTTTTGCACAAAAACCGTTCGAGGAAGCACTCGACTATATCGCATCCAAAGGACTCGATGCAATCGAAATCGGAACTGGCGGTTACCCTGGCAACGCACACTGTGACCTAGATGGTTTGCTTGCTGACGAAGGTAAACTGAAAGCGTTTAAACATGCGGTGGAATCGCGTGGTTTGATGATCAGTGCACTTAGCTGTCACGGTAACCCATTGCACCCTCAAAAAGCGATCTCAACAGAGCATGATGAAGTTATTCGTAAAACGATCGAGCTTGCTAACCGCCTTGAGGTTTCCGTTGTAAATACATTCTCAGGCTGCCCTGGTGATCATGAGGATGCAAAATATCCGAACTGGCCGGTCGCTCCTTGGCCGAATGATTTCCAAGACATTTTGAAATGGCAATGGGAAGCAAAAGTTATTCCATATTGGTCTGAGATCGGTAAACTTGCTGAAGCAAGCGGCGTGAAGATGGGCCTTGAGCTTCATGGTGGTTTCTCCGTTCACAGCCCTGCAACAATGCTTCGTCTTCGTGAAGCGGCTGGAAATGCAATCGGTGCTAACCTCGATCCTAGTCATATGTGGTGGCAAGGTATTGATCCGGTTCAAGCGGTACATATCCTTGGACGCGCTGGAGCAATCCATCACTTCCATGCTAAGGATACAACGATTGATCCAATCAACGTGAATCATCATGGTGTTACAGATATGCAATCCTACGCTCTAATGCTGGATCGCGCTTGGCAGTTCCGTACGGTTGGATATGGTCATGACATGAAAACTTGGGCTGATATCCTCAGTGCACTTCGTCTAGTCGGCTATGACTACGTTGTCAGCATCGAGCATGAAGACGGCTTGATGTCCGTTGACGAAGGCTTCACGAAAGCCGTTCAAAATCTACAACAAATCCTTATCCGCGAGCCGCTTGGCGAGATGTGGTGGGTTTAAAGCTTATAAATACAGAAAAAGGTCTGCCGGACTTGTCCGGCAGACCTTTTTCTATGTATGCTGTTACGCGAGCCAAACTTTTGTGATCATAATAAAATCGATCAACAAGAACAATGCGAGCGAGACTGCTGTAAAACCGATTGCAAAAATGTTTTTCTTCGGACGAGCGGTCAATAGTCGAACGAAACCGATTGCGATCAATACGGTAAAGGCCAACATAAACCAATCGAAAGTAGCAATTTTACTTGCTGTTTTAGCTGCTTCTTCTGCCAAAAACATGAAGGGACCTCCTTTTTTCGCACGTAACCTATTTTACTATATGTTAGCTTTTTGTGGCTCTAGGCGCAAGTCCGAATCTACATTCGTAACAACTTTGTCACGATTTACTAAAAAAAGTGAATCTTTAGCTTGGAGTCCGCTTTCATTACTAAGCCCTGCACATATAAATTGTCCATCTCTTCCATGATCTATAACAGCTTCTTGAAAATGATGAATGATCTTGTACTCTTTATGAAATAATGAAATAACTAAAAAAGGAATCGGGAAGCAAACACTCTTCCCGATCCTTAAACCAACTATTTACTATTCAGCAGTGCTAATATCAAGGTCACAGCTTCTGCTCTTGTTGCATTATCCGCAGGAGCGAATATACCGCCATCTCTGCCTTGAATCAGATTCGCTTTAAATGCTGCTGCCACATAAGGCTTAGCCCAATTCGGGATTTCATTAGCATCTTTGAACGATAGCTCTGCATTGTTCTCAAGAGGCAGCTTCTTCGCACGGACGATCATAGCTGCAACCTCTACGCGCGTAATGGCTTGAGCCGGACGGTAAGTATTATCTTCGAACCCGCTGGCGATACCCGCGTTCACCACACTCGAAATATAAGGTCTTGCCCATGCAGGAATATGATCTATGTCTGCAAATTCAGCGTTACCTTTTTCTTCTAGATGCAGCGCTCTTGCAAGCATTGCAGCAAACTCTGCACGCGTTACACTTGCATTTGGACGGAAGGAATTATCGGTATAACCATTAATGAATTTAAGCTGAACAGCTTGTTTAATGGCTTCTGACGCCCAATGTCCGCCAATATCAGTTAGAACAATGCCAGGTGTCGGTTCCTCAGGATCTTTTCCGCCTGGACTCACTGGACCAGGATTGGTTGTCCCCCCGTCAGGTGGTGAGGTCTCCGCGTTCGTTTTGACGACAACGCTCGGGCCATCTGTGCTCCACTTACCGCTTTCGTTTCCTGCTTCAATCTTGAACGTGTATGACGTATCCGCTGACAATCCGCTCGCTTGGTAGCTGTAAACACTACCTGCTACGCTCGCCAGTTTCTCGCCATCTTTGTAAATAACATACTCTGTGATGCTAGGCGCATCGACAGCCGATGTCCAATTTAAAGTTACCCCTGTCTGAGTCACATTCGAAGCGGTCAATGTCCCATTTTCCCATGTTGGCGCTTCTGGCTCTGGTTGTTTCACATGAAGAGTTAGCGCTTTGGTTGGCATTGAAATCAATTCGCCAGTCGAAGAATATTTAATATTGTCGAAAGCAAATGTACGTCCATTTGCACTATCCCATAAGTAACCGAGTACGATTCTGTCGAAGCTTGCAATCGCAGTCGTTGTTTTCACCAATTGACCATCGATATACATCTTTAAGTCTGTTCCCGATGTATAGTCCCACTTCAGTTCATGCCAGCCAACACTTCGCTTGACCGACGTTGCCTCCCATGCGGTTGAAGATGCGCTTGCCCTTACCGAATAATAATCCAGTGACCCATAGGCGCTGCCATCATACAATAAGCCCATACCTGCCAGCAAGCTGCTTCTTGCATTTCCGACATGCGCAACAACCCGCGTCTTCGAGCTTTCCGAGCCGTCATCATAAAGCATCATTGATACGACGCCCTGCTGCTTGCCGCCAAACACCTTTTGAATGGCATTACTGCCGTTTCCGACAACATATAGCGCACTTTGATCGCCATGATAAGCGACTTTATCAGAAATAGTGCCCGTCGTAATACTCGTACCCGTCTCCGGCATGAAGTCATTCCAGCCATTCTCGAAACTCTCCGAGTAGACCAGATCCTTGTATTCCTGCACCTTAGCAGAAACCTCAACCTCTGTGACACCCGTTAGTTCGCCGATCACTTCAAGCTTGCCTGTCAACGAATCTATAACGACATTCTCATTATCCGTCACATACTCCACTTGATGATAATCCGCGTATTCGATCGTATTTTGATCCTCCGTTACGCCGTCAATTCTTAACTGCAGCGTAGTCTTCTCGTCCGATAGCTCCGTTTCATCCGAAGCAACCATATAAGATACGACCTTTGAAGGTGCATGAACAATGACGCGTGCTTCCGCTTTTACATTTGGATTAATGGTGCTTTCAGCCGTAATGATCGCTTCGCCCTCAAGCAGCGGTGATACAAAACCTTGCGAATTAATAGCGGCTACTGCAGGATTACTGCTTGACCATTTGATTCCTTTAAACCAGGCATTTGTAGGCCCAACTGAAGCTGTCATCTTCTCGCCTTTGTGCTTAGCATGCAGCTCTATCACAGGCTTATCAATAACAATAGTTTGAGGCATAACCTCTGGTGTCTGCTCACTTGGTGCATCGGCCGAATATTCATGCGCTCCGATATCCACTTTAGCAGCTGACGTAATCGGATTATTAAAGAAATCTTTTGTTGCAGGGGCCCATACCGATGGCGTCAAGGCCGTCATATCCATGCCCGCATCGATTGCTGGCGAACCTGGCAGTAATTTGTATCCATTCAATTTCTCTACATCGAACGTGCTTTGACTAGCATTAATAATATCTTTCGGTTCTTCACCCGCTCTTGCGAATTGCGGACTCGCGAACAAGTTTTGTTCCAATGATAATCCAGTCAACTTCAAATCCACGTACTCGCTGCCCGGATAAAAGATATTATTTTTCACTTCGCCGCCAGCAAAACGATCTTGTCCAATCGTTGTATTGGCTTTGGAGTAAAAGATGTTATTATACATCCTTAAGTATTTTCCAGGATCGCTGATCAGCTTTGTCTGTACATGCGCATCCGTAAAGAAAGTATTGTTATGAATTAGCGGAGCATCACCGAGTGTAGTCGGTAGGTAATGGAATATATATCGCCCATCCCCATCATTCACACTAATATTATAGCGGACGAGAGAGTTTGTAGAGCCGCTCATAAATAGAATGAATCCACCACGATTGCTATGACTGTAGTTATATTGATAGAGAGTCCCTTCACTAAACATATCCACATCAAAGGCCTGTCCATCGTTGTAACCGTAAATACCGCCATACACTTCATTATATTGAATGACCATATCCTTGACGCCAATGACCCAGAGGCCGGCATAATTGACATTGCCTACATTTTTCGCAGAATGCCTGACGACCGTATTGTATTCCATTCTGCCGTTGCTGCCCACGTTGCTCATAACGAAGCCGTCACCCTGCACATCAGCAACATAGTTATTATTGAACACCACATTTCTCAGAACTCTCGGAAAATTGGCTTTCGTATCACCTTCACGATAGAGACCCGCATTTCGAATCCCTTCTATATCTACCCGTTCAACCGTATTTCCCTCAACGAGTACATCCTCGATATTACCAAGAATCAGAATACCTCCACTGCCTATTTTCCAGCCCGAAGGGTTTCCATCGACATCGTGAATATAGTTGTTTTTAATGACGATTCCAAGATGTGGATTGGCTTCCCATTCCGCTACATTTGTCGAGGCCGTTCTAATATTAATGCCAGACCGTTGTGAGATAACGTCAGGGTTTTTATTCGTTAATTCGAAATTATGAAACTGTAGGTAGCTGCCGTCGACGACGTCGATCGTAGCGGATAACGTCTTATCCTTCACGCTTGTATAATTTTGAATGATAGCTGATTTCTCAGTCGTTGTTGTTCCATTCCCGTTAATAATCGGTCTTACCGAAGGATCATCATTTCCATATTTATCGAAGACAATTGGCGCTTCTTTGGTGCCTGAGATCCCTCTTAGCTTTAATGAGCCGTTCCATACGTCTCCAGCTTTGAATAAAATTCGATCTCCAGGCTGCCAGTTTACGCCACTGACCTTCTCTAGCGATGCCCAAGCTTTATCTTCCGATTTGCCGTCATTTTCGTCATTGCCTTCATTACTAATATAATACGTTGAGCCTGTCACCGTCTGTTCCGCTATAGCTAACGGCTGCGAGTCTTCCGATGGGAAACTCGACTCCTGTGCTGATATAGCGGGAATTGCTATTGTCGTTAAGAGTGGGACTAAAAGAACCATAGATACAAGCTTTTGCTTAATAAATTGTTTCAAAAATATCATCCTCCTGTTATTTTTGATGAACTTACGACATGATCGTTATTTTAGAGAACACCTCCTTATTCATTTCGATCTTCGTTTCTTTCAAGCGCTTGCTTACTTCTTCTTCTAACCTCTCTTGTACATAGAGCTGAGTGACTGCGTTCTTTACAACGTCATACTTTTCAATGCCTTTATCACGCTTCTCTAGAAGCCTATACCTATACCTTTCGTCGCCTAATTGATCGATATCGCTATATTCACCTTCCGAGAAGCCGAGAAAATGGGTGTAAAGATTTTGCGAAAGTGTGTCCTCTTTGGACGTTTCCGTCAGATTAAGTGTCAGATGCTCGGTGGTTAACGGGATGCCTAGTGAAGCTGCTGCTTCGTCTATCGATAGATTGTCCGAAGAGGCAGCTTGGCTAATTTCATTCCATAGCTCCTTCACGCCTGCTTCGCTTATGATGGAAATTTTCTCGTAATCAAACTCATAGCCTTTATGAAAATACTGTTGCTTCACCTTGTCATAATAAAGTTTAAGCTCATCATCTGACAGCGTACTCTGCGCTTCCTTCGTCCATTTATCAATTAGTTTCTGAACATTCATACTTTGATAATAGGAGTAATACTCTGCTTTCCCATATTTTTTTGGGCCGTAGATAGGCTGGTTATTAGCTACTTTTCTTGCTCTATCCTTATTTTCTCGATCATAGCTCTTCAAGAACGCTTCGTAAGAAATGTCACTGACAATCCCATTTTCCTTCATAATCATTTGTTCAATCTTTATCTTCACAAGTTCATCCATTGCTTTTTGCTTTGCATACTCTAGTGGATTTTCACCGTTGAAAGAAGCTGTCCAAAAATCTTTGTCATAATCGGCATTGTAGGTTCGTTTGAAATAGCTTGTTGTTAATGCCTTGTTGCTTTGCAAAAAAGCTTTAAATTCACTATCAGAAACCACGTAATTATCAATGGTAAAAGCAGTCTTCTCCTTGTTGCTGAGAGAAGGCATATTGCCAAGGACTAAGGCCCCAGCAACAACTAAAATAAGCATGCTGCATAGCGCTATTAGCGTCTTTTTCACTTTCACGATAATCATATCTCCTTCCCTCATGTAAGCACTTACATTTAAACTTTATACCATTATAGTCACAAACCAAACTTCACTATAATAAACAGATTTGACTGATATCATATAAATTTTACCTGTTTATAAAATTGAAGCTTACTGTTCTAAATAGAAAAGAGGCTGTCCCAGAAGGTATTAACCTTAAGTGACAACCTCTTCATATCTACCAATAGCCTTTAATTCCTTTGTTCATACGAATTAGTGCCTCTAAATAATAATAATCGCCCCAAATCATATAATCATCGGGCGCACGATCGCCCCGCACATGATAAGAGCCATGCTTGAGCAGCCCTTCCGCATCCGGAAGATCCGTCGTTGCATAATGATGGACTAACGAATCCATGCTGCTATGAATCGCCTGCTCAAATACAGCACAGTCGGAATCCCCCTCTGCAAGCAGCTCCAGCAGTTCTTGCAAGCCGCATACGGCAATTGCAGATGCTGAACTGTCTCGTGGTGTACTCTGCTCAATCGGTACATCGAAGTCCCAATAAGCAACATGATTCTCAGGCAAATGTTCAATGAAATAATAGGCTAGCCGTTTGGACGTTTCCAAAAAATCGGCATCTTTCGTATAACGATAAGCGAGAGCAAATCCATAAATGCCCCAAGCTTGACCCCTTGTCCACGTCGATCCGTCCTCATAGCCTTGATGAGTCCCGCCTCGAAGCGCATGGCCGGTCTTAGGATCAAAGTAAAACGTATGATAAGACGATCGATCTCCTCGAACCAAAAACCTTTGGCTAGCACGAGCATGCTTATAGGCAATATCATAATATTTTTGTTCGCCTGTCTGCTCATAGGCCCAGAACAATAATGGAAGATTCATTAAACAATCAATAATGATGCGTCCACCGTTTTCCAGATCATCCTCTTTGCCCCAGGCTTGAATAATCCCTATGTTCGGCCGCCAACGTAAATAGAGCTTTTCTGCAGCTTCAAGCGCCACAGTACGGGCCTCTTCACTTCCTGTCACTCGCCACTGTGCAACTGCTGACAAGGAATATAGGAAACCAATATCATGATGATCGAGTGCTACATGGCGATCTAGACGGTCTTTAAAGTTAGGCAGAAAAGACTCAGCTGCTTCCTTATAAAAGGAATCTTCGCTAGATTCATAGGCAAGCCACATCATACCAATGTAAAAGCCCTCAATCCAGTCATCATTTTCTCCCCACTCATAACGCTGCCCCTCAATAATATGCGGCAGCTTTCCTGGATGTTTATTAATATTTTTCTTCACTTTATCTATCGCATCGTCAATTGCAGTTTGCCACATGAATATGCACCGCCTCAAATAATGTCATTATGAAATATATTATCGATGATCACTCAAATTGACCTTTACTCCAAACTGAATATTCGCTAGGCCTCATACCCATCTCGCGTTTGAACAATTTAATGAAATAGCTTTTGTTGGCATAACCCAAATGATCAGATATTTCTTCAACACTTTTGCTAGATTGCTGGAGAAGCTCCTTCGCTTTCTGAAGCTTGACCATATTGACATATTCGATGAAATTTTGATTCGTCTCTTTTTTAAACAGGCGGCTAAAATAACTCGAATTCAAGTTCAAATGGTTAGCCATATCCTCTAACGTCATTTTCTCCGTTACATGTGATACGACAAACTGTTGAGCCTTGATCACTTCTGTCCTTTTGGAGCTGATCGCAAATATACTTAATCTTCTGGATAGCTCATTCAAATGCTGAATCATCCATTCTTCCAAATGATCCAGTGTTTCAATTGCATTGACCGTATCGTATAACTTCTCTTCTGATAAGAAAGGGTGATACTGCAGCGTAACTTTCGTCTTCATTTGCAAATCCATGAGCAGCTGTAAAACTAATTCCTTTACGTTGCTAGGATGAAATCTTCTGCTTCGAACCCCACTCGCCCATTGGACTATCGCAGCCCTCAGCTTATCGGGTTCATTTAGTGCAATGCTCTGATTTATGCTCGCAAACAATTGAGAATACTCTGTATACATATCATCTTTGGAGAATGACACAACTCCGAAACTGTGTACGGCCGATTCCTTTAGATAAAAGCAATGCTCTGGTTCTTTCAGCATTGGAAGGAGGACACCTTGCATTTCTTTTGGACCTCTAGTTTCTCTGCCTTGAATACAAGAAACGGATATTTTCAAATACTTATAGATAACTGCAATCGCTTCCTGCATCGCATAATAAATCATTTGCTTTTCCTTGGCGGGATCATTGCTGCCATACAAAATAACTAGCTGCTTATTGCTATAACGGAACGTCAACCAGCGTGAAGCATCCAATAAGTCATGCAATACATTTTCAACAGAGAACGCAATCGTATAATCATTCAATTTCCTATTGCTTGCGACAGTCGACATACGATCAATAATAACGACCAGTGGAATATAGCTTATGGCATCCAGTGAAATACCGTTGGTTCGGGCTTGCTCGATCCATGCCTCGTTTGTCCAATAGGACTGAAACAATGTGTCTTTCAAAAACTTTTCTTTAAACGCGGATTGGTTCTTTTGCTTATACAACACCATATCCGTCGCTTTTTTGTTTTCCAATTGCAAATCGGACACTATATTTTTCAAAATTGCTTGTAATTGCTCTACATCCAAGCTTTCTTTCAAAATATAATCTTTCACATTCAATTTCAGCGCTTGCTGTGCATACTTAAATTCATTGTGACAGGAAAGAACAACTGCTCTGCCTTTCGGATTAATTTCACAAAATTTCTCAAGCATCTCGAGCCCACTCATTTTCGGCATACCAATGTCTGTTACAATAATGTCGGGCGGACACTGGTTTGCTGCCTCCCATGCCTCAAGGCCGTTTGAATAACAGCCAATCAACTTAATGTCGAGGTCATGCCATAAAACGGTTTGAGAGAGATAACGTACTACCGGATAATCATCATCCACTAGAATTGCCGTCAACATGCTGCGCACCTGCTCTCTTACACTCAAATGGGAATGTTAATGTTATCGTCGTTCCAACACCTGACTCGCTTTCGATTGAGGTTTTCACATACTCTCCATAAACGAGCCGAAGCCTCTGAAACACATTTTTCACGCCAATACCCGAAAAGCTTTTATTTTCGCTTTCCTGCGGGTCGCGCACATCTTCGCTTTTCAATTGAAGCTCTTTCAGCTTAGCCTCGGTCATTCCAATTCCGTTATCTCGAACTATAATTCGAAGCAGTTCACGCCCGTTGACGTACTCTTTATTAGCATCGATAAAAATTTCACCGTCGAATTGCTCGAATCCGTGAATAATTGCGTTTTCAATTAATGGTTGAATCATAAACCGCGGAACCAACGCTTGCTCGCATCCAGCCTCAAAGTTATATGCTACTCTAACTTGATTGGCATGACGGAAATTCATCAGCTTCACATAATGGAGTACAGTGTCGCCTTCTTCTTCCAAAGGTATAAATTCATTATCCCGATTAATTGTCATTCGCAATAAAGAGGAAAGTGATTTGATTAATTCCGCATTCTCCTTATCCCCCCGAATCAGTATATTGAGTCTGATCGAATTGAGCAGATTGAACATAAAATGTGGATTGATTTGAGCCTGAAGCATTTCAAGCTCCGCTTTTCGCTTTTTTGTTTGCTCTAACGTAATTTGCTCGAAATTCTCCTGAATGCGATCAAGCATAAAATCAATCGTTTTGGCAAGATGGCCGACTTCATTATGTCCGCGAATGCCATTGCGTTCGTCAAGCTGCCCACGTCCAATTTTCGTAACAAACACGCTTAGATCACGAATCGGCTTCGTCAATGCAGATATTCGAATCGTCAACAGAACGAAGAATAAGGAGAAAAATAACGCTTGAACGATGAAACTAATTAACAAGACCTGTCTGTTTTTATCAATTGCTGCTGACATCGGAATAAGACTAACGACTCGCCAGTCGTTGCTTTCTAGTTTTTGCTCGACATAAACATATTTTTTTCTATCTATTTCGATGGTTCGTTCAATTCCCTCTCGCTTCCACCAATCCAGCTTTGTTCCTATTCGGGATGGATCAGCCTGTGAGATCACGACACCGTTCGGGTCTAACAAATACATTTCCTGATTTTCATTTGTCGTTAGATAGGGACGAACTAAGCGCTCATTTATATTAACGATCATATAACCAATGGGAATACTTGCCGTCTTTTTGATCGGTCTTGCCATCGTTACGAAATTAGTCGTCATCTTGGCTGTTTGAAATTGTTCACCTAGCCAATAGGCAGAAAATATCGGTAGTTCGTTTAATTGATTAAACCATTTCTTCTCATACCATAAGCTTGGATTCAAATCACTATGCGAATAGTTTGTATAAAAGGGTTCCTTTACCCCTAAAATCGTAACTTGAAAGTCGTTTTTTTGAATAAAAAGATCGTCCAAAATTCGTGATAGCTTGCTGAAATTAACCGCGTATTCTCGCTTCTGCTCCTGTGAGGTTAATCCCGTCTTGTTTACCATAAGCATTTGACGTATTTCAGAGTTCATCAACACAAAATTCGATAAATTTAATGTCTGCTCAAATATGCTGTTAATCTCTGACTTCGCGACCTTAAGTGAATCTTCCGCATTCAATACCACTTTGTCTAAAATGATATCTTTCGTTAAATAGTTTGTGACGAGATAAATAACAGCGAGCGGAATGACAAAACAAATCAATGCTGACCATACTAATTTCATCCGTAATGTAGCTTGTCGTTTTAACACAAGTGCAGGCCTCATATCTGAATAGAATAGGGACAGAAATTGATGCTCCTCCTGTCCCACAACATTGTATGCCCTTTATTACGAAAGATCAATTTCAACTTAGTTCATCATTAATTCCCGTTGTTTTTCACAACCTCTGCGATATTTTTATCAATATTCGCAATCGTAGTTTCCACGTCTTGCTTGCCTAGAATATACAACTCCGCCTCAGGAATAACCGTATTTTTGGCCTCATCAGCATATTTCGCAGGAACTGGCGCATTACCTGGAACCGTAGTACTCATCGTATACTTCAATGACTCTACATCGATTTTCGAAGGATCTTTAGCTGCAGCTACTATGGTATCGATTAGCTTGCTGGAATCAGACTTCGCCCAGCCTGAGAATACGCGACCGCTTACAGCAAGACCTTCAGAGGTGTACCATCTTACAAAGGTATAGGCTGCTTCTTTGTTTTTTGATTTCGCAGCTACACCCATATACGTCGGTTGTACTGGCGAATAATGTTTGCTTTCTCCATCTAGTTTAGGCAGTGGGGCGAATGCAGTTAGGAAGTTAGCTGGAATCGCATCCGTGCCTCCGGATTCAGCTACCATCCAGTCTCCCATCGGCAGCATTGCAGCTAGACCGTTGAAATATTGGTTACGGTAAGCAAGCTTTTGCGAAATAATATCCTCATACATATTTGCGCTTTTGTCTTCGTACATCATTTTTTTCATCATTTCTAGATTTGCTTTAAGCACAGGGTCTGTCGCGTTGGAAGTACCATCCGCTTTCAGGAATGTGTTTTCCGAAGGTTTGCTCATCATTTGCAATTGGAAGTAATCCGGCCAGTTATGCAAATAAGCTCCGTAACGCTTCGTTGTTCCTTCACCCTTCGTTAATTTTTGCGCATATTCCATAAACTCGCTCCAAGTCCAGTCCGTTGGAACAGGCAATCCAGCCTCGTCGAGCATTTCTTTATTCAAGAGTACGAACCAACGCTGCATGGAGGAAGGCAAAGCATAAATTTTATCGTTTACCTTCGTATCTACAAGATACTCGTCTTCGTATTTATAGCCGTCTTTCTCAATGTAGCTATCCAAAGGCTCAAGCAATCCAATATCAGCGCGCTGTGAATAGTTCGTGTATGGCAGCTCAATAATATCAAGCTGATCATTCGATGCAGCCATGAGATCTAGCTTTTGCATGGAAGCAATTGAATCACCTTTTTCATTTAACAGGTCAAGCTCTACCTTAATATTCGGATGTTTTTCTTCGAATGCCGAAATCACTTCAGTCCACTTTGCCTTGCCGTCGGTTTGCCATGTGCTTAACTTCAGCGTTACTTGCTCTGCCGCTGGCTCTTTAGGAGCATTCGTTGCGTTAGCAGCGTTTGTGGCGCTGCCAGCATTTGAGTTCCCGCCATTGTTGCCCCCGGAGCAAGCCGATGCGAATACAGCTAATCCCAATAACATCATCGTTAATCTCTTTTTCATAATAACCCTCCTAATATTTATAACACGACTCGTTATGAAAACGTCTACAAACAAATCCTACCACGTTCAAATCTGGTTCGAAGTTCCCAAATTTTACTGAAGAGAAACTATTTTGACTTTGTTACCCTTTTACACCACCAAGTGAAATTCCTTCAATAACTTGTTTTTGACCAAGCGCAAAAATGATAAGCAGAGGAACGATCGCCGATACAGCGCCAGCCATCATTAGTGAGTAAATGTCTCCGTATTGGTCACCAAAAAGTCTGATACCGAGCTGAATCGTAAATAGGTCCTTAGATTTCAAGAAGATAAGCGGATACTGGTAGTCATTCCATGTCCATATAAAGCGTAGTATTGCATAGGTCGCTAAGCCAGGACGAATAAGCGGAAGCGCAATTTGAAAAAAGGAACGGAAATGACCTGCACCATCCATGCGGGCGGATTCCATAAACTCGTTGTTCACACTCATAAAAAATTGTCTGAGCATAAATGCTCCAATAATACTGAAGCTGTTGATAAGAATAAGACCAATATGCGTATCGATTAAGTTCAACCAATTAAATAATAGAAATTGCGGTACAAGTGATGCTTGCGGAGGAACCATATACAAGGCAAGCACGAGAAGAAACATCGTGTCTCTGCCTCGGAAGCGTAATTTGGAAAAACCGAACGCCGCTAGCGCGCATACGAATACATTAATCAAAGTTGTCGTGAGTGTAATATATATGGAGTTGGTGTAATACCGGAGAAATCCTCCTGTCCACACTTGCTTGTAATTTTCGATAAGATGCCACTTCGTTGGAATCCATTCAATAGGGAAATTAAAAACGTCTGCTTCCGGTTTGAATGAGGTGGTCAGCATCCACAAGAATGGAAGCAACGACAACATGCCGAAAGCTGCCATAATTATCGTCCATACGATTTTGGATACATTCACATTTTTCATCGCCATTTCCTCCTTTCTAAATTAATAGTTTACCCATTTTTTTTGTGCGAGCATTTGCAAGCCCGTAATAGCAAGACAAATGACAAAAAGAATGAGTGCCATACTTGATGCGTAGCCTGTTTTCAATTGATTGAATGCCGTATCATATAGCTCATATACGATAACGGTCGTCGAATTAGCAGGGCCGCCTTGTGTTAATACTTGAATCAAATCGAAAATTTTGAAAGTGCCTATAATTCCGGTTACGAGCAAGAAGAAAGTAGTCGGTGATATGCAAGGCACCGTAATCTTACGGAATTTAGTCCACGTATTCGCACCGTCAATATCAGCAGCTTCGTACAGGTCCTTGGGAATACCCTGCAAACCGGCAATGAAAATAATAATGTTATAGCCTAGCAGAATCCATATTTGAATCATCATCAACGATGGCATCGCATAATCGATATCAGCCAGCCATTTCGGCGGGTTGTCGATGCCAATTGAGATTAAGAAGTTGTTTACAGGTCCATGCGAGGGATGAAAGAGTACCTGCCATACCATAGCTACAGCCACAACACTTGAAATGTAAGGTAAAAAATATACAACTTTAAACATATCCTTCAAATAAACATGCTTATCAATGATAATGGACAGCACCAATGCCAGTACAATCGTAATGGGTACCGTTATGATGAAGATAAGATTGTTTAACAAGCTTTTCATAAAAACATCATCATTAAATAATCGCTCAAAGTTATCCAAACCTACAAATTTTATTGCATCAATTCCCGCAACAAAATTCCAACTCGTAAAGCTCAGCAGTAGTGACCCCAATACGGGAATCAACGTAAGAACTACGAGCCCGATCATTAAAGGAGCAACGAATAAATAGCCTGCAATTTGCTCCCTTGCTCCCATACTGAGCTGGACTAACGTATTTTTCTTTCTCATGAAGCTCCTCCTTCAAACTTTCTTTATATGCTTCATTGTAGAAAATAAAAAGGGAGCTCATAAGAATTAGATCTTTGTATTTTGAAACAAATTTTACTTTTTATCTTATTACAAGCTTCTCTCAAATGACGTTTTCTTGTCTATCGTCCATCGCTGAGATATTTCAGTTTGGTTGTAAATATGCAAAAAAAGTGGAAGCAGACTGAGTAAACTCAGCTTGCTCCCACTTTTCAATTGACTATTCGGCTGCCGCAGCAACCTTTAGATTCTCTTTACTCCGCGCTATCGTCCGTTCACGATCACGCTCCAAAATTGGTTTTAAATATTTACCAGTGTACGATCCCTCTACCTTAACAACCTGCTCTGGTGTACCCGTCGCAACAATCATACCGCCGCCGTTGCCGCCCTCTGGTCCTAGGTCAATTAAATAATCAGCCGTTTTGATGACATCCAGGTTATGCTCAATAACAAGTACTGACTCACCCGAATCAACTAAGCGATGCAGCACCGTCAACAATCTATCAATATCATGTGCATGCAGGCCCGTTGTCGGTTCATCCAAAATGTAAAGCGTCTTGCCTGTGGAACGACGATAAAGCTCAGCAGCCAGCTTCACGCGCTGTGCTTCTCCTCCGGATAAAGTTGTCGCCGGTTGCCCCATCTTCATATAGCCAAGACCAACGTCCAGCAGCGTCTGCACCTTCCGGTGAATACGTGGAAGGTTCTCAAAGAAAGTGCAGCCGTCCTCAATCGTCATTTCCAATACTTCTGCAATATTTTTCCCTTTATATTTCACTTCAAGCGTCTCCCGATTATAGCGCTTGCCCTTGCAAATCTCACATGGTACATAGACATCAGGCAGGAAGTGCATTTCGATCTTAATGATTCCATCTCCGCGACATGCTTCACAGCGTCCGCCCTTTACGTTGAAGCTGAATCTTCCCTTCTTGTAGCCGCGCACTTTCGATTCCGTCGTACTAGCATACAAATCACGGATGTCATCAAATACACCTGTATAGGTAGCTGGGTTCGATCTTGGAGTCCGACCAATTGGCGATTGGTCAATATCGATGACCTTCTCCAAATTCTCGATGCCTCGCATTTCCTTGTACTGCCCCGGACGCGTCTTCGCCTTGTTCAAATCACGAGCTAGTGTTTTGTACAAAATTTCATTTACGAAGGTCGACTTACCTGAGCCAGAAACGCCCGTCACCGCTGAAAAGACACCAAGTGGAATTTTCACATTAACGTTTCTTAAATTATTTTCCTTCGCACCGCGAACCTCTAACCATTTATCGCTCGTCTTGCGACGTTCTATCGGCACCTCAATAAATTTGCGTCCGCTTAAATATTGACCCGTTAACGAGTTTTCATTCGCCATTACTTCCGCTGGTGTACCTTCAGCAATGACCATGCCTCCATGTATACCCGCTCCTGGGCCGATATCGATAATATAATCAGCAGCGAGCATCGTATCCTCATCATGCTCAACAACAATCAACGTATTTCCGAGATTTCGCATATGCTCCAGCGTCTCGATCAATCGGTCATTATCCCGCTGATGGAGGCCGATGCTCGGCTCGTCCAATATATAGAGGACGCCCATAAGACTGGAGCCGATTTGTGTGGCTAATCGAATACGCTGCGCTTCTCCGCCTGAGAGTGTGCCTGCGGCTCTGCTCAACGATAGATACTCTAAGCCAACGTTCACAAGGAATCCTAGTCGACTGTTAATCTCTTTCAAAATTAAGCTCGCAATCGTTATTTCCTTCGGTGAGAGCTCAAGTGATTCAAAATAACGCTGTGCCTCGCCAATGGAAAAGGAGGTCACTTGAGAAATATGCTGCTTATTAATAGTAACCGCTAATGTTTCCTTGCGAAGTCGTTGTCCCTTACAGCCTGCGCATGGCTTAGCACTCATATAGTTCTCAATATGCTCGCGCATCATATCCGATGCGGTATCTCTATAACGTCGCTCAAGGTTATGAACGATGCCTTCGAATGGAACATAGGCTTCTTTGCGATGACCGAAATCATTCTCATATAGGAAACGAACACGCTCTCCGCCTGTTCCATATAAAATCTTCTTCATTTGCTCCGGCTCAAGCTCGGATACCGGCACATCCTGCGGTATGCTATAGTGCTCGCAAACCGCACTTAGAAACTGCGGATAATAATTTGACGTACTGCCTGCCCAAGCAAGGAAAGCAGCATCCGCAATCGACTTGCTCATATCTGGTACGAGCAGATCTGGATCAACGATCATTTTCATGCCTAATCCATCACAATCTGGACATGCGCCATAAGGGCTGTTAAACGAGAACATGCGCGGCTCCAAATCTTCAATACTAAAGCCGCACTCCGGACAAGCGAGGTTTGAACTGAAAAGAAGCTCCTCTTGATCAATAATATCAACGAGTACGCGACCTTCAGAAAGCTTAAGCGCCGTTTCAAGAGAATCCGCCAGCCTCGTTTGAATATCTGTTTTCACAACAATACGATCAACAACCACTTCAATGCTGTGTTTTTTATTTTTTTCGAGCTCGATCTTCTCACTCAGCTCACGCAGCTCACCGTTCACACGTACACGCACAAAACCTTGCTTCTGAATATCAGCCAATAGTTTCGTATGCTCGCCTTTGCGTCCTGAAATAAGAGGAGCCAAAATTTGCAGCTTAGTCTTCTCGGGATATTCCATAATTCGGTCAACCATCTGCTCAACCGTCTGCGATGTGATTTCAATGCCATGCTCAGGACAATGCGGCTTGCCGATACGGGCAAATAAGAGCCGCAAATAATCATAAATCTCTGTAACCGTTCCGACCGTAGAACGCGGATTACGGCTCGTCGTCTTCTGATCAATGGAAATGGCCGGTGATAGTCCATCGATAGAATCGACATCCGGCTTTTCCATTTGTCCTAGAAATTGACGCGCGTAGGCGGACAATGATTCAACGTATCGACGTTGCCCCTCCGCATAAATGGTATCGAATGCAAGCGAGGACTTACCAGATCCGCTTAACCCCGTCAGTACTACAAACTTATCGCGCGGTATCGTAACGTCAATGTTTTTTAGATTGTGGGCACGAGCGCCCTTAACCACTATTTTATCGCTAGCCAATCGTTTCTCCCCCTACTTCTTAGCCCATCTCGGCACGCAATTCAAGCAGCGCATCCCGAAGCTCGGCAGCACGTTCGAACTGCAAGCCCTTCGCTGCATCCTTCATTTCTGCCTCCAGCTTTTGAATTAGCGCCAGACGATCCTTCTTTGTCATTTTGTCCACACCAACACCGGTTAAGTAATCCGCTTTCTGCTCAGCTACTTTTGTTGCCTCAATTACATCGTGAACTTTTTTCTTAATCGTTTGCGGCGTAACGCCATGCTTCTCGTTATATGCAAGCTGAATCGTACGGCGACGCTCAGTTTCTTTGATCGCCCGATCCATGGAGTCTGTTATTTTGTCAGCATACATGATAACGCGGCCTTCACTATTCCTTGCTGCACGTCCAATCGTTTGTATAAGTGCACGATCCGAACGAAGAAAACCTTCTTTATCTGCATCGAGAATAGTCACCAGCGATACCTCAGGCAAATCGAGGCCCTCTCGAAGCAAATTGATTCCGATGAGGACGTGAAAAACGCCCAGCCTTAGATCACGTAATATAGCTAATCGCTCAAGCGTCTTAATATCAGAATGGAGATATCTAACCTTAATACCGATCTCCTTCATGTAATCAGTCAAATCCTCTGACATTTTCTTAGTCAGTGTCGTGACAAGCACACGTTCATCCTTTGCTATGCGGTCTCGAATTTCATTCAGCAGGTCATCAATTTGACCTTTGCTTGGGCGGACGTCGATAATCGGATCAATTAGACCTGTAGGCCGAATGATTTGTTCGATCATTTTGTCCGTATGCTCAATTTCGTATGGACCTGGTGTTGCAGATACATAAACGAGCTGCTTCGCCTTCCCTTCAAACTCCTCAAAGCGAAGCGGACGGTTATCCATCGCTGACGGAAGTCGGAAGCCATGATTAACGAGCATCTCTTTACGAGCACGGTCACCATTGTACATCGCTCGAATTTGCGGCAGTGATACATGTGATTCATCAATCACGATTACCATATCATCAGGGAAATAATCAAGCAGCGTGTATGGCGTAGCCCCTCGCTCCCTAAAGGTAAGCGGCCCAGAATAGTTCTCGATTCCTGAGCAAAAGCCCATCTCCGCCATCATTTCGAGGTCATACCTTGTCCTCTGCTCCAGCCGCTGAGCTTCAAGCAGCTTGCCTTCTTCGCGCAGCTCGGCGAGGCGCTCATCTAATTCCCGTTCAATATTGACGAGTGCTACCTTCATCGTCTCTTCATGAGTTACGAAGTGAGAAGCAGGAAAAATAGCAATATGATCGCGTTCACCGATAATTTCACCAGTTAGTACATCAATTTCTGATATACGCTCAATTTCGTCACCAAACAACTCGACTCGAATGGCACGCTCATTATTCCCAACGGGAAAAATCTCAACAATATCGCCGCGAACACGAAATGTTCCGCGTGTAAAGCTAATATCGTTACGCTTATACTGAATATCGACCAGCTTGTGCAAAATCGTATCCCTCGACTTCTCCATCCCTACACGGAGGGAAAACACAAGACCACCGTATTCCGAAGGTGATCCTAAGCCGTAAATACAGGAAACACTGGCAACGATGATGACATCGCGACGTTCAAACAGAGCGCTCGTCGCTGAATGTCGAAGCTTATCAATTTCATCATTAATACTTGAATCCTTCTCAATAAAAGTATCGCTGGAGGGAATGTAGGCTTCTGGTTGGTAGTAATCATAATAGCTCACGAAATATTCCACGGCATTATCGGGAAAAAAAGACTTGAACTCGCTGCACAGCTGCGCGGCAAGCGTCTTATTGTGCGCAATTACGAGTGTCGGCCGATTCAGTTCCGTGATCATGTTCGCTATCGTGTACGTCTTGCCTGTTCCGGTTGCGCCAAGCAGCGTCTGATGCCTCTTACCTTCATTAATACCTTCTATAAGCTCCTCGATCGCCTTCGGCTGATCCCCTTGCGGAGTATAATCCGATTTCAGCTCAAACAGCTTCGATTCCTTAGCAAGCCCACTCACGCTTATCATCCACCTCCGTCAATCCGAATTTTATTATCTTATCATTATAGTCAATTATAGGAAATTCATTTCATCAATTTATTAAAATAAGAATGTTTGTTCCCCTCTATTATATCGTTAACTATCATGCGGTGCAACGTGGGAAAAACAAAAAAATACGCAGAGCGAGGTCAACTTACGAAGAAGACGTTAAGTAGATTTAAACTTAAAAAGGTGGATCAGGAATTTCTCCTGATCCACCTTTTTGTATTGCTAAACACCTAATACTAGCTATCTATTCTCTCCACCCGTGCATCACGCCGATTAGACGCATGATAGCTGCGAAGGAGCTGCAGTAATGAAGCGGGCCCAGCCGATGCGTAGTAGTTCGCCTGTTCATCCGGAGCCAGAATTACGCCAAGCTGATGATGCTCGCCAGCAAATCGTGCACGCTGTGCAAATTTGATTTCTCCATCGAGATTTAATACCTCCAGCTTGCAAAACGCGGAGTTTTGCACTAAAGCCTCGTAAAGGTCTTCTTTCGTACGCACGCGTATACCGTTTACCTTATGCAATATCTCTCCTGTCGCGAGCCCCATCATCGCAGCTGGTGTTCCCGGTACAATTCCTAATATTCGCAGTCCACGTGAGTCATGGACATACAATGGCGATTGAGACGCTTCCCTTGATCGGCTTCTCCATATGATCGCTTCATGCAGCAATAGTGATGCCAATGCAGCAAGCGGGAGCAGCATCGGCTGCCACCAAGCCAGTATAGCTGCACCTGCCAAACATATGCTGTACAAAAACAAGCCTTTCGCAGCATGCTTCGCTTTTTCGCGCGGCAATAACGATCTTGTCATTTCTGTAAAGCCAATAATCATAGGCAACGCTACGAACGACCAGCCCTGTGTCCAATCTGCACCAAATAATGGCGTCCACGGCAATGCCATCATTGACGCTCCGCTAGCATCAGTCGGTATAAGCATAAGAAGCGGTACTGGCCAAAAACCTTGAAGCATGTAGCCGCCGACCAGCTTTCCTCGTTTGCCTTCGAGAAACAATGGCGTAGACAATCGATCCCCTTGCCAGCGAACGAGTACAGCCTCAGCTAGATGAAGCAGCGCGACCAATACGAGCAACCCCGCTGCATCAATACCAGCGAGCGATGCTGCTAATGTCCCTAACCAGTCTGTACGCTCTGAAAGTGCTGTCCATCCAAGAATCCATTGAAGAAGGGTAATGACTCCGGCACTATAAGCAAAGCATAAGTACCTTATTCGAATCAGCATCAGAACAGCAGCAACTGCCCATAACCAAAGGACGGCTTCGCCCGATAACGATACACCAACGAATGCACCGGCAATAGAAACGGATATACCAATCGCGAGACCTGTTAACATCGCCTTAAGAACTAAGCTTGGCCAATGATGCAGCTTAACTGCAAACATTTGCCTCTCCACTCGAATTTGCCTTGTATACTGTAAAATAATGAAAAACACCGCAATATAATAAAATGGCTGTGCAACTAATTGGACAGCCGCTTGCCCGAGCATTTCAAATAACTCGATCGCCGTTTCCAAAGCTAACACTCCTTTGCTCGTTCCACATATCTCTGTAAGGATAAAAAAATAAAAGGCCGACCCTGTTAAACAGAGTCAACCTTTTATTAATTCGACATATGCACTTTATTTCCTGCTTACTGCCTTAATTGCTTCAAGCAGCTGCTTATCATTCTTTTTGTCCTGAATCCATTTGACGACTTCCTTCTCTAGTGCCTCGCCAGTTTGCTGGTCGACCTGTCCCGTAGCCGACAAGCTATGCTCGGATTGGAATTTCTTAACGGCCTCTGTCGTTTCCACTCCGTAATAGCCATCCTCACGTTTTGGTTCGTACCCAAGCCCATGCAGCATAATTTGTACGCTTCGCACCTGTTCACCCAGCATATCCTGCTTAAGCGTCTCCGAAAGCGTGAGTCTTGCCACTGTATAGATTTCTGGTGGCTTCACGGCAATATCAGGTTTAATGCCATTTTCGTGAATCCAATTGCCCTTTGGCGTTAACCATTTGGCTATTGTCATCTTTAGAAGGCTGCCATCTCCTAGCGCCTTGTTATAGCTTACCTGTACAGTCCCTTTGCCGAAAGAGGTTTCGCCAACCAGCTTCGCGCCTGCACTCTCCTGTAAGGCGCCTGCCAATATTTCTGACGCGCTTGCACTGCCGTTATTCATAAGAACCGCAATTGGATACGTTTTACTTTGTCCCTTCGACAGCGTCTTTTCCCGATTCCCTTCCCGGTCCTCAACTTGTACAACAGTTGTGCCTTTCGCTAGGAAGGTCTGCGAAATCTCCACAACTACCGGCAGCACTCCGCCCGGATTGTTGCGGACATCCAGAACTAGCCCCTTCATCCCTTGCTTCTCAAGCTTCTCAAGCTCCTGCTTAAATCGTTCTGCTGTATGCAGAGAGAATTGTCTGATCTCAATGATACCTATTCCATCCGGACGCAAGCTGCCATATACCGTTTCTACATCGATATCATCGCGGATGAGAACGAGCTGTATCGGATCAGAAAAACCAGCCCGCTGCACCTGAATTTTCGCTTTTGTTCCTTTAGGTCCACGAATTTTCGCTACTGCATCCTGCAAATTCAGTCCATCCAGCTTTGCGCCATTAACCGAGAGCAAAATATCCTTCGCCAATAGACCAGAGCGTTCCGCCGGCGAGCCCTTAATAGGAGAAACGACAACAATCCGCCCATTTTCAAGCGTTACCTCAGCTCCGATACCGGTAAAAGAGCCTTCAATCGATTCTGAAAAATGCTGAGCTGCGCCCTTTTCCATATAAACAGAGTAGGGATCATCGAGGGACGACATCATTCCGCTCACTGCACCATCAAGCAGCTCCTGGCGATCTACCTTCTGATAATATTTTGTTTCAATTAATTCTAGTACCGCATTAAGCTTCGTCAGCTCTTCCATTCTAAGCCTGAAGCTATTACCCTCATCAGCTGCTGCTGCCGAAAGTACGGGCGCTGATGGCTTGTCTGTAGTAATCATTTGATCCGCGATCGTCAGCGTAACGAGTACGGATGCCATCATCGTTAGCATAACGAACGCGAACACTGTCCGTCCTTTGAACTGCACCTGTCTACACCACCTTCTCATCTTACACGGCCTTAGATTTAAGACCACACTAGTATATGACAAGCTGCTTGCAATTATTTGTATTTTTCTGTAAAGATGATCATTTTTTAAATTATTTTCTCATCGATTTTAAATAAGGCAGCCACATGGGCTGCCTATGTATGATTGCTATGAAGGATTGCCTTATTTCAAATAACCGCTTGGATTAACTGTCACTTGACTCTTGCGCACCTCAAAGTGCAAATGCGGACCTGTTGAATTGCCTGTACTGCCAACCTCGGCTATTTTCTGGCCTTTCTTAACCGATTCACCCTTATTAACGTCGATTCCGCCATTACGAATATGTGCGTATAACGTCCATAGGCCATTACCATGGTCAATCATTACCGTATTGCCATATGTGCTCCACTTCTGGGCAACGAGCACTACACCATCTTCAGCTGCATATATTGCCGTGCCCTGCGGTGCTGCAAAGTCTAAGCCTGTATGTGTATGTTTCTTGCCCGTAATCGGATGGGTTCTTGTACCGAATTTCGAGGTTATACGGTAGTTATCCCTAATTGGCATACCTAGCTTGCCGCCCGAATATGGGTTCGTAAATTTATTTTTGTCTGCATTCAGCTTGGAAACTTTCGCTGCGAGCGCCATGAGCAGGTCCTCTTGCTCCTTACTTATGCCCTCAAGCGCCTCTAACTCATGGTCGATTTCCTCCATCTTGTTGTTGAGCTGCTTGATATTGCTATTGTAGCTCGCTACCATGACTTCCTTCTCTTGTTCCTTCTTCACGAGATGGGCTTCATATAGCTCCAGCTTCTCATAAATGGCTTTCACTTCTGCAAATTGCTTCTCTACCTCTTTTTTCTTGAGAGCAACAAGCTCCTTTTCTTTTCTTTGCTCTGCCAGAATATCTCGGTCCTGTGAGAGAATCGATTGAAGCGCATCGAAGCGATCAATAAAATCAGTAAAGCTTGTCGCGCTTAGCAGCACGTCCATATAAGATACGAAACCATTAGTATACATAAGACGCATACGGGATTGCAGCAGCTCATCGCGCGTTATTACACGTTCTTCCGCCTGTTCGAGCTCAAGCCCCGTTTGCAACAATTCCTCTTCCTTTGCATCGCTCTGCGCTTCCATCTTTGTTTTGTTAATTACGACATTGTCGATCTCTGCCATCAGGTTAGCAATCGAAGCTTCAGCCTCTGTTTTCTTACCCTGAATATTTATCTTCTCACTTGCTGCCGATTTCGCCTCATTTTGAGCATTAGCGGCCTGCCGTTCCGCCTTAGCGGCACGTCTTTCCGCTGCCTTCATTTCCGCCTTGGCAGCTGCAATTTGTTTCTTGATTTCGCTGAGCGATGCCGCTTCTCCCCCGGTTGGTTGCAGTACAAACACCGTGAGCATCATCGTAACTGTGAATAATAGCCATTTACTTTTCTTCACGTTCGCATCCACCTACACTTTCAAATACTTTCGTATCGAGATCGTGCTGCCCCAAATACCGAGTAATGTTCCAAGTCCAATGAGCAGTGTGGCGGTCAGCGTACCAGACTCCTCTATCGTGATGAGTTGAATCATCATGAGCGATAATTCCATCTGTGTAAATTTCACAATTTGTGAATAAGCCGAGAGCACAGCTATTGTTGTAATAACCGAGCTAACAATCCCTATCAGAGCACCTTCGATGAAAAACGGCCAGCGAATAAATGCATTCGTCGCTCCCACCAGCTTCATAATGCCTATCTCTCTGCGTCTTGCAATAATAGTCATTTTGATCGTGTTCGAGATCAGAAACATTGCGGTTACCGACAAGCCTACAACTATAACGATACCTATGTAACGTAATGCATTTGTAATTTTGAACAGCGTCTCAACTGTGCCTTGTCCATATTTGATTTTGGCAATCGGAATGAGCTCATCCGCTTTATTAATCGCTTCGATCTGCTTTGCTGCATCCTCGATCGATTGCGGTTCATATACCTCTACCGTAAACGAATCCGGCAGCGGATTTTTTTCTTTCTCATAGCCGTCCAGTAAATCCTTATTCTCATCGCCTAGATTTTTACGAAGCAGCTCAAGCCCTTCTGCTTTGGACACAAATGTTACTTTTCTTACCTCTGTTAAATTGCCGATTTTGTTCTGAAGCTCCGTTATCTTCGCCTGATCTACATTCAACTGAAGAAACACACGAATTTGCACTTGGCTCTCAATCTGTGAAGCCATATGGTTTACGTTTAATGCCAGCAACAAAAATATGCCAAGAATGAACAAGGAGATAAAGATCGAGCTCATTGAAGCAAACGACATCCAGCCATTCCGAAGGATGCTTTTAACGCCTTCTCGGAGATGCCGGAGTAAGGTTCTAAGCTTCATAGCCGTACTCCCCTCTTGCCTCGTCACGAACGATATTGCCGTCCTCAATTGCGATGACGCGCTTACGTATAGAGTTAACGATTTCTTTGTTGTGCGTAGCCATAATGATCGTCGCGCCGCGGAAGTTGATTTCCTCCAGCAGGTTCATAATGCCTAGCGACGTCTCAGGGTCCAAGTTGCCCGTAGGCTCATCCGCTACGATGACGGTTGGATTATTTACGATCGCTCTAGCAATCGATACACGCTGCTGCTCACCGCCCGATAACTGTGCTGGCAGACTTGCATGCTTATGTTTTAAACCAACCAGCTCCAGAACCTCCATCGTTCGCTTCTTAATGACACGAGTTGGAGCTTCTATAACTTCCATTGCAAAAGCTACGTTTTCAAATACGGTTAGTTTAGGCAAAAGTCTAAAGTCCTGAAATATAACGCCTATATTACGTCTAACAAATGGAATTTTGCGCGGTTTCAGCTTCCCTATATTAAATCCATTGACAGAAATCTGTCCTTTTGTCGGTACTTCCTCACGATAAATTAATTTCATAAATGTTGATTTACCTGCACCCGATGGTCCCACTAGATAAACAAATTCATTGCGATCTATACGAACAGAGACGCCTTTTAACGCATGCGTTCCGTCGGTGTACGTTTTCCATATGTCCTGCATCTCAATCACATTATCACATCCTGTTTATAGTCAGTACTACTATTTCGACAGTTTGTGCTGAATTCCTTCATAAGCAGCTGGCTTTCCTCATTTTTCACAAATCTCATAATCAATTCATTTGTCGAATTCAGCTTGCTCTGTGCATTAGACAAAATTGCAGAGCAGTCAGCATATACATATAAGACTGCTTTTTTTAACACGCAGAAAGGAGTGATTCGTATCGTAAAACGTATCCATATTGGGATTATCATCGCCGCTTCTCTGCTTCTCATTGCAACAGTTGGTTGGGGCTTCGTCTGGAATTATGCACTACAAAAAACCGTTCCTGATGAGGTAACTGCAGGCGGCATCGTCATTGGAGGCATACCGGTAGAGGACGCCTTAGAGCGTCTCGAGCAATATGAAAATTCATTGCTGCAGCGAACAATTACAATTCATGCTGCTGCTAATGCTGGCGACAGCAAGCAATGGACCGTAACTGAGCTTGGCTATAAAGCGGAATTCAAAAGTATTCGCGAAGCCTTATTAAAGCTTAGCGACGGAGATATATGGGAGCGTGCTGTTTACCGCTATCAATTCCCCAAAACTTACGAGCTATCACAAAGCTGGAACTTTGACGCTTTTGATGCTGCTGTCCGCAAACAGTGGAGCTGGATAGAAAAGAATGAACCAAAAAATGCTTCACGTTCGATTACAGCTGAAGACGAGGTTATCTATGAGCCTCATGTAGATGCCTATCGCCTCGATACTGGAAAGTTGGCCGGTGAGGTGAATGACTGGGTTGTACTAAAGAAGGAACAGGTAGGTACACCAGTAAAAAAAGCTTTTGAAGCTGAGCTGCCGATTACCATTAAGCACCCTGAGCTGACGCTTGAGAAATTGAAAGAAGAAGGCATCGAACGAAAAATCATATCCTTTTCCACCGATTTCAAGACGAGCGCAGAGGGACGTGCTCACAATGTCACTGTAACCGCGGAAGCACTTAATGATTGGGAGCTCGCGCCAGGTGAAGTATTTGATTACAGCAAGCTTATCGCGAGGGCTGAAGAGCTGTACGAATACCGCGAGGCACCGGTTATTTTAAACGGGAAGCTTGTCCCTGGTATCGGCGGCGGCATTTGCCAAGTATCCAGTACGCTTTATAATGCGATCCTGCGAGCGGGGTTGGAAATTGTCGAGCGGCGCAATCATTCTCTGCCCGTTGCTTATTTGCCTATTGGCCAAGATGCGACTTATGCGGGTGGAGCGATTAACTTTCGCTTCAAAAACACTACAGGCAAACATCTCATTATTCGCACGTCTGTGGAGGATCGCAAACTGACCGTCAAGCTGTTCGGAACAATGAAGGAAAACGAGAGGTACGATATCGAATCCGTAACACTCAAAACGATTGCCCCTGCGGTTCAGGAGATTGCGAACAATCGTTTATCACCGGGTCAGAAGGTTACCGTGGAATCAGGGAAAGAAGGCTATGTTGTCGAAACGTTCCGCACGCTGCTTCGTGACGGGGAAGTCGTCTCGCGGGAACGGCTATCCAAAGATACCTACAAGGCTCAGCCTAGGATTATCGAAGTAGGTCCGCTCAAGGGAGCAAAAGGGCCTTCAGCAACGCCGGCTCCGACACCGTCAACGAAAGAACCGCTGTTGGAGGATGGAGTGCTTTAATTGTAAGAGGTGTTATGAAACGGAGGCTGGGTGTTTAGAATTAGAGGATTTTGACACTCTGTTGTAATGCCGTGCGGGCGGCGCATTTAGCTGTTTGGAGTCGCTGTGAAAATGTTTCTACAAATACTCCATCGAATGGTACATTTCTAATTCATCGGACTAGACTATGCTGATCTTCGGACAACTGGTTGTCATTGAGTTTGTCTGTTCGAGCTACATTGTAGTTTCTGCAACGGTTTAACGGATGGGACTCTCCTATTTAAGCTACGTTGTAGTTTCTGCAATGGATTCTCTCTATTTGGCTCTGGTTGTATGGTTTGGCTACTATTCTGCTGCATTTCTGCAATGTAGCTCATTTGAGGGTACCCTATGTGAGGTTTTCATTGTACTTTCTGCAATAGAATGTTTTCTGCCTCCACTATGGCACAGCTTGAACTGCTTAATTGTAGGTTCTTTTGGCAGCTATGGTGTATCAACGTACACACAGATGCCTAAAGAATCATTGTAAAATGTAATCTGACTTATTCTTTTGCACTGATAAATACTTGTCTATATCAAAAAAAGCAGTTCAGCTCGTTGCCTTCAGGGCAACGCTGAACTGCTTTTATTTTAGATCGCTTTATAAAGGGCTAACCCATTATCTGCTGCGCTCTAGATACTCTGTCACCCATGCCGCTGTTTGCTCGAGTACGAGCTCTGCGCGACCAATTGCATCTTGTACTTGTGATTTTGCCGTACCGCCGTAAACGTTACGCGCATTTACAACCTGTTCCGGCTGCAGCACTGCATAGATACGATCATCGAACAACGACGAGAACTTCTTAAACTCATCTATCGTGAGGTCTAGCAAGTATTTGTTTTGCTCGATGCAATACAATACTGTTTTGCCGATAACCTCATGCGCTTGACGGAAAGGCAAGCCTTTGCCGACAAGGAAGTCCGCAATATCCGTTGCGTTTGAGAAATCTTGATTAACGGCTTGACGCATCCGATCCTTGTTCACTTTCATCGTTGCAATCATTGGAGCAAACAACTGAAGCGCGCCTTGCAGCGTCTTCACCGTATCGAACATGCCTTCTTTATCTTCCTGCATGTCTTTGTTGTAAGCAAGCGGCAATGACTTCAGCACCGTCAACAAGCCAACAAGATCACCATAAACCCGTCCAGTTTTACCGCGAACGAGCTCAGGCACGTCTGGATTTTTCTTTTGCGGCATAATGCTGCTGCCTGTGCAGAACGCATCATCAAGCTCAACAAAATGGAACTCCGTGCTCGACCATAGAATTAGCTCCTCGCTAAGGCGCGAAAGATGCATCATGATGATCGATGCGTCCGCTAGAAACTCAACAATAAAGTCACGGTCGCTTACCGCGTCCAGACTGTTCTCGTAAACACGATCAAACTTCAGCTGGCTCGCAACAAAATGACGATCGATCGGGAACGTTGTCCCTGCCAAAGCGCCTGCTCCGAGCGGAAGCACATTAATACGCTTGTAGCTGTCCTGCAAACGCTCGATATCGCGTCCAAACATCGATACATAAGCCATCAAATGATGAGCAAATAGAATCGGCTGTGCACGCTGCAAATGCGTATAGCCCGGAACGATTGTATCGATGTTTGCTTTCGCTTGCTCGATTAGTGCGAATTGCAGCTTATAAAGCATATCAACAAACTCCACTACGCGTTTGCGAAGCCACAAATGCATATCCGTCGCCACTTGATCGTTCCGACTGCGTCCTGTGTGCAGCTTGCCGCCTACTGAACCAACATCGTCAATCAGCGTCTTTTCGATATTCATATGAATATCTTCATCTCCGATGGAGAATTCGATATCGTCGCGTTTAATGCGTTGAAGGACGCGGTGCAAGCCGTCCTTAATCTTCTCAACATCATCCAAAGGAAGAATACCTTGCTTGCCCAGCATCGTTACATGAGCTAGACTGCCTTGAATATCCTCTTCAGCGAGTTCCTTGTCGAACATAATCGACGCTGTATATTCCTCTACCAATTGGTCTGTTTTTTTCGTAAAACGACCGCCCCATAATTTGCTCACTGGTTCGTTACACTCCCTTGTAAAACTTATTTATTGCTAACAGCTGACGATACTTTTAGGCGCAATGCGTTCAGACGAATGAAGCCAGTTGCATCCCCTTGATCGTATGCTTGCGATGGATCAGCTTCCATAGTTGCAATATCAGGATTGTACAAGCTTACTGGGCTTTGTACGCCTGCTCCGATAACATTTCCTTTGTACAGCTTCAAGCGAACAACGCCGCTTACGTTCTTTTGCGATTCCGTTACAAGCGCTTGTAAAGCAAGACGCTCAGGAGCGAACCAGAAGCCGTTGTATACGAGCTGGCTATATTTTGCGATCAACGAATCACGAAGATGCATAACTTCGCGGTCCATCGTCAAGGATTCCATTTTGCGGTGAGCGGTGAATAGAATTGTTCCGCCCGGTGTTTCGTACACGCCGCGGCTCTTCATGCCGACGAAACGGTTCTCAACCATATCAACACGTCCGATGCCGTGCTTGCCGCCAAGCTCGTTGAGCGTGTCCATCACTTCAAGCGGGCTAAGCTCTTTGCCGTTGATTGCCGTGCAATCGCCCTCTGTGAAAGTAAGCTCTACATATTCTGCTTGATCCGGAGCATTCTCAGGAGACACGCTTAGCACATACATGCTTTCGTTTTCTTCGGAGCTAGGATCGAACCAAGGATCTTCCAGCATGCCGCTCTCAAAGCTGATGTGCAGCAGGTTGCGGTCTGTCGAATAAGGCTTAGCCGCAGACGCTGTAACTGGAATGTTATGTTTCTCTGCGTATGCAATCATCTCTGCACGGCCTGGGAATTCCTCACGGAATGCTTCAAGACGCCAAGGTGCGATAACGCCGATCTCTGGAGCAAGTGCAGCAGCTGCCAGCTCAAAGCGAACTTGGTCGTTGCCTTTGCCTGTTGCGCCATGTGCAATATATGCTGCGCCTTCTGCGCGAGCAATATCAACCATACGCTTTGCAATAAGCGGACGAGCGATTGAAGTACCTAGCAAGTATTGCCCTTCATAAAGCGTTCCTGCTTGGAACATCGGGTAGATGAAGTCTTTGGCAAACTCATCACGAAGATCGTCGATGTACACTTTGGAAGCGCCTGTTGCGAGTGCTTTCTCTTCCAAGCCGTCGAGCTCATCCTTTTGTCCGATATCTGCTGTAAATGCAATAATCTCTGCGTCATATGTTTCTTTCAACCATTTGAGGATAACCGAAGTATCCAAGCCGCCGGAGTAGGCGAGTACGATTTTTTCTTTTGCCATAATATTATTTACTTCCCTTCGAATAAATTCATCGATTTAGAGTGATTTCACTAGGACATGATTGCTGCCATAATTGCTTTTTGCGCATGCAGACGATTTTCTGCTTGATCGAAAATAATCGAACGACCGCCGTCGATAACTCCTTCGCTCACTTCTTCGCCGCGATGTGCAGGCAAGCAGTGCATGAAGAGGTAGTCCTTCTTCGCATATTTCGTTAATGCCTCATTTACCTGATAAGCCGCAAACGCAACTTCGCGTTCTTTCTGCTCTGCTTCTTGCCCCATGCTCGCCCACACGTCCGTGTACACGATATCCGCATCTGCAATAGCTTCCTTCGGATCGCGGCAAATGTGAATTTGCGAGCCTGTCTCAGCAGCATGATCCTTCGTTTGTTGAATAATATCCGCATCCGGCTCATAACCTTCAGGTGTAGCTACGGACATATGAAGACCCAGCTTCGCAGCACCCATCAACAAAGAATGAGTCATGTTGTTGCCGTCGCCGATGTAGGCGATTTTCAAGCCTTCCAAACGGCCCTTTTGCTCAAGAATGGTTTGGTAATCAGCAAGTGCCTGGCAAGGATGGGATAGATCCGTCAAACCGTTGATGACCGGAATCGTTGCACCACGAGCAAGCTCAACCACTTTACGGTGTGCGAATGTACGAATCATAATGCCGTCAAGGTAACGAGACAACGTCTGCGCTGTATCCCAGATCGTCTCGCCGCGGCCGATTTGCAGATCATTCCCGCTAAGGAATAGACCCTGTCCGCCAAGCTGGTACATACCCACTTCGAACGAAACGCGCGTACGTGTCGATGATTTCTCAAAGATCATACCAAGCGTCTTGCCCTTTAACACATGGTGAGTTTCGCCCGCTTTTTGTTTTTGCTTCAAATCAATGGCTAGGTCGATCAAGTAACGAATTTCCTCTGGCTTAAAGTCAACCAGCATTAGAAAGTCGCGTCCCTTCAAGCTTTGCGCCAAATCTTCATTTACTAATCCTTGCATCGTAGAGCCCTCCTTCAACTTAAAGCAATCTTCTAGCATTTATGATTTAATGACGGGCCGTTTAGCTTCCAATAGTTCTACTAGCAGCGCAACAGCGATGTCAATTTCTTCATCAGTGACGAGTAAATTAGGCAATAAACGGATCACATTGGGTCCTGCAGAAATGACGATCAAACCACGTTCCTGTGCCTGATTCAAAATATCCGCAATCGGCTCCGCACACGCAATGCCTACAAGTAGGCCAAAACCGCGTACCTCATGAACAAAATCATTCCCAGCAAGCTTCTCCTGAAGCTGCGAAATCAAATATTCACCCTTTTGTGCTGCGCGCTCCGACAAATTCTCGCCTACGATCGTCTCAAGAGTAGCTTTCACGACCGCTGTTGCAATCGGCGTTCCGCCGAACGTCGAGCCGTGGCTGCCTGCGGTAAAGCCTTCACGAAGCTTCTCCTTAGCTGCCATCGCGCCAACCGGGAAGCCACTTCCAAGACCTTTGGCCATAGTGAAGATATCAGGCTCAATACCGTAATGCTCGTAGGCGAACAGCTTGCCTGTACGTCCCATTCCCGTTTGAATCTCATCCACAATAAGTAGAATGCCTTGCTTCTCGCATATTGCGACAAGCTCCTTCATGTACTCTGGATCAACCGGATGAATTCCGCCCTCCGCTTGCACCATTTCCAGCATGATCGCTGCCGTCTGATTAGAAACAGCCGCTTCAAGCGCTGCTAGGTCATTTAGAGGAATAGTTTTGAAGCCTTCTGGAAGCGGAGCAAAACCTTCCTTAACCTTCGCTTGGCCTGTTGCTGTAAGCGTAGCTAATGTCCGTCCATGAAACGATTGCTCAAATGAAATGATTTCGAAGCGGCCATTGTTCAGCACCTTCTGATTGTAACGACGTGCCAGCTTAATAGCCGCTTCGTTCGCCTCAGCGCCCGAGTTGCAGAAAAACACCGCATCTGCACAGCTATTGTCCGTTATGAGTTTGCCAGCATCCGCTTGATTCGGAATATGGAACAGGTTGGATACATGCCAAAGCTCATCCAGCTGTTTAATTAGCGCCGCTTTGATTTGCTTAGGAGCATGACCGAGATTGGTTACCGCAATACCGCTCATAAAATCGAGATATTTATTTCCTTTATCATCCCAAAGCCAGCTGCCGTCACCCTTTACCAAAGCGATCGGATATCTTGCATAGGTTGGAAAAAGAGATTGGTCAGCAGCAGCTGTTGTATTGGTTTCACTCATCGACCTTACACCCGCCCTTCATTCGTCTGAATAATTCGAGTACCAACGCCGCCCTCGCGGACCGCCCTCGTCAGTACCCCCGGCTCCTCGCCGCTTACGATAACGACTTCACGCACACGTCCCTGTATGCACTGAATGGCAGCTCGTACCTTCGGAATCATGCCTCCGTAAATCTCGCCGCTCGTGATCATTTCTTCAATCTCCTCCACAGAGACAACTGGAAGCACCTGCTTCTTTCCATCTACTGTTTTGAGAATGCCCGGTACGTCCGTTACAACGATCATTCGTTCTACGCCCAGATGCGAGGCAACTGCGCCTGCAGCCGTATCTGCATTAATGTTGTAGCGTTGTCCTTGACCATCAATCCCGATTGGCGCAATAACTGGGATATACCCCATTCCCATTACACCTTCGATAATCTCAGCATTCACATCCGTAACGTCGCCAACAAAACCGATCTCTGCTGCATTCACAACGGGTTTAGCTTGAATCAGCATGCCATCCACGCCAGATAGGCCGAGTGCCTTTGCACCGTTGATTTGAATTTTGCGTACGATTTCCTTATTAATACGACCGGCAAGCACCATCTCTACGACGTCCAGCACAGCATCGTTCGTTATGCGCAAACCGTTAACAAATCCAGTCTCGATACCCAGCTTGCCGAGCGTTTCCGATATTGCAGGACCGCCACCATGTACGATGACCGGAAGAATGCCAGAGATCTGCAGTTCACGCAACTCGTCAAAAAAACTGTTAGGAAGCGCCGCCAGCGTGCTGCCTCCGCATTTCATTACAAATCTTTGCTCCGTCACTGTTCCATACCCTCCAAGCATCTGCTTTGCTTATGTCCGATATGCCGCGTTAATGCGAACATAGTCATATGTCAAATCGCAGCCCCATGCTGTTGCATGTCCTTCGCCATTATGTAAATCAACGCGAATCACTACGGTATCGCCTTTCAAATATTCCAACGCAACCTCTTCATCAAATACGACGGGACGAGACTGCTCCAATGTCAAAATATCACCAAGACGAATATCGACTGTCTCAGGATTAACCGGCTGGCCTGCCCGGCCTACCGCTGCAATAATACGTCCCCAGTTCGCGTCCGCTCCAAATACAGCCGATTTCACGAGTGATGATCCGATAACCGTCTTCGCAATCGCTTGTGCTGAATCGTCGCTTATCGCGCCGTTTACCTGCACCTCAACAAGCTTAGTTGCACCTTCGCCATCGCGAGCAATTGCTTTCGCAAGCACCTCGCACACATGACGGATCGCAGCTGCAAATGCAGCCCAGCCTTCATGCGCTTCTGTCAGCTCGTTGTTGCCTGCAAGACCACTCGCCATCGCTACCAGCATATCGTTCGTGCTCGTATCGCCATCAACCGTAATCATGTTGAACGTTAGATCCGTCGCTTGACGCAGCAATTGCTGAAGAGCTTCTCCGCCAATAGCCGCATCTGTCGTTACGAATCCAAGCATCGTTGCCATATTTGGATGAATCATGCCTGAGCCTTTCGCTGCACCAGCGACATAGACAATTTTGCCATCCAGCTCCAGCTCAACGCATACCATCTTTTGAACCAAATCCGTCGTTAGAATCGCTTGGCAAAAATCATCTGATCCTTCGCGATTTCCAGCTAGCTTAGCTTCAAGACCGTCGATACCGGTACGAACTTTGTCCATTTTTAGAAGCTCGCCAATAACGCCAGTTGACGCTACTGCAACATGATCCGCCGAAACGCCGATTGATTCTGCGAATCTAGAGCGCATTTCGTATGCGTCCGCTTCACCTTGCTTACCTGTACAAGCATTTGCATTGCCGCTGTTCACAAGCACTGCACGCAGCACGCCGCCAGAGGCAATACTCTCACGTGTTACTTGAAGAGGCGCAGCTTGAAATACGTTAGTTGTGTATACACCCGCTGCCGCTGCCGGCACTTCACATACGATTGCGCCAAGATCGTGACGCGTCGTTTTTTTAAGACCGCAGTGCAATCCCCCTGCTTTAAAGCCTTGAGGCGTTGTTATCGAGCCGTCAGCGACGACTGAGAACAAGGCCGTCGTATTGTCCTGTCCCATCGTAAAATCGTATCTCCTTCACCTGTATGAGTATGGTTATAAGATCAAAAGGAATGTTTTCGTATTTTAAGGATAAACGGGAACGAATTGCAAACCGAGCGTCTCGTCCCAGCCCATCATTAGGTTCAAGTTCTGAATCGCTTGACCTGCTGCGCCTTTAACCAGGTTGTCGATAACAGAAACGATGGTCACGCGGTTCGTACGCTCATCAACTGCAAAGCCGATATCGCAATAGTTGGAGCCCCATACTTCTTTGGTAGACGGCCATTGCCCTTCTGGACGAATACGTACGAATTTACGCCCTTCATAATAAGAGCGATACATCGAGATAAAATCACTTGTGCTCCGTTCGCCTTGAACAGTCGCATACATCGTGGACATAATACCGCGTGTCATTGGCACGAGATGCGTCGTAAAAGTAGTTACGACAGGCTGTTTAGCCGTATCGGATAGAACCATTTCAATTTCTGGAATATGTTGATGCTGATTCAGCTTATATGCTCTTAAATTTTCGTTTAGTTCGGAATAATGAGTACCTAGTGAAGCACCGCGACCCGCACCGGAAACACCTGATTTAGCGTCAATGATGATGGAAGACGGATCAATCCATCCTTCTTTGACCGCTGGGAGAAGTCCCAATAGCGTTGCTGTCGGGTAACAGCCTGGATTGGAGATAAATGGAGCATCCTTTACTTGATCGCCGTATATTTCTGCAAGGCCAAAAACAGCCTGCTTCAAGTAGGCCTCATCTGCAGCAGGCTTCTTATACCACTGCTCATATAGACCAGGTGATTTCAACCGGAAATCTCCTGACAAATCGATAATTTTCAAGCCAACCTCAAGTAATGCTGGAACCAGTTTACTTGCCACACCAGCAGGTGTAGCTAGAAATACGACATCTGCTTTCGCTTTAATTGCAGCTGGATCTACATCATCAAGTAGCTCCTCGCGGATGCCTGTCAAATGTGGATAACCTTCTGTAATCGGCGTACCTGCGCTGGATGACGAAATGACCGATGTCACCTCTGCCAGCGGATGGGATGCGAGCAATCGAATGAGTTCTACGCCGCCGTAGCCAGTTGAACCGATGATCGCTATTTTCACCTTTGTGCTCATATTAATCTCTCCCCGAAACTAGATGCTGCACGCTGTATTCCCCCTGCACTGCAGCTTCATCTATTGCTCTTTCCGCACGCGGAAAGGATGTTTTCTTCCACAACTTATAATTGTACATCATTCGGCAGTTGATGGAAATATGCATATTGTTTCGTATTATTATACATTCGAATTAATAATAATACAACGAACAAATGATGGTCTTTTTGGCTAGCTCTCCAGCTTAAAGCCCTGCCCAATCACTTCAGCCGTATTGCTAATAATAACAAAGCTGCCAGGATCAATCGACCGAACAATTTGCTTTAGCTTTGGCACCTCATTCTGACCAACAACTACCATAAGCACCGTACGTCCGACGCCCGTATAGCCTCCCTTACCATCAAGCCTCGTCAAGCCGCGGTTCAAATCATGAAGGATCGCTTCAGCCACTTCATCCGAATGCTCACTAATAATAAATGCCACCTTGGAGAGCTGTAATCCGCTTTGCACAAAATCAATCGTTTTGCTCGTTACGAATAAAGCGATCAATGCGTACAAAGCAACCTCAGGCGAAATAATAATACCAGCGGCAATAATCACGCAGCCATCGAAGCATACAATCGCTAAGCTGAGCGGCAGCCCCGTATAACGATGTAAAATTTGTGCAGCTAAATCCAGACCGCCTGTAGACGCCCCTGCGCGAAAGACAAGGCCAAGTCCGAGTCCAACCCCGATTCCGCCATAAATAGCAGCCAGCAGCGGATTATCCGTGGGCGAAGGCCAACCATTCGAGAGCAGCACAAACAGAGGCAAAACGACTGATCCCAGTGCAGTTTTCGCCCCAAATCGTTTGCCAAGCAGCCACAATCCTGCGAGAAACAGAGGAATATTGATCGCCCATTGCGTGATCGCCGGTGTAATACCTGCAGCTCGTTGGACGAGAATGGATATGCCCGATACGCCTCCAGATGCAATACCATTCGGTACCATGAACATATTGAAGCTAATTGCTACAATAGCCGAACCGATCAGAAGCTGAACAATGTTCCAAACCGACTGCGTCCGCGGTCTCAATCTGCGACTGCCTTTTCCCCGTTTAACCGTGCTGTCTTTCATCTCTTCAGTCTCCTCATAAGCTGATTATCGCAAAAAGAAGAGTTCCACACGTTGTTGCCGTGTTGGAACTCTCCGTTGAATCTATACATTAGTTTATAACATTATATTATTCATGACGAATCTGGTGACGCAAATATCCATCAATAAAAGCATTGATGTCACCATCCATCACTGCTCCGACATTACCTGTCTCAACAGATGTACGGTGATCCTTCACCATACTGTACGGATGGAATACATACGAGCGGATCTGACTTCCCCAAGCGATTTCGGATTGCTCACCGCGTATATCCGCCAAATGCTTCATCTGCTCCTCGATCTTCCGATCATACAGCTTGGAACGAAGCATCTTCATCGCCCGCTCCCGGTTCTGGATTTGCGAACGCTCCTGCTGGCAAGCGACCACAATGCCTGAAGGGATATGGGTAATACGGATAGCTGACTCCGTCTTATTGACGTGCTGCCCGCCCGCTCCGCTTGCTCGGTACGTATCTATCTTCAAATCCTCACTGCGAATCTCAATCTCGATACTGTCATCGATTTCTGGAACTACATCACAGGAAGCAAAAGAAGTGTGGCGACGGCCCGCGGAATCAAATGGAGAAATACGAACTAATCGATGCACGCCTTTCTCCGCTTTCAAATATCCGTAGGCATTAAAGCCTTTGACCAAAATTGTGACACTCTTAATACCGGCCTCATCACCAGGCAAGTAATCAAGAAGCTCCACCTTGAAGCCGCTCTTCTCCGCCCAGCGCGTGTACATCCTGTACAGCATCAGGCCCCAATCTTGAGACTCGGTTCCGCCTGCACCAGGATGGAGCTCTAGAATCGCATTGAGCTTATCGTAAGGCTGGTTAAGGAGAAGCTGAAGCTCAAACTCGCTTATCTTGCGCATAAGCTTCTCTACGCCGCTTACGACGTCTGCTGCAAGCGACTCATCGCTTTCTTCTTCCGCCAGCTCCAGCATCATATGAAGGTCTTCATGCTCGCTGTTCAACCCCTCGTAATGATCCACGACTGACTTTACCGCATTAAGCTCAGAAATTACGCTTTGCGCCTTGTCATTATCATCCCAAAAATCAGGGAATGTCATCTTTTCCTCGAAATTAGCAATAATCTCTTGCTTAAGATCTAAGTCAAAGTGACCCCCTTAGCTCTTGGAGTCGCTTGGCCATTTCACGCAGGTCTTGTTTAACCGTTATGTCTATCATAGCGTCCGCTTCACCTCAAAATAATTGTTCGTTCTATAATTTATGCTATGCCTGCGAGTGTCGTGCTTTACTTGCCGTGGCATTGCTTATACTTCTTGCCGCTGCCGCAAGGGCATGCATCGTTACGGCCTACACGCTCTTCACGCTTTGCTGGGCGCTTCTCAACCGCTTCTCCGCCGCCGCTCGTCGTCGTCGTTTGGCCTTGAGCCACCTCTTGACGCTCTAGATTGCTCTCTACGCGCGCCTTCATAATATACTTCGCAACTTCCTCTTGGATGTTCTCAATCATTTCCTTGAACATCTCGAAGCCTTCAAACTGATATTCACGAAGCGGATCCGTACCGCCGTAGGCACGTAAGTGGATACCTTGACGAAGCTGATCCATCGCATCGATGTGATCCATCCATTTGCTATCTACCGCACGAAGCACAACGACCTTCTCGAATTCGCGCATCGATTCATCACCAAGCTCTGCTTCACGCTCATCATAAGAAGCAACAACCTTAGCAAAGATATAGTCGATAATCTCTTCCTTCTCTTTGCCCCAAATTTCTTCCTTGGTCAAAGATGCATCTTGCAGGAAGTTCGCATGCGCATATTCCACAACAGCTTGAAGGTCCCACTCTTCTGGAATATCCTCCGAACAGTGAGCTTCCACGATACGCTCGATTACTGGCTTAATCATATCCATAACTTCTTGACGGATGTTCTCCGACCCGAGAATATCGCGGCGCTGCTTATAAATAACCTCACGCTGCTGGTTCATCACATCGTCATACTGCAAGACGACTTTACGGATATCGAAGTTGTTGCCCTCAACGCGCTTCTGAGCAGATTCAATCGCTCTAGAAATCATCCTGCTCTCTATCGGTTGATCCTCATCAAGGCCCAGCTTATCCATCATGCCCATAATATTCTCAGAACCGAAGCGACGCATCAGCTCATCCTCAAGCGATAAATAAAACTGTGATGAACCTGGATCGCCTTGACGTCCAGCACGACCGCGCAGCTGATTATCGATCCGACGGCTTTCATGACGTTCTGTACCGATGATATGCAAGCCGCCCAGTTCAGGAACCGAGTCACCTAGCAAAATATCTGTACCGCGACCAGCCATATTCGTTGCAATCGTAACAGAGCCAAATTGCCCTGCACGAGAAATAATTTCTGCTTCCTCTGCATGGAACTTCGCGTTAAGCACTTTGTGCGTCACGCCTCTGCGTTTAAGCATATCTGATAATTTCTCCGAGTTCTCGATCGATATCGTACCTACGAGCACCGGTTGATTTTTACTGTGACGTTCTACGATCTCTTCTACGACCGCTTTAAATTTTCCGAGTTCTGATTTGTAGACAACATCTGCAATATCTTTACGGATCATCGAGCGGTTTGTAGGCACTTGAATAACATCGAGTCCATAAATACGCTTGAACTCTTCTTCCTCCGTCTTCGCAGTACCAGTCATACCTGCCAGCTTGCGATACATACGGAAATAGTTCTGGAACGTAATCGTTGCAAGCGTCATGCTCTCGTTCTGAACCTCAAGCTCTTCCTTCGCTTCAATCGCTTGGTGAAGGCCATCGCTATAACGACGTCCTGACATAAGACGACCGGTAAATTCATCAACGATGACAACCTCATCTTCTTCGACAACATAATCTACATCACGCTTCATAATAAAGTTAGCTTTCAGCGCTTGCTGAACATGATGGTTAAGCGTTACATTCGCATGGTCGAACAGGTTCTCGATTTGGAAAGCCTTCTCCGTCTTCTCAACGCCTGACTCCGTGAGCATAACACTGCGCAGCTTGATATCGATCGTGAAATCCTCTTCAGGCTTCAAACGGCTAATAAAGCGATCTGCGGCAAAATATAACTCTGTTGATTTAGCTGCTTGTCCAGAAATAATAAGCGGAGTACGGGCTTCATCGACAAGAATGGAATCCACTTCATCAATAATGGAAAAATAAAGCGGGCGTTGTACCATTTGTTCCTTATAAAGCACCATATTATCGCGTAAATAATCAAAGCCGAATTCATTATTTGTTCCGTATGTGATATCACAAGCATATGCTTCTTGCTTCTCATCATGAGATAGCCCATGAAGATTACAGCCAACTGTCATGCCGAGGAAACCATAAAGCTCTCCCATTAGCTCGCTATCACGCTGTGCTAGATAGTTATTGACAGTAATAACATGAACACCTTTACCTAATAGCGCATTTAAATAAACCGGAAGCGTAGCAACGAGCGTCTTACCTTCACCCGTTCTCATCTCCGCGATCTTACCTTCATGCAATACCATACCGCCGATCAGCTGCACGTCAAAGTGACGCATGCCAAGCGTACGCTTGGATGCTTCCCTAACCGTTGCAAAAGCTTCAGGCAATAGTTTATCTAAAGTCTCGCCTTTTTCAATTCTTGCTTTGAACTCCTCAGTTTTCGCGCGCAGCGCTTCGTCAGATAAAGATGTAAACTTTGACTCAATCGCATTTATTTCATCTACCGTCCGTTGGATCCGCTTTACCTCGCGCTCGTTATGGTCACCAAATAACTTCTTCACTAATCCGAGCATGGAATTCCCCTTTCGTAGTAACGCCTCTTTGCATTAAATTGTATCAGTTTGTCGACACCGCCGCAACGAGGATCATTGTAAAAGAAAAAGCCTCTCTCCATAATGGAGAAAAGGCTCATCTAAATGTAATGTATAATGACGGCTAGCCTTGCTCAATTAATCCATATTTCCCGTCGCTTCGTTTGTACACAACACTAACCTCTTTGTTGTCTACATTCGAAAAGACGAAGAAACTATGTCCTACCATATTCATTTGCAAAATCGCTTCTTCCACATCCATAGGCTTGAGTGCAAAACGCTTAGTACGAACGAGCTCTAGATCGTCCTCTTCTTCCAGAACGCCCACTGCGGAGCCTTCTTCCTTAAATAGAGCGCGTACACCGCTGCTTTGGCGGAACTTACGATTTACTTTAGTTTTATGTTTACGTATTTGTCGTTCGAGTTTGTCCGCAACCAGATCAATCGATGCGTACATATCCTCGCTTTTCTCCTCGGCTCTTAGCATGACACCGATGAGCGGTATGGTCACCTCAACAGCATGTTTCCCTTTGGTGACGGATAGTGTTACGTTAATTTCGGAGGTGATTGGTGCTTCAAAATATTTATCCAATCGGCTGAGTTTCTTTTCGACGTAGTCTCTCAATGCGTCTGTCACTTGAAAGTGTTGACCTCGAATGTTGTAGTTCATGTAGAACGCCTCCTTTACATAGTCTTATTATAGCATATGTAGGCACTCAAATCAAAATAGTTTTTTATCAATTTAGAATATTCAGATAAATATTGATATAGAACAAATATTTTTTTGACACCAGCTGCTTGTACACCCTATGCCATCCTAATTCGCAAAAAAAAGCCCCGGTTTCCCGGAGCTTTGTGGAAGCTGCTTGTTTAGTGATCCAAAATATAGTTTGGCTGGATCAGCCGAATAATTACAGTTTAACTACGTTTGCTGCCTGTGGACCACGAGCGCCTTCAACGATATCGAATTCGACGGATTGGCCTTCTTCAAGAGTCTTGAAACCTTCAGTTTGGATAGCGGAGAAATGAACAAATACGTCGCCGCCTTGCTCAGTCTCGATAAATCCATAACCTTTTTCCGCGTTAAACCATTTAACTTTACCTTGCATGTGCAAACATTCCCTTCATCTTCAAATACTGTGAGGCATCTCTTCGTATAACCCACAATTTGACTATAACACCCACTTTACGGAATTGTCAAACAATTTCTTGTAAGCGGATTCAACGTTGGTATGAAGTGATTTCCGGCTTATCTTTTGATGTCGAAAATGATAAGCCGAAAACTTATATCTACCGATTTCGATCAAGCGTAAATATTGAGAAGCATCCCTTTAATCTCACCGACTAGATCGAGTATTCTAATCCCTTTTTCTTGTTTCTTAAGCATCGCATCCGTAAGCTCCAACAGCTTCTTATCCACTTCGGTAACGATTCGATAGACTTTAGGTCTTCCTCGGCGGCTAAAGCCGCTCCGCTCTTCCAGCTTCAAGCCGTGCTCAACCGCTTCTTCCATGAATTGCTTGACTAATTGCTTATATTTCCGCAAATCAGATACGGTTACGGTTTCAGAAAGCCGTTTGCCCTGATCCTCAATGTCCTTAAGCATGCCATTCAGCCGCTCCGTATTAAGCTGCTCCCTCTTATCCGACATCATCGCGGAGAAGCTTATACTTTCAGCCGGGGTCTCTTGCTTCGACTTTATCCGATCCAATCCTGCCTTGTTTACCTTTTGAACTTCCATGATAGCAATAACCTGCCTTTCCAAACCATTATACCTTGTAAAGGAAAAAGAGAGTTAAGACCCAACGGATCTTTAACTCCCTTTTTATTTGATTTGTCGCTTACTGCAACAACTTCAGAATACCTTGCGGCAATTGGTTAGCTTGTGCAAGCATTGCAGTTGCAGCTTGATTGATAATATTTGCTTTTGTGAAGCCTGTCATTTCCTCTGCCATGTCAGCATCACGAATACGGGATTCAGCTGACGTAAGGTTTTCTTCAGCGATACCGAGGTTGTTAATCGTATGCTCCATCCGATTCTGGTACGCCCCTAGAGTCGAACGTTGTTCAGATACTAGTCTGATTGCCTCGTCCAATACTTTAATTGCCGCTTCTGCAAGATCTGCTTTACTGATATCAACACCAGCAACAGCATCTACTCCTGGAGTACCAATAACAGTAGAATGATCAGCTTGACGAGCCAAGCCCAGCTTAGCTGCATCCATTACTGAAATGCTTACTTCCATATTCTCGCCTGCATTGGCTCCAATTTGCATATTGATCTTCAGATCGTCTCCCGCAGTCGTTACAAAATCAGAATCCGTTATGGAAATTTCCATACCATTCGATACTCCGTCATCGGTCTTGTTAGTCGATAAAATGAGAGAATTTCCGACAACATTAACCGCATCAACTGCCGCGGCGCCTGTTCCGCTTATTCTTGCGTCCGTCAACTTTGTCTTGATTTCATTTAGTACATCATAAACAGATTTATCTGTAATATTAATACTTCCAACTGGATCAGTCGCAAGACCTGTTCCAAAAGTAATATCAACACCATCAATCGTTAGTATATCTCCAGGTTTCGGTACCTCTGCAAACGATAGTGTAACAGACTTAGCAACCAAGGATTCTTTTGACGCAATAAGAGTAGTTACAGGTGCTTTGTTCTCATCCACAAAAGCTGCTCCTGGCGCTGCACTAAATACTGTAATTTTTTGTGCATCAGCAGGGCTCAAGTTGCTGACAGTACGTAACACTAGAGACCCATTGTTAATAGTACTATTTCCTAGGGTGCCGTCATCTAAAGCGTTCGTCTGTGTAAAGTTCGTTGTATCGAACGTCGGATCATTATCTCTAATCGCTTCTACTAATTTACTCATTGTAGCATTGATATTGGCAATGGCAGCTGCATCATCCCCCCCACCGTTCCAAGGGTCAACATACACTGCGATTTGGCCGTTAGGAACTACTGCATTTGGATCCGTTTCAATCGAATACGTTTTTCCATTAATTTCAAAAGTTTTCCCATTCGCATCTATTGCAATTTGTTTTCCAAAGTCAAAATCTAATGTAAGCTCCACAGAAGCCGGTTCAGTAGGCTGTGCGGCGATCGTTCCGCTCCAAGTGCCGCCCGCCGCATAAGTAAGCTCCGAATCCTTCATTTCTACAAAAGCGCGTCCATCCACGGAGCCGCGAAGCAGCGGCTTTGAATTGAACTGTGTTGTTTTGGCGATACGGTCTATTTCCAAAGTCAGTTGATCAATCTCCGATTGTACCGCGCTCCGATCCGCGTCCTCCAGCGTTCCGTTAGCTGCTTGTACAGTCAATTCTCTCATGCGCTGCAAAATTTCATGCGTTGTACCAAGAGCTCCCTCTGCTGTTTGCAGCAATGAAATTCCATCCATTGTATTGCGTTCAGCCATATCTAATCCTCTAATTTGGGAGCGCATCTTCTCTGAGATCGCTAGCCCCGCAGCATCATCTGCTGCACGGTTAATGCGAAGACCTGAAGACAACTTCTCTAGATGCTTAGATACCCCCATACTGTTGTTTGACAAGTTTCTGTATGCATTAAGTGCTTGAATATTATGGTTTATACGCATGTTTAGTTATCTCCTCTTGTGTTATTCTTTCCAATTCACGTTGGGCGAATTATAGTTTAAATCCATATCGTAGGCTCTAGATTGCTGTTTGAGAACGGGTGACTGAATGTCAGTGCCTTTCGCTAACGCTAAATTCCATGCCTCGAACAGGCTTTTCAAAAGTTTTAATACTTCTTCAACAATGGTTACATCTTTAGTGATGTTCGCTTCAATCAGCTTTCTAGCCATATAGTCATATAACGCTTCCAATTGATCCGCAACGATGCCTGCTCCATAGTTGATGCCTGCGCCTAATCTGTAGAGAATATCGTTGCACTTTTGCAGCACTTGGTTAGCTTCAATGTAGCGCTGATTTCTTAAAGCATCTGCCGCATTCTCCAATCGCATAATACAAGTTTCATAAAGGAGACTTGTCAATTGCTGAGGCGTTTTTTGATGAACAATTTCTTCTGTTAAATGTTCTACCACGATGGTATCCTCCTGAATTTCACTAGCTTCTATTTATATCGGAATATTCCCATCAATTGTTAAGCCTTTTTATCCATTTTTTCTATAAGCAGCAATACCTCAGCAATAACCGAGTATAACTGCGGCGGTACGTTTTCCCCCAAATCCATATCGATCAAATTTTCAACAAGGAGGGGGTCTTCTTGAAGCGGAATCTTGTGGCTTTGCGCCATTTCGATAATTTTCTGGGCTACATGCCCCTTCCCATGAGCGACAATGGTTGGCGCTTTATCCTTATCTTTGTCATAGCGTATAACGGTAGCCGTTTTCTCGCCTGATTCCCGCCCTTTATTCGGACTTATCCATTTATAGTTCATATTTTGAAATCATATCCTTTCGCAGACAGATTTGGCTGTATTTTGCTTGGAATAGCGCTGCCTGGAGAAGGTACAGGATCATCGATTTCTTGACGGTTTAAACTTGAAAACTTAATCCCAGAAATAATGAACCCGATATCGCTGAGTTTTTCCTTACACGCCTCTACTAGGGGCTCCATTTTCTCTTGAAAACCTTGTGTATTGTTTTTAAGCGTCAGAGCCAGTCGTCTATCTGAAACCGTAATGGCAATGCCAAGATCGCCCAACCTCTTCGTTTCCATTGCAAAATACATGCTGCAGTTCTCCCAGTCCATCTTCTGACCTTCTTGTCTGGAGTTCGCAATGATTTTAATATTTTCCGGCTGCCCGCCGAGAAGGAGCGGAAGATTGACGAATAGAGCTTGCATGGAAGAACTGCTGTCAGGCTTATTAAGCAGCTGCTGTCCTGTCAGATTATTCAAAGCTTGCTCCGCCATCCGTCCGGCCTGACCGTTTTCTTCTTGGGACATTTGTAATAACAATGATTTCACATTTTGACTAAAAAGATCTTTACCAGTTACCTCGTCTTTTTTCACCAGCCATTGAGCAGCTTCACTATCATGATTAAGCCCTAATGAACGAATCATCTCAAAGGCTTGCCTAGCGGAGGGCTCTGTTTGTTGAACGGTCTGTGATATAGAATCCCATTCTGTCGATAGTTTATGGTATAACGGTGATGGCTCTGCGTAATTCTGTGCTTTGACTAGAAGGTGCTTCACCTTCACATCAGACGGTTGCCAATTTAGTTGTTCCAGACTAGCCTTTACGCCGTTCACGATGTCGGCAGCTGCTGCAAATTTTCCATTTGCGAGCAACTTACGTGCATCAGCTAGCTTAGTACTAGCTACAAGCAGCTGTTTCTCCGTACCCATGTCCGTCAACATGGTAATATCACTCTTTAAAATAGCTTTATCCAATATATCAATAGTCGATTCTAACAGTGGCTTGATTTGAGAATATGCATCTTTGTTTAACGCTTGAATCGACATCTGTATAACGTCTAGGTTACGGGTAATTTCCCGTTTCAATGTTTTAAAATCATTCGCTGCAGTACTTAGCCTGTGCGTTATTTCTTTAACTATAAGCGTCTTTGTAGCAAGCTCCGCTTCTACACCATGCATACTCTGCTTTTCAACCTCTTGACTAGATACTGGACTCACGATCCAATCCTTCTCAAATAAGTTCGTACCCTCGGCATTTGTAATAGGCAGCTTCGAATCATTTGGTTGTTGGGTCAGATTTTCTAAATTATTATTATTCCTCATTCCTGTGACAGTCTCTTCGTGGACTGGCGATGATCTTAATAATTGAATAGCTTGCTGCATTCGCTCTCTTCCCGCATCACTCTTCCCATTAAGATGCAATCTGCGTGTATCGCTCAGCGCCCATTGCAAGTCATCTACATCCGATTCTGTAAGCAGCTCCGAATTAGCAGCTAATAGACTTTTAACCATATTCATAATTTTGCTTAAACTCGGCTCGTTTTTTAATGCTTCTTCAATTTGAATAAAGGATGGCTTATCACTGGGTTGAACCGGAAGTATCTTAGGCGGCGTCTCAACAGTTTTACTATTCGCTTCGCTGCCTGTTACCATTGCCAGAACCTTAGTCAACTGAGTTTGAGCAGCATCTACCTTGTCTTCCGTCAGTAATTGCTTTATGTCACTCAGACCTTGCAGCAATTGGTCTAAGTTCTCCTGCTTCATACCAGGTGACTTCGTAATTTGCTCTATCAAAGCGTTAGCTAATGCTTGGATACGCGGATTAATGCGGATGATCTCTTCCAGCTTGGCAAGGAGATCGTCACTCTTCATTGATGTGGACTGGCTCGGTTGATTGTCTGTTCTAGCTGTAGCTGGGGGTTCTGTTGCCACAGTCAGTAGCTTAGTCAACTTCGTTTGGGCAGCTTCTACCTTATTTTCCGCCAGCAAGCGTTTAGTCTCATTCACTCCGTCTAGTAGTTGATCCAAGTTCTCCTGCTTCATGCTAGGTGACTTGTTGATTTGATCGATCAAAGCTTTAGCTAGTACTTGAACATGCGGATTACTGCGCGTTAACTCTTCCAACTTGGAGAGCAGCTCATCTCTCTTCGTTGTTGATGCGGACTGGCTCGGTTGATTATCTGTTCTAGCTGTAGCTGGGGGTTCTGTTGCCGCAGTCAGTAGCTTAGTCAACTTCGTTTGGACAGCTTCTACCTTATTTTCCGTCAACAAGCGTTTGGCTTCATTCACTCCGTCCAGCAGTTGATCCAGGTTGTCCTGCTTCATGCTAGGTGACTTGTTGATTTGATCGATCAAAGCTTTAGCTAGTACTTGAACACGCGGATTACTGCGCGTTAACTCTTCCAACTTGGAGATCAGCTCATCTCTCTTCGTTGTTGATGTGGACTGGCTCGGTTGATTGTCTGTTCTAGCTGTAGCTGGGGGTTCTGTTGCCACAGTCATTAGCTTAGTCAACTTCGTTTGAGCAGCTTCTACCTTATTTTCCGTCAACAAGCGTTTGGCTTCATTCACTCCGTCTAGCAGCTGATCCAAGTTCTCCTGCTTCATGCCAGGTGACTTGTTGATTTGATCGATCAAAGCTTTAGCTAGTACTTGAACACGCGGATTACTGCGCGACAGCTCGTCCAGCTTGGAGAGCAGCTCATCTCTTTTTGTTGTTGATGTCGACTGGCTTGGTTGATTGTCTGTTCTAGCTGTAGCTGGGGGCTCTGTTGCTACAGTCATTAGCTTAGTCAACTTCGTTTGGGCAGCTTCTACCTTATTTTCCGTCAACAAGCGTTTGGCTTCATTCACTCCGTCCAGCAGTTGATCTAAACTCTCCTGCTTCATGCTAGGTGACTTGTTGATTTGATCGATCAAAGCTTTAGCTAACACTTGGATTCGCGGATTACTGCGCGATAACTCTTCCAACTTGGAGATCAGCTCATCTCTCTTCAATGTTGAAGATTGTCGCTGTATATTCGGATCCTCACTCTTCTTCGCAGAAATGAGCCCCGACAATTGCCGGTTAAGCGGTTCACCGTGTATGGCTTCATGTACAGCTGTAAGTGAGGCTGCATTAATATCCAGCCCCTTCTGGGCCATGGTGCGAAGCGTCTCCAGCTTCTGATTTAAAGAACCGGAAGCGGACTTCATATAATTTCGGATATCTGACATCATTTCCTGAGAGGTAGGGATGCCCTTATCCGCCAGTAGTTTAGCAATTTGTTTATCTTCATTTGAATACGTATCACTTATCGTTTCTGCCATCTTAGGAATGCTTATATCGATAGGCCGACGATTAGCTGATTCATTCAGTTTAACTCGTATAGGGCTTGCCTCTGCTTGTGTAACTGTAAGAACAACCTGCTCGCCTTTGGAAGGTACCTTACCATCAAATTTGACCAATACCTCTTTTCCCCGAATTTGCACACTTGCCTCTGTTGAGGATACGGTCTCTTTCACTGTTGCTTGTACAGCGTCTCCGTTTTTCAATTCCATAGGAATATCATTAGGGGGGGCTGCAGCACCAGTTGTATTCGTGATAATCTTCATTCCTATACCTCCATCGGTATATCGTTTTTTCTTCTTGATTATTTATCGGTATAGATAACGTTTTTTTTAATAGAAACAGTCGGCGCTATACATTGTGAAAACTAACTTTCGTCATATATAACTCCCGTTGTCCTTTACAACAAAACAAAAAAACCTGCCATATCCGTATGAAAAATACAGGTATTCGCAGGTTCATTATTAGTGTATATGTTAAAACTATGTTTCATTGCTTTGTATCAAAAAACAAACTATCATCGCCAGCATATGCTGACTGATACATCGTTTTTGAACGCTTGCCTTTATTAATCTTGTCAATCTCATCGCTAGCCTCGTTATATAGCTCCGTCATTCTGCCGGTAATAACGGTATCCGATTCGAGGATACGCTGTGTTAAGGGGCGTAATGCTGCTGCTTGCTCGTCAGTAGGAGAGTACTGTTGAAGCTCAGCAAAAATCTGATCACGCTCCATCATATATTCTTCCATATCCTCAAGCTCACAGCTATTAATTTTCTCTACTAACTCAGCCGACAGTTGAATGAGACGCAGCATAAGCATTTCCATTCGATTGACCTGCCAATTGATTATATTGTTTTGCTGCTTGGAACCAAGTTTCTTTTAACTCAATCAGATGAGCAAGCACTTCTTCGGCAGGTTCTACGCTCTTCTTGATGTTCGATTCTATGAGCAGCATATTAAAATATTCATACAATCGAAGCAACCCGTCAGCAACTGGAGATGAACGGTCAATGGTTATCATGAACTCGCTAATAATATCTTGAGCTTTAAGCAAGTTCGAGTTTGCCTCTGTATAGTTATTTTCTTGCAACGCCTTAATACCCTGACGACAAAAACGAATGGCACCGTCATACAGCATAATGAGAAGCTGAGCCGGCGTTGCTGTCTGAACCGTAGTTTCGAGATATTTATTACGTTGTTGCATCTGCATATGTCATCCTCCTACGAGCTGAATTGCTGAGCAAGCCATGAGCTTTGGGAGTTCATTTTATTCATATAGGTCTCCATAGCTGTAAACTGCTTATAATAACGGGCTTCTAAATCTTCTAATCGACGCGCTAATCTTGTTATTTGATCATTGATCTGTTTCGCTGATTTCCCAAGCTCATATTTATTTTCAAGTGAAGTTTCCGTTCCTGCTCTTTCTGTTATTCGTGAGAATAAGGCAGATGCTTTCTCATGTAAACGGGTCGCAATACCATCCTCTTTTTCAGTTGCCCCGTCTGTAGTGAATATTGCCATTACTTGATCTGGATTATTAGCTAAAGCTTCTTTAAGTTTACCTTCGTTAATATAAAGCTTACCTTGATCCAAGTAACTGCCGCTAATCGTGGAGCCGACTACATTTGCGCTTGAAATACCAATAGATGCCAAGATAGGTAATCCTTCTATAGAGCCTGCCACAGCGACGCGCATAGAGCTCATACCGTTGGACAGCAACGTATCACTCCTTAACATGCCACTCCTTGCTTGCTCTTCCCACTTCTTAATTTCCTCTTCGGACATCGCTTCCCTCTCTTCAGCCGTCAAAGGTTGGAAATCACGATTACGTTTCTCCGATATCTCCTTGTTCACATCATCAAGAAGGGAATTATATTTGTCGACAAAATTTTTGATCTTATCAAAGACGGCCTCGACATCCTTTGTTACGGTAATATTGACCGCCGTATCGCCCGTTGTTTGCTTCGCGGTGAAATTTATTCCAGCAACGCTAAACGAATTTGTTGAAAACTTATCCGGTGTGAGACTGCCATTCAAATATACGATCGCGTCTGTTCCTTTTGCTAATGCTGTGTTTTCCTTTCCCGGTTCCGTTTCCGTTTTAACTTTCAAAACATCATTGAGTGTTACTCCAGAAGGGCCACCTGTGAGCTCTAATTTAATCGCACTTTCTTCACCTGTTTTGGCAGTTGAGAAAAATAATCGATCCACTTTTTCATCGTAGACTGCTCTTACGCCAGTAGTACCTGATTTGCTGTTAACCTTCGCAATCAATTCATCAATGGTAGTATCAGATGTGATGTCTATCTTTACCGCTTCACCGATACCTGTAAGCTCTAATATCCCACTTCCATTTTCTCCAAGTCCCACCAACTTTGTCGCACCTGTAGTTTCGGGATCAAATTTCTCTGACATCATGGATGCTGCAGATGCCAGTGATTCAACTTTGATAGAATATTGTCCTTCACTTGCATTCTTACCAGCCGTTACCGTCACTGCGTTTTCCTGTGAGGACGTTACTTTTGGCGCACTGTAGCTAGACTGCAGTTTCATATCAAACGCTGCATTTTTCAAATCAAGTATTTTTTTATTTAGCGTACGATAATCATCGCGTTTCCACTCAAGCAACTGCTTCTTTTGTGTTAGCTTATCCATAGGGATACGCTGTGCAGCCATTAACTTTTTAACAATTTCATCTGTATCCATACCTGAAGCAAGACCACTAATTCGCATAACTCACACCTCTTTCTCAGAATAGATCCTATCTCTTTTCATCAATCAACAATCCAGCCATTTCCCATAACTTCGCAACAAAGTCCAATGATTTCTCTGGTGGAATCTCACGAATCACTTCCCCCGATTCACTATCGAGCACCTTTACCGCAATCATTCTCGTCTTCTCATGAACGGTAAACTCCAGACTTGTTGCCTTTCCTTGCATAGCCTTGATAGCACGATCAATTGCTTTCACAATTTGTTCGTCACTTACCGTGTAGTTCTCACCGCGCAGTTCCGCTCTCTTGAGGTCTCCTAAACTCGTGATAGTAGTAATCGTTTCAGATGAGTGAGATGAAGTGTCCCTTACGCGATCTATATCTGGCTCAATAGATTTACTTCCTAAACTTGCGCGATTAGTGAATCCGTTTGCTCCCATTGATGAATTAATGTTCATCACGATACAGCCTCCAACTTTATAGTCCTAGTTTATTTATCGGTTCATAATTAGCGAATGATTAGAGAAAAATGAAGCAATTAGATTGCCTTTATGTGCATCCTTGATACTCATAAAAATTGGAAAAACCTCCTCAGTTACACACCAATATTCGCTCTCCTCATCATTGAATATAATTATCACACTACTTTCACAGCTACAAATTTATGTTCAATAATTAAAGTACCATGGAATGTTTAAGGAGACTCTAGGTAGACAAGGACCTCCTTGGTTTTCGTTAAGATTAACGGAGCAATTAAAGTACGCTTCACGGTTGTTGGCTATGGACTCTCCACAGATTTAGTTCTCAGGTATACATGCCTCTTTTTTGACCATGTCAATCAAATTTTGTACGTTTACCTCACCCGGATCTACCATAACCTTGCCAATCTTAAATTCTGCTTCATTGCCACTCAAGACATTTTAAGGTAGAGAACGTCTCATACCCGCTGATTAGCAATAAACTGATACAATGACCACAAAATACAATCCCAAATTTCATATGAATATCCACTTTACGAACTTCTCGCAAAGTATTACTAGTTTTTACAAGAGTAATCCTTAACGAAAATAAGAGACCCTAGATAGTCTAGGATCTCCTTGTAAATCGCTATGATTAACGAAGCAATTGAAGTACGCCTTGTGGTTGTTGGTTCGCTTGTGCAAGCATAGCTTGTGCAGCTTGTGCAAGGATACTGTTCTTCGTTTGGCTCATCATTTCTTTTGCCATATCTACGTCACGAACACGAGATTCAGCAGCCTGCAAGTTTTCAGATGTAGTACCCAGATTGTTAACAGTGTGCTCCAAGCGGTTTTGCACAGCACCTAACTTGGAACGTAATGTAGAGACAGCTGTAATCCCAGTATCAATAATACCAAGAGCAGTTTGTGCATTGGCTTTCGATTTCAAATCACCTGCTGCAGCTCCCATAAGCGTAGCAGCGTCAGCATTAGAAAAAGTAAAACTAATTTTTTGCCCACCATTTGCGCCAACTTGGAAATCAACTGTATTTGTAGTACCATCCCACAGTTTTTGAGTATTAAACTCTGTTTCATCGGAGATGCGGTCAATCTCTAACACTAATGCTTGATATTCTTCATCTAGTGCATCACGATCAGCTTGTACGTTAGTATCATTGGAAGATTGTACCGATAATTCACGCATACGTTGAAGAATGCTATGAGTTTCGTTAAGAGCACCCTCAGCTGTTTGAATCATGGAAATACCATCTTGAGCATTACGGGAAGCTTGATCCAAACCACGGATTTGACCACGCATTTTTTCGGAGATTGCTAGACCAGCTGCATCGTCACCTGCACGGTTGATGCGAAGACCAGAAGACAATTTCTCGATGTTTTTGCTAGTAGCTGCATTGTTTACACCTAGCTGACGGTGTGTGTTCAAAGCTGCGATATTGTGGTTAATAATCATTGTTATTTCCTCCTTGAAATTTTCGAATTCCCGCATCCTTGCGGGGCTTCCGATAAAAGGTCGGCCGTCCAGTTATCGTGCTAATATATATATCGACAGATTTCCTCATTTGTTTATAGCTTTAAAAAAATTATTTTTTGAATAATTTTGAAACATCCTCTATAGATAGTGGACTCGCTGCCGCTGCACGGTTCTCAGCTTGAATGGTCAGATAGATTTCTTTGCGGTATATATCTACTTCTCTCGGTGCCTTTATGCCTAATTTGACGTTATCGCCTTCAACACCGAGGATCATGATTTCTATGTTGCCGCCTATTACAATAGACTCGTTGCTTTTGCGGGATAATACAAGCATGGCATGACTTCCTCCTTATTCTCGAATAAGCGGGGCGCGTGTGCTATAGGTATTGTCGTGAAGGATCAGCTGCTTCCCTACTTTTTTATTGGTATTCAACACAATCGGTGCCATTAAATTAATGGTTGAACGTGATGGATCCTCCTGTACCGTTACGATAGACCATATTTCAATGTCCGTTTCATTAGAAATATCAAGCTCTTTCTTAGAAGGATCATGCAATCTCCACTCATATTCGGGATAGAACAAAAACGGGCTTGCAACCAACAACGATATACCCTCGTCTTCTACTGATTTCATGATTTTCACCGGAAGGCCGTCTTCTACGTCTGTAAATACAAACTCATGCAAGTTCTCGAACCCTGGAATTCCATGCTCAAACTGATAGACCGTCAAATCTGTACTCATATAATAACCTCCTAAGCTAAACTGTACACATGAAATAATAAAAACTATAGACCTAGTCTGCCATATGCATACTGTCTATAGTCTTTAATTAAATAAATTAGTGTTTTGCCGTTCAGACTCCCATTATCTCAGGAAGTCAACAAGACTCGGACGAATGATTTGTGCACCTACTGATAATGAAGCCTGGTACACATTCTCTTCTGTTTTCATATTCGTAATGACTTCAGCCATATCTGCATCCTCGGTTTTGGATAGCACGGTTTGCAAGTTAATATCAACCTCACTGAGTCGGTTTTGAATAATTTCAACACGATTCATCCTTGCACCGACTTCTGCACGCGTCGTCAGCATTTTGCTTACGCGGCTATCGATTTGTCCAAGCAGATTTGAAACACCCTCTTGGTCACCTGAACCGAGCGAATCAAAAGCACGCTGCAGCAATAGAAAAACATTGTCGCTCTTATTCATATCCTCTACACTCGCAGCTGGATCCACCTGTTCACCAAAAACTTCATTGCCCGTAATATTAGTCGCCATGCTCATCCCTGGAGACAGCTCATATTTAATGGAACCGCTGTCCGATGCTACTTGATAAGCTTTCAGCTTAGGAGGTACAGCATTTATATCTGCTGTTTCCTCTAGCGTTGTCGCCGGATATGGCTTAACATTCGTATTTTCACCATTGTAAACTTGTTTTCCGTTGAATTGGCTGTTGCTGATCTCAACCATTTGATTATATAACTGCGAAATTTCTGTTTTTATCGCAGTAAGACTTGTTTGCTCAAGCGTGCCATTGGAGCCTTGTACAAGTAATTCTCTCGCACGCGCCATCACTTCACCCGCTTGACCAATTGTGGAATCCGTGTACTCAAGCATAGATAAAGAAGAACTTACATTGTCTAAGTATTGGTTGTTCGAATCAAGCTCTGTTCTATAACGAAGTGAGAACGTAATGCCTACTGGGTCATCCGACGGCTTATTAATTTTCATACCTGTCGATAGCTGATTTTGCAAGTTATTCATTCGCACTAGGTTGTTTGAAACATTTCGCAGCAACTGCGTGTTCATCATCGATTGCGTGACGCGTAATGACATCGTATATCACCTTCAACTTCCTCTTAATTTTACAATCCAACCCTGCCCATTGAATTAATAACCCGATCAAGAACTTCATCAATCATGGTCATATTCCGAGCAGCTGCATTATAGGCATGCTGAAATTTGATTATATTCGACATTTCTTCATCGAGCGAGACACCGCTGACGGATTGTCTGCGAGAATCCACTTGATCCACTATCGTTTGCTGGTTATTTAGCATCCGAGTGGATTCAGAAGCTTGTACACCAAGCTGTCCGACAACTGATCGGAAATATGCATCTACCGTATTTTTGTTTTCCCCAGTACCTGCATCAAAGTCAAAGCGAACGTCTCTCATTTGTGAGAAAAGCACGGCCAATGAGTTATTCCCGCTGATCGTAGTTTCTGTGCCATCCGCATTCGTCTCCGTACGCATAGAGCTGGCAATTAAATTGGAGTTGGCTACTATGGCTGGATTAAGAGTAATGTTACCGGCATTTAGGCCTGCTGTCCCGCCTGCTTTGTCCGTAAATAACGGCAATCCCGGTTCTGATCCACCTAATGTGTAACCTAACTGGTGCAAACCATTAAGGCCTTTCACCGTAACAATCGTATCTTCTTGTAATGTACGATTCGCGTCTGTGTAGGTTATATTATTGAGAACGGTACCTCTCGGCAAGACCGAGCCTTTAGGAAGCGTAACTTCGAATTCACCATTCGCCATCGTCTGCACCAAGTTGTCAAGCTCGCTAATGTAGTTCTCTACATAATGGTCCCTAGCATAAATCGTACCGTGAATCGCGCCGTTATTAAGATCGCCTGATGCAAATGCGTTGTTTATTGCTTCCATATCTAAATCATTCTTAGCTGTCCCTTGAACGAGTTCGATATCCCCCATTGTAATTCGGTAGCCACTCTCTTGATCTTCTACTCGAATGTTCACTAGCCCCGATAGCTCATCCGTAAGTAAATCACGCTGATCTCTTAAATCATTAGCGTTATCGCCCAGGCTTTCGATTCGTTTAATTTCTCCGTTCAATTGCGCGATACTCGTTGTAATCGAATTGAGCGTATCCAGATTAATCTGTGCGTTCTCGCCCAAATCCGCTTTCAAATCACCCAGTTGCTTCGCTGTATAATTAAAAGCATCGACCATTGCCAGCGTTTGTTCAGCAATGACTTTCCGACCGTCAGCATTCTCTGGATTTTTACTCAAGTCCGACCAAGAATTAAAGAAATTCGAGATTAGTGATCTCATGCCCGTATCACTTGGCTCATTGACAATGCCTTCTAATTTCGAAAGCGTATCTGACTGGACGGAGAAATTGCCAAGTGATTTATATTCATTTCTAAACTGATTGTCTAGAAATTTTTCTCTAATACGTGTAATTGAAGTCGCCTCAACACCTGTACCAAGCTGACCAGCCGCTACTGATTTAGAGAATCCTACTGCTTCAATAGGCCGGGAAGCAGTCATGTTAACCACTTGTCGTGAGTAACCGCGCGTATTGGCATTCGAGATGTTATGACCTGTTGTATTGAGAGCAGATTGTGTGGTGAACAAGCTGCGTCGTGCTGTTTCTAAACCATGAAATGTTGATGCCATTGTATCATGCCCTCTCTCTACGTCCTCGTTTCGAATCGGCTGTTGCGCTTAGCAACCAAGCCCTGTACATCACGATGATAGGTTGCTTCATTTTCTTCCGGACCGAACAGCAGGTCTTCTGTGAAATGCAAATGATCGAGATTCATTTTGACAAGCTGCTGATTAAAATCGTTAATATCTTGAAGCTTCTTAAGCGCCGCAGATAAATCTACCCATATCGTTTGAAGCTGCTGTTTCTCCTCAACATGATAGACCGCTTGTATCAACTTCTCCATCTTGAATGAACGGTGAGAAGTCAGCTTCTGGGACAGCATATATTTTCCGATCATAAAAACCCGCTGCTGCTCCAGATCCAGAATTCGCTGAAGGCTCTTCTTCTCTTTGCTCGAAATATATGAGAGAGTCTCGACCTGACTTACCGTAATTGCCGACGTCTTCGCATTTCCATACTCAATGAGCTGCAGATGCTCGTCTAATAGCTCACGCAAAATCGCTATGATTTGCTGGATATACTCGTTCATTTAGTGAACTACTCCTTCAGATAGGGAAGCAGCTTCTCGGCAAGCTTGCCAGCTTCCACATGATAGTTGCCCGTTGCTACCGCACGCTTAAGCTGCTCAATATGTTCTGTTCTGTCCGCTCCGCTTGCCTTGCTTGTCGATAACAATTCCTTGGCAGCAGCAGAAATTTGAACCTCGTCCTTCTGCTTTGCTTTGTCTGGTCCACCGATTCTGGACTCCATTTGTTTATGGTACGGATTAAGCGCGCCAATACGATTCGTCTCATTTATTTTCATTGTTTACCCACCTCATTATTTACAGGAACTAAAAAAGCCGATTACCTTTACAAGTATTATCGGCTCGAGTCAAGTGAAATTTTATAGAAGATCAAATATAAACTTAAATCATTTATCGTTATATCTTTCTAAACCTTTGTAAATCCCTGCTGCATTTTGTGACGAATTTAATTGTTCTTTCCTCGTCAAGTCTTCGAACATCTGGTTCTTGTCCTTTACAAGGCGTTGGCGACAACTATCGCATAGATGATTCTCACGAATGAGCGTTCCGCAGGATTCACAAGGATAAGACATATTCGGTGCGTTCATGATGGAAATACGACCCTCGCGGATAAACTTCGTGATCTGTTTAATGGAAACGCCAGTAGCCTCAGATACCTCTGTAATAATCGAGCCTCTAAACTCACGCAAATAATTTGCACAAAGTTCATACTCTTTATCTATTTCTCGTATACATACCGGGCATACGTCTCTAAAGTTTTTTGCAAAAAGCTTACCGCAGCGAGGACAATTATCTAGGTTCATCGCTCTGAGCCCCCTTATATTGTAAAGCTATTAGTTATATTCTAATCGATAACATTAACTTTTTCACTATGAATCTGTTTGCTGCTCTACGAGCTGGCAATCATTTAGGAGCGAGCCCAGGTCAATATATAGATATCGAGCGGCAGCTCTGTATTACGATGTAGCACTTCAGAGCAAGCTTCCGCTGTACTGCCTGTCGTATAGATATCGTCTATCAAAAGAATGCGATAGGATCTGTGGTTTAGCTGATCTTTGCCAACAGAGCGTGCTGGATGAGTAATCATGACGCGCAGCTCATCTGCTTTAATGTCAAACAGGGATTTGGAATCACGTATTCTTTCTGAACGTGTTTTGAAGCTTTGCTTCTCGGGGTGACGAGAACGAATGAGCAGCTGCAAGAGAGGCAAGCGATGTCGCACTGCAATATGACTAGCAAGCTGCTCTGCTTGATTGAAGCCTCGATCTGCTGCTCGCTCTTCACTGACTGGAACATAGGTAATGGCGTCCCAGCAATGCGCTATTTTTATTTTCCCTTTCTTGATGTGACTGTTAGCTGCATTAGACTGATGGATGATTTCAGCGGTCATTGCCTCGAAAACAGGGAGCAGCATCTCCCCAAGCAAAGGGGCAAGCTGCTCGTTGCCCCTATATTTATAGAGGGCGAGCATCGCCCTCATCGCTGGATTGTAATGAACCGCACTGCGGTTCATTATGAATGCGCCATGCGGACGACGTATGCAGTCTTCGCATGGGATACCTCGCCCGCATCTGCGGCAGGCGATGCGGGTGAGCCATGGGATTGCGGAGAGGCACGCTCCGCAAAGGGAATGTCGAAGCTGGGGCGTCAGCTTCGGGTTGTTGTAGCTGCTCGCGCTGCGAGCCTCGCTTTGCGGTTTGCCGCATAGGAGACATGCGGCAGAGTGGGGAGCGAGCAGCTGCGCGGCTGTGGTGAAGGCGGATTGAAGACGCTGGAGCCATGCTCTGGGCGAGACGGTCATTTGGGCGAGCCTCCTTTGACTTTGGGGAGCAGGTAGCCTTGCTTGCGAGCCATGCGGTTCATTTTTTTTATGTGCTGCACCGCAAGCTGCTGCGGCCTGCTGCGATCGCGGCTGCAAAAGTAGACGCGGCCAAACGGATCCTCCGCGCTTCTCCCAGCCCTTCCTGCCATTTGTACCAAGGAGGCCTCGTCAAAGAGCCTCCCGTCTGCATCCAAAATATACACATCGCTTTTGGGAATGGTCACTCCCCGCTCTAGTATAGTAGTTGTGACAAGCACCCGAATCTCTCGCGAGCGAAAACGCTGCACCTTCTCTGTTCGCTCTGCATCCTGCGAGGAGGTTGCAGATACAGCAGAATGTGAGAGTGCCGCTCGTATTAAAGCTGCCATAGGTTCGGTTTGTGTAATCTGCTGAACGAACACAAATAACTGAGCATTACGTTCCAGCGATGATCGCATGACGGTTAATAGCTTTGATGGCAGCTTACGCTGCTGAAGCATCTGCTTCACAGTCGGTGTTTGAAGAAGATTCGGTACTGGCAGCGGATGGCGATGATAACGTACAGGAACTCTAGCATGAGGAAGCTTGCCATATTTGGCCGCTCGCTGTAGTTCACTTGGCGGCGTAGCTGACAATAACAATCGAGCAGCCCCAGGTGCACAGCTCTTATCAGCTGCAAAATGGAGCTGTGGATCGCCAGCATAAGGAAAAGCATCGAGCTCGTCCACAACGACGAGGTCAAAACCCTGATAGAAACGCAGAAGCTGATGGGTTGTAGCAAGTGTAATATCTCCTCTCTCCCAACGCTGCTCGCTGCCGCCATACAAAGTAACGACAGAAGCCTCTGGAAAAGCTTTACGAATGCGCGGGTCAAGCTCGATCACAACATCGCGGCGCGGCGTTGCAATAAGCGCCCTGCCTCCCCGGAGCAACACAGATTCTATCAACGGAAAAATCATCTCGGTCTTGCCCGCTCCCGTGACGGCCCAGAGGAGAAATTCCCTCACCTGCTTCGGATTTTCCGCCTTTGATAAAGAACGTTCCCCTGCCGGCCCCTCCACGAACTGCAGTGCTTTTGCCGCTGCCGCCGTCTGCGCCGGGCTAAGCTCCCATTTATTAAGCCGCTGTTCATATACAACCGGCTTTACTACCTTTGCAGAGCTGCCTGCGCTCGCTTCTGCCAATAGCAACCCGCTGCGCTGCCCCGTAACGAGCAGCTCACACTCCCGGCTCCGCCCCATCCCAATGCACGCCATGCAATAGGCGCACTGCCTCCCGCACGCAGCACATGCCGTGCGATACAGCTGCGCCTCACCGCTCCCGCAGCGCTTACAGCTGCGCTCACGCCTACGGCGCCAAAAAACGTCCAATCGCCCGCCGTTACCTGCGGCGATTGATCCGCTGAGGCGCACCCGCCCGAGCAGCGAAGCAAGCTGGAGCACACCGCTCCAGCCAGCTTCGGCACCGGGACAGGCTGCGCCAGCTAACAGGGCGTGTGCCTCGCTTCGCAATAGCGCACGTCCCTGCATCATATCCGCGGCAATCTTCGCCCCTGCCGCGATTTCTCCCAGCTCCGCTGCGCTAAGCTCTCGCCCGCTATCCGAAACCCCGAACCGAACCCACCGCTCTGCCAATTCAGAAATACGCTCAGCATCAGCTGCTCCTTGCCGATTCCTCCGACCGCCCCAGCGCTGCCAATAACCAAAACCTTTAGCTTTGTAATCATTTTCACCTCTCTTCACTCCCCCGTTCAAACTTCGAACGCGCCCAGCCTGTCCTTCTGTTCTCCCTCCTTCAGCCTTCGCCTCCGCCACACATATCATCAACAGCTGTATTGCCTCCAAACTAGCATTTCGCCTTGTTTCTTCGTTTAACTCTTTATGCACAGCTCTTTTAATTCCGTGGCTTGGAGCAGCAGCCTTGTCCCAAAGTTCTACTGCAAGGCAGGCAACACCGAGCGGGAGCGCCTCTTGCAATAACCAGCCTTCATCCGCAGTTTCTTCATTAACACAACCCGCTTCATCAAATGCCCCATTCATCCAAAATTGCTTGTCCACTTTCGCATTTATGGTCACCCAAGCCTTCCAGCATCCGCATACCTCCACAACATATACCTGAGCCTTCATTCTCATCCGCTCCCTTCACGATACGTACCTAAAAACAAAAAAAAGCACACCCAACGACGCAGTTCGCGCCATTGAGTGTGCTTCACTCCAATTATTTCATTACCGCAAAGTATATACTAAAATGGCATTTTCGACAAATCAGCTGGGTTTTGCAAATCAACCAGCACTGCATGATCGGAATGCGATACAATCCCTTCTGCCTGCAGCAGCCACAGCAGCTGGGTTCCATCTACACCTTTTTTCTGTAAACGCTTACCATCATCGTTTGTGATTAGTGAACCATTTCCATTAGGGTGTACTATGACCTCATTGCCTTCTCTGGTTAGTCGTTCAACAATAGCTAGTGTTTCATCCGTTACCCCTTGATCAACAATCGTCAATCGAACATTCTTGCCCATTCGCTTGGAGAAATAAAACAGCGATCGTACATACCATTCCATATTTTTTTGCCGGACGTCCGCAACAAGCACGTAATGCTTGCTCGATTTCTGTCGCACTCGCCAAATTCGATACGCCAGATGCACCGACAATGCAGCCAAAACATAACAGCCAACAATAAGTAGTAGAACTTCAAACATGGCGGCCACCTCCTCTTTGTGACACTATATGCCATGAAGAGCCCACTGGTTCCGCTGCTTCTGGACAAGATGACAAAATGTGCGTTGTGTCAAAAAGTGTCCCCTTTTTTCTCCTAATTTCAGTCATTTTATGACAAAGAAACACCCTTGAGCAATCTACGGTATATGTTATCATTTTATTATGAATCTTTACATATTTAAGGAATTCACGCATATAGAAAGGAAGAGGTGGATTGTTACAATCATCATAACCAGGGAAGCGATGAAATATAATCTGCAACTGGACACTTGGATTATATGGAGCTAGTAGTGTAACCGGCCCTCTTAGAACTCCACTACCTATCTAAGAGGAGAGTGAAAAATGCGCTATTATAAAAAACAATTGTTAATGGGCTTAGCACTCCTACTGATTTTCTCGCTAACGCTTAGTTCCCTGGCTCTTGCAGAAGGCGTAAACAATCAAGAAACAACTGCAGCCGTGCCCTCAAATGAGAATAGCTGCCAGCAATTTTCAACCAGTAGAGATGATATCCCTAAAGCACAATCCAACATCGTAGATAATAACGACGGAACAGCTACTGCCACCTTTAAGACAAAAATCGATTGCGTTCAAGTCAGTTTCTCATCTTATGTAAGTCCAGATGACTGGGTTGCAAGTCCCGGCGATACAACAATTCCATACCACTTACAAAAACACTATGACGGACAATCCTTTATTTATCCTAAAGCCGGTACGTATACCGTCACGATTGATATCCCAGCATGCTTGCCTTATCAATTAGACATCTACAGTGGAGATTTGCTTCTCGAGTTAGGTTCAAATGCTCACGGCAGCAGAGCTGTAGCCTGGAAGGTGAAGCTTAATAGTAGTTGTACTACTACTACTCCTACACCTACTCCAACGCCAACTACTACACCAACATCAACACCTGTGGCTACTCCTTCTGAGTCGCCTTCACCTACACCAACATCTACACCTGTGGCTACTCCTTCCGAGTCGCCTTCACCTACACCAACATCAACACCTGTGGCTACTCCTTCCGAGTCGCCTTCACCTACACCAACATCTACACCTGAGACTACACCTTCTGAGTCGCCTTCACCTACACCATCGTCTACACCTGTGACTACTCCTTCTGAGTCGCCATCATCTACACCATCGTCCACACCTACAGTTACAGCTACACCTACTGCAACTCCTACGGTAACCCAGTCACCTACGCCATCCCCTGAGGCAACGCCAATTATCGAAATAGATGAAGAAGAGCCGCCAGTGGGCGGAGTTGGTGAAGAGGGTGAGCCTCCAATCGATACCGTTATTGATGTAGAGGAGGATCAAGTTCCGCTAAGTACCCTCCCAAAAACAGGTGAATCCAGTCCGATTCCATATTATCTTATCGGCGCATTCGCTCTTTCAGTCGGTTTCCTCAATCTCCGTAAGCAAAGAAATAGAAGGTAGATACTTCAACTTCGCACTCCTAGACTGCTTAATAAGCAGCTTAGGAGTGTTTTCTCTTTTTTACAGCACAAAAAACCCGCATCAACCGATACGGGTATTTCCTCGATATATAAATAATAAGCGAAAAGGTTACTATAACGTAACCCATCCGTATTTAATCGATTGAATAACAGCTTGTGTCCGGTCATCAACTTCCATCTTTTGCAAAATGCTGCTCACATGGTTTTTAACCGTTTTTTCGCTAATAAATAAAAACTCCCCAATAAGCTTGTTGCTTTTGCCTTCTGCCATAAGTCTCAATACCTCTGCCTCGCGGCGAGTGAGCGGACTTTCATCGCCAGCAACGAACTTCACTCCCGGCTCTTGAGCAGCAGCTGCTCCGGACACGATGCCCATTTCATCCAAATACGTCATGCGACGAAGCTGATTAATCAACTTGCCTGTTACTTTAGGATGGATATAAGCATGTCCTTGGACAACCGAACGAATAGCATTAATGAGCGACTCCGCCTCCATATCCTTCAGAAGATAACCGGTAGCCCCTTTTCGAAGGGTTTCGAATACGTAGCTCTCATCGTCGTGGATAGATAAAATGATAACCTTTACATCAGGAAACATATTTTTCAAACGTTCTGTCGTGACGACACCGTTCTCGATTGGCATATTAATATCCATCAGGACAATTTCAGGAATGGTATGATTGCAGAACTCCAAAACTTGAATCCCATCTCCACATTCGCCGATGACTTCAAGATCGTCTTCCATATTCAGAATTCGCTTTAGTCCTTCTCGAAAAAGCTGGTGGTCATCCGCAAGTAAAATTTTGATTGTATTCACATTGCTTGCAACTCTTTGGGTCATCATCATCTTACTCCTTTCTAGATTCGGCAGTAGTAGGTATATCTATTATAATTTTCGTCCCTCTACCGGGATTTGAGTCTATATCCATCCTTCCCTCAATCAGCTCAATGCGTTCTCTCATTCCTACCAATCCAAAGTGTGCGTTTCTAGTAGCATCCTGCTCAATTAAACCGCTATTAAAACCAACACCGTTATCTTGAATGACGAGTGAAATATGCTGTGGCTGATAGTTAATTTCGAGCGATATATGAGAAGCGCTCGCATGCTTAAGTGCATTGGTAAAAGCTTCTTGAACTAGGCGGTAGATCGCCGCTTCCATTGCAGAGGGCATCCGAGAATCTTTTCCGATCAGCTCGAATACGGTATGTATTTTTGTTTTCTCTTCAAAATCCTGCGTGAATTTGCGAAGAGTCGGTACAAGTCCCAAATCATCCAAAGCCATTGGACGCAAATTAAATATAATTTTGCGAATTTCTTCTAGACCGGAACGAACTTGTCCTTTCAAATCTACTAATTCTTCCTGTACCATTACAAATTCCTGCTTGATTAGCATACGTTCTGCAATTTCTGTTCGAAGTACAATGTTGGCGAGTGATTGCGCTGGTCCGTCATGGATTTCCCTAGCGATCCGTTTACGCTCTTCCTCTTGGGCCAAAATAATCTTTAAGCCGAGCAGCTGCCTCGTTTTGGCAGATTCAATAATACGTGTAACCTGATTAAGGTCACCCGATAAATATTCAAGCACAACATTTATTTGTGAAGCAATCGTTTCAGCACGTTCAATTGAATTTTCCACATTTCGAACACGTTTTTGCAAGTCATCCCGACGCGCCTTCAAATAGGATTCCTTCTCGCGGTAAACCATTAAATCCAACTGGATTTGTGTAGCCTTCTCATAAGCAGACTTAATGTCTTCTTCCTTAAAACGCACAAAATCCCGACTTACTTCTGTCAGCCTTATACGCGCACGGCGATAGTCCTGCTCGAGCTGATCAACCTTATCTATCGTCTTCACCGTTTCTTGAAGCACGACTTCAAGCTCCTGCTCGAGCGATTCCAGCTCCGTACGCGCTGATTCACATATTTCATAAATCTGGTATTTACTATCTTCCATCACTTCAATTGCATTTTTAATAACTCGATTTATATCGACTGTAAGATGGTCCACGGCAGATCGGCAACCTTTCTATATTAAAGGTTAATCCACTCTATCATACCACAGATTGGATATCTTTCGTCCACCGTTAATCGATGGTAATCTTTTTGGCTTTCCCGTCATACCCGACCTTAAGGCCTAGTTTCTCCGAAAATAAGCGCACTGGAATTAACGTTCGATTATTACGAACTATTGGAGTTATTTCTGACGATTGCAGCGTACCATTTAAAATAAGATCCTTTTTACCGAGTGTCATTTCCATCAGTTTATTGCCCCGAAGAACTGTAACTTGCCCCGTTTTACCGTCAAATAACAACTTGGCTCCCATGGCATCGGATACGAATCGCACCGGTACAAATGTCGTTCCATTCAACACAATTGGCGCCGAATCGAGCTGAATCGCTTTACCATTCACTGTCGCTGCTGATTTACCTACAGTCATTACGACCTTAGTTTTTGTATCAACCGTTACGGAAGGCGGATATTGCAGCATCATGTTATCTAGTCCGATCGAACCTGTAGCTGCTCGTTCATCCTGGCCTTCTGCAATGGTCACAACATATATTCTTTTCAGTTTGACTGGGAATTTCATCTTTGCAGATGACAAATTCATCTTCACGTTTTTCCAGCCGCTCCAATCAAGCTGCTTGGCAAGGTCGAGGAGATGCGCTTTGCCGTCCGCATCGATAAACTCTGCGCGAACCCAGTTTAGACTGTTATCTCCGTAAAGATCGACCGTCATCGAAGTAGGAGAACCCTCAATTGTACGGCCATTTGTATTAAACACTGCATAAGATGCTTTTGTTCCAGTGCCATTTGTGAAATCATAATCCACCTTCAATGCTTTTGCCGACTTTTGTCCTGCGAAATCCGAAACTAAGCTCACGCTTCCTGTTGTCGTATCAGCAGGCGTGACCTGTGATGTAATTGGATAGGTCGATTTTTCGAAATTCTCAAAGGTACTGACTGCCTCGCCTTGGGTGAAGGGAATCATCGCTGGATAGCCGTCATACCTTGCAATAGCATAGCCGAGAGTCGCTCCTGGATTAACGGATTGTACGGTCAAAGTATCGCCAGAACGAGCAGCAGTAAATCCGATAAATTCCCATTTCACAGAGTCAGCGCTTAGCTTGTGTGAACTTCCATTTTTGAGCTTTACGGTAAGCGGGACAGAAATGGTGGCTCCTTTTGTCAGCTGGCCCGCTGTCGTATCAATGGAGAGTGATGTGATTTGATCCTGTCCAATCACTTCGATTTCTTGTTTTGTTGAGATCGCGCCAGACTTCACACTAAGTGTCGTTTTGCCAGCCTTAGTCGCAGTGAATTCATTTCCTTGAAAGGTTCCAATAGCTTTGTCAGAGCTCCATACCGCTGATGTATTGTCTACTTCAAACGGATTATAGTACGTATCGTAACCTTTTAATGCATATGATGATTTCTGCCCTATAAACATGATGTTAGCACCGCTCACAGAAATGCCTTTGAGTGAACCCGCTGGAGCTGATGTGAATACCCCTATTCCGTTCGATACGCTTCTTTGGGTGGAGCCATATTGGGTGGAATGCGCCAGCTTCAAATCATAGCTTCCAAGCGGACGCTCGACCATCGTCGTGGAACCGCCACCATCGAGGTTGACTCCTTTATAAACCCCAAGCTGCAGCATAACCTGCTGGAGTTCTTTCAAGCTTAAGCCTGTGTTGCCTCCGAAACGCTCGCTTGTAATGAGATAGACCTTAGTCCCGTCCTGTGAATAGCCGACCGCTGAACGAGAAGTATAAGAGGAGCCGCTTACTCCGGTAACATCACGGGAAAATGTTGCCGCTGCTCCCCCATTAACTAATAGCGTATGTCCGCCTGCCATCATTTCGAAGGCGTTTGGATCAATCTTCGCTCCTGTTGTTTGTGATACTAGTGAATAATCTGCATTTATAGGTTCGCCGACTTGTAAATGCTCCTTTACGAACTTAGCTGCAAGACCATGCGACCGAAGGATGTAGCCATCTGCTGGCACTTTTCCAGCTATCGCCTTGTCGATTGAAATTTCCTCAATAATTCCATTGCGAACTAACACTTCCGTAGGCGTAGAGGCCGAATTTTTCGGACGTTCTACTCCTCCCCATGCACTTGTATAGATATACATCATATTGACATGACTAAAGTTAGTGCCTGTAGTCTCGGGAATATAAGCCGATTGATTCAGTCCTTCAAGCGGGAATACAGAACCATCTGCTGCCGTTACCGAGCCATTAAAGGTATAGTTATCGATCATCGGTTTGCGGTCTTTGGATACCGAGAAGGCATACATTCCCTTTAGTTTAGCAGGACTCGACATCAACAGTCCGTTTGCTACTTGTCCGCCAAGCGGAGCACCTTCATTGCCCATTACGAATACATCTGCATTAATGGACGCTACCGCTCCGTTTTCTTTTGTCATATTTAGTATTGAGTTTAATTGACCTATGCTATTGTTTTTTCCGCTAATCGTATTTAAGGATACATAGGGATTCGTTAGATCTATTTCAATGACATGCACATCGGTTTTTACCTTTGCGTTTCCTCGCGTCGTATTGAAAACGTAGTCCAAACGCTTAGCGCCTGCCGTAATGAATGATTGCTGCGACAGCTTGAGGACAGGATCAGCAGCAGCCTCCGCTGGCTCGATTACTGCGCTCTGCCAGCTGCTCGGCATGATTGCAGCAAATGGCTGTACCAGCAACGCTCCACCTAATACTACGATAATAACCCTTTTTCCTAAGCGTTCTGACTTTCGATCTATTATTTTTTGAAACTTGCTCATTAGAATTACAACTCTCCCATCGAATAATCTAATAGTTATAGACTACAAGAGTGATAGAAAAGTTCCGCATGATAGAAGACTGCTATCGTTTTTTATAGGTTGATAGATATCCGCTATGAATATGGTTGAAGTAACTAGTATAAAAAAATAGCTCGCCGTATAGGCGAGCTAAGGTTTGTAACTCTATTTATGAACTCAAAAATTTCACCTTTTCCAGTAATCGAAGGATCATGACCGTTCCTTCAGCACGCGTTGCATTCGTTTGTGGACTGAGCGTTGTCGCTGTTTTGCCGCTAATAACCCCAATATACACCGATTTCGCCATGTCTGTCTGCGCCCATGCGCCAACCTTACCGCGATCCGTATACTTCTTGAGATAAGCCGAAGCTGATTCCGGCAGTTGAACCGTAAGACCAGCCACCTTCGCTGCTCTGATCATCATAACAGCCATTTCCTGCCTTGTAATCGGATTGTTAGGCTTGAAGGTGCCGTCTGTATTACCTGCAACGATTCCGGCTGCTGATGCGGCTCCAATGTAGGCTCCCATCGCCGTGCTCGCATTTACATCCTTGAACTTAGCTGCTGCTGCCTTGTCGCTGCTTAAACCGAGTCCTTTGGCAATATAGGTTGCAAACTCTCCGCGTGTAATAGCCTTCTGCGGTTCGAACTTCGTCGCTGAGCGGCCTTCCACGATGAATTTCCTCGACATAATATGAATTGCAGAAGCTGCCCAGTGCTTTGATAGGTCAGAGAAGGCAGCCGCACTAGATACTAGCGCATAAGCACTATTTCCTTTGCTCTTAAAAGCTGCTGTCGTCCTGCCACCGCTTGTTGACAGCACGGTCGGAACGTAGGATAGCCCGCCTGTTGCAGGATCAAACCAGACAACTGCTGTCTTACTTGCATCTACATTTTGAGAGGTTTGAATCGTACGCGACACATAATTGCTAAAATCATTATAAGGCTTCTGTACAGCACCGCTCAGAACAACCACATCGAAGTGATAAGGACCAGACAGCAAGCTCGTGTATGAGCTGTTAATTTTTGAACTGATCGTACTCGTTAATGCAGATAGCCCTTGATCGATTCGAATGAGCAATTGTCCTTGTGCGATGCTGCCTCCTAGCAAAGTATTGATTTTCATATAATCCGACGCATCTAATTGCAGCTCATAGGTCACATCGCCATATTGAACAGCAAATATTGAGTTTGCATTTAAACGATAGGCTGCATCAAGCGCGCTTATTGGAATAGCTACGATCGCTGCGCGTTCAGTTGAAGGCACCTTAAACGCGACACGAGGAATAGATAAACCTGCTGTGCGAGCTGCTTGGTATGCTGCAAGCACTTTCTCGTATGATACCGTATAACGGTTGGCTTGTGTGCCAGTCGGTGATGTATCAAACATCGTTGTGGCTGACGTAAGCTTCAGACCAATACCGCCGCCATCTGCAGCTTCGAAGTCACCAGACAATCCATCGAGCAGCGTCGTCTGATTAGCTGCATGGATGTCCGTAAAGCTATTTATTGTCGAACCGTTATTTGTTCGAAGCCCTGAAGTCGTAGAAAAATAAGTTACGGTCACCGTTTCCCCCATCAGTATGGGAGAAGCAAGCGTTAAAATAACCGAAGATCCACTAATATCTACTCTCGAAACCATTCTTAAAGAATTATTTGCTTTTACGAGAAACGAAGTGGTAGAAGGCAAATAGCCGGCATTTAACGATTCACCAAAACTAATCGTTAATGTTGAGCCTTTGGCAATCACTCCGGAAATGTTTGCGTTTTGCCCGCCGCCTCCACTGCCACCGCTTCCGCTTGAAGTGACATTATTAAATGACGGTGCAGCATTACCTGCTAAATCCGTAATTAGCGATACAGACGGTACATAAGATACAGATACGACTTGTCCAGGTATCACTCCTGTCGATAGCGTCAGTATGACGGAGTCGCCTGAAATGTAAACCTGAATGACAGGGCGTGCGACACGATCTACAAGGACACTAAACTGCCCAGGGGACAGTACCGTTTGTGAATTCAAGCTTTTGTTATACTTCAAGGTAACAAGATTACTGTTGTAACTTATATATTGCAACGTAGGAGTTCCCGTATCAGGTGTGCTATACATGCTGTAGTTATTGAAACCAGCCAAATAGTTACCGGCCATATCCCTAATTGGATAAGCTCCTGGAGCGTAAGAAACAGTGACGTTCTGATAATTCTGAATCGCTCCATTTACAGTTAGTAAAATGTTGTTCCCTTTGCTTGAGATCGATGTCGTACTATAGTTAACGCCGCCAACGTTAACAGTAAATTGTAAATAGGCATAGCTGTTTACTGACATCAAATCCTTGTCAAAAGACAGAGTAATTGCGCTGCCAGTAGCGTTCCCGCTTACGATCTTCGGTGGGTTGATATCCTTTGCACCCGCTACGTCCTGATTGGCAATACTTGCTGCTTCATTTCCAGATGTATCTTGAATAAGTCCTGTTGCAGCCTTCGAGTAGGATAGCTTCACCAGCTGGCCAGCTACAATTGGACTCGCTAAAGTAAGAATAACTGCTTCCCCTCGAACCTGTACGCCGGCTACAGTTCGAGGTGCCCCGTTGACCGTCACGTAAAAGCTGCCCGGTGATGGAATTGTATGCACGTTCAGCTCCTCGTTGTAGGTCAAAGTAATTGTTGATCCGCTCCACTCCAGCTTGCTTATGACAGGAGCCGCTGTATCCGAACCGAAAGTACGGAACGTCCACTGGTATTCATTCAATATGCCGGCAAAGCTGTTGCCTGCTAAATCAGTCACTGCACTTGCATCAATCGTTACATAATAAACCGTATTAGCATGCAAGGCTTCGGAGGGCGTAATGACCAATACATTATTATAGGTTCCATGAACATAAGAGCTAGCAGGAATAGGCTTAAGCTCATTATTGCCAATAGGATTAAATGTTATCGCACCTGTAGCGCCTTTCTTAATGGCTTCACTGAACGTCGCTGTTAAGGATTGACTTAATCCTACGGAAACGGCATTGTTTATTGGATTTAATAAGGATAACGTTGGTCTTACTGTATCTTGAGAAACGGTGAAGGACCAATAAGTCGGTGAAGTGATTCCTTCATAGTGATTACCCGCCGCATCGCGAATGGCGCGATTGCCGATTGTTACATAATATTTCGTATTATTTACGAAAGCTTTCTCCACCTCGCTGGTGATCAGCCTATTTGGATCTATTGTTAATTGATAAGTTCCTCCGCCGGTCACACGTTCCGATGTAATAGGGATGGAACGGAATAATGCTCCCGTTGCAGACTCTCTAATTTCAATAAACCCGCTGCTTGGAAATACCGGTTCATTAAAATTAATTTTGAGTACAGAGCCTAGGCTGCTGATCGCTGCACCTGCTGCTGGGTATAATTCTGTTGCAGCAGGGGGCGTCTTTTCATTGCCAGGATCTGTACTGAAATTCCAAACCGATGCGCCAGCAATACCGTGATACCATTGATCACCACTTGGGTCCACCTGCGTAAACGCGCCAGCATCAATCAATACATAATAGGCCGTATTCGGCTCAAGAGTCGTGTTAGGCGAAATTTTCACCTGATTACCCACTACATTAACATTTGAAGACAAAACCTTAATTCGTTCTATGGTAGTATTATTGCTTATTCTGCGTATTTCAATATATTTATTTGCACGTGCTTGTACGTTTTTATCAAAAGTGATGGCAAGTCCTGAGTTGATCGGTACAGAAGTAGCATTGTCTAAGGGAGCAAACGCTGCCACATTTACGGGTGCTGCGTCTGTAGTAAAGCTCCATGATGTACCGTAATATAGATTCCCCGCTGCATCTTGAAATGCCGTATCTGGAATCGTAACGGTGTAGGTTGTATTAGGCTGTAGTGCTGCCGGCGGCTGAATTACGATTTGGTTCGTCCCGCTGCCTCTTACGGCATTGGATGTAACGGCAATCGTCCGTTTGTCCTCTAAAGAACTAATCTGAATGTTTCCACTTGCAACATAAACAGGCTCATCAAATGAAATCGTGATGGGAGTAGTTACCCCTATAGGGGCTGCCGAAGGAAACACGCCTGTATGAGACGGTCTAGTTACGTCTACTTCAGCGACCGTTCGAAAATTCCAACTGCTTGCGCTATTAATTCCAGCATATCCTACACCGTTGGATTGATTAACAAACGCACCTGCGTCAACCAATATGTAATAATTTGTGTTTAAGGCAAAATGTTTCTCCGGATCTATAGTCACAATACGCTGTGTTGAATCAATGGTGATACGATGAGACGATAAAGGAATACTCTCCACCAAATTGCTGGTTGCATAATCAAAGATAGAAATAGACGTGGAATTAGAGCCTTTGCTTACATTCTCATCAAAGGTCATCTTTAAATCAGCCGATATTGATACATTATTAAGGTCATCGGAAGGGCTTAAGCTTAATACGACCGGGCCCGCAGATGCGGCATCCGCTTGATGAGGGCCCAAAGACCAACCTGACAGGCTTAATTGGAGCAGCAGCATAACGGCGATAAACGAAGATAGCTTGCTCGTTCGATTCATTTCAATTCACTCCTCAAAAAATTACACTAGTACCTTATTTGTCGGCTTCTTAGCATGAAAAATTTAGGTTAAACTTCATTTTTGTAGCGATAGACAAACAAAAAAGCTGTCCAAGAAGTAGATAATCTACTTTTTGGACAGCTCTTGAAGTTTTATACTCCGCTTTGAACGCCAGCGTCTGCTTTAAGCTTATCAGCTTTGTCGACACGTTCCCAAGGAAGATCAACGTCTGTACGACCGAAATGACCGTATGCAGCCGTTTGTTTGTATATTGGACGACGCAGATCAAGCATCTTGATAATGCCTGCAGGACGAAGGTCAAAGTTGCTAGTGATGAGCTCAACGAGCTTATCTTCGCCAATTTTACCTGTACCATAAGTATCCACGTTAATCGATACCGGTTGAGCAACACCGATTGCGTAAGCCAATTGGATTTCGCATTTGTCTGCAAGTCCTGCAGCTACGATGTTCTTAGCTACATAACGAGCAGCATAGGCTGCTGAACGGTCAACTTTTGTAGGATCCTTACCTGAGAATGCGCCGCCGCCATGACGCGCGTAGCCGCCATACGTATCAACGATAATTTTACGGCCAGTTAGACCGGCATCACCTTGCGGCCCGCCGATTACGAAGCGGCCAGTTGGGTTAATGAAATATTTAGTTTCAGCATCAAGCCACTCAACAGGAACAACCGGCTTAATAACATGCTCAAGAATATCTTGTTGAATTTGCTCAAGCGTAATTTCTTCCGCATGCTGTGTAGAAACAACAATCGTGTCTACACGAACTGGTTTGCCGTCAGCATATTCAATTGTAACTTGCGTTTTACCATCTGGACGAAGGTAATCCAAAGTTTCGTTCTTACGAACTTCGGACAAGCGACGAGCGATACGGTGAGAAAGAGCAATAGGAAGCGGCATAAGCTCAGGAGTTTCGTTTGTAGCAAAACCAAACATTAGTCCTTGGTCGCCTGCGCCGATATCTTCATTCTCTTGCTTCATATCTTTGCCATCACGAGTCTCAAGCGCTGCGTTAACGCCTTGTGCTATGTCAGCAGACTGCTCATTGAGCGATGTTAATACTGCGCATGTGCTGGAGTCAAAGCCATATTTGGCACGAGTGTAACCAATTTCCTTAATTGTACGACGAGCAATTGAAGAAATATCAATAAAATCAGCACGGCTGCTAATTTCTCCAATAACCAAAACTAGCCCTGTTGCTACAGAAACTTCACAAGCAACACGAGCGTTTGGGTCTGCTTCTAGAAATGCATCTAAGACAGCATCGGATATTTGATCACAAATCTTATCCGGATGGCCTTCAGTAACTGATTCTGACGTAAACAAATGGCGTCCTTTAACCGACATCCGTATCAACCTCCTACAACCTTAATATTCAATAAGTGCGGACATTCTACATAAAAAATGAACCTTTTCCCTAAGGAAAAGGTTGTTTGACAACTCTTCTAAAACAGTATGATACCGAAAATGTCGCTTTGTGTCAATGGACGCCGGAATTTCCAATAATAACTACTGGTAACCGCCAAGTACTGATTCTGCTTGTGCAATCAGCCGTCTTGTGATCTCTCCGCCCACTGAACCAGCTTGTCGTGTGGATAAAGCAGACCAATGAACGTTCTGACCAGCTCCAGCGCTAGAAGAGGCACCTAGCTCTCCAGCAAATTCAGTGTCTGCTCCTGCATTTGCATAACCGCCTGAGCTTAACCCAAATTCTGCAGCAATTTCATATTTCATTTGATTAAGAGCTGCCTTACTGGTTGGTACAATTACTTTATTCGAACGACTCATAAATGACACCTCCGAAGAATATAGGAACACAATTGTATTGTGCATCCTTTCATCAACTTTGAAGCGTATAATCTATTGTCAATTCGGGTAAAATGTTGAGCATCCATCCAAATTATTGCAAGGAGTAACTCCCTTTAACCAATACTGTCAGACCATTCTTTTGGTTAGGGTCCGGCAATATGCCGCGTCCTTCACGTGGGAATAGCAGCAAATGATTGGTCGGAACAGCTTTACCCTTCGTTAAATCCGTACCGCCTGTAAGATCAGCAATACCGCTTGCATCAGAGCTGAAAGCAATTGCTTTGCCTACACGTACAATGACTTCTGTACCTTGGCCTGCCATAAGTGTCTTACCTGCTGGCACTATAACAACTTCTAACGAAGAATCAGCAACAGGTGGTGTCGTTGTACCTCCTCCTGCAGAGCCTCCGCCTAATTTTGCAAGCTGTTCATCTACATAGCTCTTAGTGACAACAGGATCTTCTACAGAGCCAGGAGTCAGCGCATTGGATTCTGCTTCTAGCGGAGAAGCAAAGTTCACGCCAACCCACACGCCTGCTCCTACTAATACAACAGCAATTATACCGCGTAGTACCTTCTTTTTCACTGAAAAGTCTCCTCTCTATCTCTCATCTCCTATAAAGATACTAGATTTAAGTAGGAGAAACCAGTTTTTTTATCCCATTTTTATTGATGAGTACCGTCAAGCCAATTTATTGCCATAGACCATTGTGTCGGTACACTAGCTAATAATTTCTTATTCCCATTAAAGGTATCATAAATCTTCAAAGTGTAATTATCCCATATAGCCAAATTTTTAATTTCTTCTTTTAGTTCGCTATAGTTACTACCAAGTTTCCATTTGATGCTTCCTTCAACATTGCCCTCAAAAGAAATAGTCTTCGAAATAATAACTTGATTAATATCCTCACGCTCTAACTCCAAAACTAATTGTGATTGTGTATAACTGTCATAATCATTATTTTTTGTAACTATCCCGCCGATATCTGCGTCAAGTATGTTACCATCCATAAACGAATTAAAATAATTCATCTCAATAGTATATGGACCTACTTGTAACTCTTTAAAACTAGAAGTTGCTTGTTTTTCTTCAGGAAGTGACAATTGAACTCCACGCAAGTAGCCAGTTGCCTCACCTGTTCCTTGAATTAGTCCATTATCGTTATATGCTTCACCTAGAATAAGCTTTATACCTGTTTTATCAATACCAGTAGGCAATTCAGTCCAAACGGTCATTTGTTCCTTTTTCGATGGATTTATTAGAACTTTAGCTGTCTTTTGAACTTTTGCTTCAAAAATATTTCCATCAGCTGTTTGGAAGTAACCAGACCAAGCTGGCAAGGAACTACTTCTATTTTGTTTATTCGTAACATCGACGGTTACAGCAAAGGTGTCATTTTTCACACCAGTATAAGTTCCAACATTTACAACTTGTGCTGTGAAAGGTACCCCGTTACTTTGTTGGGAGTATGTAGATCCTAATCCTATTACTGAAATTGGTGTAACAGTTGACTTCGTTAATTCTGCTACCTCATTTGACGTCTCATTAACTTTCTCGCTCAATTTCAAATTGAATTTTTTCCATTGATATGAATAAGGAATAGTTCCTACATAGCTAATAGTAGTTTCTGCACCTGGAGCTATACCTATAACCCCACTATTTTTAATAGTTTTTGTTGTAAGCTTAATATTTTCATCAATTGAAAATAGCCCTGATAGTTCAGGCAATGGTAAATACACAGATTCTTTATTGCGAATAACTAATTCTGCTACGACTTGATCCTGATTATTTAAAGGAAAGCGTTGAACATTTTTCAATTCGACTTCATAAGTACCATTATCATTAGTAAATGATGTTTTTGCTGTTGTTGTCGTTGTAGTGAGCTTAAATGGAGCTTCCATAACAACTACTGGAAGTTCAACTTTGGCTGCTTCTGCAACTCCAATTGCTTGTGTTATAACAAGCTTCCAACCACTAGTGGAAACATTAAGAGGAATGTTTCCTGTTAATCGTACTGCATTTAAAACTGTCGGCTCTAAAATGAGCGTCTCGTCCGTTTTATTTCTTAATGCTAGCTTATAAAGTCCTGATGGCGTTTGGATATAATAATTATATTGGGGTAAAGCGACTCCGAATTTCCCCTTATTGCGAGCTACAAGAGATAAATTAAACACATAATTTTTCTCATTTTTTGTAGCATTAATCTGATCAATTCTTACATTCACGTTAGAGTTACCAATTAATACAGATTTAAAACCACCTGCTTTCACATAATTGGAGAATCCCTTAGGAAAAGTATATTTTGCTACAGATCTCTCATAACCGGGTACACTGAAATCGAACTTAACGATGTTCACTACTAACTGGTCTAATGTAATTTTCGAACTGACCTCACTATAATAAGTTACAGTCGTTGAGGATTTTGGCAGTACTTTCTTTTTCTTGTCTGCATCCAAAAGTGTCAAATTATATTTACTACCACCAGTAGACTTCAACCTCGCCCAATAATCAACTAAATTTATAGGTGTGCTATCTCCATTATAAAACGTAAATGTAAAACTTGCTGTTGCACCACTAGCACTTGGTACAAGATTAGCATCTGTTAATTGGACATAGGAGGCTTTAGATAGACTTACCTTTTTAAATACTGCTGAAGTATTTGCTGCATTTGTCACTGGAACAACTGATACGAAAATAATAAGTGCAATTAATAATGAAACATACTTTGATAATTTACTAAAACTTCCTCGAGTCATTTTATCCACTCCATATCTTTTGATATACATGTTTAGACGTCGGAAACTACTGTTATGTTTCACCATTTATAAAATATCTAATTTATAACCTCCTTTTATTCAAAAACATATTTTATGTACTTTTAATCTTTTAATCATGATTATAAATATAAACCATTTATGTGAATAGTATATGAACAAAAAAGGCCGACGCATTAGCGTCGGCCTTTCTCTGTTAAGCTGATGTAATCAGCTTACCCGTTTAATACTACTTCAATACTTTAACAACTACAACTGCAGCTTCAGTGAAATCAGATACTGAGTTGTCAGAACCAATTACATAAAGGTTGAAGTCTGTACCAATTACTCCGCCATCAACAGATGTAATTGCACCAAAAGTATCAACTGTTAGGTTGTTATCTTTGTCTAGTGCATATACAACAGTGTTAGGAGTAACGATGTATTTAACTTCATCAGCAGTAAATGTGCTGTTTGAAGATTTTACAGCTGATAGATCTTGTACTGGAGTAACTGTGCTTGTTTGCTCAGTGTATTTACCGCCCACAAGTTTATCCAATGTTACTACTTCGTATTTGTCGTCAGCAGTAATAGCGTTAAATACTGTTTCTGTAACTGCGAATGGAGTAGCTGTTCCTTTTACATTCAATGAAACAATGTATGAAGTCGTGTTGCCTGAAGCTTCAACATATTTGCTGATGAATGTACCACGAACTGTTGATTCTGTGTTTGTAGCATCTGAATCAGATACTAGAACAACCAATTCAGCAGTTACTAGATCAGTGGAATTTAGAACAACTGATACTACATCATTTTTAGTAACTTTTGCAGCCGATGATACAGCAATTTCATCGTTTGCACGGTTCGAAGCATCCAAGTATACAGTGTTGCTGTTTACATAGTATGTCGAATTAGTAGTTGTAGTAATTGTTGTAGCAGTTACATCCTTAACAATAGGACCAGCAGCAGCTGTTGCAGTTTGTACAGCAGCTTTAGTTACTTTACCGTCAGCGTTGTAAGTCAACTTAACGATAGAGTTATCAACTACAGTACCAGTAAGATCAGCATCTTTCAGGTAAACTACGATGTTTTTGTTCTCTTTAGCAGAGAATAGGTCAAGCTTGTTGTAAATAGGTTGAGTTACTTCATTGTTTTCAATGATTGCAACTTTATCTACGTTCGTTTTAATTGCTACTGCATAGTTGCTTGAAGTGCTTGCAGATGCAGCTTTTGAGCTTGCAATCTTGCCTTCATGGTTCAGCAACAATGAGTATTCGTTGTTCAATGTCAATCCAGCGAGTCCAGTAATAGCTTCATACTCTTTACCAGCTACTGTATAGATTGCTTTAGTTCCTTCAGTCTTAACTTTTTCAACTTTACCAGTAACTACATTACGAGTAGCTTCAAGAACTACAGCATTTGTTCCGTTGTATACATAACGGATAATGTCGTCTTCTTTGATTTCAGCTACAGTTGCAGCAACGCCGTTAAGTTTGATTGATGTTGTTTCTTTAACGCTCACAGAACCATTTGGTTTTAGGTTGAAACGAGCATCACGGAAAGGTGTTTTTGCATCAAAGCTTGAAACGATTTGGTTGTCAGTGTAGTTAACTACACTAACGTATTGTACTTGGTCATCAGCATTCAAGAACAAAGTAGCTTTCTCGCCAGCAGCAAGATTACCGCCAAGTGATGATGTTAATGAGAAGTTTTTAGTGAACCCTAGGTATTTAGTGTTAGGTACAGTTGCGTAAGTTTTAGCGTTTTTATCAGTAAGATAAACGCTATTAGCTACTGTATCAGCTGCAGCATTGCTGTTGTTTTCAAAAGCAATGATTTTTCCAGCATCTTGTGCATCAGTTACTGCAAGAACTTGTTTTTTGTCTTTTGTTTTAACAACTGTAACCGTGTGACCTACTAGATCAGCAAGAGCTTTTCCACCAGTTACTACGAATTTATCAGATGTTTTAACAAGAACACCATCAAGTGAGATTTCTTTGTCTTTTGTAAGGTTTGCTGCTGAAACTACAGCTTTCGAAGTTTCACCGATTTTTGCAACAAGTTTATCACCGTAGCTAATAACGTCGCCGTTAGTACCACCGTAAGTAACTGTTTGCGTGTTGATTGTGTTTGAAGTCAATTCAGCTACAACACCACGGTTCGCTTTCGTTCCAGTTGCGATGTCTATGCCATCGAACAGGTTAAGATCTTGAGCTTGGAGTAGGACGTTATAAGGCCAAGCACCAGACAATTTTTTGTCTTGGTAGCCAAGTGCGCGAGTCATGATAGCTACAACTTCTTCAAACTTAATGCTGTCAGAAGGACGGTAGCTACCATTGTAGCCTTGGATAAATCCTTTAGTAGCTGCTACATTGATATAGCCAGTGTACCAAGCATTTGATTTAACATCTTTGAAACTTGGTTTAACTCCTTGCATCAAAGCTGCAGCGTTTGAGTTACCTGTAGCAACTACGATAATTTTCGCAAGTTCTGCGCGAGTAATCGTGTTATCAGGCTTGAACGTGCCATCCTCATAACCTTGAATGATTCCTAGTGCTGTTAGTTCTTCAACAGCTGATTGTACTGGTTTGCCCACTACATCAGATGGTGTTGCTGCAAAAGCTGGAACGGATAATGGAAGTACTAGCGCAGAAGCTAGCACAAATGCTGCTATTTTTTTCTTCATAACCTTTATTTCTCCTCCTCTAAATACGTGCGGTTGTTGAGAGTTTTGTTTAAATAGTGAATTGCTCTTTTCCCTCATAGCCGATTCACCCCCTTTCCAGAGTTGAGCATAGATTTGATATAAATGATGTCTACGATTATGATAAACCCATTTGTAAGATCATGTCGTAGAAACTTGTAAAAAATGCGAGAATACTGCTAGAGTCACGGCACCACTATAACATTATACAATGGGCAGGTCGTACCGTAAAGAGGAAGTTGTGAATTCATTCCAATTTGTTTCCAGCAAGAGTAAGTCTCGCGCATCAAATCATGTGTTTGTTACAACGTCATGTATTTAAACGCACGCGACAGTGAAAAGTTGCGATGTTCTGAAAAAAAATTTAAAAGTTTTTCTCTTCTTGTTTTTCCACGTATGTATACCCTGCTGCTTTATCATTGGTCACTCTGACAGTATAGCTTGTTTTCATAGAGCTCGTCGATGCAAAACATTTTCCATGGATAATCTTTCTCCTCTATATATGAAAAGAAAGGACTGACCAAGCGGTCAGCCCCCACTTCACTCCCTACTTACCATAAATTTTCGGCAGCTTCCCTAAATCAGCCATAACTCTAGCCATTATTATTGCGGCATCACTGCGCAAAAGCTTAGCCTTCGGTTCAAATACAGATCCAGCCTTCGGTTTGCTCACATCAATCGGCATACCTAGAATAAAGCCTTTTTTCTGTATTGCGAGAACTGCTGGGATCGCGTAATAATCAAAGCTCCCTGAGTCTTTGAACGCCTTATCCAGCGCTGACTTTGCTTTTTGTGCATTGGTCTCCATCTTCAGGTTCAATGCTCTTGCCAAAACAACTGAAGCATCTTGACGAGACAAATCTACATCTTCATCAAAGAATCCTGGTCTAGTACCGCGAACAAATCCTGCGCGAGCAGCTGTTTCGATGTAACGGTAGTCATAAATGGAATTAGCGTTATTCGCATTTGTAATCGTCTCCGGGTAGTAAGAGAAATGCAGATCTCCACCAAAGTTGAGCGGAATATCCAGCGCTCTTATAATCATCCGAGTGAATTCCCCACGAGTTACATAGCGATCTGCCCCGAAACTACCAATTGGATCAACAGCATTCATTACACCTTTCGAATAAATGGCCTCCATAGCTTCTCGTGCATAAGGGTGATCGTTAATGTCGTAATATCCCCGAGTAAGCTTAACTACAACATAATACCCGAATTTAGTAAATGGAACGGTAACTGTATGTTTTTTCTCATCTACAACACCACCGATATTTTCCCATGTACTGTAATAAGGATCAAAACGGAATACAGTAATCGTTGTTCCTGCGCTTTGCGACACGTTAGCATCATACGACAATGTTAGCTTGCCTGGTGCTGATGGAACAAGTTCCAGACCAAACTTATTCCAGCGTTTCGCGAAGCTGTCTGATGCTTTGCCCACTACGTTCGGGAACGGGAATGGATCAGTTCCTGTTGTTACGGGATCATATAGCGGCGAGGATGGATCAGGATTATCCGCCTGCCCGCCATCTATCCAGAAGAGCGGACTCGCTTTAATAAACTGTCTAGCTTGATCTTGGAATCGGTAGCCAATGTGCAGGTTACCCTCAGCCAAACTATTTGCCGAATAGTTCGGCGGTTGACTCTCGAACTCATGGCGATCTACAATTCCATCATTTGGGCTCGCGATCGCAAACAAAATATCATTATCGCTGTATACTTGTCCTGAATGATTAGACGACGAATTGTAAGTAGGTCGAACCAGCTTGCTCTTGCTAGCAAACGAAAGGACAAGGCTGTTGTTAAACACTTTATGTGAGCTTTGCATTTTTTGCAAATACTGTGCACCAGGAATATTCGCCGGCTGGTATACAACTTCAAATGAATCTTTAATCTTGTCCTTGCCGCGTGTTATCGTAAATTCAATTTTACTTGGTTTGTTAGGCTTTACATCTTTAACTGTAATACTAAATGCATCAATTAATTGCGTCGTACTCTGACTGTAATCGATGAACTTCACTTTTTTAGCAGCTTCTTTACCAACTACAATTGACTCAGCACCTGGAGAAGCGATAATGACTTCAACATAGTTTTGGTTAATGATTCGCTTCTCTTTGAGAGGTGCCAAGATCGAGTATGGAATCGAAGTTGCATCGATTTCCATGCGATAGGTTGCGCGCGGACCAGCCTCGCCACTATTAAACACTGTTATGCTATAGACCTGTGAACTTCCATCTTCAGGCATCTTTTGGTTAATAATTTTGAAGTAGAAGTATTGACCGTCTACATCATAGAAGAAATCAATTTTCGCATCTGCTGTTGATACGTTTTTGTCATTGCCATTAGCATCTAAACCTGAATTATATGGTTTTGTTGCAAATTCCGGCAATGGAACTCCGTTTTTAGTCGGAGTAAACTCCCTCGTTAGATCCCATTTAATATCTGATTTCCAATTTGGTGATGAAATTCGTACAATGTATTGTCCTTGCGTTGCACCTAAATTTTGATGACCGGTTTGGAAATAGTTTTCATCGCCAAGATCGATGAAATCAAATGTTCCGTATACATTTAGCCTAGCTTCCTTCGTTGTATAAACGCTGCCTTGCTTAGGGAAATTAGCGTCATTTGGAAGCGGCTTTGACAAATTGGCACTGTAAGGGTAAACCCCATCCGTATCTGGAGCTGGTATTACTGGTAAATTCGTCGGTACAATACTGAATTTAAAAGTACTCTCATAATTGTTTTTAGCTGTACGGAATACGAACTTCACATTGTTCTCCCCAGCTTTATTGAGAATATTGAAAATAAAAGCCGCAGTTTTAGCTTTTTCAGCGCTAGTGCCTAAAGGCTGAAACTTCGTTTTGATTGAAGTCTTTTCAAGCGGGATCTCTACATTGTTAATGTATAAGAATACAGACTGTTTAGCCGTTCCCTTATCATCATAGACAACATCCGCATCATTCGCTACATTAAACAGTTGACCACTAAACATACCCAACTTGTCGAGCAAAGTGATTGGATCAGTTTCTCTTACCGAATCGTAATCCACCTTCATGCCTTCAACTAAAGTATCGAACTTCACATACGGTCCATACAATAATTTAGCAATGATTGTTTTAACTTCAGCAGTAGCTCCGGCCGGGTCATTTAGCTGGAATGAAATTGAATTCGTTCCGAAAGTCGGCAGCTTATTAATTTCAATAAACAACCGCAAAAACGGAGTAGATTGGTTATTAACGGTACGATAAACAACCTCGGAATGTTTGATTTGTGTAAATCCAGAGTCTAGAGCCCCTTGCTCCTTGCTGTTGATCTTAAATAGGTTATCGTATGGAGCAGCAAGCCCGCCATAATTGCCAACGAGCACTTCTACTCCCATAGGCATAGAATAAACATTAACACCGTCACTCGGAATATCTGTTCCCTGCAGCCCTTGAAGTCGACCTGCATTTATTGGTGTTGTATTCATAGACGGATCATAGCCTGATAAATAATTGATATCGTAAATATACGCTAAGCTATTGTTACGCACAGCGAAAGGTATCCAACTCGAGCCTTGCAGAGCACTGCCATTAGGCGCTATAAAGCGAATCTGGTTGGATTTATCAAACGTAAGTGTTGGCAATTTATATTTATAAGATACCGTAATGAATTTAGTGGTGTTATCAATGGCTGTAGGCGTGTAGGTCACTGATCCTACAGTCGGTGCTATCGTTACTGCAGATGATCCACCCTGCTTCAGCTCTACGCTTAGCATTTTTTCAAGATTTGCTGCAGTTACGTCTACTATTTCCGTTTTATTTCCATCATTATTAATATCTGTTACATCATATAATGGAAGCGGTACGATGACGTTACCAGATACATTAATCGCTTGTACACCAGTTGCATCTGTTGAGAAGTTCAAATTCGGCTCCAAGACAGCCGACTGCGAACCTGTAAACATTTTCAGATCGTAAAATGTCACTTCACCGTTGTAAAACGCAATCTCACGTGTCGTCTCCACAACTTGTCCATTATTATGTACCTTCAAAACGATCGTGTTGATCCCCTTCTGAATACTTAGCAAAGAGGTACTGAATCTGCTGTCGCTGGTAGCTGCAGAGACATTGAACTCGTAGCTTCTTCCATTAATAACCACTGTTACTTTCTGTGCATTTGGCGCTTTACCGGAAATAACAATTTCACCAGTTTGCTGTATGATAGGTGCCGTGGAATAAAGCATCGTCGGCTGGTCTTCCGGCATTACATAATCCTTGTTCTCGAATGTAGTTTTAAGATCGTAAAGCATAGGACTATTGCGATATTGAATATAGATTGATTCACTAACTGTTGATGTACCTGATATTCCTTTAAATGTGATTTTATTCAATCCCGGAAAAAGAGTTAGATTCGAAATTACGATGCTATTATCTCCGCTTGATGTGGAAATACCTGTTGTAATTTCTTCTGTTGTGTTCACTTCTTTCGGTTCTTCATTAGTCCCGTTCCATGTTACTTGTTTGACGTTATAGCTAATCGAATTACCGACCACTCCGTTAATCGTTCCTTCGAGCTTTATAGATTGACTGGATACAATTCTTGCGCTTCCAGGTGTGGCATTCTCATTTGGAAATAGGAAATAAGAGCCTGCGGCCGCAACTGGTTGTACCGCTCCAAGCGGCGGCAACAATGTAATTAACAATGCCAGTGTTAGCACTAATGAAACTAATCTTTTCAAAGCAGTGTTCCTCCTTTATGTATGTGTTGAGCATGGGTATTAGAATGATAGATGACCTAACGAATGTATAGCTTCCCTCCGAATAAATCTTCCTCCCTTTTACTGTTTAGTCAGCTTTCGTACATTTGCAGTTAGACGAGACTGACTGCAGAAAAGTTCTGTACTGTTGTTATCGGCTTTTGGCTCCCATTTTTTTAGACAATTGCTCCAATTAGAGCAAAAAAAAAGAGCTCTGATTCCATAATAGGATTCAGAGCTCTTTTTTATTTCGAACGAGATTCAGCATCCAGCTTGAGACGAAGCCTCATGCGGGCTAAAAAATTAATAAGCGGTTTGCGTGTTTTGTCCACAATACCTGTTATTTCTGCACCGATCTGCAGGAAAAACATTAGCATACAAATGACGGCAAAAGTAATCCAGTTCGCTGCGCTCGATTGCACGACAGCTGATTGTACGATTGCGAGTCCGCCGAATATTGCAGCTACACCCCAAATGATTAGGACGGTACGACGGTGGCTGAAGCCTAGATCGCGTAAACGATGATGCAGGTGTCCTTTGTCTGGAGCAAAAATCGGTTTTTTGTTAACCCAGCGGCGAACGATTGCAAAGAAGGTATCCGAAAGCGGAACGCCGATAATGAGCAGCGGAGTTACAAACGATACCATCGTTACCTGCTTGAATCCAAGCATCGAAAGCGTTGCTAAGCTGAATCCAAGAAACAGCGAGCCCGAGTCGCCCATAAATATTTTTGCGGGATGAAAGTTGAAGACAAGGAATCCGACAATTCCGCCAAGCAGCAATGTGCTTAACAGAATAACAGGTTGGAAGCCCATCAGAGATGCCATCACAACAATGGTTGCAATTGCAATTCCTGATACTCCAGCAGCTAGCCCGTCCAAGCCGTCGATCAGATTAATCGCATTCGTTACGCCAACGATCCATAAAATCGTAAGCGGAATGCTGATCCAGCCCGCAATCGGCTGCATCGTTTCACCAAACGGAATGTTCAGCAAGTCGATCTTTACGTCAAAGACGAAAACGACTACGCATGCTGCCGCGATTTGACCGATAAGCTTCACTTTTGCCGAAAGCTCGAAGCGGTCATCGAAAGCACCTAAAATAATAATCATCGTACCGCCGACTAGCAGCGCGTTGATCATGTTTGAATCCTGCGGACGGAGCAAGCCCTCCGGTATAAATGGCGATAAAATAAAGAATGCGCCTACGAATGCAATATAAATAGCTAGACCGCCAAGACGCGGCATTATGCGCGTGTGTACTTTGCGATGATTTGGTTTGTCTATTGCGCCTACTTTGAATGCAAATTTCTTAACAAGCGGCGTCATCGCAATGGCAAGAACTAGAGCGATTATGAACCCAATTGAATACAGCAAGCCTACCGGCATGTGTGCAACTCCCCTTTTCTCTCTACCGAAGTGAATTATACTCCGATTGTAAAGGAAACTCCAACCCCGTTTTCATCCAATTTTCATGGTTTTAACGAGAATTTCACGGTGTAGGTCGATGTTTTGTTACTTTTTCTTTGTCGCGAACCACTTTCACTACGAATTTCGGCAAAACAAGCATTCTTTTGTAGCGTTTCGGCTCTTGCAGCAAGCGATAAAACCATTCAAGACGAAGCTTCTGGTAAATTTCAGGAGCTCGCTTTAGTTTTCCTGAAACAACGTCAAAGCTGCCGCCTACGCCCATAATCAGAGGGACATTCAGCTTATGCTTGAATTTCACAATCCATGGCTCCTGCGTATCCGCTCCTCGAGCCACGAATAATAAATCAGGGGTAGCCGCACGAATCTCTTCTACTACTTCTTCATCCTGATCCGGGCCAAAAAATCCATTCCGATAACCTACGATTTTCACTTGAGGGTATTGCAGCTGCAGCTTCTCTGCCGCCGCTTCAATAATCTCCTGCGAGGTGCCAAGCAGATAGGCCTTCCATTTACGCGTCTCGCCTTCTTGCAGAAGACGATGCAACAGATCAAACCCTGTCACTCGTTCTGCAACTGGCTGTCCTACGTATTTGGCTGCCCATACAACTCCAGCTCCATCAGGCACGATAAGATCTGCACGTCGCATCATTTTACTGTAGCTCGGATCTTCGACGGCAGACATAATCATAATCGGATTTGCCGTAATCACATGCGTTACCCGTCTTGCTTCAATTTTTTCTATTAAGTAACTGACTGTCTCATCCATGCTCACCTTGGAGAATGGTATGCCGTATATCGGCACAGTTGGTATTTGTTTCGACAAGAGGAACTCACCTCGATATTGTATGACGCAGCAAATGTACAATTTGTTGCGCCGGTCTTTGCGATTGTTGTTTTAAAAGATCGATTGCTGGCTTGTGTGCTGCCTGCCAGCTCTCTTTGTCCGATAGCAGCAAGCAAGCTGCTTCTGCGAATTGTTCGGCATCAAGCTGCTCGGTCGTGCCGACGGCTTTGAGGCCTAATCGACCGAGAAATTGGTCGATCTTTGGGTCATAAGAGTAGCCAAGCATAGGAACCATTTGGCCTGCAGCATAGATAAGCGCATGGAGGCGCATGCCGAACAAAGCGTCGCACCGGCTGACCTCCAGCAGCATTTGCTGGGGGTCGTCGCCGGGCGCGGCAAGCTCGGCGGTGGAACCGTTGCCGAGCCGGCCGCGCAGCCGTTCCATCACCTGCTCCGACGCTTCTGTGTCGGAGGGGGTGTGGAACGGCAGGAAGCGCAGCCGTACTGGCATGCGCTTCGTCAGCGCGACTAGCGCTTCGGCGGCGCGCTCGAGATCGGCGCCGTCGCTGCGCCAGCGGCGCAGTGACACACCGACTAGCGGCGCAGCAGGAGGGCTAATCTTGGCTGCGGCTTGTCCAGAAGCTGCAGATGAACCAGCTGGAAGCAGCAAGCCCATGACTGGATCGGGCACTACATCGATCCGATCACCAGGAACGCCAATCCTCTCGAGCAAAGCGGCTGACTCCGTATCCCTAACGGATACATAGCTACTACGCTTCATCACTCCCCGGATGAGCGGGTCCATCCAGCGCCGATTTACAGGACCAATACCCTGAGAGTATGCGAACGTCGGCTTTCCGAGCAGCTGCGCCAGCTTCATGACACCTGTATAATAAGGAATCGTCTTCGTGCCTGTAGCGTCTTGAAGGAGGCTCCCGCCTCCGCTAATCAGACCGTCGCTTCCTTTCAACGCTTTGATCAAGTCCGCCGGATGCATACGTCGAACAGCTTCAACTCCATACATACGGGTCGTCCAAGCCGGATCAGCCGATAAGACAATCGGCTGAATTTGTACGCCCTGTGCCTTACCTTCTTCTTCTAATGCAAGCAAAATCGATTTGAGTACCGCTTCATCACCGCTGTTGCGGAAGCCGTAATAGCCTGAAATGACTATTCGACGAATTTGCGAATGATTGCTGGTGCCCATTTACGAATTGCTCCTTCCATTAGCTGCCACGCCAAAATCAAAATACAGCCGATAATAATACCTGTACCCAAGCCGAGCGCTACACGAATCATTGAAATGTGAAGCGGCGTGTGAAGATGCGCAAATGTATCCACCATCGTCAATTGACCAATAGAACCGACAATGACAAGCAGCCATGCTGCACGGTAGCGCAGTGCTAGGAACAGACCAAGCAGCAGCAGCGGATGACCAAGCATGAACTCTTTAAAGCGCGGTCGTACACCGAATGTAGACTCCAACCAGCCGCGAATAAGCAGCTCAATAGCAGGAGCTTGTCCACTATTTCCTGTACGAGACAAGTAATAAAACCCGATAGCACCAATGAAACAAGCTACGATAATCCACGTTAGAGTAATCGGTTGTGCTAGCAGCTTGCGCAGCTTCCCGATTGAAGTTTGTCCGTTATAGAAAAATACATAAATGGCTACCAATGCAATCGGCGCCAAATGCAGCACACTTACTCCGCGGAATTGTTCTAATACGAGATTGTACGTAATATTGTTCAACAATCCAACTATAATCGGCGCTCCCATAAGCGAGATTAGTGTCGCCACAATAAACCAATTCAAAGCTAAACCAAAACGTCTTCCAATAGACAACGCAGGGAAAATCCACTTCATGCGATTGCCGTTCTCATAGACAGCGCCTGACTGCTGAGGAGCCTGACCTTGCTGACTCCGACCTACCGACCATTTCGCTCCGCCAATAACACGACGTTCTCCGACTGTGCGGGAATAAATCCGGTTCATCACCCACACAAGAGCCAGAGTAGGAGCTGCAATCGAAGCACCTAATGCGAGCGCCTGCTCCATGAGCGAGCTGTTAAGCTTGTACAAACCTGCGCTGCCAAATAAACCGATAACAAAAACCGGAATATAGACACCAGGAATAAAAGCACCAGCCAACAACGTAATTAATGCGATTGCGCCAACGGCAACAATTGCACGTACCGGTTTGTTCCACGAAGGCTGTTCATAATCAAACGGTTTTGGTTTGCCAGGTGTAAAGCCTGCCTTCGAAAGCTTTTCTACTATACCGCCTTTTTCACTCATCGCCTCCGCGATTCGATCCAAAGAATGTACAACTTGAGCTTTATCCGTATTCGATTGGGCTGTCCCATTCAAGAAAAACATACGGATATTACGATCCTTTGCCGCTAGCAGAAAACGATCAGCAATCGCTTCTGGCTTCATCGTCATCCCATCGTTATCTGACAAAGAATATAATCTCACTACATTATAATTTGTAATATAAGCTAATTTATTTATGCCTTGCTGCGGTTTTTTCAAATTTTCGATAGTAGCAACGCCCATATCGTATTTTTTGAGCAATTCACCGAATTGATACAGGCTGTTGTCCATCGCTTGATCTGATGCGCCCTTTACTTTATCGCCTTCGAACAATACACGGTCAACCCCATATGTCTTCAATCTCGCAAGGACAGCATCCGTAGCAGCCTGATCATAAGGCTTAATACGATCAGAGAAACGCGGCAGTATATTAAACCCTGCATTATGAATCGTTTCTAAGGACATAGGGTCAAAATCCATTGTTTTCATAATCGCTTCTGAAATTGGCATTTCTACAACTAGACCATTACGGCCGCCGTATGACCAATCGCTGTATACAGCCTCTGAACGATCCAATGCCTCGCGCACGATTGGACCAATCATTTCTGCTTCTTTGGGTCCATTAAATAAAATATAAGTAAAGTTTTGACCTACCGGCTCGAACTTACTTTGCAGCAGCGCAGCATCTCTACTGCTGTAAAATGTCAGTCTGCCTGAAGTTTGTAAATCCTTCAGTGAACTTTCATAGACAGCCATCGTAGTAACACCGGATTCCTTCAGCATAGCCAGCTTCTCCGTTAGGAATTGCTGCGGCCTTGCCTGCTTCTCTGCAACTTCAATAACATCACGGTAATCAAACACATAGTCTACTTGCTTCGACGTCTTTTCCATTTCCATCCGAACGGCACCGAGCGGCAATGCTGCCGCTACTCCAAGTATTGCAATGATCCAAAGTACAAATCTTGCGCGCCGATTCCATTGCTGCCAACGTGAAAACACACAATTCCTCCGTTCTAAACTTGTTAATAATCGTTTTAATCGGTACGGTCTACCCGTTCCATAACGAAGGTCTTCAATGTTTGCAGCGCTTCAGCAGCATCATCCTTCGACTCACCCTTAACAGCAAAATAAACTTTGATTTTTGGTTCTGTGCCCGAAGGGCGCAGACAGAACCATGAACCGTCCTCAAGCAAATATTTCAATACGTTCTCTGGGCGTAGGCCATCCTGACCTTTGCCGTAATCGAGTACTTGCTCTACTTTAATGTCGCCGATTTCTACAGGCGGATTTTGACGCCAATCATCCATAATAGCGCCAATCTTCTGAACTCCGTCAAAACCTTTAAGTGTACGTGACTCCAAGCCTTCTAGATAGAAACCGAACTCTTTGTACAGCTCAAGCAGAACATCGTACAACGTCTTTCCTTGATTGCTATAATAAGCTGCAGCTTCAGCAATCAGAAGCGCAGCAACGATCGCATCTTTATCACGTGCATAGGTGCCCGTTAAATAACCGTAGCTCTCTTCATAGCCAAATAGGAAAGTGTGCTCACCCGTTTGTTCATAACGAGTCATCTTCTCTCCGATATATTTGAAGCCCGTCAGCGTATTCTCAACAGCTACGCCAAATGAACGAGCAATTTCAGCACCTAGCTCACTTGTTACAATCGTCTTGATAACAACGCCATTGTCTGGCAACTGCCCGCGTTCCTTCAACTGGCTAAGTACGTAATATACCATTAGCGCACCGGATTGGTTACCCGTAAGCACCACATACTCGCCCTCGTTATTTTTCACAACTGCGCCCATACGGTCCGCATCGGGATCAGTACCGATAATGATATCAGCATTAACCTGCTGTCCAAGCTTCATCGCAAGTGTGAATGCCTCACGTTCTTCCGGATTAGGAGACTTAACCGTACTAAAATATCCGTCTGGCTGCTCTTGTTCCGGTACGATGTGCACGTTTTTGAAACCGACCTTTTTCAATACTTCGCGCACAGGCATATTGCCTGTCCCATGAAGAGGTGTGAACACGACGCTGATTTTCTCACCGATTTCCCCTTTGATGAGATCAGCATTCAAGCTTTGAGCTACTACCGTGTCAATGAATTGTTGATCAGCATCATCGCCAAGCCAGCGCAGCAAGCCCTTAGCCTCCGCTTCCTCACGGCTCAACCTGTTCACTTCATCAAACCCCGCGATTTGACTGATTGCAGAAATAACCTGTTCCGCCTCTTCCGGAATAAGCTGGCAGCCGTCTGCGCCGTATGCTTTATATCCATTGTACTCAGGCGGATTATGGCTTGCCGTAATGACAATACCGCTGGATGCTTTCAGTTCACGCACCGCGTAAGAAAGCTGTGGTGTCGGGCGCAGCGCAGTAAATAAATAAGTAGTAATGCCGTTGCCCGCAAGCACAAGCGCTGCATCCAGTGCGAACTCAGGTGAGTAGTTGCGTGAATCATGAGCAATAACAACCGAAGGAGTTGATCCTTCAGCCGATCTGCCGGCAAGGAGCCAATTAGCAAGTCCCTGTGTCGCTTTACCGACCGTATAAGCATTCAAACGATTTGTACCTGCGCCCATCACGCCGCGCAAGCCGCCTGTACCAAATTCAAGATCGCGATAAAAACGATCCGTTATCTCTTTTTCTTGTCCTGCTATACCGCGAAGTTCATCCTTTGTTCCTGCATCAATAAGCGGATCATTAAGCCAAGCTTCATATTTATCAATAACACTCACATTTGTTGGATTCGTCATAATTAGCAGCCTCTTTCATTCATGAATTTATATTTATGAAGGATTAGATAACGCAAACATAAGCTCGCCTTCGGCAACGATTTGATCGCCAACCCTTGCTGTTCCTTGCCCTTTACCAATAGAACCCTTCAGTCTTGTAATCTGAACCTCAAGCGTTAATGTATCGCCAGGTTTTACTTGACCGCGAAAGCGGAATCCATCGATGCCAGCAAAAAAACCAAGTTTTCCGCGATTGGCTTCAATCATAAGCATCGCTACTGTACCCACCTGCGCGAGCGCTTCTACGATAAGTACGCCTGGCATAACGGGATAGCCTGGAAAATGACCCACAAAGTAAGGTTCATTCATCGTAACATTTTTGAGACCGACTGCGCGTACGCCTGGCTCAACCTCCAAAATCCGATCGATTAGAAGAAACGGCGGGCGGTGCGGAATAATTTCTTGAATTTGATTAATGTCCATCATTTTTAAAAAAAGCCCCTTTCAATAGTTAGGTAGTATAAAAAGTAACATTTTGTACGATACTATACATATCCCTCATAAACTGCAGTTTATGAAGGTTAAGATAAGAGGTTTGGCTGCTTGGACCCGAAGTGTCCTACGCCAAGCCTCTTTGTTCATATGTAGTGACTTGATTATCACGAATGTCCGGTTGGTGTCTCCGTTATATGTTTATTCAGCGCCCTAAACATCACGATATACATCATTGAAGTCACAAATGAGAAGGCAATGACCACCCACAAATAATAGTGAGCATTCGGAGCTTCAAAGAAAATAAGCATAATCGCCACATAGAAAAGCACGGTTGTCAGCTTTCCCATCCAATTGGCAGGAACCGTCTTTTTTCCTCGAAAGTGAAAATATAGTCCTCCCGCTATCATGCCCAAATCGCGCAAAAACATCGCTGCAGCCGCTGCCCAAGAAATATGACCGGATATAAGCAGCGATACAATAACCGTGATTAGCATAAGCTTATCCGCAAGCGGATCAAGCATCATTCCAACCACTGTAACTTGACCTGTTCTGCGCGCGATATAACCATCAAGAACATCTGTCACACCCGCAGCAACCATAATCAAAAAAGCAGGTATCATGTGACCTTCTACAAAAACAACGATGTAGACTGGAATGAATACAAAACGCAATGATGTTAATAGATTCGGCAGATTCAACTATTCACCGCTCCTCCACCTATTACTGACTGTCCACCATGGTTCCCAACTATTATACAACTACCTCCCATAAAAATAAAACTATCGCTATTCCTAACATGCTAAGTAATTTGTAGAAGCTAGTTCTAACTGACTATTTGCAATCTTTTTATGTTAACATTTCGTGATCGTTATTCACTTTCAACTTCTGTTTACCGTTATAAATAGAATACCAATTATTTTAAACAAGAAAGGACAGGGATGTAGTGAATTTAAGTTTACAATTAAGTAAGTCGTTGAAAGCAACACGCAGATGGCTTGTAGCTGCGCTCGCATTCGCAATTGTCATGACTTCAGTAACTGGAGTTGTAGAAGCTGCAGAAGATACGGTAACAGGCATTGATTTTACCTATGACTCGTCGGATTACAACAGCAGCACGTCATCACTGGAAACATTTGTTGATGATGATAAGGTCAATCTAGCGGTATTCGCGACCATTTCAGGGGATAAAAAGGAAGTTACAGCGGATGCAACATGGAAATCATCCAATACGGCTCTCGTCAAAGTGGAAAAAGGCGTATTAACAGGTGTGGGTAAAGGAACCGCAACGATAAGCGCTACTTATAAAGGCTACACGATCTCCATCAAAGCTTCATCAGATTATGTTTATGATTCCGTAACCCTGATGCAGAACGGAACAACGGCACCAACAACTACAGATATTGAAATTGATCAAAAATTAGCATTTACGCTAAACGGCTTGAAAGGAAGCGATGAGCCGAAAAACGTAACAGGTGACGCCGTTTGGACCTCATCCAACACTGAGATCGCAACAGTCGATGAAGGTGTTGTTACATTATTAGGTGTCGGAGCCGTTACAATCAAAGCCAAAGTAAAGGGAAAAGCTGATACCATTACAGTAAATGTTACCTCGCCATACAAATCAATTACGATTGATTCGGGCACTTCAGGCAACTTGGTCGAGCTCAACATCGGCTCCGATGACAAAACATTAACTGCATCCGTAGCCCCTAAGACTGGCGGCACGCTTGCGGTTACAAATGAAGCCAAGTGGACAAGCTCCAACGACAAAATAGCTACTGTCAAAAAAGGCGTAATCTCAGCGGTAAGCGCTGGTAAAACGACGATAACCGTATCATATAAGGGAGTGAGCACTTCTATTGATGTCGTCGTTCGTACTGTTTATCAATCGATTAAGCTCTCTCCCGAGAAGGAATACCATCTGCTGCTGCAGGATGAACCGCTGCAAGTTCGAGCAGATGTGTTAAATAATTCAGGTATTTCTTACAATATTACAAGCGAAGCCGAATGGACGTCCTCAAACGTCATCGTAGCTACCGTTTCAGCAGGTAAGGTTACACCTAAATCTGTTGGTACAACTAGAATTACGGCAAGCCATAAGGGCGTAAGCCGCAGTATAGAAGTTACGGTATATCCGAGTATTAATGAGCTTAGTGTAGAAGTAGAAACCATTGACGGTTTTACCGGGATCAGCGAAGCTCTTCCAATCGTGATGGCAACGACTTTTGATGGCACGAAGATTGATGTATCCAAAATCGTGACTTGGACTTCTGCAGATGAGAAAGTAGCCACCATTAAAGACAACGAATGGACGGCCAAATCTCTTGGAGAATCCGCTCTTACCGCAACTCTTCAAGGTCATAAAACGAGTGTAAAATTAATCGTGCATATGAAGCCCTTGAAATTGATTACTAGCGTAAAGGAACTTAGTCTTATTTTAGGAAAAGAAACACCTTTCCCTTCCGTAACCGTCGTTAATACGGACGGAGAAGAGGAAGATATTTCAAGCAGAGTGAAATGGAAAACCACATCAGAGGATATCGTGCTGAAAGAGACGACCATGAAGGGCTTAGAAGTAGGGAGCATCACGCTTACAGCCACTTATCTAAATAAGAGTGTAACTGTACGGGTGAAAGTAGAAGAAGAAATCGTCAAGCTTGTCGTTGATCCACTTTCTCTGGATCTTTACCCTGGCAGATCCAAATCGGTCAAGGTTACTGGTTACTACAAGAGCGGCAAGCAAATTTCACTAGGATCAAAAATGAATTGGGAATCAGGAAATCCAAACATTGCAACGGTTAGCGGTGCAACCGTTAGAGCCGTTGCCGTAGGAACGACTAAAATAACCGGTTCATATCAAGGCAAGACTGTCATTGTGCCGATCGTGGTATCACCGAAGTTGAAATCACTTGTCCTCTCAAGCAAATCGGTTAAGCTCAGCCCAGGAGGAAGTTATACAGCTAGTCTGCAGGCCAACTTTACGACCGGAAATCCGGCTAACGTTACCGATCAAGCGGTTTGGACATCTTCCAAAGCTAGTGTCGCAACTGTAGTCAATGGACGAATCATTGCGGTTGGCAAAGGATCTGCATCCATTAAAGCAACCTATTCAGGCAAGACCGTTACGATAAGAGTAAGCGTAAAGTAGCCCTGCATGCAGCAAGTGTTAGGCTAGTCTCATGACGAGTCTAACACTTGCTTATCAAATCGCAGCCGCAAAAAAAGGATTGCCCGCTATGCAGCAAATGCTGCGCAGCGGGCAATCCTTTTTTTATCATTAAGATTCAGCAAATACTAAATCATACAGATGTCGCCATGTAGCAAAGCTGAAAACCTCGTCCCCTGGCTGCTTACCTATCACGACATAACCAATGTACAAGCCTGCCACTAGCATAATGACCATTATTAATGGTACGATGCTTTTGCGTAAAAACCACAGCAGCATACTTACCCCTTTGGGCCGTTGCTTCTTATTGGAGCTCCCTTCGGCTTTCACGCGGCCACCGCGTTTCTGCCTTCCAGAGCCTCTCTCTTCCGCTTTACTATCGGTTCCCTTAGTATCAAGGTCCATCTGCTCATCGGCCATACTCATAAACATCATCCTATCCTTATGCGCGCAGTCCGTTTGTAAGACTCATCATCGTGTCACTTGACGATAACGCTCTAGCAGCCAATTGATAAGCGCGCTGCACATTAATAAGCTCGGTCATCTCGTCCGTAAGCTCGACATTGGATTGCTCCAAGTATCCCTGACGCAGCTCAATGTTGTTTTCCGAATTCGGTTCGATCAGCTGTACAACATCACCAACATTAATCCCGTTCGCAACAACAAACAGATTATCAGAAACCGCAGTCAACGCCGCAGGACGCGACGCTTGCAGCAGCTTAATGCTGCCTAGCTGGATCGTTTGCTGAGAAGATACCCCAAGTACCGTCCCATCCGGATTCACCTTTAAACTGTACCCTTGAGGTACTACGATATTGCCTTCAATTTCGTTTCCAGCCGTATCTCTTACGTTAGCTACTACCGGATAACCGTCTTCTGTTGCCAAAATCGTATCACCGTTTGCGCCCACCGTCAACTGAAACGCACCGTTGCGCGTATATGCACGGTTGCCAGCGTCGTCCACTTCCACCTCGAACAGCGCATTTCCCTCAATCGCAATATCCGTTTCCTTATCTGTCAACTGCATAGGACCTTGAGACAGATTAGGCTGAACCATTGTCATTCTCGAACCCCAGCCTTGTGTGAAATCCATTGGTGTTTTTCGACCAGGCTGATTGAAAGCCTCAGGTTGAACCCGAGCGTTAGTTAGAAGATCCTGAAACGTTGCTTCCTTGCGCTTGTAACCCACTGTATTGACATTGGCAATATTATCAGCGAGAAGATCCAGCTTCTGTTGAAGCCCATTCATCGATACCATTGCGTTAATCATAGAACTGTTCATGCTTTGTGCACCTCCGCTTCTTCAACCTAATGTTACACGCGACCGACTTCGTTGACTGCTTTGCTTAAGCTTTGATCATAAAATTGGATAACCTTCTGATTCGCTTCATAAGCACGGAGTGCCGACATTAGATCAACTGCCGCTTGCGCAGTATCCACATTAGAACGCTCTATGTATCCTTGTCTCACTTCAACACGCTCGTTCGGAGCGATAGCGACTGCTTCGCCATCCTCTCCAGCAAATCGGAAGCTTCCGTTCCCTTCACGTACAAGCTCGTTAGGATTATCAATACGGCTAATAAGCAGTTGAACGCCAACATCTTCCCCACTCGGATCAGTGAAACGTTGATCTGCTGTCAGAACCAGTCTGTCTAGACCAATACCCGCAGGCATCTGCACTGGCTGTCCGTTCGTCCCAAGGACACTCGACCCGTCACTTCCCATAAGGAAGCCGTCCTCAGTTAGCGTAAACTTCCCGCCTCTTGTATAACGAATCTCACCATTTTGATCCTGTAGTGTAAAAAAGGCTTGCGGCTGAAACGTAACCTCTCCATCCGGTCCAATATTTTTACCGGATGCGTCAAAGGATAACCCATCCATTTCAATGTTGGAGACCAATGCAAAGTCAGACGAATTATTCGTCTGTGTCAAGTCACCTTGCAAATGGATAGACAAGCTTTCTTCCGCAAATACACCGTTTGTCAGTTTCCCAATGTTCGGTATATTCTCTTTACCTACACCTGTCAATGACAGCATCACTTCCGGAAACGAACGAGTCACTGCATTGGTTTGTTTGTATCCAGGCGTATTTATATTAGAAATATTATTGGTAACCGTATCGTGTCTGCGCTGCTGAGAAATCATGCCCGACGCAGCGGTATACATTCCTCTTAACATCTTTGTTACCTCCTTAGTACTTCCAAACGATCCTAACTATATATGTTATCGGTTGAAAGCAAGGCTGTCTGAATAGCTTGTCCATGCGACCTTTGACTCATTTACGCCTCGGCTACGCCCCCCTAAGGCTCCCTACCCGCGCAAAACTTCAATTCCCAGGTCGCACACCGTCTTTACTTCTTCCCGAGCTTGTCCAAGTTATCTAGAAGGATTCCTGTTCCCTTAACTACGCAGTGCATCGGATCTTCCGCAATGAGTACAGGTACCTTGAGTTCTTCTGCTAGAAGCGCATCGAGTCCGCCCAGCAAAGCTCCCCCGCCTGTTAGAATGACACCGCGGTCAATAATGTCCGCTGACAGTTCTGGCGGCGTTCGCTCCAGCACCGTTTTAGCAGCTGTTACGATGGACATAACGGAATCCCAAAGGGCCTCGCGAATCTCGCCTGAGCGAATCGTTAGTGTAAGAGGCAGACCCGATACCATATCTCTTCCGCGAATATCGATTTCCTCTTGGCGTCCGCCATCAAGCACCGTACCGATCTTAATCTTAATATCTTCACTTGTTCTTTCACCAATTAGAAGCTTGTATTTATTTTTGATAAATTTCATAATTGCATCGTCGAACTTGTCCCCTGCAACTTTAATAGAGGAGGCAGTGACAACGTCGCCCATAGAAAGAACGGCCACATCCGTCGTGCCTCCGCCAATATCAACGACCATATTGCCGCTAGGCTGGAAGATATCCATTCCAGCCCCTATAGCAGCCGCTTTTGGTTCATCCTCAAGAAATACTTCCTTTGCACCGCTTCGTTCTGCAGCTTCACGAATGGCTTTCTGCTCCACTGAAGTAATGTTAGTAGGAGCACAAATAAGAATACGGGGACGGCTCAACCATTTCCGTCCCTCGACGCGATCAATAAATGCTTTTAACATAATTTCGGTAATCTCAAAATCTGCAATAACACCATCACGCAGCGGACGTATCGCAATAATATTACCAGGTGTTCTCCCTACCATGCGGTGAGCTTCCTCACCTACTGCCAGCACGCGCTTCGAATCGCTTTCAATGGCAACAACTGAAGGCTCATCGAGTACGACGCCTCTTCCTTTTACATGTATGGATACATTTGCTGTACCAAGATCAATCCCAATATCCTTGCTCCACATAAGGCTTAAGTCCCCCAACGAATAATAATTACTAAACGTACATTTGGTTCCCTTGACATGGAAACCGCTAACGTTTATTATTCGCCAAAAAAGACAAAATTCCTCTATAATTCGTGAAAAAACTTCAGGGTTTACCTGCAGCTAGTACTTCACGTTTCTTTGTGCTCGTTTTCTTATACTTTATCTTGGTTGCTTCCCCTCCCCTAAGATGTCTAATTGATTTGTGGTACTCGAGAATGTGCTTAACCTGATCGGCCAAATCGGGGTTTATTTCAGGAAGCCGCTCCGTTAAGTCCTTGTGCACCGTGCTTTTGGACACACCAAACTCTTTGGCAATCGTTCGCACCGTGTGCTTCGTTTCCACGATGCAGCGGCCTATTTTAATGGTTCGCTCCTTAATGTAATCGTGCACGTTCCCGCCTCCCTACTCGAGATAGTTTGGTACATTATATGAGTAGGCATCGTATATATTCGTTGTGGTCAAGCCTGACAGGCCGGAATGTGAATAAATTTTCATAAAAACGTAAAACAGGCAGGGAATTACTCCCCGCCTGTACGACTAAAGTCCTATTTTTATTAACGTGACGTTATTCTCAGCTCGTCTTACTCTGTGATCAATGAGCTTGGATTAATCGGCTTGCCGTTGCTTCTTGTTTCATAATGAAGGTGGATGCCCAGATCGCGTTCCAGATCGTTACGACCCGCTTTTGCGATGACAGTACCTTGGGTTACATCATCGCCCTCTTTAACTGCAACTTCCGCTAAGCTTTGGTAAACAGTCACTAGGCCGCCGGCATGTGTGATTTCGACTGAATTGCCGTTTGTCGGATGTTTCTCTACATAAGTAACCTTACCGGAAAGTGCCGCAAGTACATCGAACGCTTTACCGCTTGGGTCAACAAAGTCGATACCCATATGAGGAGAGAAAGTGTCTCCTGTCTGAACCAATGCTGCCTCGCGTTCTGCGTCGCTTGCTTTCGCATCGTAGAATGGAAGCTCTTCTTTCAATACTGTTTTGTCAGCAAGCGGCCAATGGATAGATTCGTTAGCAGCTATGACATCAAGTACTTCTTCATCCTCGCCTTGCGTTGCAGTATTCTCCCCTTGTGAAACTTCAGAAGGATCAGGTTTTCCCGTTACAGGCTTCGTTTGATCCGCCCCCTGATAGATCCACATTAAGGTTACGATAATTGCTGCCGCGGCCATGAAGATTGCTGGAGATACCCATCGCTTTGCAAAAAGGTTCTTCCATCCACTGCTAGATTTGGCGGCAGACGTTCCTCCCAGAACAGTTTTGGGAGTTTCTTCTGGACTTTGCTTCGGTTTACTTTGATTTTGATCATTCATTTTCTATCACCTCACTAGCCATTGTTGCCAGATCTGCTAGGTTTATACGTGAGGTTATTACAAATATTGAAAGAGTTTAAATTACGAGCGAGCTCCTAGTTTTTCCGATAGCTTTGAAGCTCGCTCCACTTGAACGCTAGAATAATAATATGAAAGAATAGCTTCGGCATTCTTCCCCGATTGCGCCATGCCATTGGCTCCCCACTGACTCATGCCTACTCCATGACCATAGCCGTACGTCGTTATCGAAATTGATTTCCCTTTAATGTTCCAAATGAATTGAGAGGAAGCAAGTCCTAGCTTCTCTCTTACTTCGCGCCCGGTAAAGGATGTTCCTCCTATCATAATCTTGCTGATTCGATTTCCTTCTGTCTTCTCTACTACACGAATAGCGGGATTGGCAGAGTTCTTCTTCTTCTCAACGCCAAGCTTGCTATAAAACTCATTTAAGGATAATTTTATCGTTTCTTTATACCTCGGCGAGAGCTCCTTGTCCCATGGACTTGCCACGCTTCGCAAATAAGGAATCTCTTGATTCCAATAGTCCTCCGAGTTTTCGGTATATCCGTTGCTGGTCGAGAAAAAAGCAGCCTCTATCGGCTCTCCTTTATATGTAATTACTTTACCTCTCGTCTGTATGATCGCTTGATCAAGTTTGCTCATTTTTGCCTTCTGCTCATCCTTAGGCCATTTTTTCGCAAGGTTTGCAACAGAAATATATACCTGATGGTCGGTGGTATCCGTCACATCTGCTCCCTTTACCGGGACTCCGCTGTCATTGCCGAGAAAAATTCTACGAATCATATACGTGCGTGCAGCAATGGCTTGCGCCTTTAACGCCTCAAGCTCGAAGTCAATCGGCATTTCCGCCGCTACTACACCACGAACATAAGCCTCAAGCGGAACCCGCTCAATCCGCTTCTCCTTCGTCAAGTAAATCCGAACAATAAGACGATCAAGTGTATCCGGCTTTTCTACTTGTGCTTCGTCACCGGTAGTTTTCTTGTTCGGCTGTTTGGAAGTACTACCCTCTGAAGACGGAAGCCACTCTAGGGGCTTATCCAAATCATCATCCAATGCACCTATTTCCGGCATCGTTTGAACACCATTTTGTACAGCTGCCATGTCCGTCAAAGACCGAGCAGCCTGCACATTACGCAGCTCATTGAGTGATAGCCTTACCAGCATAATGGATGCTCCCAGCATCGCGCCGATTGCAAATAAAGCCATCCATCTGCTTGTCCGCAAACGATCGATTATCGAAACTATGGAATGCTTCCCTCTTCTTTGTCTCATGTGCTCTCCTTCCATCTTGGCCTGAAAAAGAAGGAAGGAATCAGCTGTCGCCGACTCCCGCTCTCTTAAACCGATCCTGATGGTTCATTCTATGAGTGCAAATGATAGGGTAGAACCTCAAAGTCTAATCATGGCGAAGCGCGTCAACCGGACGCAGCCCTGCCGCTTTATTCGCGGGGAGATATCCGAATATGACGCCAACGAGAGCTGAGAAAACAAATGCTAACCATACGGTATCAATAGGAACCTCTGTTTCTGTCTTCATAATCATTCCGATTACAAAAGAAGCGATGTATCCAAGCCCGATTCCGAGTGCACCGCCCAAGCCGCTTATGCAAACAGCTTCTACTAAAAATTGGAACAAAATATCCCGTTTTTTCGCTCCCAATGATTTGCGAATGCCAATCTCTCGCGTCCGCTCCGTAACAGACACTAGCATAATATTCATAATGCCAATTCCTCCTACGATAAGAGAAATGATTGCCACGTAAATGAGCTGCCTGCTCATCGTTTCATTTACAGAGTTTAAAGTCTCCATCGCGTCCTCTTGATTAAACACGCGGTAGGCATTCTCATTCCCTCGAAATTTCTCATAGAGAACCGCCTCTACCGCTGAAACCGTCACCGCCATTCGATCTATATCCGTCACGATTAAATGAATAGTAGAAACACCGCTTGTTTGAAATATTTTCTGAGCGGTAGTAATCGGAATTAATATTTTTTCGTCATTCGATCCGGTCAGTGAGCTTCCCTGTGATTCCAGCAGACCCACAATCGTAAAAATATAACCGTTAATTGTAATTTTCTTACCTACAGCTGATGCTGGGTCCTCACCCGCATCCTCGAACAAGTCTGCCGCGGTATCGACGCCGATAAGAGCCACCTTTGTATTGTTTTTAATATCTGGAGGGGCAATATACCTTCCGTCCTGTACAGGAAAACTTTTCACTTCCTCATACGCAGCGGTGATCCCCTCTACCGTAACGGACACTGACGTTTTACCATATTTCGCATATCCTGTTGTGCTTGTGACTGGCGCAACTCCCGCTACATTCACAACATTGCCTAGCTCGTTTGCTTCCTCTACGGACAGCGTTGTAACCGTCCCACGGCCCATAATATTAACGGAGAGCGAATTCGGGCTCCCAAGAGATGACACTTGCTTGGCTACCTCGTTGGAGGATGCCTTCCCCATAGCAACCAATGCAATAACCGTAGCAACACCAATTAGTATACCGAGCATGGAAAGAATCGTTCTAAGCTTGTTGGATAAGACACTCTTGATTGCCATCTTGAGGCCTTGCGTAAGTTTCACGGCTACTCCTCCTCTCTAGCTCCAGCTCCAGCTCTAGCTCCCGCTCCTGTTCCTGCTCCGTCAACACCCCATCCCGTATAATGACCGTACGGCTTGCCCGCTTCGCAACTTCCATATCATGTGTAATCAAGATGATAGTTTGACCCCCGCGATGCAGCTCATCCATCATATTCAGCACTTCCATGCCTGTCTTGGAATCAAGCGCTCCTGTTGGCTCGTCTGCAAGTAATATAGGAGGATTGGTTGCCAGGGCACGCGCAATACCAACCCGCTGCTGTTGTCCGCCTGAGAGCTCATTTTGGCGGTGATTCATCCGATCCCCAAGCCCAACTCTCTCCAATGCCTCCTTCGCCCGCATTCGCCGCTCCTTACCAGGCAAACCCCGATAAATGAGCGGAAGCTCGCAGTTCTCAAGCGCCGTAAGCTTCGGTAGCAAATGATAGCCTTGAAAAATAAATCCGATTTTTTTATTGCGAATCTCCGTCAGCTTATTGTCACTTAGCCCGGTCACCTCAAGCCCTTCAAGCTTATAGCTGCCTTCGCTTGGCAAGTCCAGACAGCCGATAATGTTCATTAAAGTGGACTTTCCAGACCCTGATGGACCTACGATTGCCAAAAAATCACCATGTGCAACTGTGAGTGATACCTCGTGCAGCACCGTCACCTTTTCACGCGCCATCCTATACGACTTCGTGAGATTGTTCATTTCAATTAATGGAACATTCAGCTTCGAACTCATCGCATTGCACCTGTGCCGCTTCGCATTCCGCCGCCTCCCATGCCGCCATTGCCCATGCCTCCACCTGGGAAGACCATAACGTTGCCAGCGAAACCTCCCTGCATGTTCATCTCTTGGGACCCGCTTCCCATGCCAGCCGTTCCTTGAGCAATCGGAACAAGCACACTATCTCCCTCTTTAAGCCCTGAAACAATTTCAACGAAGCTTTCATCACTCAGCCCTGTTGTCACCTCGACAAGCTGACCTCCGAGCGCGTCCGGCATTCTTCCACCTGCACGGCCTCCTCCTGATGTAAATTCGTCTCGAGCTGCTGCGCGGTCTGCTCCTGCTTGTCCTGCCGGAGCAGCACCGTCTATTGCCGTCGGTTGGTTCGTTCCTGTTCTTGCCCCGGCAGCTTGCCTTGCTCCGTCCGTTGCTGCACCTTGGGTCGGCGCTTTCTGTGCTCCGCTTGTCTTATTCTCTTGCACAGCAGCTCTTTGTTTTTCACTAGTTGCAGCATCTGGATCAATAGCGCCAGCTTGCTGTTGTCTGACTGCACCTGTCGTAGACGCTGCCTCTCCGCCATTGTCAGCCGGAATACGAACGAAAGACCTTGCACCCATTTCAACGACAGCATTAACCGGCACAAGAATGATATTTTCCTTCGACGCAATCGTTATTGCGGCTTCACCCGACATGCCCGCCTTGACGCCTTCAATATCTTTAAGAAGTAAATTCACCTCAAACGCAGATGATCCGTTATTCGAAGTTCCCTCCATAGCAATTTCAGAAACGGTCGCATCGATCGTCTTGTCTGTTATCGCACTTAACGAGAGGCCTGCTGATTGATTCACCTTTAATGCAGAAATGTCCAATTCATCAACGGACGTAACAAATTCAAGCGTCGTATAATCTACAATTGCAGCTATCGTCGTATTTGAATTGACCTCATCGCCTACTTCAATCGTCATTTCAGTGATTTCGCCATCAATGGAGGCTGTCACTACTTTTTCCTCTTTTGCTTGTTCTTCACTTATATCTTTTAACTGATCTTGATAATCCGCGATCTCAGCATTCGCACTTTCAATATTTTTCTGAAGCGATTTCTTCAAGGCCTCTTCATTTTCGGTGCCCGTTGCTTCCTTATATTCCTCTTGGTATCCTGTAATGGATTCTTGCAGCTTTGTTATGCTTTTGCCAATCGATTTTATTTTGTCATCATTGTCTTCCGCTGCCTCGAAGGTAACGAGAACTTGCCCCGCCTTGATCTTATCCCCTTTTTTGGCATTCACCGTCGCAATGGTACCGCTCTTGCCGGCAGTTACTGTCTCCCTCGAATTAGCTGCTACCGATCCTGTCCCGCTAATCTGTTTTTTGATAGACCCTTTGACTGCCTGCACCGTAAGAGACGTCGGCATCACTCCTGCTGTTTCCTTATCCTTCGCAAAATAAAAATAATAGGCACCTGCTCCAGCTGCTGCCAGAATGATAAAAATGCTGAGTCCTATCGTCCACTTCTTCATCTACTTCAATCCACCTTCCATTGGTCTTAGTGAGATCGACTATAGCATTCAAAAATGAACGGAAGATGAACAAGCCTGCCTCACACGCCTGCAGACGACGAATTCACTCTGTAAGCGCGTATATGCTCTTACAGGCCACTAACCATGGTTACTTTGGTGCTGTAAGAGCACTGGTGTGCTTATAGCCATTCTTTCGCGTGACGCACACGTCGTTTTCACTCTGTAAGCACGTATATGCTCTTACAGACTACTAACCATGGTTACTTTGGTGCTGTAAGAGCACTGGTGTGCTTACAGCCAGTCTTTCGCGTGACGCACACGTCGTATTCACTCTGTAAGCACGTATATGCTCTTACAGACCACTAATCATGGTTACTTTGACGCTGTAAGAGCACTGGTGCGCTTACAGCCTTTCTTTCGCGTGACGCACACGTCGTATTCACTCTGTAAGCACGTATTCGCTCTTACAGACCACTAATCATGGTTACTTTGACGCTGTAAGAGCACTGGTGTGCTTATAGCGGTACTTTAAGCAGGTCGCACACGTCGTATTCGCTTTGTAAGCACGTATATGCTCTTACAGACCACTAACTATGGTTACTTTGACGCTGTAGGAGCACTGGTGTGCTTATAGCCATTCTTTCGCGTGAAGCACACGTCGTATTCGCTCTGTAAGCACGTATATGCTCTTACGGACCACTAATCATGGTTACTTTGGTGCTGTAAGAGCACTGGTGTGCTTATAGCCATGCTTTCGCGTGACGCACACTTCCTATTCGCTCTGTAAGCACGTATATGCTCTTACAGACCACTAATCATGGTTACTTTGGTGCTGTAGGAGCACTGGTGCGCTTATAGCCATGCTTTCGCGTGAAGCACACGTCGTATTCGCTCTGTAAGCAGGTATAAGCTCTTACAGACCACTAACTATGGTTACTTTGACGCTGTAAGAGCACCGGTGTGCTTATAGCCATGCTTTCGCGTGAAGCACACGTCGTATTCGCTTTGTAAGCACGCATATGCTCTTACAGACCACTAACCATGGTTACTTTGACGCTGTAGGAGCACTGGTGTGCTTATAGCCATGCTTTCGCGTGACGCACACGTCGTATTCGCTCTGTAAGCACGTATATGCTCTTACAGACCACTAACTATGGTTACTTTGGTGCTGTACGAGCACTGGTGTGCTTAAAGTTACAATAATCTAGCATGCTGTCATTTGCACATTAAGCGATGGGTATGAAAAAGAGTATGATTCGTCTCACCCCAAAGAGGCGAGAACAAAGCATACTCTTTAAATCAAATATCGACGACAAATCATTTATTCAGTACATCCAAGCAAAAAAAGAAGCTGTTTCAGATAAGCCAATGACGACTTATTTGAAACAGCTTCTTCGTTGTTTTTGATTTCGTTAGGTTAAGCCCAAGTTGGCTGTACTTTAAGGACAGCCACTTCCTTCTCACGCTTATAGGAAGCGGAGGTGTCGACTACAGGAGCAATGTCCCGAGCTGCTGATGAAGCATGAGCTGCAACTGCCGGCTTACTTGCCGCTGCATCATCATTCATCAATTCAACACGTTGGATGTCTGCACCGAGCGAAGCAAGCTTGCCTGTAATGTTGACGTAACCGCGATCGACATGATGCAAACCTGTTACTTCAGTCTCTCCATCTGCGCGCAAGGCCGCACATATAAGTGCTGCTCCCGCTCTCAAATCGGTTGCACATACCTTTGCACCTGTTAGCGGCAAGCCTCCGCTGACAATAGCTGTACGTCCATCCACTTTAATTTGAGCATTCATCTTCTGAAATTCCTCGACATGCATAAAACGATTCTCGAAAACCGTTTCCGTAACGACGCTCGTTCCCTCGGATACGAGTAGAAGAGCCATCATTTGAGATTGCATATCTGTCGGAAAGCCAGGATGCGGCAACGTCTTAACATCGACAGATTTCAATTGTGCGCTGGATTGAACACGAATCCCGTTATCGCTCTCGGTAATCTCTACACCCATCTCTTGCAGCTTCGAAATAACTGGAGTCAAATGATCGGAAATAGCACCTTCCACGAATACGTCACCGCCTGTAATAGCAGCTGCGATCATATACGTACCTGCCTCCACACGGTCAGGAATAACATTATGCGCAGCGCCGTACATCCGATCCACGCCTTCGATACGAATGACACCTGTACCTGCACCGCGAACTTTACCGCCCATTGCATTAATATAGTTAGCTAAATCAACGATTTCTGGCTCTTTAGCTGCATTCTCAAGAATTGTAGTGCCCTCTGCGAGCGCAGCTGCCATCATAATGTTTTCTGTCGCCCCTACACTTGCTACGTCGAGGTAAATTTTCGCACCCTTAAGACGTGTCTTTGTGCTGGCTTCGATAAAGCCCTGACCAAGCGTAATTTCCGCGCCCATCGCTTCGAAGCCTTTTAAATGCTGATCAATCGGACGAGTTCCGATCGCGCAGCCGCCAGGCAACGAAATTCTAACCCTGCCTATGCGACCAAGTAAAGGACCCATAACAAGGAAAGATGCACGCATTTTCCGAATAAGCTCATATGGAGCCTCATAAGTCGTAATAGACTGCGCTGTAATGCGCATCGTTTCATTATTATAGGATAATTGTGCGCCTAAAGAGGCGAGCACTTTCTGAATCGTCATAACGTCGTCGAGGAGGGGTACGTCATAGATGACGCTGTCTCCTTCTGTCGCCAATAATGAGGCCGCTAAAATGGGGAGTACTGCATTCTTTGCTCCGCTAACACGGACCGTTCCCTTCAAACGCTGGCCTCCGCGGACGATAATTTTGGTCATCTTTTGGTTCCCTCCGCGAACTGCATTTTCTATTTCCTAAACTTGAATGATAAGGAATTTCTCACTTTACCCAACCTTCATCTTATCATTCATTTACACCAATCGACAAGCGTTATATTATTCCCACTTTTTGCATGCGATTCCGACCGCAATTTATGACTTTATTCTCCAGAAACGCTTCTTTCCCACGGAAAAACTACGTTCCCAATCGATTACAGGTCCTAATTGATACCTATTCGTAAGTCATCTGCTTTTTGAGACCGTCATGTATTACCCATTGTTGACATGTTTCGCTTTTGTTATTCGACAAAGCTTTTAAGCAGGACGGTGTAACCCCAATATTCCAAAATAAATTTAGCTAACAAATGGCCCATAATAATGGCAACGAAAACTTGAAACAGCCTTGCTTTTGGACTCCGTGGAAATCGAAAAAAAGTATCCCATTTGACCTCCTGCAATACAAACCATACAAGAATGATACTCAGAATAACAATGATAATGGAGAATAATCCGGTCATGCCGGTATAGTTCTGCATTGTGTTGGTAAAATCGTAATTCACGTCCTTGATGCCTCCCGAGCTTTCTCATCTTTTAAGCTCCAAACTCCACTCCATTAACGACACTCACAACAAGTATATTTGGCACATCTGGCTTTATATTACTAACGGATTATGATGCTCATTTGTTTTATGTAAATATTAGGTGATGAATCGGTAAAGCAGCAAGGTATAATCCGCACGGCTGGCCTGCTGATTCGGTTTGTATTGATTCGATTCTACACCTGCAATTTGCCCATTCAACTTCATTGTGTATAACATGGATGCTGACCAGTGCGTTTTGGGCACATCGGAAAATGGGTCTACAATCGGCAGCCGCGTCTGTACGCCATCCGCATGACCGATAAGCATCGCCATTTCTGCTCGAGTAATTGGCTGATCCGGCTTAAATACGTCATTCGGGAACCCTTTAATCCACCCTTTGTCTACAGCCATTGCAATCGCATCATAAGCCCAGTGGTTCAATGAAACATCCTTAAACCGTTTCCCTTTGACTGTACCCGTAGAGATCGGTTTATATGCCTTCACCGCCATTGAGACGGCCTCCGCTCGCGTGATCGCGCGTTTCGGCTCAAAACGATTATTCCCTGATCCGTTAATAATCCCTTTTTTATTTAATGCAACAATTTCATTCTGTGCCCAGTGGCCTTTAATATCTCGGAATCCAGCAATCAACTCCTCCGACTTCACTTTTAGCCGATAATACTGCTTGTCAAAGGGTTCGTCTGAATACAGCTTTACGTAATATACGCCTGGATTCAAAAGTTGATCTTCAGACTGCAGCTTGCCGCTCTTTCTTGTTCGAGAGCCCGTAAGCTGTTTCATTCTCTTATCATACAACAGCAGGCTAAGATCAGCATGAAGCGGTACACCGCTTATTGTCATACTGATGAAGCTAGTGTTTGAAACCCGGATTTGAAACCAATCTACGTCTGAGTAGCTGCTAATAACACCAAGATACTCCGTTCCTGGATTAATCATGAATGCTTCGTACGATTTATCGTTCGGTTCATTCGGATCATCATATTTAGGCAAATAATCCATCGTCAGCTTATAGGTGCCTATTGTCGGGCTTGCTTCGGATGAGATCGCATTGTGAACACGAATATAATATTTACCAGGAGTCACACTTATGACTGAAGACTGCTCTGTCTCCCCTTCTCCTTGGTCGTCATACTCCATTAACTGCTGCCCTGCTTTTTGAATCGCTAGACCAGCGTCAATACGAGCCGTATTCGTACTGAGGACGAGACGAAGTTCGCCGCTCTGTGTGAATGTAACTGCAAACCAGTCCCGATCAGCCGTTTGATGAAAATTACCGGTTATTGACTGAGATCGAGGTTGAAGCGCAGCTGCTTCAACTGATTTATCATTTTTCTCGTAATCGTCCGGCTTCATCGTAAAAGAAGAGGTCAACTGGTATGGCAGTACATCATTGCTGCTCTGATTAATCAGCTCAAGATGAATGGCATTTTTGCCTTTCTTGACCTCAAGATCAATGGATCTGCTTGCAAGCTTCGTATCCCTTGTGGTCTGCTTCACGCCATTAAAGTAGTGAGTGAGCCGAACAGGAGGCACAATGCTGCCGCTCGCGACCAGTCCTTCGTATTGAAGCGTCAGCTTCCCATCATAAGGCGTCTCAATTTGATACCAATCATGATCCGCTGTCCCTCGAAGTTCAGCAGAAATTTGTGTATTAAGCGGAAAACGTGCTGCTTTCGTTTGGCTGTCATTCGGTTCAAAGCCATCCTGTTTTAATGTGGAGCGAACGGCTTGGTCAATTTGAAGCAAGCCATAACCTGACGAGCTATCGACACCGGGCGAACCGATGTCCACGGCTGTTTGTCGCAGCAGCTCACGTATTTGGTAAGGCTTCAAGTCCTTGTAGCGTGCCCATATGAGCGCCGCTGCAGCAGCGGCTTGTGGAGCCGCCATTGATGTACCTTCCTCTTTCTTGTATAATCCGCCAATGGCTGTTGTATATACATTCCATGGTGCAACTAGATCAAGCTCGGTTCCTTTATTCGAACGATTATCGACCATATTATTGGCCTTAACGCCCCCGACTGCGAGTACGGTTGGATATGCTGCCGGATATTTCACCGCCGCTTTCTCTCCAAAGGTTCCCCCGTCGTTTCCTGCCGCTGCCACGAGCAGTACGTTTTTGCTTTCTGCATATTGCACAATATCGAGCATGTAGGGAGAATAGCGATGTAAGCCGACTGACAGCACGACGATTTTTGCACCGCTGCGAACCGCGTACAATATCGCCTCGCCAAGCTCCTGCTCGGTACCGTCGCCTCGATGATCAAGCGCTTTGATCGGCATTATTTTGGCTTTCCAGACAATGCCTGCAATGCCTATTCTATTATTAGCCGTTGCTGCTATCACACCCGCTACGCTAGTCCCGTGGCCGTTATCATCATCAGGCGAATCTCCCGGACTAACTAAGTTAGCTCCCGGAACGAGATTATTCTTCAAATCCGTATGCTCTAAATCAACGCCCGTATCCACGATCGCAATGGTAAGCTGCTGCTGCTCACGAACGGTTTCCCACGCTTTTTGCGCGCCGATCTGCTTGAGATAGAGCTGCTTAGGCAGCTCAGGATCATTGGCCTGCATCGTGGCCGCCAAGGCTGCCGCTGCTCGCGACGCCGAGAGAGAAGCCTCAGCTTCCGGAGGCTCTGCTGGTGAAGTCGCCTGCGGCTCCTGCTGCGCCGAGCCGCTCGCTATGCCTGCGCCTGCCGAGGCATCGTCCTCAGACTCGCCGGCAGGCATAGCAAGCATGTGCACCCGATTATTCGGGTGCACGTACTCTACGCCCGGCAAGCTTCGCAGCCGGCGCAGCCATTCCTGTACGTCCGCGCTTTCAGCAGCCGGACGTACGAGCATGACCGCCGCCTCATTCTGGCGGCGAAGCACTTCCGTCCCGCGCAGCTCATATGCGAGCGCGGGATCGCTCCATTTGAGCAGCCAGCTTTGCGGCTGCTCTGCATCTTCGCCTACGGCGTCCGCAGCAGAGATGACCTCTGCGGACGCCGTAGGCGCTGCTCCGGGGGCTATGCCCCCAAGGGCGATGCTCCCGACCAACAGCGCGGGCAGGGCGCGACGAATGAGCATTCGCGCAGCCATGCCGCTTGCTTGCTTGTATAAGCTTGCTATTGCAATTGCCAGCCTATCTATCGATAGCCGCTGACTAAACGCATATGATATCTTCGAGAGTCTCGATACTTTTCGTTTACTCATCCTATCCTGCCTTTTCGTATCAAATGGGTGAAGGTTATTCACAATTTAAAACGAAATTCCTTCAATATATTTTCTCATCACAGACAGCATTACATTTTCAATATTCCTTCATATTTTTTCTCGTTCCAGACAGCATCACAATTTGAATACTCTATCATAATGTTTTCTCGTTACAGACATCATTTCCCTTGTTTCAGAGAGACAAAAGGACAAAAGTCCTACATTTAAATCGCTTCAAACATAAGAAAAGCAAAATTCGGCACAATCTATTATTTCCCGGTAAATATTGACGAGCGCGAACCCGCTTTCATAGATAGCATAGTGCTCTTTATCTACTATTGTCCCCTTACTGCACAATACCCACAACAAACTTCAATGAAACAGTCATATGTTATTTCTGCTCATTTTTAACCAAACTAGCACCAAACCAAATCAAGAAATTCCGCTTGAATTAGCCTCATCCAAATAAAAAAGATCATCTAAGCAGATAATATCCACTTAAATGATCTTCTCTCATCTTTATATAGCTGCCATACCTTTCGAACGTTCTCTCACATTTTAAGCTTTCATATCACAATGACGCTTTTTATGAATTTCCAATCAATTGGTTTATCTAGTGATCATCAAATCACCGCTAATAGAGAATATCGTGTCGATCCATTTCATTAGTGGTCCTGGGAAAATACCTAACGCAACCGTAGCCGCCGCACACAACCAGATCACGAGTCCCGTCGCTCCTGAGATACGAATCTCGTTGTTCTCTTCTCCGCTTCGCATGAACATCTGACGCACAATGCCAAAGTAGAAATAGTAAGAAATGACGCTGCTTACGACGATAATAGCTGCTAGCCAGTATGCTTTGGCACTTGCTGCCCCCAGCAAGATGAACAGCTTTCCAAAAAAACCGCCGGAAATCGGCAAGCCCGACAAAGATAAGATGAACACAACCATAGCAGCGGCCGTCCATGGCGCCCGGTAGTACATCCCCGCGAAGCTCTTCAGCTCCTCGTGTCCCGAAGCGCGGCTTACGACAGTAAACACAGCAAACGCACCGATCGTCATAAACAAATACGCAACCAGATAATAAACAAACTCAGAAAAGTTGCTGCTATGTACCACGGTTATTGAAATCCCAATAGGCACCAGCAAATATCCAGCGTTGGCTACACCAGACAGTGCCAGCAAGCGCTTCATGTTCCTTTGCGTTAGTGCGGCCGTTGTTCCTACGAGCATCGCAGCAGCAGCAAGCACTAATAGTGCGAAGAAGATATCGCCCGATACTTCAGCAGCATTCCCGTCAACGATTAACAGTCCCGTGCTGAACATGACTCTGAATATCGCTGCCAGCGCCGCCCCTTTGGCAATTACGGCCAGAAATGCTGACACAGGGGTCGGAGCCCCTTGATATACATCAGGTGCCCAAGCGTGAAACGGAGCTGCGGCGATCTTAATACCGAAGCCGGCAATCATAAAGAAGAAGCCTACATAAGCAAGTGCCTTGAAATCCTCCAGCGCTCGCGGTAAAGCCTCTCCAATAACAGCAAGATCAACGGATCCCGTTATGCCGTAGATGTAAGACATTCCGAATAGCACCATCGCGGAGGATATTCCGCCCGTTACGACATACTTGAATGCAGCCTCGGCTGATAATGACGATTTGCGTCTCATTCCTACCAGCACATAGCTGGTTATACTGAGCAGCTCCAAACCAATGTACAACGTCACCAAATTTCCTGAGGAGGCCATCATCATAGCTCCCATTAGAGCGGGCAGCACCAGATAGAAATACTCTGCTTTTTCCGTTATCGCATCCTCGTCTCGCTCCGAACCGATTGCGAGCAGAATGATAAGCGCTGTTCCTGTCAAAAACACAATTTTCAGCAGGCTTGAGAAATCATCAATGCGGTAGCTATTGCCGAGCAGCTGTATCGCTTCAGCAGAAACTCCGCCCTGATTCATATCCACCATTCGAAGCATTACAAACAGCAGCGACGCCAATATACCTGCAAGCGTTAACCAACCCATAGAAAGTCTGTTAACACGCTTCGGCAGCAACAAATCCAGTATTACAAGAAGCAAAAACATAACGGCGAGCGTAAACTCAGGGGCAAGGTAGAACGTATCGGTCCATGTCAGTGGTATGAATGAAACAGCTTCGTTCATGGTTTATCCCCCCGCCCTTGTTGCAAGTAATTGTCCGAAAAGCCTATCCATTCCATACTGTACAGTATCCGTGAGGATGGAAGGAAAACAACCTAGAAGCACAATGAAAGCAAGCAGCACAATCATCGGAACAGCCTCTATAAGTCTCGCATCCTTCAATGCGCCAAACGCCTCACGCTGCGGACCAAATGTAATTTTCAGCACGGCTCGGAGCACATAAACCGCGGTCAAAATAATGCCAAGCGCCGCCGCTGCCGTCAGCAAGCGATGTGACTCGAATAGACCGAGCAGAGATAGAAACTCTCCAATAAAGCCGGACAAGCCCGGCAGCCCTAGAGATGCAAGGCCCGCCGTCAGCAGTATTCCGCTGATGAATGGCATAGAGCGTGCTAAACCGCCCAGCTCCGACAGTTCAGTTGTTCCCGTGCGTTCATAAATACTGCCAACGATCAAAAATAACAAAGCGGATATGAGACCGTGAGATACGAGCTGAAACACCGCTCCCTGCAGGCCAATTTCATTGATAGCAGCAAGCCCGAGCAAGACAATCCCCATATGGCTGATGGAAGAGTAAGCGAGTACGAGCTTGAACTCTTGCTGTCTAAAGGCTAGCAGTGCTCCATACAAAATATTAATGACGCCGAGCACAGCCAGCACTGTCGCATATTCTCGAGCTTGACTCGGGAAGAGTAATATCCCAAATCTAAGCAAGCCGTACGTGCCCATTTTTAGCAATATGCCCGAATGAATCATTACAATTGAGGTTGGAGCCTCAGTATGCACCTTCAGCATCCAAGTATGGAACGGGAAAATCGGCAGCTTAATGCCGAAAGCGACCAGCAGCATAATAAACAGCACCCACTGCGTCGTATCCGTCATTTGGAATGGATTGATTGTGCCAAGCTGCTCTGGGGTCATGTTAACCCAAGCCGCCGAATCAGTCATGTTGTGGAAAATGTCGGCATAGCTGCCGCTATAAATAAAGCTGATTTGATCGCCCGCCTGGTCAATGTGGAAGCCTGCTGTATTCACAAGAATAACGAAGGCAATCAGCATAATAGCTGATCCAATTCCGTTATAGATCAGAAACTGATTTGCCGCTCGTTCGCGATGGAAGTAGCCCCAGATGCCAATTAAGAAATACATCGCAATGAGCGTAAGCTCAAAAAATATAAAAAACAAAAACAAGTCGCGGGCTAGAAATACGCCAAGCATTCCTATCTCCAGCAGCAAGAACCATATAAAAAAAGATTTCCATCTCTTCTTAATATGGACGGCGGCAAGTGCGGCCATCGCGGACACAAGTGTCGCGAGAAGCAACAACGGAAGCGATATTCCATCGACGCCCAGCTCATATTGGAATATAAACATAAATTCAGAAGCGTTATTTAGCGATTCCTTATTAAGAGGCAGCTCCACCCAACTGTACTGCTCGTCGAACGCTGAACCGCCCTGCTGTTTATTATAATCAGCATAAAGCCAAAGCGAGAGCAGCAGAGGAACTAATGTTGTGATGACAACCGTTGTCTTCAGCCAACTGCTCCGATGCTTAGGAAGCAGCAATAGCACAATGATGCCAAGTAATGGTGACAGCAAAATAAATGATAAAATAGGCATGTCATTCAGGATGCTCATGGCAGGAACCTCCTTCCAACGATAGCAACCACAAGAATAACAAAGCCGATGACAGCAGCCAGACCATAGGTTTGTACCTGCCCGTTCTGCAGCCGATCAACGGCTTTCCCCGCTGCGGTTACCGCTACACCTGTTATTCGGACGATCCCGTCTACGACAAAGGAATCAAACACCATAAGAGCGGAACCGATCAGCTTTAGCGGCTTCACAATAATAACCTCATAAAGCTCATTTATGTAATAACCGCGTTCAAGCAGTTTCACAAGCTTAGGTGTTTTTTCCTGCAATGCGTTTCTGTTCACACTATTTTTCCCGTAGATGAGCCAACCGATATAAATACCGAGCAGACCAACCGCGATGGATGCAACAATGGCTACACCGCTGCTATGTACCGTTTCTGCTCCATCATTAATCCACAAGCCGAACCAGCCGTTCCAAGGAGTTTCAATGAATCCAGCAGCTATAGCCAGTACAGCCAGTACGATCATTGGCACCTTCATGGAAACAGGCGATTCTTTCACATGAGACGAAGCCTTGTTTGGTTTCCCCATAAACACAAGGATGAACAGCCGAGACATATAAAGCGCCGTACAAAAAGCTGCTGCCAGCCCCACAATAAATAACAATGGGTTCGTTTCCCATGCAATTGTCAAAATCAAGTCCTTTGACCAAAAGCCTGATAATGGCGGAATGCCTGCAAGCGCCAATGCGCCAATCGCGAAGGTCCATGCGGTTACTCGCATTTTGGATCCGAGTCCACCCATCTCATGTATGTTCTGGGTATGCACCGCATGAATGATGCTTCCAGCCCCAAGGAAAAGTAAAGCTTTGAAGAATGCATGTGTGAATAGATGAAAGATGCCGCCTGTTAAAGAACCAAGTCCGAGCGCCATCATCATGTATCCTAACTGGCTTACCGTAGAATACGCTAAAATCCGTTTAATATCATTTTGAGCCAGCGCAATCGTTGCTGCGAATATGGCTGTAAATCCGCCTACATAAGCGATTGTTTCCATTGCCGCCGCTGAATCCTGAAAAATATCAAACGTCCGCGCAATAAGAAACACTCCTGCCGCGACCATTGTAGCAGCGTGGATGAGCGCACTAATCGGTGTCGGACCCTCCATCGCATCAGGCAGCCACACATGAAGCGGAAACTGACCCGACTTGCCCATAGCGCCAACAAAAATAAGCAAAGCGATCAACGTCGTTATCCCATTCGTAATCGCACCTGACTGTCCTTGGAACACGCTTTGAATCGTAGTAAAGTCAAGCGCATGATCCGGCATATACCAGAACAGAAGCAGAATGGCGAGAAGCAAGGCGACATCGCCAATCCGTGTTACGATGAAAGCCTTCTTCGCCGCTGCACGTGCTTGCGGAAGTGTATACCAGAAGCCAATTAGTAGAAACGAACAAACGCCTACTAGCTCCCAGAAAATATAAAGCGATAATAAGTTATCGGATAATACGAGCCCTAACATGGAAAATGTGAAAAGAGCGACATAACCATAAAACACGGTAATCCGCTCATCATCCTTCATGTAGCCGGCGGAGTAGACATTAACAAGAAAGCTTACTAGGGTCACAACCACCAGCATGAGTGCTGTGAGATTGGTCACCTCAAACCCAATCTTAAGCGTATAATCCCCAATCGAAATCCAATCAAAGGAATAATTATAATCCACTTCATTGGCGCCAAGTCGATCAATCATAATGAATAAAGACAGAACAAAAGCACCAAATGAACCAAGTGATCCGATGGAAACGCCAGCTCGTCGATAGCTGCGGCCGAGCGCCGTCAAAACGAGGAATGCTGCCAGCGGAAACAGCGGGATTAACCAAGCCGACTGTGAGTACATAATCATACGCTGCGCTACCTCCTCATTTTGTCAAACTCATCGACGTTAACTGTCCCGCGCAAGCGAAACAAAGCAATTAGTATAGCTACCCCAATCGCTGCCTCAGCTGCAGCGACCGTAATCGTGAATAAGGAAAAGATTTGGCCCGTCAAGGACGGAACGACACCATACTTCGAAAACGCAATTAAATTCAAATTCACCGCGTTTAGCATGAGCTCTAGCGAGAGTAGAACAACGACCGCATTTCTTTTCACCAATGCACCGTACAACCCGATACAGAACAGGATAGCAGCCATCGTTAAGTAGGAAGGAAGCATGAAATTAATTCTCCTCCTTTTTGGCAAGCACGATTGCTCCAATAAATGCTACAGTCAAAAGCACCGAGAGCAGCTCAAATGGGATCACATACCCTGTATACAGAAGCTCTCCGATTGCCATCGTATTGTCTTCTCCCGGATTAAAAGGCTGCGGCTCAGGGAAGGTGGTCGAGCGGATCGCATAAAACAATACGCCGAACAAACTGAGCGCACCAATTGCGGCAAGCGCCTCGTGCAGCGGCTTCACAGGGTCCCGCTCCCCTGCCTGATGCTTCGTCATCATAATTCCGAATATCATAAGAATCGATACTGCGCCAGCGTAAATAAGAACCTGAACGAATGCGACAAACTCCGCCTCAAGCAGGACGAACATTGCAGCTAATCCTAGAAACACAGCTGCCATGGAGATCACCATATGTACAACTTTCTCTAAGCTGACCATGAGTACTGCGCCGCAGATTATTATAGCCGAGATGATAAAAAAAGCGATAAACTCGCCTGTAAATTCAATATTGAACAACTATTTTGCGCCCCCTTTGGCCGGCGCTCCGATATTGTTATTATCCTGCCGAGTAAGTGTGTTATTGTCCGTCAGCCACTGTGCATCCTTAAACAAATCATCACGGCTGAAGGTAGCCAGCTCAAAATGATTGGACATGACAATCGCTTCGGTTGGACAAACTTCAGTGCATAAATCACATAAAATGCAAATTTCAAAATTAATATCGAACGTTTCAATTACCTTGCCTTTTTTCTCAGGGTCAGGGTTCGGCTTGCCTGTCAGCGTAATGCAGTCCGTTGGACAAATACGTGCACATTGATTGCATACGATGCATAAATCAGGAATAAAGTGCTGAATACCACGGAACCGATCCGGCATGACAAAGGGCACGTCTGGATAGGAGGTGGTCACTTTTGGAGCCGTCATTGATTTGAGCGTTACACCCAGTCCTTGCAGCATTCCTTTCATTTCCTTCCCCCCTTTGCTAGTTCTTAATAAACAACTCCAAATATACAGCAGTTAGAAATACGTTAAGCAGCGACACCGGGAGCAGTACCTTCCAGCCAAGCCCCATAAGCTGATCCACACGTATACGCGGCATCGTCGCACGAATCCAAAATAAGAAAAACACAATAAACGCAAATTTGAGCAGAAACCATACAAGCCCAGGTACAAAATCAAGAAATGGCACCGGAGCGTGCCAGCCTCCCAGAAACAGTACCGTTGTTAGAGCAGCTATGGCATAAACGTATACGTATTCCGTGAGCATGAAGAACGCAAACCGAAAGCCGCTGTATTCGACATGATAACCCGCAACAAGCTCCGATTCCGCCTCCGGCAAGTCAAATGGGGTACGATTGAGCTCCGAAACCGCTGCAATAATGAAAATAACGAATCCAATGATTTGAGGGATGAAATTCCAATTCCAAAACCAGCCGCCGTCCTGCGCCATTACAATGTCACGTAGATTCAGACTGCCGCTCAGTAAAATAACACCTACAACTGAAATGACGAGCGGTACTTCATAGCTTATCATTTGTGCCGCGGAGCGCATACCCCCAAGGAGTGCATACTTATTATTAGAGGCCCAACCGCCCAGCACAATCGCAAGCGTAGAGATCCCCGACAAAGCCACATAATAGAGCAACCCGACATTCAAATCTGCGAAATATAGGTTTTGCGTATAAGGAAGCACGGCCAGTACGGAGAAAGCCGGTATGTAGGCTAAAACAGGGGCAAGTATGAACAAAGCCCGATCCGCCTTGCGCGGAATCGTATCTTCCTTGATCAGAAGCTTGAAGATATCAGCTACCGTCTGCAGCAAGCCAAGAGGACCGACACGATTCGGGCCGATGCGCAGCTGCATCCAGCCAATCACCTTCCGCTCGAAGTATATCGCATACGTAACGAAACCAAGCACGATGAAGAGGAATACAACGGCCCATAGAAATAGTACAAGCGCATTTCCCCAAGTTAGCGATTGGTTAAGCCAAGACTGCATTAGCAATCGACCTCCCCGACGACAATATCAATGCCGCCCAATATCGTAATGAGGTTCGTCATCGTTTCGCCTACAAGCAGCTTCGGCAGTATTTGCAAGTTAACGAATGACGGTCTTCTGAACTTGAGCCTATACGGCTCAGCTTTGCCTTTGGATACGATATGGCATCCGATTTCGCCGCGCGGCGATTCGATACGCACATAAACCTCGCCAGCAGGAGGTCTGATCGCGCGCGGAACCTTGCCCATCGTTTCCCCGCTGCCAGGGAATTGTTCCATCGCTTGCTTTAGAATACGCAGGCTTTGACGAATTTCTTCAAGCCGAATGCGATAACGATCATAACAATCTCCGACTTTGCCGAGCGGTACATCGAATTCAAATTGGCTGTACAAGCTATATGGCTCTGCCTTGCGGATATCGAAGTCTACTCCTGTACAACGAAGATTCGCCCCTGTAAGGCCGTAGTCAATCGCTGTTGCCGCATCGTATGTTCCAACTCCCTTAATGCGAGCAAGAAAAATTTCATTTCCGCTGACGAGCTTATCGTATTCCTGCAGTTTCTTCTCCATGTATGGAATGAAGTCTCGCACCTTATCCAGCCAGCCTGGAGGCGCATCCCATTTCACTCCGCCGACACGCATATAGTTGTAGGTTAATCTGGCACCGCACAGTTCATTGAATAGATCAATAATCATTTCCCTGTCGCGGAAAGCATATAGAAACGGACTCATAGCACCAATATCAAGCAGATAGGTTCCCCACCAGACAAGATGGCTCGCTACGCGCTGGAGCTCCATGACGACAAGCCTAAGATACTCTGCTCGCTGCGGCACTTCCAGACCCATCATCGTCTCTACTGCATGAACGAGTACATAATTATTTGTCATCGCAGAGACATAATCCATTCGATCTGTGTAAGGGATAATTTGTGTGAAATTAAGATTTTCCGCGATCTTCTCGGTACCTCGGTGCAAATATCCCATGACGGGTGTCGCCTCAGTGATCACTTCACCATCGAGCTTAACGATGATTCGAAATACACCATGTGTGCTCGGATGCTGCGGACCAACATTTAAGAGCAGTTCTTCTGTACGAATCAAGGCTGCCTACACCTCCGAATCTATCGACTCATAATCTTTGCGCAGCGGATGGCCAACCCAGTCGTCCGGCATCATAATCCGTCGCATATCAGGATGTCCGGGAAAATCTACTCCTAATAAATCATATATTTCTCGTTCATTCCAATTTGCCGTCGCCCAGACAGGCGTCGCGGAATATACGGATGACGCTTCCCGATCTGCTTTTATTTTAATCGCAACTTCCCTCTTCGTTCCGAGCGAAATCATATGATAAACCACTTCGATATGTGTCTCATAATCGACACCTGACACATTACGCAGAAAGTTAAATCGCAGCTGTTCATGATCTTTAAGCAGCCTTGCTGATTCCCTCCAGTGCGAGTTGCTCACAATGATCATGGGCATATCGCCGTTCAATTCATTTAGGTAGGCATCCTCAACCGCAGCCTCAGCTACCTCCTGCTTAAGGAGAGCTACTAGAGACTCTAGTTCAGGCTGCCTTGGTGAGGGCGGCTTAGGCTCCTCTTGCACTGCTTGCGCTTCCGCTTCAGCCTGCACCTTTGCAGCAGCCCTTGCCGCACGCGCCTCAGCAGCCGCTTTCAGCTTCGCTTCCCGTTCCGGGTCTGCCGGAGGTGTATTTGTAAGCGGTTTCTCTTCTTCACTCATCGACCGGTCACCCGCTTCCCAGTCTTCGCCTCGTAGCGGATTTTCTCCTGCAGCTTATTAATGCCGTAGATCAGCGCTGCCGGGTTAGGTGGACAGCCTGGTATATACACATCAACTGGTACGATCTGATCGACACCCTTTATGACTGAATATGATTTAACATATGGTCCGCCAGCCGTTGCGCATGAGCCCATTGCGATAACCCACTTCGGCTCAGGCATTTGATCATACAAACGTCTAAGAAGCGGCCCCATCTTTTTTGTAACTGTACCGGCCACAATCATAACATCGGACTGGCGCGGCGAAGTGCGGAACATAACCCCGAACCGATCCAGATCATAATGCGATGCGCCCGTTCCCATCATTTCAATTGCGCAGCACGCCAAACCGAATGTCATTGGCCATAACGAGTTGCTTCTTGCCCAAGCCTTTAATTGCTCCAAGGTGCCCATAAATACGTTGCGCTCCAGCTCTTTGCGTTCCTCTATCGAAATTGACTCTAAACTGAATTCCATTTCAGCACCTTCTTTTTCCAGGCATATAGAAGACCAATAAGCAGCATTCCCGCAAAAATCAACATTTCGACTAGCACAAATAAGCCGAGCTTATTATATGCAACGGCCCAAGGATATAAGAATACGGTTTCCACATCAAAAATGACGAACATTAATGCAAACAAGTAATAGCGGATGTTAAAACGGACCTGCCCCTCACCTACCGGCTCATTGCCGCTTTCATAGGTGGTCTGTTTGAACACATTCGGCTTATTCGGTCTCAGCAGTCTCCCGACAGTCAATGCAGCAACCGGAAGCAGAATACCAAGCACGATAAAAATAGCCACGACGACATAATTATTGGAGTAGTTTTCCACACGATCGCCTCCGTTAATTCAATAGGTACGAACCGTTGCCGCTTGGTCAATTTGCCTCACAATTATAACAAATGCTTCCACTGCCGTCTATGATGGAGTTGGATTGCTGACAGGTTCATTGTTCGTTAATTCTGTTGCACTTTCTGTCGAATTCTCTTCCTTCTGCTTGAAACCTTGAGAAGCCGGCTCATCTCGGAAACGACAATCGCTCATATCCTTTTTCCCTCTAATCACCGCTACCAGAAGCAGCAAAGATGGGAAAACAAAACCATGCAATAAGCTATATACCGTCCATACTCCCATTGTAAATTGCTGCGCATGAGCGGAATTTCGATAGACCAGTAACGAGAGCGGTACAATAATAAACGAATAAGGAACAACCATAGGCCTGTAGCTAGACAAATTGAGCATTTGCGCGGTTATGACCGTTAGCACATAGACACAAAGCGCCAGCTTCATAAAGACGGTTCCAATCCAAATCATAGCAATGAAAATTTCAACACGTACCAATATTTCTTCGATATTAATATTTTTTGCCATATCAAAAACTGCAAACGGGCTTCTGCTCGTCTCATCTACTCCCATCACGGCGAGTAAAAAAATCGTAACTATCGTACATAGGAAAGTTATAGCTGCAGCAGAAAGCTTGAGTGATTTTCTCAGCTTTTTGCGATCCTGTTGCCGCACAATTGGAAATATCATTGCAATAAATACGAATTCGGCAATCGGGAAGCCTAAAATCGGAAATACACCTTTAACCGGTCTCATCCATCCGTCGTACAAGAAGGGTTCAAAGTTATGGAAATCAAATTGATTAAACAAGGAAAATAACACAACTGTGACAACTAGTAATCCCCAGCCAAAAAGAATCTCACCGGTTCTAGAAATCGTCTCTATACCGAGCAAAACACCATATACGATGACAATCATGAAGGTGACGTCAATGAACCACTCGGGTGTTTGCGGTAATACGGATAGATTTAAGAAATCTGATATGTTGCGCAGTACAAGTGCGCTGAGCAATAGAAAAAACACAATATAAAACAAAGTAAGCAACTTGCCCAGCCAGACCCCAAGTACTCGCTCTGCGTATTGAGCAAGCGACATATTCGGAAAACGGTCGGCAAGCGCTAGGAAGATCATTAGAATAAAGTAATTAAACGGCCCAGCTAGCAGCATGGATATCCATCCGTCCTGCTTGGCAATTGAAATGACAGTCGTAGGCAATAGGAGTCCCGCACTGCCCAGTGCGAACATGAACAACAGTTTGGCACATTGCCCTGATGTAATCTCTGCATTGTTCATTCCTGCGTATTTACTCATTTCTGTTATGAATCCTCCTCTATCCACCTTATTATAGGTTTATATACAGGTGACAATAAGACTATCATCCAATCCACAGGAGTAGGAAGCGGGACGTGTAGAAGCATTGCCATAATGAGCACCGTACCTATCGCCAAAATAAACAAAGCCCAGCCTCGTTCACTTTTGCGCTGCTTTTGACTGTTTCGTCTCCATATTACCGTTCCAATCGAAACGGTAAATAAGAAGATGACAATGAGAGGCATCATATCTTTCACTCACTTCACTATAGATTCTCCCCGAATACCTGAACCTACGATTGAGGTTGTACAGATTACTTCACTTTTCACTTCCGGAAATTCTGTTTCCCAATCACCTTCTAATTCCCTCCAAATCGCTGGCTGCTGGTAATAAATCTCTTTGCCCCAGCCTAATACATCCGAACGAAATATCTTTTGCAGACGATTGATTGTACCCTCTACCTCCGCCTCTATCGCTTTACTTGTCAACTGGCCAATTTCATTCAGCACCTTTTCCTGAGATACTTTCACGCCAGGGCACATGATCTCTTGAATGCCTCCAACCACCCTAATCTCAATCCGTATGATTGGCTTATTATCTGGACCGCGTTTGACCTTATGTTCTGTCGATACATCGTGCACCTCAACCATCAAATCCCCCTCAGCATTTGGGCAAGCAAGCTTTACAACGGTGCTTTTTACTTTATTATGCAGCCAAGATAATCCTCTTGATTCCTCAGGCTTCAAGTAACCTAGAAGCTTCCCTTCGTTAAATATAGCCATCGTTGACAGCACTGGAATAGCCTTCGCCGGGATACTATTGATATTATCGTTCGAATGTCCCATTCCCTCATTCCCTTCTATCCGGATAGAAGGGAGAACGGCCTGCTGCTTCCCCTTTCCCGTTTGTTTGATTAGATCTTTAACATCTACGACATAGTTCAACGCATAGGAAGACTGGTTCACCTCAATCATTTCACGAAACTGATTAACGGGAATGGGTTCCGTCTGTGTCGTTAATCGCAGCATATCTGCCGCTTTCACTCCTCGCGTGACGACAACAAAAACATCCGTACGTATATCAGGATTTCTCTCTATTAAGTCAACTAACGGATAAATTCCTTTTTTAGCCATTTCATCGCTTATAATTAACATTTGCGTGTGAGAGAAAAAAAGCCTTCTAGACGTTTTTGTCGACATTTTCCGAATCGCTTCGAAAATGGTGTCGCCGTTCTCTGTAAACGTCGTCACTGCTGTACCGCCAATGCCCCCCTTCGTTTCCGCTGCAACGTTTTGCGGGAGTACGACCTGAACCGTCAGCTGCAGTTTATTTTTTTCAGTTGGATCTTCATCCACACCTAGAGCGAGAACGACGCCAAGCTTGTCCAAATAGCGCAGATCCCAGCAGCCGCTTAATAATGCCAGCACACAAACAGTCCAAACAAGAGAGAGTTTAGGTCCTATTATCTTGAACGTATTTAAACGTTTGCTCGCATTGGTGCTGCACTCGCTCATTGCCCCGGCTCCTTCCTATGCTCCGTATCAATATCTTGTCTAATCCGATTCCCCGCAGCAAGCTTCTGCGGGCGTTCACGCATCATCCAGAGAGGAGCTCGCACAAACGTATCCTTCATATCCTTCCAGTACAGCGGTGCAAATGGTTTTATATAAGGCATACCAAACGACCTTAAATTGCTCAAATGCAGCAGAAGCAGCAGCACAACGATTCCAATTCCGTAAAAACCAAGTGTGGAGGCTGCGAGAAGTAGAAGAAAACGCAGCAATCGTGCAGCAATACCAAGACTATATTTCGGTGATACGAAGCTGGCAATTGCAGTGAAGGAAACCACGATAACGACTGCTGGCGAGACAATGCCCGCCTCAACGACCGATTGTCCGATAACCAAACCGCCTACGATTGAAATCGTGTTTCCCGCAGCACTCGGCATCCGCACAACGGCTTCCCTCAAAATTTCAAACACAAACTCCATAATAAAAGCTTCTAAATAGGCAGGGAAAGGCACGCCTTCTCGCTGTGCGGCCAGCTTTAGCAGCAGCTGAGTCGGTATCATTTCTTGATGATAACCAACGATCGCAACATAAATCGACGGCATGAGCAGCGCGATTAAAAAAGAAACAAAACGAAGCAGCCTCAAGAAGGTTCCAATATCAAATCGTTGATAATAATCCTCTGGCGACTGAAAAAACATGTTTAGTATCGTTGGGACAATAAGTACGAACGGCGTTCCGTCAACGAAAATGGCGATTTTACCCTCTAGTAGATTGCCAGCTGCCGCATCCGGGCGCTCTACACTCATAATGGTTGGGAATGGTGACCACTTCTGATCATTGATCAATTCCTCGATATACCCTGATTCCAAAATGCCGTCAATCTGAATCTCTTCCAGCCGTTCTCTTAAATCGGTCAGTACATTCTCATCTGTCAAACCTTTGATGTACATGATGCATACTGGTGTTTGTGAAATCTCACCTATCGTCCATTGCTCCATCCATAGTTTCGGACTCCGTATTTTTCTCCTGAGCAAAGATGTGTTTGTTCGAATCGACTCCGTGAAGCCTTCTCTAGGACCACGTATGGCCATTTCAGTTCTCGGTTCTTCTACACTTCGTCTTGCTCCGCCTACAACATTGGTTCCTATTGCCTGACTTGCACCCTCGATCATGACGATGCAGTAACCCATTAACAGCTTTTGAAACAACATCTTCCAATCACGTATATCGTTAATAATGCCTGTTGAAAGCAGACTGCTCTTCATAAAGCTTAGCAGCTCAAGCGGCTTCAATTCAGCATCATGCGGAAACCTTTCTCTATGAAGCGGTTGGATGACAAACTCATCCATTCGGTCATCATCAACCATTCCTTGCACATAGACAATGAGTACTTTGGTATGCCCTGCATCTGTTAATTGCAGCTCTCGAAAAATAACATCCTGGCTCTCTCCAAGCTCGCGCTTCATTTCCTCCAGATTCTGATCCAGAGAAGTGAAAAGGGCCTTTTCCGCGAAAGGTTGAAGCTGCTCCTTCTCATGCTTCTCGGCTTTGGCTATTCGATTATCAGCCTTCTTGCCAGTCGCGCCGTTTCCTTGCTTATAGGATCGGAACATTCACCCCTCACCTTCCTCTGTTCATGGTTGGATTCACTCATAGGATAACTATTCCATGGCATAATTATGTATTCAGCCCTATTAGATGCAGGAATAACGTTGACCGTTGCATAAAAAAATGCCGCAGCTCCGTTTTTCATACGGGTTTCTGCGGCACTTTATTATCATTACTATCGAATTCTTGATTCTGTCAGCTTAAACTGACCAACAAGCTGCTGAAGCAGCTTCGTAATCGACTCAACACTTTGTGATGTCTGACGGACATTCATCATTTCGCCAATAAGCTCTTGTACTTTACACTCCACATCGGAAGAAACCTTACGATTCTCTCTGCTCACGAGCGCAATCTTCTCCATGAGCTGCACAACCTCATCTACAACCTGCGTCTTGCGGAGATCCTCGGCATGCGCAGAAGCAAGCGTACTCGCTGCAGCCGCAACAAGCTGATTGCCTTCCTCAACCACTCGTGTTCCTTCATCCATAGATGCATAAGCTCGCTTCGCTTCATCATAGATATGACGTGTAATTCCATGCACCTCTTCGGTTGATTTTTTGGTCATATCTGCAAGCTTGCGAATTTCCGAAGCTACAACCGCAAAGCCTCTTCCTTGTTCGCCTACTCTCGCTGCTTCAATAGAGGCATTTAGAGCGAGCAAATTCGTCTGCGCTGATATTTCTTCAATGACATGCAGGACTCCTTGTATTTCTTGCACTGTATCCATAAATTTATGAATGGTGCCGTTGCTCTCTCCAACTTTAGCTGAAATGTGAAGCATTTTATCCCCAATGCGATCAACCTCGCTTTTGGCTATCGCGATCTGCTCGGCTGCCTGTTCCTCGATCTGCCTCAGCGTCGTGCGCATGTCACCAGCCGCATCCTTCGCCATATCAATATCCTTCAATTGCAGTCTGATGCTTCCAATCATATCGGTTACTTTCCCGCTCACCCGTTCTGTAGAAGCCGATGTGATCGCTGCCGATTCATTGAGCCCATTGTGACTGGTTAAAACATCTGCGGAAGCCATCCTGACCTGAAGCATAATGCCTTCCAAGGAATCGATCATATTATTGATCCATTTGGCCAATTCCTTCGATTCATCATTATCGAAATCGCCTAGTTTTAGACGCTGCGTCAAATCCCCTTTACCTTCTGCATTTATTCGAATAAAGCGATTAATCTTTTGCAGGTGTGACACGACCCGCTTAGACTCCCTTTTCTGAAATATAACACTGAACAGCAAGCCCCCTAATAGATTAATTACGCCGCCGACAATTGCAGTTACCAAAGCAGATGCATTAGCAGCTACAAACAGGAGGAGCAGTATGGTCAGAACGCTTATACTAAGCATTGATATAAGCAGCAGCTTGCGTTGTCTCCAACCAATACTGCGAATGCGATATACTTCCTCCAAATCGCCCTCGCACATCATGCCCCATTGATCGGGGCAATCCGGCAGTTGAAACGTTACTCCTTTTCCAATAACAGAAATATGTCTATAATCTGAGTAACCCGGAAATTCGACAAATAAATTGCTTCCATTACGTATCGTATTTGCTACCCCTGTATGCAGTTGACCTGTAGCCGGATCTGTAAATATGATCTCCAGCTCTGTATGCTCCTTTATAGAAACCTTACCCCAATTCGTAGTTACTCCATCCTTAAGATTCTCGCCATGCGTAAACGTACGATCCTCAAAGCGACTGCGTGAGAGAGCTGTTCCCGGTGCTATTTGCTTATTCAAGCCGGCCTTTGCCATAAATAAATAATTATCTCCCGAATCGGGGTATACGTGACCCGATTCACGCTGGATCAAATCACCCAGTACGTCATTTGGTACACGTCCGCACAATGTCCCTGCTAATTTGCCATTCATGGAGATCGGAAGCATAAATAATAGAGTCATTTTATCATGGAAGGATGAAGATCGAGGCCCCAGCTTTAACGTAAGTGAGTCACTATAAGGGCCGAATAGACATCTGCGGAAGCCGCTCTCTTGAATCATATATGCAAGACCCTGTTGCAAACTACTACCCGCCTGATAGGTCATTCCGATATGCGGCTCATAAGTAGAGATGATAACTGTTTGTCTCACATCTAAGAAAAAAAGTTCGGTTATATCTATCCCGCGCGCATAGGTTCTATCGAAAAGTCGTTCGATCTGTGACTGAACGATAGAGGTATAACCATCTTCATTTTGAACGAGGACTGCTTTCAGCTGTTCGCCTAATTGATCAATATAATTCCAATATTCCGTCGCCCAGTTCGTAAGCAATTCCTTGCGCGTCTCCGCAATCCCCTCAAAGCTTTGCTCAACGTCTGACTTCAAATCTTTATTCAATTGCCATGAAACCCAGAGCGGAAATCCTACCTTTATCCCTAGCCAGTCAAACATATGACTCTCCCCCCGCTGCATTCATTTTATATTTATGTTAACTATATTAACATACAACTCTTGAAATAATATACGAATTGCTAGTTTTATGTCGAAATCGAAGGAGAAATAGGAGATTTAAATATTGAACCTGACTTGAGTTAGAAATCACACGGACAACCTTACATCAATTTCTGCTCAATTAGTCGTTCGGTCATCTATTTATGTTAGGTATTTAACGTTCTCATGTATGATTCATTAAACTTCGTATAAAAAAAAGCACCGCCCGCGCCTCGAAAGGCGTGGACAGTGCTTTTTGGGGTGATGCTTATTTTTGTTTAACATGCAGACGATTCATCGCACGCTGCAAAGCAAGCTCTGCACGGCGGAAATCAACCTGGTCTTGCTTTGCAGCAAGACGCTGCTGAGCACGCTGTTTAGCGGCTTCTGCACGTTCGATGTTAATATCAGTTGCAAGCTCTGCGCTCTCGGCAAGAATAACGATCTTATCCTTACGTACCTCGATAAAGCCTCCATTAACAGCTACAACATCTACTTTATTATCACGTTTGATAACGACAGGTGCGATACGAAGCGGTGTAACAAGCGGAATGTGATTTGGCAATATACCAAGCTCACCTTCAACACCTGTTACACTAACCATTTTCGCAGTCTCTGCGTACACTTTACGCTCTGGTGTTACGATCTCTACTAAAAAAGAACTCATGTGGATTCCTCCCGCCTTTCGCTATTAAAGCGTTTTGGCTTTCTCCACGGCTTCTTCAATCACACCAACATATCGGAATGCTTCTTCCGGAAGGTCATCATGTTTGCCATCGAGAATTTCTTTAAAGCTGCGAACGGATTCTTTAACAGGTACATATTTACCTTTTGTTCCTGTGAAAGGCTCAGCAACGTGGAATGGTTGAGAAAGGAATAGTTGAATTTTACGTGCGCGAGACACGGTCAATTTATCTTCTTCACTTAGCTCGTCCATACCAAGAATTGCGATAATATCTTGAAGCTCTTTGTAACGTTGAAGAATTTTCTTAACGCCTTGAGCTACGTTATAGTGCTCTGCACCCAAAACAGATGGGCTTAGGATACGTGAAGATGACGCTAGTGGATCTACCGCTGGGAAGATACCCATCTCGGAAATTTTACGCTCCAAGTTTGTTGTAGCGTCCAAGTGGGCAAACGTCGTAGCAGGAGCCGGATCCGTATAGTCATCGGCAGGTACGTAGATCGCTTGGATCGATGTAACTGAACCTTTTTTCGTAGACGTGATACGCTCTTGCAATTGACCCATTTCAGTTGCCAGCGTTGGCTGGTAACCTACCGCGGAAGGCATACGGCCTAGAAGGGCCGAAACCTCGGAGCCTGCTTGTGTGAAACGGAAGATGTTATCGACGAACAATAGTACGTCTTTACCTTCTTCGTCACGGAAATACTCAGCCATTGTCAGACCAGTCAAAGCTACGCGTTGACGTGCGCCTGGCGGCTCATTCATTTGTCCGAATACCATCGCTGTTTTGCTTAGTACGCCGGAATCTTTCATCTCGTGGTAAAGGTCATTACCCTCACGAGTACGCTCACCAACGCCCGCGAATACGGAAATACCGCCGTGCTCTTGAGCGATGTTGTTGATAAGCTCTTGAATCGTAACCGTTTTACCTACGCCCGCGCCGCCGAAGAGGCCGATTTTACCGCCTTTTGCGTATGGTGCAAGAAGATCGATTACTTTAATGCCTGTTTCAAGAATTTCCGCTTGCGTGGACAATTCGTCGAAAGCAGGTGCTGCGCGGTGAATCGGAAGGTTAACTACCGATGTAGCATCGCCAGCTTCATCAATCGGTTGGCCTAGTACGTTAAATACGCGACCAAGCGTTGGAGCACCAACCGGAATGGTAATAGGTGCGCCTGTATCTACAGCAGTCATACCGCGTACAAGACCGTCTGTCGTACTCATAGCTACGGCACGTACCTTATTGTCACCGAGGTGAACGGCTACTTCAAGCGTCAAGTTAATATCAATGCCGCCTGCTTCGCCCTTTTGCTCGATTTTGACAGCGTTCAAAATTTCCGGCAAATTGCCGCGTTCGAACTCTAAGTCTACGACCGGACCCATGACGGATACTACTTGTCCTTTTTTCATGGTTTTCCCTCCTGGTTCCTTCTTGTTACCGCAAGCCGGTACGCTTATCGCAAGCGCCTCGCCCTCGCAGTGAATATATATTAAGATTGAGCATTTGCCCCTGCAACGATTTCAGAAATCTCTTGTGTAATCGCCGCTTGACGCGCTCTGTTGTAAGTGAGCGTCAGTTGGTTGATAATCTTCGTTGCATTTTTCGTTGCGCTTCCCATGGCAGTCATACGTGCTCCGAACTCACTCGCTTTACCGTCAAGAACCGCGCTGTAAATAAGCGTTTCCGCATATTTAGGCAGCAGCACTTCAAGTACGCCTTCCGGTGATGGCTCGTATTCATACGATGTGACGGATGCGTTTCCGCCGACTTCTTCAAGCGGCAATAAACGTACATCTGACGGCACTTGAGTAATTGCATTAACGAATACATTATAATACAAGTAAAGCTCATCATAAGCGCCTTCTGAGAACATATTAACGGCTGAATAAGCAACCGATTTAATGTCTGCGAAAGTCGGAGAGTCTGGCAAGCCAATAACTTCCTCAACGATAGGCATGTTGCGGCGGCGGAAATAGTCGCGACCTTTCCGTCCGATTACGAACAATACATATTCGTCAGTTGACTTATGATTCTCGCGAATCGTTTGCGTTACTTTACGAAGAATATTCGCATTGTAGCCGCCTGCTAGTCCGCGGTCCGAAGTAATAACGAGATAACCCGTTTTCTTTACTGGACGCTTCTCAAGCATAGGGTGCTTCACATCTTTAGTACCAGCTGCGATGCTTGCTACAACTTCCTTCAGCTTCTCAGCATATGGACGTGATGCTTGCGCTGCTTCTTGTGCCTTTCTTAGGCGGGAAGCGGCAACCATCTCCATTGCTTTCGTAATCTGCTTCGTATTTTGTTTACTCTTGATTTCGCGTTTAATATCGCGCATACCTTTTGCCATTTGGTTTCACCCGCCTTTGTTGCTTTGGACCTGCTCCAAAGCCTGGTGTTGGTGGAGAAAGTAGTCTAGGCCCGGACATGATGAACGGGCATAGACCTATATTGGATAATAAGAAGGTATAAGTTTCACCCGTATTTGCTTAATTATGCGGATACAGAGAAGCTTTTCTTAAATTTATTGATAGCATCAACGAGAGCTTTCTCGTTATCTGCAACAAGATCCTTAGTATCGCGGATCGATTTGCCGATTTCAGGGCTGTTCGAATCCAAGTACGCGTGGAACTCTTCTTCAAAGCGAAGGATATCGACAACTGGAATCTCATCCAAGTGGCCTTTAACAGCAGAGTAGATTGAGATAACTTGCTTCTCAACAGGCATCGGCTTATTAACGTCTTGTTTAAGAATTTCCATCGTGCGGGCACCGCGGTTAAGGCGAGCTAGCGTCGATTTGTCAAGGTCAGAACCGAACTGCGAGAACGCTTGAAGCTCACGGTATGCCGCAAGGTCAAGACGGAGCGTACCAGCAACCTTTTTCATTGCTTTGATTTGAGCGGAACCACCTACACGGGATACAGAGATACCAACGTTAACCGCTGGACGCTGACCGGAGTAGAATAGATCTGCTTCTAGGAAGATTTGACCGTCAGTAATCGAGATAACATTCGTAGGAATATATGCCGATACGTCCGATGCTTGTGTCTCAATGAATGGCAATGCCGTCATTGAACCGCCGCCTCTAGCATCGCTCAGCTTAGCTGCACGCTCTAGCAAACGGGAGTGAAGGTAGAATACATCACCTGGGTATGCTTCACGACCCGGTGGACGACGAAGCAAGAGTGAAAGCTCACGGTAAGCTGCTGCTTGTTTCGATAGATCATCGTAAATAACAAGAACGTGCTCACCTTTATACATGAAGTATTCACCCATTGTGCAACCAGCATAAGGAGCTAGGAAGAGCAATGGAGCCGGCTCAGAAGCACCAGCAGTTACTACGATTGTATATTCTAGTGCGCCGTGGCGACGAAGTGTTTCCACTACGTTAGCTACAGTGGATTGTTTTTGACCAACAGCAACGTAAATACATTTTACGCCGTTGCCTTTTTGGTTGATGATTGCATCGATTGCAATTGACGTTTTACCCGTTTGACGGTCACCGATGATAAGCTCACGTTGTCCGCGGCCTACTGGTACCATTGCATCGATTGCTTTCATACCTGTTTGCATAGGTTCATGAACCGATTTACGGTCAATTACGCCTGGTGCTGGAGATTCAATTGCACGGAATTGAGTTGTGTTGATTGGGCCTTTGCCGTCAAGCGGCTGACCAAGTGGATTTACTACGCGGCCAAGAAGCTCTTCGCCGACAGGTACTTCCATAATACGGCCAGTACGTTTCACTTGATCGCCTTCACGAATATCCGTGTATGGTCCAAGGATAACGACACCGACGTTGCTTTCTTCAAGGTTCAAAGCCATACCGACTACACCGTTGGAGAATTCGAGCAGTTCGCCCTGCATCGCATTTTCCAAACCGTGTACGCGGGCGATACCGTCACCGACATTGATTACGGTGCCGACGTCTACGACTTGAATTTCGGATTTAAAATTTTCGATCTGTTGTTTAATCAGCGTGCTGATTTCATCAGGTCTGATACTCAATTCGTTCACCCCTATCTACAGTGCATTAGATTTTAAACGATTTTTGTAAACGTTCCAGTTTGCCGGACAAGCTTCCATCATAAAGACGGTCGCCGATGCGTACTTGTACGCCTCCGAGCAAAGCAGGTTCTACGATTTGCTGTGCAATAATAGTTTTGCCGGTCACTTGTCCGAACTGCGCAGCTAAACCAGCAAGCTCAGCATCAGACATAGCCTGTGCGGAATAAACCGTAGCATGTGCTTGACCTAGCGAATCTCCCGCAACCTTGGTGTATGCTGCATATACATCAGCGATAACATCTTGGCGTCTGCGAGCGATAAGAATCTGAACCGTGTTTAGTACCAGTGCAGATAAACGATCACCGAAAGCTGCTTTTAGAACAGCGATCTTTTGTTCTGGAGCAATACTTGGGACAGACAGAAACTTTTCAATGTCAGCGTCCTGTTCAAGAGCTTGTACGATCAGCTTAAGCTGCTCTTCTACCTCTGAAACAGCTTTTTGCTGTACAGCAACTTCGAACAGCGCTTTAGCGTAGCGCTTCGCTACGACTGCGTCGCGGCTCATTTATTTCCAACTTCTTTCAAGTATTGACCAACTAGCTGCTCTTGCGATTTCTCATCCACTTGCTTCTCAATAATTTTCGATGCGATTTTCACGGAAATGCCGCCAACTTCTGTACGAAGAGCTGCAATAGCTTTGTTTTTCTCGCTTTCGATATCTTTGAGAGCATCGTCTTTCAGACGGGATGCTTCTGTTTTTGCAGTAAGAACGATCTCTTCTGCTTGCTTCGAGCTCGTTGTTCTGGATTGTTCGATAATTTCGTAAGCTTCCTTGCGAGCTTGCTGGAGTGCAGCCTTCTGCTCTTCCATTTGCTGCTCAGCTGCTTTACGACTGCTTTCAGCTGTATTCATTTGTTCCAGCACAAGCTGTCTGCGCTTCTCCATTACTTCGAATAATGGACCAAATGCGTACTTATTGAGTAACCAGTACAAAACACCAAACGCAACCATTGCGATTACTGTCGATTCCCATACCCATGACATAGATGCCGCTCCTTTCCCAACACAATATTGTCTTAATCATAACGAAGGCGAAGAGGGCTAAGGCCTTCCCCGCCAGTATCAGTTATTAAGCTTGGAAGAAAGCCAAGAAGCCGATAACTACGCCGATGATAGGCACAACTTCGACGATACCTACACCGATAAACATTGTTGTTTGCAATTTACCTTGAAGTTCAGGCTGACGAGCGATACCTTCAACTGTTTTACTAACGATCATACCGTTACCCACGCCTGCGCCAACTGCACCCAAACCTACTGCCAAAGCTGCTGCTAATAATTCCATTTTTAAAATCCTCCTCGAAAATTGTTGTTTTTTGTATTGCCAACCTCAGTGTTAACCTAAGGCATAAAGCGAAAATTAATGTTCTTCATCATGGATGGCAGCTTGTGAAATATATACCATCGTCAGAATCGTGAACAAGAAAGCCTGAATACCGCCGACAAAGAGACTGAAGCCCTGCCATGCAACTAGGAACGGCGTACCAATCCAGCCCATCATCAGGATTGTTGCAATCAGTACTTCACCTGCGAAGATGTTAGCGAACAACCGAAGCGCAAGTGTTACTGGCTTAGCGATTGTCTCAATAAGGTTAACTGGGAAGAATACTGGGTAAGGATGGAAATAATGCTTCAAGTAGTGCTTTCTATTCTGTTTCAGACCAAGGAAATGGACGATTACGAATACGATAAGCGCTAACCCTGCCGTTACTGAAATATCAGCAGTTGGCGATTTCCACCAAGCAAGTTCAACGTGACCATGCTTCTCATCCAATAACTCCTGCGTAACACCGATATTTTCATTAACAGTACTAGTTTCGGTTACGATACCGAAAGGCAAACCGAGCAGGTTGGAGATGAAAATGAACATAATCAGCGTCATTCCTAAAGAAATGAACGGTCTGACTCGTTTTGCAGGCATTGTGCTTGAAATAAAGTTTTGAACGAAATCAACGACCCATTCCAAAAAGTTCTGCATCTTCGAAGGGTTGTCCACCGAAAGGTTACGAACAGCCAGCTTAGCGATCAAGAACGTCACAATGACTGAAACCACAAGTGCTACCAAGGTCGAAATGTCGATATTAAACGGCCCCAGTGGCATCACCGGAAATTCATGCATCTAAAATTTTCACCCCTTTCCGCTAAGATTGTCGTTTATTGTGAATATATGCTGCTACCAAAAGAATAAACGGCATGACCATACAGCCAGCTAACGCGGCCGGCATGCTGAGATCCTCCGGAAAACGATAGGCGATCATGGCAACCAGCAACACTGTTGCGATGCGATTTCCAAGACCAAGGCCTCTCTTGCGTGGTCCAACCCCCGCTGCTCCTAGGGTGACCATTTCTACTCTGCGTCTTAGTAAAAACGCATTCATGGAACTTGCTGCCAAACCGACCAGAAGACCGAGAGACACCGTACGCCAATCCGGAAGGAACACCCATACGATCAGGCATACCGCCATTGCATAAATAAGCGCGCGTAATGCTGTCTTCATTATTTTATCCATCGGCTTCCTCCATAACCTTCTTAACGAGCAGAATGGCTGAGATTAGTCCGACAGCCAGACCGACTAGTATGCCACCGAGCATCCATCCCTTCTCGTCACCAAAACGGTTCCCGAGGGAAGAGCCGATCCAATAGCCTAAAAAGATACAAACAGCGACTTGCACTCCGAGTGCACCAACGAGTCCGGCTGCAAACAGCGGATTGTCCCTTCTGTCCTTTTTATTCATGGTTCATACCCCTGTCAATCCTCATTTATTTTATCCAAGCTAAGACACGTTTGTCAATTGAATTCACTGCAACTTTTGATGAATATATTGACCAAAAACCTTGATAAATAAGGTGTTGTGCGTCCCGGAAACCGTACAGTACTACTGTATGCTGTACATTCGCCTCTCAACTCATTACCTCGGACCAATCTATGAACGTTGTGTGAACGAAACCGGACGGTCCTTTAGCCTGCCAAAATGATGCAAGATCGCGTCTACAATACGTTCGGAAGCTGTACCGTCTCCATAAGGATTTGCAGCTTGGCTCATACGAGCATACAGCTGGGAATCGGTTAACAACGCATGCGCCCTGCTGTATACCGTCTCCTCATCCGTACCAACAAGTTCAAGCGTTCCTGCTTCGATGCCTTCCGGGCGTTCGGTCGTATCGCGAAGAACAAGTGTTGGAACGCCAAACGATGGAGCCTCCTCTTGCAAACCGCCCGAATCCGTCATGATCATATAGGCATGCGGATAGAAATTGTGGAACTCAAACACATCGAGCGGATCAATCAAGCGAATGCGCGGGTGGTCGCCCAATATTTCATTTGCAGGCTCTCTTACAGCTGGATTCGGATGTACCGCGTAAACGACGACGACGTCTTCATGCTCGTCAGCAATCCGCTTCACCGCTCTGAAAATGTTGCGATGCGGCTCACCGAGCGCTTCGCGTCGGTGTGCTGTCATAAGGATCATCCGTTTCCCCTTCGCCCAGTCGATGACTGGATGTGAGAAGGATTCATCTACCGTATACTGAAATACATCAGTAGCTGTGTTTCCAGTCACATAAATAGCAGCAGCAGGCTTGTTCTCCTTGCGCAAATTGTTAGCCGACCATTCCGTCGGTGCAAAGTGTACATCAGAGAGCACGCCGGCAAGCTGCCGATTCATCTCCTCAGGATAAGGAGAGAGTTTATTCCAAGTGCGGAGCCCTGCTTCAACGTGTCCGACTTGTATTTGCTTTAAGAAAGCAGCATAGCTTGCGAGAAATGTCGTCTGTGTATCGCCGTGAACGAGAACGATATCAGGCTTAGCTTGTGTAAGAACAGGATCTAGGCCTTCTAGTACACGCACAGTCGTCTCGGTTAGCGTCTGACGATCCTTCATTACATTCAAATCATAGTTCGGATGGATCTCGAAAAAATCAAGAACCTGATCCAGCATTTGGCGATGCTGCGCGGTCACACATACGATCGATTCGATCTCGTCCTCGCGCTTCTGCAGCTCAAGTACCAGCGGCGCCATCTTGACTGCCTCCGGACGTGTTCCGAAAATGGTCATTACCTTCAGTTTAGACAAAAGATTTCACTCCTATTATCATTTCATACGACATTGTGCTAATTCGTTCCAAACATGCGGTCACCAGCGTCACCTAGACCTGGAACAATGTATCCATTTTCGTCCAGCCGCTCATCCAGAGCCGCGATATAAATATCGACATCAGGATGTGCTTCCTGTACGGCCTTAACGCCTTCCGGCGCAGCAATAAGGCACATTAGTTTTATTTGATCACAATTATGGTTCTTTAGTGAATTGATCGCTGCGATAGCCGATCCCCCCGTTGCCAGCATCGGATCAATGACAATAAGAAGACGATTCGGCGCATCCGTTGGTAAATTAATGTAATATTCCTTCGGCTGCAGCGTTTCGTGATCACGAGCAAGCCCGATATGACCTACTTTTGCCGATGGAATCAGCTTTAATATCCCGTCGACCATTCCAAGACCAGCACGAAGTATAGGTACTAGCCCAAGCATTCTTCCGGATACAACTTTCGCGTCTGTCTCTGCTACGGGAGTCTGTACTTTAATCGTATCCAGCGGTATTTCTCTTGTAATTTCGTATGACATCAAGGTAGCGACTTCATCAACCAATTCCCGAAAATCTTTTGTATTCGTTTCTTTATCCCGAATAAAAGTCAGCTTATGCTGAATTAACGGATGGTCGCAAATGATCAGTTTGCTCATGGAGCGGTATTCCTCCCGTTTGTTGTTAATGTTAGTAGTGTTGTTACAGTAGTCTTGACACAATCCCGTATATTATAGCATTGTAAACAAGCCGTTGCATCTTGTGTTTTGTGAACGCGAATACAACTGTCGACGTCACCAAGATGGATGCCGCCGTCAGTTGTAAGTATATTCCTTTTCGTTAGCTGCTGCAGCCGCCACCGCCGCAGGAAGACCCGCATGATGACCCGCCGCTATCCCCTCCGCCGCTCCCGCAGGATGAATCGCCACCTGATCCGTCATCTCCGCTATCGCTTCCTCCTGAATGGTCTCGCCCATCATCAGATGACCCGCTGCATGCATAGGTAGAATCTCCGCTGCCATTCGATTTACGCTCTTCCTCGGACTGCGCTTGATCCATTTGCTGAGCAAAATCGTTTGGATGCGAAATAGAGTTGTAAATAAGTAATCCGGACAGCAAACCGGTTGCTCCTAGAGCAGGGTCATAATCATGCCGGTTTGCAAAGCGTGTATCATTACTGCGCGGCTCCTTGCTGTGTCCAGCAGAAATAATCTGTAATTTTGCTCGATCTATCATATAGCGGACCGTCGCATCCAGGTCGGCATACCGCGATGTTGCTTTCACATTAAACCATTGCTTGTGAAGCTCCTCAGGACTCCATCCTGCAAGTTCCTCCAGCCTTTGCTCCGACATTCGTGTACGGTAAAAAGCCCCCCATATTCTGCCGCTCGCCGGTGCTTGCCCGAATAATTCCCCATAAGCCCAGTCAAACAGCGCCCTTTCTCCAGGATGCGGCTGAGCACTTGGCGCATGAGGTGCATGATGGATCATCTCACCGCAGAATTTCGTGCAAAACTGCTCATACTCCCTCGTGAACATAAGCATTTCATGCCATACCGCATCTGCCTGCTTGCTATACATAGGAACGCCGCGCATAATGCCGCACATCAGAAAATAGCGCTTCAGCTCAAACCAAGTCCAATTCCATTCTTTATCTGAAATTCTCGGAAACTCCTTTAGTACCCGATCCTTCACTCGGCTCTCAAAATCCAGGCCTAGCGCAGATACCAAACGCTCTGCCGCAGTTCTCGCCGGGTGACCGTAAGGAACCCCGAGCGCCGAAGGCAGTTCAGTATTTGGCCAAGGTGTAAAACTGTTCGTACGGCCCGCCGAGCCGCTTCCTCTTCTGCCGAGCTGATTATTGCCTTTAGATTTATTTGATTTTAAAACCACGCTCACTAAAATAATAAAGATTACAATTATAACCATGATCGTTGCTATTTGGTCCATTTCAACCTCCTGCATCAGTTCGTATTACCCATATATTAACACAATTCCCGCGAGAACGAGACAACGCAATGCTCTACCTCGCGATTAATTGGTGAACAATATATATTTCTGCAAACTATCATTAACAATCTATTCACATCATAATAATAATATGAACAATAATAATAAGAAGAATATTGATAATAAGAATAATGTTAATAATATTATTAACATTATAAATAATAATCATATAGTTATCCACAATAAAATCAATGGTTATCCACATTTATCCACAACTTATGCACAATCTTGTGTACAACTTGTTCATAACAAAAATAAGGTGAAGCAGGAATGATCCTTGCTCCACCTTATTAATCATTTTATATATTTAAACTGACGCATAGTGACAAGCGGCAAAATGCCCCTTTCTCACTTCAAGAAGCGCAGGCTCATCTACCTTACATTTGTTTGTCGCAATTGGACAACGTGTGTGGAATTGACAGCCTGATGGCGGATTGATTGGACTAGGCAAATCACCTGTCAATACAATACGCTCGCGTGTAGCTTCAATTTCTGGATCTGGAATTGGAATAGCTGATAACAGAGCCCTTGTGTAAGGATGAGCAGGGCTTGCATACAGCTCGCTGCTCTCTGCAAGCTCAACAATTTTACCAAGGTACATAACCGCTACACGATCGCTTATATGTTTAACCATCGACAAATCATGAGCGATAAACAAGTAAGTCAAACCCATCTTGCGCTGCAGATCCATCATTAAGTTTACTACTTGCGCTTGAATAGATACATCGAGCGCTGAGATCGGCTCATCCGCAATGATGAATCGCGGATCAACGGCAAGCGCACGCGCAATACCAATACGCTGTCTTTGACCTCCAGAGAACTCATGCGGATACCTTGTTGCATGATCGGGATTAAGACCAACGACATCAAGCAGACTCTCAACTCTGTGCTTACGTTCTTTCCTGCTTGCAACAAGCTTGTGAATATCAAGCGCTTCTCCAATGATGTCCATAACCGTCATACGCGGGTTTAATGATGCATATGGATCTTGGAATATCATTTGCATATCACGGCGAAGATCCTTTAGCTTAGAGCCCTTCAACTTATAAATATCTTGCCCGTCGAAGTTAACACCGCCGCTAGTTGGTTCATAAAGTCGCATAATAGTTCGACCAGCTGTTGACTTTCCGCAACCGGATTCGCCAACTACGCCGACAGTTTCTCCTTTTTTGATGGAGAAGGTTATATCATTAACGGCATGGAGCGTCGCTCCTCCGCCTAAATTAAAAGATTTACGCAAATTATTAATTTCAATTAATGGCGTACTCATACTGACACCTCCCGATTTGCATAAGGATGTGCTAGCCAGCATGCCGACTCATGATCCTCATTGCCGTCCACTGGAAGTAATTCAGGATCATTATCCACGCACACTCTCATTGCATAATCGCAACGAGCGCAGAAGCTGCAGCCTGCAGGAGGTTTAATCAAATCTGGTGGCATACCGTAAATCGGCACCAATGGCTCATCCTTCTTCTGATCAAGACGAGGAAGAGAACGCAGCAATCCTTTTGTATAAGGATGCTTAGGGTTTTTGAAAATCTCCCATTTTGTCCCTGTTTCCACAACTTTACCGGCATACATAACGATAACGCGGTCACACATATCTGCTACAACGCCTAAATCATGCGTAATAAGAATAATAGAAGTACCCATTTTTTGCTGCAAATCTTTCATAACTCGCATAATTTGCGCCTGAATCGTTACGTCTAGCGCCGTTGTCGGCTCATCCGCAATAAGAAGCGAAGGATTACATGCAAGTGCGATGGCAATCATCGCCCGTTGACGCATGCCTCCCGAGAACTGATGCGGATACTGATTAACCCGCGAAGCAGCGTTTGGAATGCCTACAAGATCGAGCATTTCAATCGCTCGTTCCGTCGCTTTCGCGCCACTTATCCCTTGATGCTTGATTAGCCCTTCCGTAATTTGACGGCCAATCGTTAGCGTAGGGTTTAGAGAGGTCATTGGATCTTGAAAGATCATGCCCATCTCTTTGCCGCGAATGTCCTCCATCTGACTTTTGGACATGTTCAATATTTCTTTACCTTTAAACATAATTGATCCTTTAGTATCGGCCGGAGGCGATGGAATCAAACGCATGAGCGATTGTGCGGTTACACTCTTGCCGCAACCGGACTCCCCAACAATGGCTACTGCCTCGCCTTTGTTGACGTGAAAATTCACACCGCGAACCGCTTTAACGATACCGCCTCGAACTTTGAAATTAACACGAAGGTCTTTTACTTCAAGTAACTTCTCCATCATTGACCACCTCCTACTTCTTCATTTTCGGATCAAGCGCATCTCTCAGACCATCGCCAAAAATATTAAAGCAAAGCATCGTAATGCTTATAACGGCTGCTGGGAAAATCATTCTCCATGGATACAGCGTCCATGCCTTTATTGCATCATTTATAAGCGTACCCAAAGAAGCCGCTGGGGATTGAACCCCTAGACCCAAGAAGCTTAGAAATGCTTCAGCGAAGATCGCGCTTGGTACAGTCAGGGTCAACGTTACGATAATTGGACCCATTGCATTAGGGATAAGATGTCTGAACAGAATACGTCCTGTGCCTGCGCCGAGCGCTTGGGCTGCCAAGACATACTCTTGATTTTTGAGCTGCATAATTTGGCCGCGTACAATCCAGGCCATACTGATCCAGCCGGTTATACTAAGCGCAAGAACGATCGTGAACATGCTTGGATTGAGTATAACGATAAGAAGAATAATGATAAGCATATTTGGAATCGAGTATAGAATTTCGCAAATACGATTCAATATTTCATCCACGCGTCCACCGAAATAACCCATAATTCCGCCAATAATGACACCGAGAACTAAATCAGCAAGAGCCGCATAAATACCAACCTGCAGTGATATGCCTGCTCCCATCCAAGTTCTTGTAAACAAATCTCGACCGAGATCATCCGTACCAAACCAATAAGTAGAGTTTGGTCCTAGATTCTTCTCCTTGAGATGATTGGTTTGAAAATCCTGTTCTGAAATAATAGGTCCAAAAATCGCCATCAGGGAGACGATCAATAGAATAACTAAGCTGAACATCGCTATTTTGTTAGAGCGTAGACGCAGCCAAGCATCTTTCCATGCGGATATGCTCTCGCGCACAACAACTTCGGTGTGCTTCTCATCTTTGCTCAGCTTTGCGAATTGATCAGGCGTAAAGTTGTTATCCTTCATCATTTCCCCCCTCCTCTTGACAGCTTAATGCGCGGATCGACTAAACCATAAGCGATATCAGTCAAGAACCGAGCAACCATAAGAATTATTCCGTAAAATAAAGTAAGCCCCATGATGAGCGTATAGTCGCGGTTAGTAATACTTTGAACAAAATATTTACCGATTCCACCAATACCAAATATTTGTTCGACTACGACGGAACCTGTAATAATATTCGCAGTCATCGGCCCGATATAAGTGACAACAGGCAAAATAGCATTGCGCAGCGCATGACGCACCAAGATAATACGGCCGCTCAAACCTTTCGCGCGAGCGGTCTTAATATAATCAGCAGACAATACTTCCAGCATGGTTGAGCGTGTCAGACGAGCAATGAATGCCGCCGGTAGAAAGGAAAGTGCAAGCACAGGCATAATGAAATCTGTCGGGTCATTCAGACCGGATACATTGAGCCAGCGCAGCTTGCTTCCTAGAACATACTGCAACATAGATGCAGCTAGGAAATTGGGGATCGATACCCCAAGAACGGCAATAATAATCGTCGCGCTATCCAACCATTTGCGGTGATTAAGTGCAGCGACAATACCTAAGATAAGACCAATTGCCAGTGATACTATAACTGCAAAAAGTCCAATTTGAGCAGAATAAATAAAGCTGTCCTTGATAATGCGAGATACGGACATATATTGCTGTTTCATCGACATCCCTAAGTCGCCATGAAGCAAATTGTTTAGATACATGAGATACTGCTTCAACAACGGCTGGTCCAGGCCGTACATTGCAAAGAGCTGCTCTTTTATTTTTTCGGGAATCGCTTTTTCCCTAATGAACGGGTCGCCCGGAATAATCTTCATGAGAAAGAAAGTAGCCGACGCAAGAATAAACAATGAAGCAATCATGGACAGAAACTTCTTGGATACATATTTTATCAACGCAATGGACACCTCCTTACAGAATATAAACAAGAAGTAATGCTTTAGTGTTAAAGTCTGAATCTGTCAACAAGAAAGGGATATATGCGGACACCCCGCATATATCCCTAGCTTCAGGTGCAAGAAGGGCGACTATTCCGCTTCGTAATAACCTCTTGTGTAGTCAACGTCGCCTTTGTAGTCAGAGAAAATGTTCTTGAATCCAGGTTTAAGCATGTACACGTTGCTGTAGTAGTAGATCGGCATGATCGGCATATATTCCATAAGGATTTTCTCAGCCTCAGTCATAGCTGCCATACGCTCTTTTTGATCTCCGCTTGTATTTGCTTTTTTGATCAAAGCATCATATTCAGCAGATGCAAAGCCAGTATTATTTTGACCGCCGCCAGTCACAAACATATCCAAGTAAGTCATTGGATCGTTATAATCTGCTCCCCAGCCAGCGCGAGAAATGTCATAGTTCATTGATGAACGGTTTTCCAATAGAACTGGGAACTCTTGGTTCTCGATACCAACCTCAATACCAAGATTTATACGCCACATTTCAACAATTGCTTCAGCAATTTTCTTATGTCCATCACTTGTGTTGAAAGTTAGTGTAACTTTAGGGAACTTATCAAGCTTAAGCTCAGATAGTCCTTCAGCTAGCAATTTCTTAGCTGCCTCCACATCTTCAGTGAAGAAATCATCTTTCACTTCTGTACGGTAATCTACCTTCTCACCAATGATGCCTGGTGGAACGAAACCGAATGATGGAACCTCGCCAGCCATCGTTACGCTCTCAACGATTGCTTGACGGTCAATAGCCATCGCAAGTGCTTTACGAACTTTCACATTGTTGAAAGGAGCTTTCTCCGTATTGAACTGGTAGTAGTACGAGCTTGCAATACCTTTTGTATAGAACTCATCCTTCTTCGATTCTTTTAGAACCGGGATTTGTTCAGCTGGAATTTCACCTGTTGGTTTACCTGTGTAGTCAAGTTTATCAGTCTCATAGTTCGCAAGCTCAGTTGCAGAATCAGAGATCATTGAAAATTCAACAGCAGAAAACTTCACTTGGTCTTTATCATAGTAGTTATCGTTCGGAACGAGCTTGATTGACGTATTGTGCTGCCATTCGCTCATTTTGAAAGGACCGTTACCGATGATTGTTTTCGCATCAGCTGCCCAAGCGGCATTGTCCTTCACCGATTGATGAACAGGATTGTACACGGAGAACGATGTTAGGCTCAAGAAATAAGGAGTAGGCGCATTAAGCTTAACTTCAAGCGTTTGAGCATCCAGCGCTTTAACACCTACGCCATCAGCATTGTCCACTTTACTTTCGTTATAATCTTGTGCGCCAACGATGTAGTAAAATTGGTACGCATAAGTTGAACCTACATTAGGATCAATTGCGCGTTTCCAAGAAAATTCATAGTCATTTGCTGTAACCGGGTCACCATTGCTCCATTTTGCATCCTTGCGGATTGTAAATGTATAGGTTTTGCCATCTTCCGATTTTACCCATTTTTCTGCAGTAGCCGGAATGGACTCGCCATTCTCGTTTTTACGTGTCAAACCTTCGTAAATTCCAGTTGCCAAAGTACCCGACACATTGTCTTCCATCAGTGCAGGATCAAGAGTAGACGGCTCAGAGTGAATATTCATACGGAATGGTTTCGCTTCGGATGTCTCGCCGGAAGTTCCTCCGTTTGTATTGCCGTTGTTGCCCGCTTCTGGTTTCGGCGTACAACCTACAGCGACAATAGCAAGAATGAGTAAAGCAGCAATAAATGATAAAGCAGACTTTCTTGTTCTCATTGTAATCCTCCCGTTTTTTTCTCTACTGTGTTCAACTTGGGTAAAATCGTTCAACGCACGCGCTTCGTTTACAAACATTTGCATCAAAAACTAGTTTGTCCAATGCAAATATACGTATCCTCTTGAGCAGCGCTGAATACCATCCCCATTTAAACAATGAGATAAATGTTTTATAATATTTTTCACTATACAACCATGTTAATTATTTATCAAGAATATGTAAGCTGTAAATTTTTGTTTCAATATACTTTTATACACTTTTCTTTAGCGCATTAACGCGTTTATTCAATTAATTAATCTGTTGCTTTAATGCTTCACAGCGTTTATTCGATTAATTATGATGTTAATTTTTAAAATTATTATTTTGCCAGTTAATATTTAACAAATTTAGGTCTTAATTTATAAATTACGATTTAAAACATATATTCTTTTATATTCCATTTAAATCCATCATATATCGTTTTCAAGCGGTATATTTCATGAAAATACTGCATATCCACTTCAATCATAGCAAAAACCTCTGATTTTATTCATTAATTATTTTCTGGAAAAATAGATGTAACGCCCTTCACTTTTACTATTAAATACAACCTCATTACATCTGAATCACTTATACATTTATTATTCCTGTACAAATTTTCATAAAAAATAGTTGTACACGATTAAAACAGCAAAAAAGACCTAACGGCGCATATGCACCGTGTAGGTCCTAATTTAAAGTAATAAATATTTGAAATTAGTAAGTCATACCTGGATAAAGCGGATATTGCGCCGTAAGATCACGAACCATACCACGAGCTTTAGCAAGCACATCTTGATCTTGCGGGCTGTTAAGCACGAGTGTAATAACTTCAGCAATAACCTTCATTGCGCTCTCTTCCATGCCGCGAGCGGTTGCTGCTGGTGTACCAATACGAATACCAGAAGTAACGAACGGACTAGTTGGATCGAATGGAATCGCATTTTTGTTAACGGTAATGCCTACTTCATCAAGAACATGCTCAGCAGCTTTGCCTGTAATGTTCAGACTGCGTGTATCAAGCAGCATCAAGTGGTTGTCTGTACCGCCGGAAACGATGTTGAAACCTTTTGCAACAAGCTCTTCGGAAAGGACTTTCGCATTTTTGACCACTTGTGTTGCATATTGTTTGAATTCAGGTTTAAGCGCTTCGCCGAAAGCAACAGCTTTCGCAGCAATAATATGCATCAATGGACCACCTTGTGAACCAGGGAAAACAGCTTTATCGATAGCTGCAGCCCAAGGTTGACGACAAAGGATCATACCGCCGCGAGGACCGCGAAGGGTTTTGTGTGTTGTCGTTGTTACGAAATGTGCATGCGGCACTGGGCTCGGATGAAGGCCAGCTGCAACTAAACCAGCGATATGAGCCATATCAACCATGAACAATGCGCCAACATCAGTAGCGATTTTGCCAAGCTTCTCGAAATCGATAGTACGCGGATATGCACTTGCGCCTGCCACGATTAAACGAGGACGGTGTTTGAAAGCAAGCTTGCGAACTTCTTCGTAATCGATTGTGAAGGAATCCTCTTGTACGCCATAAGCCACGAAGTTGTAAAGCAAGCCGGATGCATTAACAGGGCTGCCGTGAGTCAAGTGACCGCCATGTGCGAGGTTCATACCTAGAACCGTGTCGCCAGGCTTCAAAGCTGCAAGGTAAACTGCCATGTTCGCTTGTGCGCCGGAGTGAGGCTGCACGTTCGCATGTTCAGCACCGAATAGCTCTTTCGCACGGTTACGAGCGATATCTTCAACGATATCCACATGCTCACAGCCGCCGTAGAAACGTTTGCTTGGGTAACCTTCTGCATATTTGTTCGTTAGTACGCTGCCCATTGCTTCTAATACTGCTTCACTAACAATGTTCTCGGATGCGATAAGCTCGATATTATCACGCTGACGCGTAAGCTCGAGTCCTAATGCTTTCAATACTTCTGGGTCTTGTTTGCGCAAATTTTCCATGATCAAATTCCTCCTCAAATTAGACAGCCTATATTATTAAATGGTTTATAAAATAAAATCATCATGGCTCATCACGCAGCTATTCGCATGCTCCAGTCGATTGCTCTGCCGTAATACTCGTGTCCTGCTCGTATACTGCGCGGGAACCGCCGATTAATTTCGGTCTTGTAACGGCCATCGTAACATGGGCTTCCCCAATCTCACGGATGGACGGACGAACTGGAACAGCTACGCGCTTCAGATGCATGCCAATGAAACTATCACCGATATCGATGCCTGCATGTGCTTGTACCGTTTCCACCAAACAAGGCTCCTTCAGCTGACGATAGGCGTATGCCGCCATGGATCCGCCTGCTTTCGGCACAGGAATTGCACCAACAATTTCGAAGCCCCATCGCTGTGCAACAGCTAGATCAATTACAAGCGCGCGATTCAAATGCTCGCAGCACTGATAAACTGGAATGAAACCTACCTCGCGTCGAACAGCTTCCACGCCTGCGTAAATCTGTGCAGCCGTCTCCATCGTTCCTGCAGTCCCAATGCGGTGACCGAGCACCTCACTAGTACTTACACCGATTACAAGCAGCTGACTCATAACAAGCCCGCCTGCCGACACCAGCTCTCGAACAATGACTTCTACCTGCTCTGCAATGACTCCAAGCTGTACGTTTTCGTTTACGCTCATTGCGATGGCCCCCTAATTAGGACTGGCTGCTGTACTTTTCTTCAATTTGTTTCACTTTATTTACTCGACCGACATGACGCTCCCCGTTCGAGAACGGTGTTTCCAGCCATATACGAACGATTTCCAAAGCCATTCCAGGACCAACAACACGTTCCCCAAGCGCCAAAACATTCGTATCGTTATGCTCCCGTGTTGCTTTGGCTGAGAACATATCATTCACGAGTGCACAACGGATACCGCGTACTTTATTAGCTGCAATCGACATACCAATTCCAGTTCCGCAAATTAGAATACCGCGCTCTGCTTTGCCGCTCGTAACAAGGTCGCATACGGGCAATGCATAGTCTGGATAATCAACCGATTGGTCACAGTTGCAACCAACATCTTCAATTTCATGACCAAGCGATTGAAGATAAGGTACAACCTCGTCCTTCAAACGGTAGCCTGCATGATCGGCACCAATAGCAATTTTCAACGTAAAAGACCTCCTTAGAAATGAAACATCACAGTGCTAGTATACCTATTTTTGCTCAAAAAGACGAAAAAAGAGCAAGACATGCTAATTAGCATGCTGCTCTTTGCCCAGGCGACCGGCCGTATATTCCGATGCTCCACCGTGGTTACCCACTTCCGTCGCCAGTTACATCGGAAACCGTATATTGTCAGTTTATTATAACTGAGACATCTTCAAAAATCAATCCATACTAGCTTAACCCGCTAAAGCTTTCCTCGGGAGATTCATCTTACGTTACGCAGTATTATTTTTTGGTCAGCTTATCCAGCAGCTTCACAAGCGCATCCTCAATTTCATTGGCGCTGCTATTGTAAATTGCGAGCGAACCGCCAAAAGGATCTCCAATATCGAAGCTTGGTATTCTGCGCTCCAGCTCAAGCAAACGTCTTCTTTCTTCCCCAGTCAGCTGCTGACCAAGCGCTTGCTTCATATGGAGCTCTGAATACAACTGCTCCAGCTCCTCAATATCAGCGAGCACACGAGCATCCAGATTCGCATATTCCTTTAACGTATAAACTTTATCGACTGCCTCAGGGTGCCATTGCAGCAGCCCGCGCTTATGGTTGACTGTCATAGTCAAAATAATGTCAGCCCAGCCAACTGCCTCGCTTGTCAGTGCAAGCGAGGTGCTCTTGTGTTCAATATCCCGTTGTTTAAGTGTTTCCACTGCTTGAGCTGACACCGGCAGACCATCGATGGTGGAAATGCCTGCGGAACGAACAGCGACGGTAATCCCTCTCAAAGCAGCCATCCGGCGCAGCATTGCTTCTGCCATCGGCGAGCGGCATGTATTGCCGGTACAAACAAATAAAATACGTTTCACACTGCCCACTCCTTTTGCATTCTATTACAAGCTCTTTATCGATTAAAAAATAAACAAGATGCCGAATACGAACAATATCCCTCCGCCAATAGCCTCTCCATACTCACCAAGTTGGCCGCTCACCTTACGACCAAGCATTAAGCCAAATATAGACATTAGCCCGCCGAGCAGACCAATAAGCAGTACCGTCATCCACATGTTAGCTGCGAACATACCGAGCGTAATTCCTACCGAGAAGGAGTCGATGCTGACACTAAGAGAAAGGACGAGCAAACCCCATAAAGATTTATGATCAAAGGATTGCACCTCTTCCCCGCGCAGTGAGCTATAAATCATATGTCCTCCGAGCAGCACCAGTAAGATCCCTGCCGCAGTCGTGGCAACATCTCCGAGGAGGGCACCAACGTATTGCCCTGTAAAAATGCCTGCCAGCGGCATCAGAATATGGAACAACGCAATCACAACGCCCAGCTTCAAAACATCCCTCAGCCGAATGCCTTTGAGACCAATGCCAAGCCCCAGAGAAAATGCGTCTAGACTGAGTGCCACCGCAATAATGAGCAGCGTCAAAAACTGTCCAGCCTGCAATTGTGCTTCTACCACAGTCTATCTCCTCCATGTCCGCCTGTTTTCTTTACCAAACATATGCGGACATGAGGACAAACATACTACAGCTGCATCAAGCTAATTTATTATTAAAAGTATGATTCTAAAACAATTGCACAATTTCCACCTATACACGAGTTATTCGGTTACCTGCCGCTTTAACAAGTCTATTCATTAGCGCTGCGCCAATGCCCATCTCATCGCAGCCCTCTGCCCAAATGCGCTGCACACCAGCTCCGTCAAAATTACGCAATGCTGCATACAGCTGATGCGCGGCTTCGCCAAGCTCCGCTTCACTTCCTAAGGTCAATACGAGGTCTGCTTCATATCGCTGCAGCCTCTCTTCAAAGGCAAGCACACCCGTTATCTCACCGCGCGCCCTCGCGTCTGCCGCCTGTTCTTGAATGTAAGCTACGACAGCTTCAGAGTCTCCCTGTACAAGCTCGAGCTCACCCTGCGGTGCATAATGCGTATATTTCATGCCCGGAGAACGCGGAGCTGTCTCTGGTTCTTCTACCGAACCGCTCTCGATTATCGCAGAGGGTACAGCTGCCCGCAGCGCTTCAAGTGTAATTCCGCCTGGTCGCAAAATACGGATACCATGCTCGCCATTGAGCTCAATTACAGTCGATTCCAAACCGACACCCGTCGCGCCGTCATCCACAAGACCATCGATGCGCCCATCTAAATCCTCGAGTACATGCTCGGCGAGCGTAGGGCTTGGTCTTCCTGACCGATTTGCACTCGGCGCAGCAACCGGACACGCTGACAACTCAAGCAATGCAAGCGCCGTTCTATGATCCGGAATCCGAATACCCACGGTAGATAGCCCTGCGGTCACGAGCGGCGAGAGCACATGATCACGAACCGGCAGCACAATGGTAAGCGGTCCCGGCCAAAAATGGTCCATAAGCGCCGAGGCCAGCGCTGGATACGGCAGCACTAGCTCATCTAGTTGCTTTCGATCAGCAATATGCACAATTAAGGGGTTGTCCGATGGACGCCCCTTTGCAGTGAAAATTCGTTCGACTGCCGCTGTACATCTTGCATCTGCTCCAAGCCCATAAACAGTCTCTGTCGGGAAAGCAATCAGGCCGCCTTCTCTTAAATGATTCGCAGCTTCCGAAATCTCCCTATGCAGTTGATTATCATGAGCCTGCTTCACGTGCCATACGTTTGTTATCGTCATCTCTATCCTTCAATCCTTGCTTCAAAATGAAATGGTCTAGTCTTTCGCTTATTATAGCATAAGCGTCCATAAACGAGCAGAAACGACAGCTGCGTCTTCACCATTCAAGGCGCAGCTCTCGTTTCTTATGAAAACAATGATTTAATCCAATCGATGAAAGATTTGATCATTTCCCAAAGAAAAAACTTTGCTTCCGGCGCTTCTCCTTGTATTGGTGCGTCAGCAGGAACAGTTTCCAGCGAGGCTGTCTTCACTGTCGAAGCATCTGCGGCAACGGCTTCAGTCTCAGCTTTAGGCGCTGCCAATGCCTCTCCGCTTACAGCGTCAATGAAGCACAGCGGCGGAAACAACACGCACCACCAGTTTTGACCAGCACCTTCACCAAGCGTAATACGAAGTGCTTCATACTCGCCAGCCGGGTAAACTTCATTACCGTACATTTTTGTTGGGAATGGAACCATGCCAAGCTCTGCTGAAAACTCATAATCAAAACCACGGCTCTCCAGTACCTTTGCTGTAATACGTTCAATCTCTGGCATATTAGCGATAATCGTCTGGCGTGCTTCCTCAATCGTTTGAGGACCTGTCACCCAGCTGTTCATCGCTTTAACGATTTCATCCCGAACAAGACGCTTCACGACTTGATCAGCAGGATTATCGGAGTTGGCTAATATACGAAGGCGAATCGCTTCCTGCGGAATTTGCCCGCCTGCGACCGCAGCATCCATTTGCTGAGCTTCCCAGCTCATAATGAGAACGATAATTGCAAAAATAATAAAGCCATATGATTTGCGATAAGCAAGCTTATTTGAATTACTCGAATGAGAAGAAGTAGACTTAGAAATATTAGAATAGGAATGAATAGAATAATGGCTGGACATATAACACAAGCTCCTCTCGTCGCACCCGTCAGTGCGTCTGCTTGCGTTCCGGAACGTATCTATCCGTCATTATGTCCGACAAACGGATTATATAAACCTAGCAATCTATCTATTTTTTTATCATCTCTCGTACGAGCTATTAGTAAACTATGAACATGGAAATAATAAGGAGAGGAGATGCTAAATGGATTTTGAAAAAACCTATTCTTCTTATAAACCGCTGCTCCATTCGATTGCATATCGGATGCTAGGCACGTTTAGCGAGGCTGAAGATTTAGTACAAGATGTACTTGCAGATTACAGTCTTCTAGACGGCAGTGAGATCCAGAATGAAAAAGCTTATCTTGTACGAATGATCACGAATCGTTCTATCAATCTCAGCCAATCAGCACGTAAAAGAAAAGAGATTTATATTGGTCACTGGCTCCCCGAGCCAGATGTCAGCACTTCCAAGCAAGACCCCGCAGAGCTTTACTTGGAGCATGAAACCATTTCCTATGCGCTGCTAGTTATGCTTGAACAGCTTACAGCCGTGGAGCGTGCTGTGTTCATTCTTAGAGAATCCTTGCAGTATGATTACGAGGATATCGCTTCCTGTTTGCATAAAACAGCGGCCAACTGCCGAAAAATATACAGCCGAGCCAAGGAGAAGCTCCAGGCAGAACGGACACAGCTGCCTATAAATCAGACCAAAGCTGAGCCGCTTGCAGCTGCCTTTATGGAGGCTGCTGCCTCTGGAAATTTCAATAAGTTAATATCCATGCTCACGGAAGAAGCAATTCTTATATCTGATGGGGGAGGCAAGGTGCGTGCGGCTATCTTCGCTATTATAAGCAGAGAGCGCGTTATTGCCTTTTTGAAAGGCGTTATACCAAAAAGTTTTATGGGAGATGGTCACCGATTCGCCGTCGTTAACGGGCAAGTCGGTGTCATTGTTATGAAGGCCGGTGCTCCAAGAAGTGTGATCAGCTTTCAGCTAGATGCTTCAGGGCAGAAGTTAGAGCGGATATTTGTAATGTTGAACCCTGACAAGCTGAAGCATGTTCAGGTTGATTAACAGATCAAATAAAAAATCAAATCTTTTGACCGCTGTCACAACCGAGGACTCTGCTTTGTCTTAGATGATGAGAACAAACCATACAAAATGCAGAGGAGAATGAATACCATGACCGAAAGAGTCCTTATTGCCAAACAAATTCCCGCCGCCTATCAAGCTATGAGTGGGCTGGAGAAATACCTGGGCACTACAAGCATCAACAAGCAGCTGCAGGAATTAATTAAAATTCGCGCATCGCAAATAAACGGATGCGCGTACTGCATCAACATGCATACGAAGGACGCCAGAAGCCTAGGAGAAACCGAGCAGCGAATCTATGCTCTGAGCGCTTGGCGGGATACCCCATACTTTACGAAGGAGGAGCGAGCAGTACTTGCCTTGACGGAATGTGTCACAGTGATCACGAAGGAGCATGTGCCTGATGCCGTGTATGAAGAGGTTGCTCGTTATTTCGACAGCATTCAAATCGGAGAAATCATTATGGCTATCGTAACGATTAATGCATGGAACCGCATTGCGATAAGCACGAACATGATGCCAGAGTAAGGTTAGCGGGTAAAGCAGTGCTCGGCGGTGGGACAGGGTTAGAGTCGAGGCTAATGTGTGGCTTGTGCAGTCGAGGCATTAATCAACATTCGAGACTAGGCTACAGTGTAGTTTGTGCAGTCGTGACACTTCTCAACATTCGAGACTAGGCTACAGTGTAGTTTGTGCAAACGAGTAACTTTTCAGCATTCGAGACCAAGCTACAGTGTAGTTAGTGCAGTCGAGACACTAATCAACATTCGAGACTAGGTTACAGTGTAGTGTGTGCAGTCGAGACACTTCTCAACATTCGATACATGGGCTACAGTGTAGTTTGTACAATAGAATTGTCCTTTTTCGCCCCGTTATCCACTCAGCAACCTGATTCTATTGTACTTTCTGCAATGTAGCCCGTATTGGGGCTGTCATGTCAGGTTTCTATTGTAGTTAATACAATAGGCTGCTGCTCATTCCACTGTTTGCGGGGAATTCACAGGGCAGATAGAGTGTATTCAAGCATCCTGATTTAGACGAGGCAGACACTCTCCCCCCAATAAGAGCCATAACAAAAAAATAATGCCTCGGAGATAAAACACCGAGGCATTCTTTTTATTTGTCCTTGCGCGACGCAATGACATGACGCTCAATTCCAGCGTAATCGCTGATAATGCGAATGTCATCCCAATGCGACATGCCGCGCAGCATGTCTGCTACAATGCGAGGCTGACCTATGCCGAGCTCGAAAGCGACGATGCGAGGCATCTGCGCGAGCAGCGGAAGCTGTTCCAGCATGCGGCGGTACGGTATCAACCCGTCCGGCCCACCTTCCAGCGCGAGATGCGGCTCAAAGTCACGGACTTCGCGCTGCAGCCCTTGCATATCCGCCGCCGGTATGTACGGCGGATTGGATACGAGCACGTCGATGCGAAGCTCGTCGTGCTGCAGCTCACTCTGCTCATGCCCATGTATAAATGGCATGAGCAGGTCGCCCTGCACGAACTTCATCCGATCCGCCGCTTCATGGCGGATCGCGTTCGTGCGGGCGACTGCCAGCGCGTCCGGCGATAGGTCGGACGCGCATACGCGCCATGCGGGACGCTGCGAAGCTAGCGTTACGGCGATGGCGCCGCTGCCTGTGCCGACGTCGATGATCGTCGGCGTCTGTGCATCCCCTGCAATCAGCGCAGGGGGCCAGATAAGATCCGCCGCCTCAAGCACCGCCTCGACGAGCAGCTCCGTCTCGGGACGCGGAATGAGTACTGCCGGCGTAACCGTAAACGGCTTGCCATAAAACCATCCCTCGCCGATGATATATTGAACCGGTTCCGCTGCTGCTTTGCGGCGTATGAGCCCTTCCCATTCCGCTAACCGCTCAGAAGGAAACGGCTCCATGCCATCGCGAAGCAGCGCAGCCCGGTCCAAATGAAGCAGATGCATGAGCAGCATCTCTACATTGTTGCGAGGCTCCTCCACTGCTTCCGACTGCAGGATCGCGGTCGCCTGCACAGAAGCTTGCCGCAGCGTTAACGGCTCAACAAACCATTGCTCCTCCGTATGCTTGCTCATTCCGTATCGCCCTCTCTATTTAAAAACTAATTCTCCATCCGAATACCGCATTCCGACAAAAACAACTGCTGCTAATCTACTTGCAACACGATATTAGAGCCGAAAATCGTATTGACAGTAGATTGGGAGCACGCTGGGTAGGTTGGTATAGGGCGCCGGGAACAGAAAAGCAGAGTATGCTTTATTGCATAGTTAGCAAGCTCTCAATCACTATTCTCTATATCGAGTTTCACTTACATCGAACACTGCATATCAATGCCAACTTTCCGCACCGCGCGCGGTGCCATCGCGGCACGCGGTGCTCGGTCACGCGTCGGCGGTCAAACTAGCCTAAACCCTTTCACCAAACGGCCTCTGGCGGCATTCTCTGCCCCAAACCGAACAAAACGCCGGACCACTGTTTGCTTATTATAAGCAAACAGCAGCCCAGCGCAAAGGGTTAAGCCATTTCACGTTCCATAAGATCAGCTTGCTCAGCAATCGTCAGGGACGCAATAACTTCTGTTAGATCCCCGTTCATAACAGCATCCAGCTTATGCAGCGTCAATCCGATACGGTGATCGGTTACACGGCTTTGCGGGAAGTTGTACGTACGAATACGTTCACTGCGATCTCCCGTACCAACCTTGCTCTTACGCTCGCCTGCATATTTTGCTTCTTCCTCTTGGCGACGAACGTCGGAAATACGTGCACGAAGAACCGCAAGTGCCTTCGCCTTGTTCTCATTCTGCGATTTGCCATCCTGACAAGTAGCCATGATGCCTGTTGGAACGTGCAATACACGTACCGCAGATTTCGTCGTATTAACCGATTGTCCGCCTGCACCGCTGGAACAGAATGTATCAATTCGAATATCCTTGTCGAAAATTTCAATCTCTACATCTTCAACCTCAGGCATAACCGCTACCGTAGAAGTCGATGTATGAATACGTCCGCCGGATTCCGTTACTGGGATACGCTGCACGCGATGTGCACCGCTTTCGAATTTCATCTTGCTGTAAGCGCCTTTGCCGTTGATCATAAAGATAACCTCTTTGAATCCGCCAACGTCATTCTCGCTGAAGTCCATAAGCTCTACACGCCAGCCTTGTGCATCTGCAAACTTCGTATACATACGATAAAGCTCATATGCGAACAAAGCTGCTTCATCGCCGCCAGCAGCACCGCGAATTTCAACGATAACGTTCTTATCATCATTCGGGTCCTTCGGCAATAGTACGACACGAATGGTCTCATCAAGCTCAGCTTGACGCTTGCTCAATTCGTCGATTTCCATTTTAACCATTTCACGCATTTCGTCATCGAGTTTCTCAGCCTGCATCAACTTAGCATCGTTCAGCTGCTCGGTAACTTGTTTATATTCCGTAAAGGCATCATATGCCTCTTGTAAATCTGACTGCTCCTTGGAAAGCTCTCTAAGCCGCTTGGGATCACTGGATACATCCGGATCACACAATAGCTCACTCAGCTTCTCATACCGGTCTGCGAGTGCTTGTAAACGGTCAAACACGATCATTCACCTCTGTTTATTCCATTAGGATAATGTTCATTATACCATATTAACGAATTTCTATCGACTGCTGGTTTCGATTTACAGCCAGCTAATCATGCCCAATTTCAGTTTCAGCAACCGTTCTATTCTTCATATGCTAAGCAGAAACCAATGGTTACCGGGCATTAAGACCACAAGCAAACTGCAAGAAAGCCCCGCAAGCGCAATAATGCACTTACAGGGCTCTATTATTCCCCTATTATTTACACGTTAAAACGGAAATGGATAACATCGCCGTCACGTACGACGTATTCTTTACCTTCAAGGCGAACTTGACCCTTCTCACGAGCCGCTACCATCGAACCAGCAGCTGCAAGATCAGTAAAGGAAACAACCTCAGCACGAATGAATCCGCGTTCGAAGTCCGTATGAATAACGCCAGCCGCTTGCGGCGCTTTCGTTCCGCTGCGAATCGTCCATGCGCGAACCTCTTGTACGCCAGCTGTGAAATACGTGTACAAACCAAGCAGCTTGTAAGCAGCACTGATTAGACGGTTCAAGCCAGACTCCGACATGCCAAGCTCCTCAAGGAACATTTCTTTGTCTTCGCCTTCAAGCTCAGCAATCTCCGCTTCAACCTTCGCGCTGATCGGCACAACTTCTGCGCCTTCTGCAGCCGCGAATTCGCGTACCTTTTGCACATACTCATTGCCTTCAGAATCCGAAACCTCTTCCTCGCTTACGTTAGCGGCATACAATACCGTCTTCATCGTCAGCAAATGCAGATCACGAACAAGAAGCTTCTCATCATCGCTCAGCTCTAAACTGCGCGCAGGCATATCGTTGTACAACGCTTCCTTGATGCGTTCAAGCACTTCGATTTCTTGAGCAACCTTTTTGTCTCCACCTTTAAGGTTTTTACGAGAGCGTTCAATCTTCTTATCTACGGAGTCAATATCCGCCAAAATAAGCTCCAAATTGATCGTTTGGATATCGCTGATCGGATCTACTTTACCCGATACATGCGTAATATTCTCATCTTGGAAGCAGCGAACCACATGAACGATTGCGTCTACCTCACGGATATGCGCCAAAAACTTATTGCCTAGGCCTTCGCCCTTGCTCGCACCCGCAACCAAACCGGCAATATCAACAAATTCAAATGCCGTTGGCACAATGCTCTTAGGAACGACAAGCTCAACCAGCTTGTTCAAACGCTCATCCGGCACCTCAACCACGCCGACGTTAGGATCTATTGTACAAAAAGGATAGTTGGCAGATTCTGCCCCTGCTTGTGTAATTGCGTTAAACAATGTTGATTTGCCTACGTTTGGCAAACCGACGATTCCAGCTTTCAATGCCATGCTATAAGACACCCCTATTTTCCCGAAAGTAAACAACTCCAGCTATTATACCCCAGCGTCACCTACATTGAAAGTGCCATCCTTCAAGCACAAACGGCATTTACCGACTTCAATGACAATTGATCGCTTTTCACTAAAAAATAACAAAGCGGATTTATATACATCCTTACCGATTATTTAGCCATTTTTAGAACAAATATCCGGCATGTGGTTTGCAGCTTTCCGCGATCAAGCCATCTGCCCAGAATGATTACCCGGGCTGCGGAAATACTATGGTAGCGCTGGCTTAAACCGTGCGTAGGAGCACTAAAAATTAGAGGAGGCAATCTTATGGAAAATCAGAATCATAAGGGGAATTACAAAGGAACGACGAATATGAAAGCAAAAAATCAGGATATGGCTTTCGTCAATGATACGATCGAGGATGCGAAGTCTGTCACAAATTTTTCCTCGAAAAAGAAAAAAACTGATTAACAGCAGTTTATCCCTTTAGTCCAGTGAAACAAACACATGCATGTAACTCTAGCCAAATTCCTTAAATAAATTAAGCCTAGATTCTGCAAGCAGCTTACCGCTTCGCTCGCAGAATCCAGGCCTCTGGATATGATATTACATTCGGAGCGGAGCCTCCTGAAGTTCAGCGCGTGACTGAAGATAACGGAAGAATGCTACCGAAGCTTCGCCTCGCGTCACCTGCTTCTTAGGCAAAAACTTGCCGTCTGATAAACTCATAATCTTGAGACCAACGACAATTGCCGCCTGGCCCTTGTTCTCAATTTGAGCGGAGTCCTTAAATGATGCTTTAAAAATATGATCGTAATTCGCGAGTGCATTATAACCAAGCGCTCGTACGATCAGTTCCGACATTTCATCACGCGATACTTTACCGCTTGGATTAAAGGAGCCGTCGCCAACATCAATTAAATTTTGCTCCAGAGCGCTCTCTACATAAAGGAAAAAACTAGAGTCAGCAGCTACATCATTAAATGATGCTTCACCAGCAAGCTGTTTAGCCGACATCGTGCTCGGCGAACGTCCGCTGCTGCGCGCAAGTACCAGCATTTTGATAAGCTCGCCGCGTGTAACGGGCTCGTTCGGACGCACTAGACCATCTTTCACATCAAGCGCCTTGTATGCCACCATAAGCTCAAGCTGACGCTGCGCAAAATGTCCCTCAATATCCTGAGCCTTCTGCTTCACTAGCTGAGTAATTTCACCCGACTCCCGATTTCGCCAGCTCCCCGACTCTGCATCAAGAAATAGCTGCTCATCAATCAGCCTAGGTACAAGTTGATAGACAAGCTCTGCTTCTGTTGTCTTGCCCACCTCGTCGCCTCGTATTTCGCCTGAAGCAAGCATCAGCTTATACTTCTCGATCGGGATGGGTTGCCCGTTAAATGTATAATTTTGCACAAGTCGGTACGTGAGCTGCGTGCGATAATAATCGAGCCAGCTGGCAACAGCCTGTTCCTTTTTTATTAAAACAGGCGCTTGAGCTGGATAATCAAAGCTCGACAGCTGTGCATCGTAATTAACAATCTCTCCTGTACTTGAATCGATGGTCAGATTAACATTGTCATATTGTATCGACGCCCCGTGAATCTTGTGTATGAAACTGAAATTGTAGCGACGGGGTTCCCCTGCATCAAGCCCCTCAAATTGCTTCGGATCTGGCTTCACGAAATAGAGCTCATCGGTCAACCATGGCAAATGCTTTTTCACAGCCTCTACCGCTGCGTTAGAAGCCTGTTCAAGTGTCACCGCTGGAGGCGCGGACTTATTCTGCCCATTATAAAGATAAGAATAAAATTGACGAACAACTCCCGTGCGTCCGTTAACTGAGGCAGAAGCTGAGCCAATCTCCTTACCTTCCTTTTTTACCGTCCAATTCAGCTGCCAATAGGCTTCTGTCACTCCGGAATTTTCATTATTATTTTCACTGTAATTGGAGCCATTCAGCTCCGCTCCGGCAGGCAGTTTAAAAGCAGCCTTTACCGCATCAATAGCTTGCTTCTCCGTAACTGCTCCCGACTTAGGCTCCTCACCCAGCGGTTTCTCGGACACAGCTGTTTCAGAGATCTTTCCTGACCGGTAATAATCGCTCCATTGCTCCTTCTGCTCACCAGTAGCAGCATCAATGGTTATGGGCTGAAGCTCATAGCTCAGCAGCGGCTTTCTTTTCCCCTGCATATTGTAAGGCACAATATAGGATAGCAGCGGAGCAGCAATCGCCCGCAGCTTGTCATTTGCCTCCTCAGCGGTAAGTTTCACATCCATCTTCGGAAAGCTAATCGTATCATCCCATTGCAACGAGAACCTCCGAACATGCCCTTCGCTATCTACTTCGAGCTCTATGTAGTTATCTACATAGGGAATACCGTGGACCAAGCGATCATATCGAAGTGAATGCACAACTTCTCCCGTTAATGGAGGAAGCAGCTGAACACCGTAATCTGAATTATATTGAATTTGCCCTTTATAACCGGCTGCTATTTTATCAATGAATTGGAGCGCAATTTGCTGCGCTGCATCACGCTCAACCTTAAGCGGATACGTAGGTTTGGCAGAAGGATTATCGGTATAAGAGTTGAACTCGAGCAGTTGACCGTTGTCCGCATGAATACGAACGTAAATGCTTCCCAGATGCTTGCCGTTCACTTTCTTCACGAAGTCGAGTCCCCAAGCGTTGCGTTTGCCCTCAGCCATCACTTCCATATTGAGACTAGCTCCTTGGAGCACGTACTCCTTAGGAACGCTGACGTACTGCCTCGCCAGTGCTTCTGCCTTCTCCTTCGTTATCGCTACATCAACCGGAGCTGCAAATACTTCTTCCATCTTATCTCCTTCCGACGAAGACACTGCTTGTGCTGTTGTGCTCGCCCCTATAGACTTGCTTGCGCTCTCAGCAAATACCGATGACGGCAATATGCTCATCAGCATCGCTGTTGACAGCATGACTGCAAACCTCTTTCGATTATTGTTCTTCACTGCTTCACCCTCCAATGCTTTTCCAATTTATTCATAAATTAGACGCACCATACATTATGGAAGTTGCAGAATAAGTAAAAAAAGACCGACCCGGACATATGTCCAAAAGTCAGTCTCTTACTATTGTACATTTAAAGCTGCTAAGCCGTTTTTCCACGTCCGATATAAGCCCATATTTTTTGTAAAATATAAATACCAAGCCAAGTGGACAAAATAATAAACAACGGCATAACAGTAAAGTTATAACGATACTCTGGCACAAATACCAATCTAATCATCGTCATAACGAAGATGACCACGGCCAGCATTGCAGCTGGGTGTCTCCATCTCCACACAAGCGCCAGCAACGGAATAATAGCGCTGTAGATGATCAGAAGGTGCAAAGCAGCTACTTTGGGATAGGCATTATATATTGGAGAATGGCCTGATCCAAAGAACATATGCGTGTACGTATATTTCAGCTTTCCGACTGTATACCATTTTACGTATTTCCAGGTTTCCTGTGTGAAGCCTGCTTTAATACGCGCCCAAGCGACTTCATCCTGCGTCAGTCCCGTTGGATCAACGATCTTGTCCGTATAATCCTTATTCGGGTAAGTGCCCGCTTTGAATGGATTGGTTTGTGAAGCTGTCAAAACAAACTCATTTAATGTAACGACGTTCCTAATCCACCAAGGCAGCATCGTAGCCGAAAGACAAAGCCCTGTAATAACACCAAGCAATAATACTTTTTTGAATATTGCCCACTTGTCTGTTGCCTCTGCTCTTGTACCTGATTTCTTCTTGTACCATTTTTGAAGAAGAAACAAACCGTACAACGGTACAAATATAGGTAGAAATTCCGCTCTAATAAGCACTGTAAGGCCTAATAATATACCTGCGAATGCAGCATCACGCTTGCGTTCCGTATGAAATGCGTACAGCTGCATAGATAGGTAAGCCATTAAGAAAAACAATGCGAGCGTTTCTGTCAGAATGGCTCCGTTCGCCCAAATAAAGGGGTGATAAACCGCACTAATAAAAAGAGCAACGATCGCAACCCATTTGTTCTTCGTCGCCTGCATCGCAATCATATAGATAAGTGCCAATGTCGCTAAGCTGAATAGCACTTGAACCCAGCGTATGAGCGGAAACGGTTCTACGCCTATTTGATCAGCGACTACGTACATAGCAGTCATAAACAATGGGTATCCAGGCGTTACGCGCGCATTAGGAACTTCTTCCTTATAGGCATATATTCCTTTATCTAGCAGCCGATGCACCATCTCATCGTAATACTTTGAATCATGCGATATATTATGTTTGACTGAAGTAAGAAAGTCTGCCCTAAGCCATAGGGCAAGCAAAAAAATAAGAACGATCGCTATCGTCCATGCTTTGTTTTTCCTAACCCATTCGACCACGTAAATTGATCCTCCTCAATAAATAAAACGGCTTATTTCCAAGCGAGTACGATTACACCCGTCAGAATAATTGCCGCGCCAATCCAACGCTGCAACGGCACCGACTCATTAAATATAAAGACAGCTGCAACCAGCGCGATGACATAAGCTAAGCTTTGCAGCGGATAGGCTAAGCTGAGCGGCAGCTTCTTGAGCACGTACAGCCACAACACTGTGGCAATTCCGTACAAAACAAGTCCTGACCAAATATGCGGCGACCACAATAAAGATATCCAAGTGTCGCCTTTCGCCGTATCCAACTTGTTCATTCCGGCTTTCCATAACAATTGGCCTGACACAAGCAATAAAATGTTCAAAAGTAATACGATATATGCCATTATGAATCCGACCTTTTGCGTTCATGTAGCTCGTGATGCAAAATTCCAAGCTCTTGTGTTAGACGTATAACTTTCTCGGATAACTTCGATACGATAACTGTAAGATGTAAAATAAGCATAATGCAAAACAAAATACCGACCAAAAATAGCAATGCCGGCGCGTAAGCAATACCAATTGCATGAGCTAACGTATCGATAATTTGAACACGTACTGATAATATCAGCATGACTACACCGAACAACAGCCACAGCATGGAATATTGCTCACGGAGCAATCTCCGGTTAATTAACATAATGAGCACGAACAAAAAAGCTACACTTGTGATAATCCACAAGGCTTGCATGGTGTATCCTCCTTAAAGTTTGCATATCTTAGAAGCAAACTCACATCGTAAGCAATTTTATGACTGAACCTCGACTGGCTTCGTTGCCTTCAAGCTGCGAATGAACAACGACAAAGTAACCTTAACCATATAATACACTGAACGCACTGCATTTATAGATGAAGTTCCGCCCGTGCGAGCCTCCATGACAACAGCTACCTCGCTTGTACGAAGTCCGCTGCGATGAATAAGAACGATCGAATCGACTTCAGGATAGTCTGTCGCATAATCGCTTTGGAATACAGCAATCGCTCGTTTATTTGCGGCGCGGAAACCAGATGTCACATCTAGTACACGCTTGCGTGTCATTGCACTTACAATTGTCGACAAAATCTTTATTCCGACTCTCCGTGTCGCTGAGGACAGGAAACCCGTTTGTTCAATAAATCGCGAGCCAATCGCGAGGTCTGCTTTGCCGCTAAGCACCGGATCCAAAATAAGATGAAGCTGCTCTGCTTTGTGCTGACCATCGCCATCCACTTGAACGGCTACGTCATAATCATAACGATGTGCATAACGATATCCCGTCTGCATAGCGCCGCCAATTCCCAAATTGGTAGGAAGTGTAACGACAGACGCTCCATTTGCTTCGGCTACTTCACGAGTCCTGTCCTTCGAGCCATCATTAATTACTAAAATATGAGCAGACGGACAATGCTTCTTAACATCATCTATAACATTACTTATGCTGTGCTCTTCATTATAGGCAGGAATAATGATCAATATTTTTGAAGATGTCAGACCTTGCCGCAGGGACTCGCCGGTAACCGTTTTGTCCTTTTTCGTACTAACTGCGTTCACTACATCACCACTCCATAAATCAAAGTTGGGTACGCTTCTGCGTACAATTATATTAATTCTACTAACATAATTAGTATAAAGCAACAGATAAGGTTGGTACTTTCACTTAATATTTCCTTAAGTTTCGCTTAATCAGGTTGGGATCGCCATAAACAATTAATTACTATTCTACCAATATTTTTTAAGCGAAAATGATAGCTTTCAGAAAAAAAATATCGTCTGACACCAGCTACTCACTGATACCAGACGATATTAAGACGGAACTTTTATTCAAAATGTTGCTTACATTTGGCCGGAAATTTTTGCTTTCAAAGCGTCTTTCGATTGTACGCCAACCATTTTGTCAACGGGTTGACCGTCTTTAAACAAAATCAATGTAGGGATACTCATAACTCCGAATTGCGAAGCTAGCTCTGGCTGTTCGTCAACGTTAATTTTAGCAATTACTGCTTGACCTTCCAGTTCAGCTGAAAGCTCCTCAACGATCGGAAGCTGCATTTTGCAAGGTCCGCACCAAGGTGCCCAGAAATCTACAAGGGAAACGCCGTTTTGAATGGACTCGTTAAAGTTTTCTTTCGTCAATGCTACTGCCATTTCAATCATCCTCTCCAAACAATGTGTATGATAAAGGGAATACCCGTCTCACCGTTTATTGAAACATCATTTACTAACCGCATGCATGAATTTGCTTCAACACATCCTGGATAGTTATCGCGCTAAAATGACTTTCCAATTGCTTCTCTGCCGTACAAAATATACCAAACATCACTTGATTCATGTTCGATCCAACGACACAATCCATCTCTGGATTGCCCGAGCACCAGCTCGGAATAAGTGAGCCTTGTGCCATCACTCGATAAATATCAGCCAGTGTTACCACACTCGGATCAATCGTCAGCCTGTAGCCGCCTCCTGAGCCTTCGCGCGTATCTACATACCCACTGCGGCGTAAACCACCCATTACTTTGCGAACACGAGCAGAATGCGTGCCGACATTCTCGGCAATCATGTCGCTGCTAGCCATTCTTTCCGGTAAATAAGCCAAGTAAACGAGACTGTGTACGGCAATCGTAAATTCGCTGTTCACTGTTTAAGGGCCTCCCTGCTTTGTACTGTAATTTTATCCGTTACAGTTAAGTTTGTCAATAGTCAGGTCACCCTCCCGCTACCTTAGGATACGGCATCGCTTATATCGTTATTCGCCCTCAGATTTTGGATAGCTGGCAAACTATTTTTTCGTCTTCTGTCATGTTTGAATGTGTCCACTGAATAAATATGAACTGTGGATCCTTTTTGGTTTGATCCTTTGAAACCGAAGGACATATGATGCTTCCTACACTAGTTTTACGATGTAAAGCTTTAAGGAGGTGACGAATAATGGCTTTATTTTGGAATCGATGGATATCTGTTCGTACCGAAGGAGGTTCTAGATCAGAGCTCATTGACCGGTTACATGCCCATTTCAAAACAAATGGATTGAAATCCAAAATCACCGATGAAGGCAATTCCTTGAAACGGATTCATGTGCTTAAAAAGGATGCCGACCGCGCCAAGACGCTGCTTGACGCGTTTGACGAAGAGTAATAATGTACGGCAAAGCTTTGCCAAGGCAGCGGCTTCCCACAGGGCAGCCGCTGCTTGGCGCTTTCGTTTAGGACGAGCGTCCTACAATTGAAGAGTTTCGCATAAAGCGGTAGCCTTTGCGGACGCCATTCAGCACCCATTCAGGAACAGCAATCGGTTTTTTAGAAAGAAAAGGCATATAAATGCGATTGTAAGCTTTTTTCAAGTCGTCCCACATCGTGCAGGGCTCTTCCTTCAAAAAATCTGAAATATCGAGCACGATGCCCCGTCCATCCTTGATCATTACATTTTTCCCATGCACATCATGCGGAAACAAGCCGCGCGACCTCGCATAATCCAGTGCTTGATCAATATCTTCTATCGCTTTGGTTGGTATTGCTGCTCCATCAATTATACATTGATACAAGGTTTTTCCTTTTAATCGCTTTAGAATCAGATAATAATGACCATTATACTCTCCAGCATGGTAACAAGTTGAAAAGGCAGGATGATTGCCAATTCGCCGATAAACCTCACATTCGCTTTCCCAGCCGTCTCGGCCTGGCGCGTAAACTTTCACAGCAATATCCGAGTGATCGCGATGTGTAAATACACCCGCGTAATTGCCAGCCCCAAGCAGCTTCCAGCCATGCGGCGTTTCCGCAACTCTAATTGGATTAGTAGGGTCTACGCTGTCGAGCACAAGCTCTGAGAGCAATGACCGCTCCATCAGAGCAATAAACGCATTCAACTGCTTCTCCTCCATAGTAAATACTCCTCTTCTCCCTATCTGCATACCTGCTTTCCTTTCATTGTAAGACCAGCGGCCGCAAAAATAAAGACCGTGCCATGAAGCTTTTCAGCTTATGAGCACAGTCTCTTTAATGTTCTTCATATTAATGTCCGCCGCCTACAACTTTTAATCCGATCACTCCTGAAATAATCATCGCTAAAAACAACATTTTGCGCCAGTTCTTCGACTCGCCAAAAATAATCATGCCGAGCACCACACTGCCAATGGAGCCAATTCCCGTCCAGATCCCGTACGCTGTACTAATTGGGATCGTCATCAAGGCTTTAGATAGAAAGAAGAAGCTTATGAAACCAGCACATATCGCTCCTACAGTCCCTTTCCATAGCTTAAAGCCATCGGAGAGCTTCATAAAGGTAACTCCAGCGACCTCACCTAAGCCTGATATGATTAAAAAGATCCAAGCCATTTTATGAACCCACCTTTTCATGGTCTGTGCCGCTTGCGCTTACTGGGGTTGTATCAGGTGTAGGCTTATCGCTGGATACAAGCTTAAGTCCTACGATGCCGCCTACTAGTATTGCGATAAAGAACAAGCGCCAGAAGTCAGCTGGCTCGTTCAGCACAAGGATACCCGCTATAACCGTACCCACCGTTCCGATTCCTGTAAACATGGCATAAGCGACGCCGATTTCGATCGTCCGCATTGCGCGGGCAAACAACATAAAGCTTATGACAATAAGCACTAAGGTAATGATGCTTGGAACGAGTACGGTAAAGCCCTCAGAATATTTAAGTCCAAACGTCCAGCCTACCTCAAGAAACCCCGCTAACAATAAATAGACCCACTGCATGATCAATCAATCCTTTCTTGCTGTCATCGTCCAAAGCTGCCATAGTGATTGCCACACCAGTTGCTTCCTTTTTTCAAACAGCTCTGCGTCATATATTTGATTTTCGACCAGAATGCCATCCACGCAAGCGTAAAAGACAGCAATAAATCGTTCTTCCTCCTCACGGTCAAACAGCCCCTGTGAGACGCCTTTATCCAGCACGCTAATAATTCCTTTATTCAGTTCATACTCATATTGCAAAAAATCACGTTTGAGCTGCTCCCTCAAATGCCTTGGAGGTACGAGCATCGTCTTCTTCAAAAAAGCCTGACCCGTCGTTAATTGATCGAGATCAGTGAAAAACGCAAACAATCGATACACCTGCTGTTTAACCGGCTCCTGTTCCATGTTCTGAAGCAGCTCTATAAATTGTTTATGCTCTTCAACAATCACTTCCTGGATTAACTGCAAGAACAGCTGCTCTTTAGATTTATAATGCGCATAAATGGACGGCGTCTTAATGCCAACCTCCCTAGCAATTTCTGACAAGGACGCTCCTTCGTAACCCGACTCCGTAAACATCGTCAGCGCAGCCAGCTTAATTCGTTCCGCTGTAGTCGGCTCAACACTCATATTTCCCCCTCCGATCTAACCGTTCGTATTATTCGCATCTACCTAACGAACGTTAGTTTAACGAATTTTAAGACGGAATTAGCAAAAAGTCAAGATAGGCGTAGGTATAAGCGTGAAACTTATACTTTCCTATATTAAAAAAAGCCAAACATGCTCCAGTTCATCGGAGATCATGTTTGGCTTATGAATTACAGATTTTGCGAACGTTTGAATCTCTTCCACAGCACCAAACCTGCATTAACGATCATGCCTAATGCGATGCCAAGCAGCGTAATAATCACATTTAAAATAAGAAAATAGACGAGCAGCAGTCCAAAATCAACCGTATTGTCCGATAATGGAAGCATCTGGCTCAGCACAAATGCAAGCAAAACGCTAAATGGAATCCAGAACAAGAAAATGAAGATTGGAAAATACCAATGCTGATTTCGAAATAGCTTTACGATGGGCAGAGCAAATGCAATAATCAGCATCGCGCTAATGATTTCACTCATCCCCACAATTCTACTATAGAAATAAGCTGTGTACAGAAACATATTGCTTACTGCAGCATAAATGGCACTCAATAACAGCACCCATCGCATGGACTGCCGAATTAACACCTGCTCCCTCGTGACCTCTTCCATTACTCGCCTACGATTTCTTGCAGCGCGTGAATAAAAGCGTCCATTTCTTCATCCGTTCCGATGCTTACCCGCAAATATTCATCAATGCGAGGCTGATTGAAGTACCGAACGAGCACTCCCTTGTCTCGCAGCTGCTGGAAAATATCGTTAGCTGCAATCGTCTTGTGCGAAATAAATACGAAGTTCGCCTTCGAGTCCGTTGTTACAAAACCTAACTCCTTAAGCTGTTCCGTTACTCTCTCACGTGTCGCAACAACCTTTTCTGTCGTTTCCCGGAAATAGGCATCGTCCTTGAACGAAGCGATAGCACCAGCTAAAGCAAGTCGGTCAATCGTATAGGAATTGAAAGAATTTTTGATCCGATTCAGTCCATCAATCAATTCTTCGCTGCCCAGCGCAAAACCGACGCGAAGTCCTGCCAATGAACGTGATTTGGAGAGCGTCTGGACGACTAGCAAGTTCGGGTAATCCTTAATTAGTTCAACCGCTGATTGACCTCCGAAGTCGATATATGCCTCATCAATGATGACAGCCTGATTCGGATGGCTCTCAAGCAGTGTACGGATCTGTTCTAGCGGAAGCAATTGAGCCGTTGGCGCGTTCGGGTTCGGTATAATAATGCCGCCGTTGTCCTGATGAAATGCCTCGATTTGTACATTAAACTGCTCGTCCAGTTCAATAAGCTCTGTTTGCAAGCCATACAGCTTTGCATACACCTTATAGAAGCTGTACGTAATATCAGGGAACAGTAACTTCTTAGCTGGATCAAAGAAAGCTGCGAACGCAAAAGCTAATATTTCATCGGAACCGTTGCCTGCAAATACTTGCTCAGGCCGCAATCCATAATAGGAGGCCGCCGCTTCCACAAGATCCTCACATGTAGGATCGGGATATAGCCGCAAATCTGCATTTGCCGCTTCCTTGATGGCTTCGATCACCTTCGGAGATGGCGGATACGGATTCTCATTCGTATTCAGCTTAATATACGTTTTATCCTTAGGCTGTTCGCCTGGAACATAGGGCACCAGCGAAGCGGTCAATGGACTCCAAAATTTACTCAATGGTTATTCTTCCTTTCGTAAAGACATTTCTTTTATTTTATCATTAACGGTTTACTGAATTACAGAGTCCGGCGAACGACAAGCTTAGTCATCAACAATCCGAGCAGCGCTCCAAATGTATTAAGAATGATATCGTCAATGTCGAAGCTGCCCACTCGTGTCAGCATCTGAGTCAGCTCAACGATCGTGATCAGCATGATGGAGGCAGCGGTAAGTCTAATTACTTTCAAATATTTCTTATTTAATAAGGGCAAGAACATGCCAATCGGGATGAACAAAACGATGTTACCGAATAAATTTTTGAACCAGATATCAAAGTTAAAATGATCATAATGAACAATATATTTTTTTATCGTATACAACGGAACTATATTATAGTTGTAGCCGTCGCCAAAATAACGATGACGGTAAAACAACAGCCAGCACATCATTAATGCGTAGCCAAGAGCAAGGGCGGTAATCAACATATTCAGCAGCGAGCTTCTGAATATGGCATTCGTATCCCTCCGCATCGCCTACAGCCTCCAAGGTACAGAATAGACGTTAAACTCTGCTGCTCCTGTAATCGCTAGTCCATTAAGCTGATGTCCTGAAGCACATCCGCCGTCAATGCCAATTTTACCCTGACCGAACCATATTTCTGGATTCCCATGAATATCTATTGCTTTGGTATGACCAAAAATAACAGTTTTTTTCACATTGGTCGGCCTCACAAGGAACGGCTGCTTTATGTAAAGAAAATCTCTGGCGGGCTGCTCCTTCCAATTCAAGTAATTTGGATTAAGACCCGCATGAACATATATAAAGTGCTCGTCCTCATGATAATAAGGCAGGTTATCTAGAAAAGTCATATGATGCGAGTATTTCTCCTGAACCGCTGTTTTCGCCTGATCAATAACGTACTCAACCGGCCCCTGCTTGATTCCGGCATAGCTCTCAGCAGTTTGCCTGCCGCCGTGACTAGCAAATTTGAGCAGCGCCTGCTCGCTTCGCTCCAGCATAACATCAACGAGCCTCTCATCGTGATTGCCCTGAATGGCAATCGCTCCATCCTTCTGAACTAAGTCGATGACCTGCTCCACCACTTCTCTGCTTTGTGGACCGCGATCGACAAAATCGCCGAGCAGCATGAGCTGATCCTCTCCAGGACAATAATTCATAAGTGCAAGCAAATCGTTAAACGGTGTATAACAACCATGAATATCACTAATAACCAGCGTTCGCTTCATATACGCCTCCCCGAGATCACCAGATCTCTTTCTACGCCATCGAGAATCGCAACCTTAGGTAAATGACCCCACACCTCAAATCCAAACTTACGCAGCAGCGCCAAGCTTGGCTCATTATGTCCAAACACAAAACCAAGCAGTGTACTTAACCCTAGGCGTGGACATTCGTCAATCGCTTTCTGGATCAGAACTGAACCAAGGCCAAGCTTGCGATATTGCTCCGCTATATAAATGCTTATTTCAGCTGTTGCGTTGTAAGCTGGCCGTCCATAAAACGATTGAAAGCTAAACCACGCAGCGATTTCCCCATCAATACGCAGTACCCACAGCGGCCTAAAATCAGGAGAATGATCATCAAACCAAGCTTTTTTGCTGGCTGTTGTCGCTGGCGACAAATCCGCTGTTACCATTCTGCTTGCAATGGTAGAATTGTAAATTTCAACAATTCGCTCCAAATCATCCAGCTGTGCATCAATAATCTCATATTGGAGCTGTCTAGACATGCTCGCCACCTCTAATCCTTCTATGTCGATAATGGATACTGCCGCATATAGGCCTCTCCTAACTTTGACAAATTATATCACAACGCATAATGTTTAAGCACCTATCCATAAACCTTACTCAGCTATAAATCTATTGTAGTCTGCCGGCGTATTGAGATTAGTAAAGATCGAAGCGCCAAGCTTCTCATGCGGCGTAACCTCCTGCGTTTTCACGCTGCGAATCAGCCCCATTAACCGATAATCCTGCGTTTTGAGCGCTTCTTCTATTTGCAAAACAATTCCAGCATGATAGAGAGCATGGAACGGCTGACCGGGTACATGGATGACTTCTGATTCGCCATCCGCGTGAGCCACCAGCTTTGCTAACAGCTCTTCTGACAATCTCGGCATGTCGCAAGCCATAACAAACACGTAACCTTCGGCTATGAAGGACAAACCTGCATGAAGTCCAGATAACGGTCCACACTCTGGATAACGATCCGTCACGAAGCTTACCTTATCCGCTAATTCGCCGAGGCTTTCACGATAAAGCTCCTCACGCTGCAACGATCCAACTGAAATAACCACATGCTGCACAAGTCCCGTTAATTGTTCTGCAAGCCTATATAGCAGCGGCTTTCCTTCTATGAGCAGCAGCGCTTTATCGGTCCCCATCCGAGAGCTTAACCCGCCAGCTAGTATCAATCCATTAACGTTCTGGTTCGCCATTTCTCCGCCCTCCCTCTGAATAGCAAGAAAGCCTGCCAAGCGGTTAGGCAGGCAGGCTTCTTTGATTTGCTCATCTTACGCTTTGGACGGATCGAACGAGCTCTTCAGTGAAACAATTCGGTTGAAGGCAAGCTTCTCGCCAGTCGTATCCTTTGGATCTACATTAAAATAGCCGTGGCGGAAAAATTGGAACTTATCGCCGCCTGCTGCATCTTTCATATTGGGCTCCACGAAGCCTTGAAGCACTTCAAGAGAATTCGGATTGATACATTCCATGAAAGGCTTGCCTTCCTCTTCTGCATCACTCGTAATAAGCGGTTCAAACAATCCAAACTCCGCAGCAACCGCTTGAGAAGCTTCTACCCAATGAATCGTTCCTTTAACTTTACGCTCGTTAAAGCCTGATCCGCTCTTCGTCTTCACATCGTACGTGCAGTGAAGCTCGATCACATTACCCTCTGCATCCTTGATAACCTCTTGGCACGTAATAAAGTAAGCATGCTTCAAACGCACTTCGTTACCAGGGAAGAGACGGAAATATTTGTTTGGAGGATTTTCCATAAAATCGTCCTGTTCAATGTAAATCTCTCGTGAAAACGGGATTTGGCGCATACCCATCGCTTCATTTTCTGCATTATTTTCAGCATCGAGCAGTTCGGTTTGGCCTTCCGGATAATTCGTAATGACCACTTTAAGCGGGCGTAATACTGCCATCGTACGAAGCGCCTTCAGCTTCAAGTCTTCTCTTATAAAATGCTCAAGGTTACGCTCGTCCACAAGGCTGTTGCTCTTTGACACGCCGATCTCACGACAGAAAGCACGCAGAGATTCCGGTGTGTAGCCTTTACGGCGCAAGCCGCTAATCGTTGGCATACGAGGATCATCCCAGCCGTCAACAGCTGCTTCATCCACCAATTGCTTGAGCTTACGTTTACTCATGACCGTGTTAGTCACATTCAGACGGGCAAATTCATATTGATGCGGCGCAGCTGCCATCTCGCACTCTGCTATCGTCCAATCGTAAAGTGGACGGTGATCTTCAAACTCTAGCGTGCAAATCGAATGCGTAATACCTTCAATTGCATCGCTTAGAGGGTGAGCATAATCATACATCGGATAGATACACCAAGCGTCGCCCGTACGGTGATGATGCGTATGCGAAATGCGATACAAAACCGGATCACGCAAAGTGATATTTGGTGAAGCCATATCAATCTTGGCACGCAGCACCTTTTCTCCGTCCTTGAACTCACCCGCGCGCATACGCGCGAATAAATCAAGGTTTTCTTCTACAGTACGGTTCCGAAACGGACTTTCCTTGCCCGGCTCTGTAAGCGTACCGCGATATTCGCGCATTTGCTCAGCCGTTAGATCGCAAACAAAGGCTTTACCCTTCTGGATAAGCAGCACTGCACGATTGTAAAGCTCTTCAAAATAATCCGAAGCAAAACGAAGCTCGTCCCACTCAAAACCAAGCCAGCGAACGTCCTCTTGTATGGATTCCACGTACTCAGTATCTTCTTTTAATGGATTCGTATCATCAAAACGCAAATTTGTCCTGCCCTTGAATTCATCTGCCAGCTCAAAGTTCAGGCAAATCGACTTGGCGTGTCCAATATGCAAATAGCCGTTAGGCTCTGGCGGAAACCGAGTGACAATTTCTTGCACATGGCCGCTCTTCAAATCTTCGACTACTATGTTTTTTATGAAATTCGAGGATGAGGACTTATTCTCTACTGCATTCTCCATCTGCGACCAACCTTTCCCACGGAAAATATTTATCCTCTTATAATACACAAATTCCCGTGAAATTATAATACTCTGTATAGATCAACTTCTTTCGTAAGAAGGCTGGTGAACCTAGCAGACCGGAAGCGTTAAAATCCGATAATACCAGACGAGTAGAGAAATACGAGCAATACCAAAATAGGAGCTACATATCGCAGCATGAATAACCATAACCGCAGCAGCCATCCAGTTAAACCTGACTCCTCAGATCCGCCCTTCCATACATATCCAACAAATATAGTCGTGACCAGTCCGCCAAGCGGAAGCACGATGTTTGTACATACAAAATCAACCCAATCAAAAAAAGACCTGCCGTTAAACGTGAGCCACGGCACTTTATCTCCAAGAGATAAGGCTGATGGCACACCGATAAGGAAACATAGAAACGTCAACAAAACAACCGAGAAGCTGCGGCTCCAACCAAATTTTTCACGAACATAAGCAACCGGCACTTCAAGAAGCGAGATCGTCGATGTCAACGAAGCAAAGGCAATCATAACAAAGAACAATCCCCCAAACAGCCAACCTAGCGGCATCGCTGAGAAAGCGGCCGGCAATGCTACGAATACGAGACCTGGTCCTTGTGTTTCTTCAAATCCGAATACAAACGTTGTAGGAAAAATAATCAAGCCGGCAAGAAGAGCATAAATGATATTACCTGTTCCTACTGCTGCCGTTGCCATTCCAAGCGATTGCCGTTTATCTACATAAGCCCCATAAGTGATGATGGTCCCCATTCCAAGCGATAAAGAAAGAAAGGCATGACCAAGCGCAACGAATGCAGACTCCGCTGTCAGCTTGCTAAAATCAGGCATTAGGAAAAAAGCAGCGCCCTCTCCAGCCCCTTCTAATGACAATACTCGTACGCAAAGGACAATGAGCAATATAAGCAGCCCTGGAATAAAAATTTTATTGACCTTTTCGATACCGGCCGATACACCTCGAATAATGATAAGACCTGTCAAAAGCATGACGATGAATTGCCAGAATACAGGCATCCAGCTTGAATTAAAATCACTGAACTGCCCAGCAAAATCATTGTTTTCAAATAGCTGCCCCGTAAAGGAAAGCATCGCATAATGCAAAGTCCAACCAGCGACTATCGCATAGAAGGACAATATTACGAATGCCCCGAGTACGATAATAGCGCCAAAACCGCTCCACATCTTATGAGCACCCAGCCGAGTGAACGAAGAGGACGCATTGCCGCGGCCGCCTCGACCTACTGATAGCTCGGCGAGTAGCACCGGCAGTCCAATGAGCAGCATGCATATAAAAAAGAGAAGGAAAAAGGCCGCTCCTCCATATTTGCCCGTAAGATATGGAAATTTCCACATGTTCCCAAGCCCAACCGCACTGCCAATTGCTGCCAAAATAAATCCTGAGGACGTAAATCTCTCCCCTGTACCACTTTCCCCGCTCTGCGGGGGTCCTCCTTGATTTTGATCCTTCATAAGTCATTCCTCCTGTAGTCTGTGCTGTCTGCGACTTATCAAATGCTCCGATGGGTAGTATAACCTTTTTTGAAAAATATATCTGCATGCGTACATGCAAACCGTGCATAGGCTTCATAAAAAGCGAACACAAGATCCAAGCTGCATGCATGGGAGGATGGGCAAGAAGACGACGGGTTGGATATTTTGGGAGAGGTAAAAGCCCAGCCGGATGGAATAGTAAGTAATTGGGGAGAACTTGTAATGGTAACTGCACCCGTTATGAAATTTCAGAGAAAAATAGCAAAGCACATTAACTGAACAGACGAGTTAATGTGCCGTGATTTGCTCTGAATAAGGCACATTAGAATCAGATGTATTTAGTAATTAGATCAACTTCCACAGGAAGATCCACCTCATAAAACAAAGCATATTTCACACATACTATTTACAGCTAAGCCATCGCTATTATCCATGTAATTTGATCTCATCGGAGCATAATCCTCAATATCTTTTATGCATAATAAAACCCTATCAATTTTTCAATAAAACTATACAAATAAAATAAAAAACTAATTAATAAAGGGAATATACTAACACCTCACTCAATTTCCATAAAATTAATTGCACATTTTAAACTTTATTTACACACTGTAACTATCAAGAATTCTACTATCCCTCCCTAAAGAACCACAAAAAAACGGACAGAACGATTTAATCGTTTCTGTCCATTTCCAACCCTTTATATAAACAAACGAATATATGAAAAGCGGCATTCATTCAGAAGGGAAATGAGGTAATAGAGCACATAGTGAAATAGAAAGCACGTCCAATAGTTGATGCCCCGACTTTCTAACTTTCTGTGGCGTCACTCATTTTCTGCATTAAGGACTCCACGAGTGCAGGAGCGGGTGGTGCCATGGTGAAGCTCTCTACGCTACGACCTCCGTTGCAATACCATTTCACAATAGATTACGGCTTCTGCACCCCAGCTGCATCGTAGTGACTGTTTCTAAGTCAAGCTTATGACGCATCATCTTATTTAACGTATTCAGGGAGTCGTTCTCCGAACAGCCCCCAGCTCTCGCAAGGCTCTTTTCGTCAACAAACGCTAATTCTCCCTGCAAAACGACCAAATCAACCATTAAATGGGCTTTTTTTCGCCGGGAAGCCGCATCTATTTCATTTTTTAGTGAGGGAGCACTAAAGCAGCTGCTCGATATTGGCTCTCATATCCGAAGGCTCATCGGTCGATTCGAACCGATTTACTACATTGCCTTCCCGATCGATGAGGAATTTTGTGAAGTTCCATTTGACTGAGTTGCCCTCGAGGAAATGCGGCAGCTTCTCTGTAAGGAAAGCATTAAGCATTTTACCGCTAGGGGTGGTGGTATCAAAACCATCGAAAGGTGCTTCCTCCGTTAATTGCTTGAAGAGAGGGTGAGCTGTTTCGTCCCGTACGTCTGTTTTCGCAAAGAGAGGGAAGGTAACCCCGTAGTTCAACTGGCAAAAATGTTGCACATCTGAGTTCGCACCAGGCTCCTGTTCGCCAAATTGATTGCTTGGGAAACCAAGAATCTCCAAGCCTTGATCTTTATATTCCACATATAGTTTTTGCAAATCTGCGTATTGCGGTGTAAATCCGCATTTGCTGGCTGTGTTGACGACGATTAGCACCTTGCCCTTATATTGTTCCATGCTTACTTGTTCACCTTTAATATTCTCCAGCTCATGTGAGTAAATGCTCATTGTTATTTGCCTCCTCTAGTTTGTATGAGTTTTAATAAATTAAATTGTATACAATTTAATTACCAAAGTAGAATACCATTAAAAACAGAGCATTGTCAAACCTTAACTTTTTAAAGGAATCACACATCGTTTTGAAAAAAATATCACATACTTCTATCTGACATACAAAAGGACTGCTTCTCATGCGAGTTCCTTCACGCCCTGAGTGCAGTCCTAATCTAATTATCTTATTTATGATTGCGGTTGTTTCCTTCTTCCGATCAGCCATTCCGTGAATAAAGCATAATCCTGCTCGACTTGATCCGCATAGGAGAGCGCCCAATTCGCAATAGATGTACAGAAAGCATCCTCGTCGTCGCCCATCGCCTGTACGATCTCAATCTCACTATGATATGCGAGAATACCTTCCGCAACATCCGCATCTGCACGCGCATGCATCTTGGCAGTCAATCTTCCCATACTCGTCGTGACTGGCAACAAATCGCCTGCCGTATTAAGAGCTTCGAGCTTAAGCCTCTTCTTATACGGTGATCGCTCACGCACATAAAACTGCCGATCACCCATCGATAACCATCCTAGATAAGGATCTGATTCATGATGCATCGCTCTTTGTGTCATCGTTACTCGTTTTCCCTGATGCTCAAACATGGACCAAAATGTCTCGTCATACGGCATAAAGTACGCTGGAACAGGTACGCGTACCTCCTTCACCTCGAGCACAATATCATCCTCATCCAGAGCATCCTCGCCCGCTTCAATTAAAATATAGAACCTGTCTAGCCCAATGGATGCCGTTCCAGAGCCGTGTTTCACCGCAATGTCCTTCACCTGAAAATGACGCAATTCCTCCGTGTCATCCGCCGCTACTGTCTCCAGATACATCGGCCAAGCTTCCAGTAATGCTTCCCGTTCCTCATCCGTTGGCGAAACAATTTCATCTGTCGTTGCAAACTGCCGATGCTCCTGCACGAGCGCCGTTACCTTTTCGAGGAAATGTTGTTCCTTGCGCTTTTGCAGTTTTTTGAGCAGTTTCTTAACTGGGCCCTCCGCCCGCTCCATATCAATCATATACGTGCTGGGGTCATCCTTACCCTTTACGAATCGGCGCATCTGCTTTGAATAGGCCAATAGATAAGCTTCAATTGAGCTGATCTGATTAGCGTGGCTCTGCCCCTTAATTCTGCCGACGAGTGCTATACTTACCGACATTCTCATCAAATCGTACAAATACGAGCCCAAGTAGCCTTCATCAAAATCATTCACGTCATAGACAAGCGTACCTTGTTCATTGCGGAAAGCTCCAAAGTTCTCAAAGTGCAAATCACCCTGAATCCACGTAGGACGGTCTATTGGCGTATGATAAGGAAACCATATCCGTGATGCGTCAAAATAAAACAAATAAGCGCTGCCGCGAAAGAAGGAAAATGCCGTTTCCGACATTTTAAGATACTTCTCTTCACGTTTGCCGCGCTCAAGCTTCATAATTTTTTGATCAAATTCTTGAAAAATAGCAGATAATGTCCGTCTTCTAAGTTTGTTCTGGGTTAGCTTTACTCGTTCTGTCAGCTTCGGATCCATATATTCTCCCCCATTGACCTATAATTCTACTTTTTGCAGTCGCATATAATCACTAATCATAGCTAAACGCCAAGGTATTATCATGCCAAAAGCCAGCAAATAGAAAATAGCCCCGGTTTGCGGAATCGACATATACTGCTCAACGACTCCATGCAGAGAAAGCCGAATAACAAAAAGCGTCAGCATAATAAAAATAAACGCCTTCGAGCGCCTGACATAGATGTCTGATTCAACACGCTCCAATCTTGTCGTAACGATAAGCGGGAATGCAAAGATCAACATGCCCGTTAAGAAAGCGGTCAGCCCCCAAAACCATGCAATATGAGTCGGGGAGAAGACAAACATGATGAATCCTGTTGCCATGCCTAACGGCGGTATAACGATTTTACGCAATGAGGTCGGGCGTTTTCCAGCGCGCATACGAAAGACAATAAGTGTAAGCCCCGCCAAAGCCGATATTATAATTGAGCCAACTTGAATGATTTGCGTTGACAGCAGCACCGCGAACTTCTCCTTTGTCATTACCCTTTATTCCATCGTACTTCAAAACCATAAACAGCGCAAACTTACGCTTAGGAGTGAATTGCGTTATAGTGCAGGTTCGCGGCCGCTGCAAATCTTCATTTGGTTATTTATCTTAGGGCGATAAGCTTTCCACTTTGAAATTAACGCTTATATCACCCTGCTCGCTTGCCATTTTAACCCTGTGGTATAAACTTGCGGATATCAACGCCAAGCGACTGTGAGAGCTTCATTCCTAATTCACGATCGGCACGGAAGAAGTTACAAATAGCACGGAGCGTTATATCGTCATTAGTCTGCAGCAGCTCACCAGTTAGATTGGCAATAAGATTCGCTTGCTGTTCCGCAGGAAGTGAGCGGTAGCGCTCGCCTGCTTGTGAGAAATCGTCGGTTTTGTCGATTTTTTGGCGACCCGCCGTACCTTGTAAGTGTGCAAAAGAATCAACATAAACCGGTGCTTCCTTCGGACTCTCAGATGAGCTGTTAGGCTCGTAATTCACTGGAGAAGGATTTGCCTGCATCGTCATCGCACCGTCTCGTTGATGGTTCCGAACGGGTGCATATGGACAGTTTATCTGAATGTGCAAGTAGTTTGCTCCTAGGCGATACCTCTGTGTATCTGGATAAGAGAACAAACGACCTTGAAGCAGCTTGTCCTCCGAAGGCTCGATTCCTGGCACTAGCGCACTTGGAGAGAACGCCGACTGTTCAACCTCTGCGAAATAGTTGAATGGATTGCGATTTAACGTCATCGTACCAACCTTTTGCAGCGGGTACATATCCTCTGGCCATACCTTTGTCGGATCTAGCGGGTCGAATGCATACCGTTCCACATGATCAACTGGCATAAGCTGAACATGAAGCGCCCACTCTGGAAAGTTGCCGAGTTCTATCGCATCATGCAAATCACGTGTCGCATGGTTAAAGTCCTTCCCCTGCATAACACTCGCTTCCTCAGCGGTAAAGTTTCTTACCCCTTGCAGCGATTTCCAATGATACTTGACGTAGGTCGGCTTACCTTCCTCATTAATCCATTTGAATGCATGTACGCCGAATCCGTCCATTTCACGGTAAGTTGCTGGCGTTCCGTCATCGGAGAACAACCAAGTGAGCATATGAGTCGATTCAGGCGAGAGCGTCATGAAATCCCAGTAGCGTGCCGGCTCTTGAACATTGGTATTCGGCGCTGGCTTTAAGGAATGCACCATATCAGGGAACTTCATCGCATCACGAATGAAAAATACAGGCAAGTGGTTGCCAACGATATCATAATTGCCTTCCTGCGTATAAAACTTCACTGCGAATCCGCGTGGGTCGCGCGCCGTCTCCGGTGAACCCGTCCCGTTAATCACCGTTGAGAACCGGACAAATACCGGAGTCTCTGTTCCCATCTGCTGCATAAAGTGAGCACTTGTATACTCCTTCATGCTAGCCTCGGTACGAAATACGCCGTGTGCGCCCGATCCTCGTGCATGTACAACACGCTCCGGGATACGCTCCCGATCGAAATGTGCCAGCTTCTCAAGTAAATGATAATCCTCTATTAACGCAGGTCCGCGCTGACCCGCAGTACGTGAGTTTTGATTATCGCCAACCGGTGTTCCTTGATTCGTTGTCATGTCGTTTTTCATGGTAGCACCTCATCTATTATTTTATATATTTAGACTTGATCTAAATCTTTAAAATAATCATATCGGATTACCAGCTGACTGTCATGAATGCATCATGAAAGATAAATGAATGTTTCATGAAGCATACATACTTATACTCACTAAGACATAAAAAAAACGCGACTAACGATTAGTCGCGAATATCTGCAATGCGGTAGCCTACACCGCGCACGGTAACGATATATTTTGGCGAAACAGCACTGTCCTTTAATTTCTTGCGGAGGCTCTTAATATGAGCATCAACCAAGTTGCTGCCTCCAAAGAATTGCAATCCCCACACGGTATCAAGTAACGACTCACGCGTAAGAACAGAGCCGTCTGAGGACATAAAGTGCAGCAGCAAATCATATTCCGTCTTCGTGAGATCAATGCGCTGACCATCCCGATCAACAGTCATTTTCTTGAGATCAACCGAAATGTCTTTAAACGTTCGTACATCGCTATCAGCTTTTGCAGCGGGTGTCGGTCTATTCTCGAGCATCCGATTGATCTGCTTTATCGCTTGCTCAGGTTTAGCCGGCCATACCAGCAGCTCCGCTGCGCCGAGAGAGAAGGTCGCGCGACTATCATATGATTTCTGATCCATTAGAATGAGAACAGGAACCGCGTGAAGCTCAGCAGATTCCAACAATTCTGCACCTGCCTGCAGCGTGTGGCTTGCAGCAGCATGGGCGACGGGGATCGCATCAAATACGAGGAGCTCCGGCTGCAAGCTCTGCAGCATATTTTTATTGAAATCATGCAGTGAAAACACATCAAAACATTCAGATGACAAAGCGATGAGCAGGCTTTTGACCCGATCAGGAAGCGGGCTGATAATCATGACCCGCTGCGTAATCGAGCAAAGCATCCCATTTTGAAACAGCTCCTCCTCTGAATAATCAGCCGCTGCACTCTTGCCCAGCAGCACTTCCTCATTTATAGGTTCATTCTCTGTTATGATTGTTTCGTCGCGCATGGTTCGCAAACCCCCTCTAATACGACCTGTACATGCTCAATTCTATACTTCGTCTCCGAAGACGCTTTCTCCAACCACTCTTTCGGCAATTCGGTTATCACCTCATCCACTCTGCCACACACGGAGCAAACAATATGCTGATGCTCATCCGTTCGCGCATCATAGCGGCTAACAGCCTCACCAAGCTTTAATTCTCGAATGAGCCCCACGTCCGTCAAATAACGCAATGAGTTATAAACAGTACCGTAAGCAAAGTTGAAGCCTTTATCCCGCAAACGATCAATAACATCCGCTGCTGTTGGATGATCAGACGCATGCTGCACCACTTCAAATATGGCCTTACGCTGTATCGTTAAGTTAATTTTGTTCAACAGAACATCATCCCTTTTATGACTGATTTTAGACTAAGTATAAATTGAGCGACGGGAAACGGTCAACCTTCCTAGCTTTCCTAAATCATCCTTATTCTAAAAAAATAATATTAAATTTTTTGTCGATATGAATAAACTGAATATTTACAAAATTCAAACAAAGGTGTATACTAAGCCTATCTTAAGCGAGAGGGGATAGCCCATTGAAGTAAGTTAGCGATGCATGTCTCACGATCTCGGGAAGGAGTAATACAATTACAAGAGGACATGCGGGGACAATAACGAAAGCCAATGTAATTTACCATTTGGAGAACAAATACTTACAGGAAGTAACAATTTGAAACAAATCGAAAGGAAGTTGATCGAGGTCAATAAAGCTAGGATCGAAGTCGATAAGGTTTGTAACAAATTCGAAAGGACGAAGAAGAGGCAAACAGCGGATTGGAGCGTTAGAATAAATTGAATATTTCTCTACCAAGCAGGTGAAGGGCTTCTGGTTATCTTAGATAAGCAGAAGCCCTTCTTATGTATGTCTATAGGATTGGACTGAGTAACCTGGATATTGATTCTTTCAGACGATTCATAAGAGGCCGCTTAGCATAAATGACTTCCGTTAGCTGCGTGCAATGTTCAACATCAGCATCAAAAATACGTTGCAGCTTTTCCGATGTCTGCGTATCATAGATAAACGCGTTCATCTCGAAATTAAGCTTAAAGCTGCGAATATCAACATTGGCCGTTCCAACGGATGCCACTTTACCGTCGATGACAAGCGTTTTGGCATGAAGGAACCCCTTCTCGTACATATAACATTTGACTCCTCCTGCGAGAAGCTCACCCAAATAAGAATGCGTTGCCCAGTATACAAAGAAGTGATCCTGTTTGCTCGGCAGCATTATACGTACATCAACCCCAGAAAGAGCAGCGATTTTTAGAGCGGTCATCAGGCTTTCATCCGGAACAAAATATGGCGATTGCAGGCTGATCGTTTTTCGAGCGGAATATATCATTTTAATATAGCCATTTTTAATTTGCTGATATTCCGTATCCGGACCGCTCGCCACAAGCTGCATCCCTATCGTTCCTACATCATCGCCCATTATCGGGAAATATAGCTCGTTAAGCTCTATACGGCTGGAAGCAGCAAGATTCCAGTCCATCAAAAACTGTGCTTGCATTTGCATGACGGCATTGCCTCGAACCCTGAGATGTGTATCTCTCCATTCACCGAAATGCTTGTTTAAACCCAAATATTCATCACCGATATTAAAGCCGCCAATATAACCGACTTGACCGTCAACAATTACGAGCTTGCGATGATTGCGATAGTTGATTTTTAAATTCAAATAAGGAATTCGCGATGGAAAAAAAGCTGCCTCACGCCCGCCGGCTGCGACCAACTCCCGAAAAAACCGCTTCGGCAAACTGGAGCTTCCTATATGATCATATAAAAACTTAACCTCAACGCCCTCTGCTGCCTTCGCAGCAAGCGCCTTCACCAATCTTCTGCCAAGCTCATCATCGCGGACGATGTAATAGGCCAGATGAATATGATGCTGAGCGGCTTCTATATCTTTAAGCAGTTTGTCAAACTTTTGCTTACCATCCGTATAGACCTCGACATCATTGTTGGTCGTATAGACTGCATAGCTCGTCTTCAAACTCATATAAATCATATCTTGATAGCTGCGCATCGCTGGATCATTATGTACGATTTCGTCGTCGCGCAGCTGCCGCATTTGCCTCTCGACCGTGTGCTCGATAATACGCTGGTTGTCACCAAGCAGCTTATATAGCTTACGCCTCCGTATCTTCTGCCCTAAAATCAAATACAAGATAAACCCAAAGACTGGAATGAAAAATAAGATCATCAGCCATGCCCATGTGGTGCTAGCGCTGCGCCGTTCGAGAAAGATAACGGTAATCGCTAGAAAAATATTAAGTAACATAATAATTGCTGATGCGTTTTGTAAGATAGACATTTGAATAATAACACCTCAGTTTTATGTAAAAGATAATGCGATCATACTCCAAGCACGATGTATGTTCAAGCCTGATTATATGCTACAATTCAAGCAGCAACGGCTTATTCCTAATACGAGAGGCAAAATCCTCTATCATCAACATATAAAGGTTGGGCCTATTATTCCAATAACACCCCCGTATACTTGGCACTGGAGGAATTCGGATGGACATACGCAAGTTTAGACTGGACGAGAAAGCGAGCAGTACTTTCAGCGAAGAGCGAGATGAGTATGAACGTGATTATGCGCGACTTATTCAATCACCCGCTTTTCGCCGCCTGCAGGGCAAATCACAAGTGTTTGGCGCAGGTTCTGGTGATTATTATAGAACGAGACTAACCCATTCCCTTGAAGTGTCTCAAATTGCGCGCGAGGTTGCTCGCAGACTAGGCAAGCAATATGAATTCCTCACTCGCCGCGAGCATCCTGGGCTTATATTAGATCCCGCCGTCGTAGAGATTGCTGCGATCGCGCATGATTTGGGACATCCTCCTTTTGGGCATAAAGGCGAAGAAGTGCTCAACAGCCTGCTCATGGAAGAGTATGGAATACCTTATGAGGGCAATGCACAAAATTTTCGCATTTTGATGTTTCTAGAGAAACGCGCAGGAAGCGGAAGCGGTCTTGATTTAACCGCCGCCGTCTTGCTCGCTATTAACAAATACCCATTTAGTCTCAGTGAGCCCGCCAGGCTCAAAGGCTTATATAGCACAGAGTGGGGAGAAATCGATCAACTTCGCCGTTCATGGCAAATTCCAGATGGCTGCTCTACTTTGGAAGCACAGCTGATGGACCTTTGCGATGACATCGCCTATTCCACACATGACATTGAAGACGGTATTCGTGCCGGTAAAATTCAAATGAACCGTACCTTTTTTGAGGATAGCAGACTGATCGATCATGTCGTTCAGGAAATTGTAGAGGATAAAGGCAATACCGGAATCGGCTGGGGAGAGGTTGACATCCCTGCAATGGTGAAGCGTGTACTCGTATCCTATTTCGAGCAGTGGCAAGCGCTATACATTAGCTGCGATCGCGAAGCCTCCCGTACGAGGAGAGAAATGAAGGCACGCTGGGTCAGCTTGTTCGCAGGCAAGGTAGGCATCATTGACGATACATCCCGAAGTTGGAAGAAGGTTACCTTTGTGAACAATGGGCAGCAGGACATTGAATTGCTGCGAACGATGGAAATATTGAAGAAGCTTGCTTGGGTGACGCTCATTAAGGATTTCCGTGTTCAGCGCTTGCAAATGCGCAGTGAAATTATGATCAGACGGCTTTGGGATAGCTTTAAAGTGCCCGAGTACGGCCGCCTCATCATCCCGCCGGACTGGATCGAGAATTATGAGCTTCATAAGAACAAATGGAGCTGGCCGCGATTTGTTGCGGATTATATCTCAGGCATGACCGATGCATATGCCGAGAAAGTATACGCTGAGCTTTACGCCAGTAAGTCAGGATCGATTTATGAGATGGATTAGTACAAACAAAGCGCAGCGGCGATTGAGTTAACCTCATTCACTGCTGCGCTTTGTTGTTTTTAGTGCTTAATCACGATCTATATTGTAGCTAACCGCACCTGCTGAGAGGTCGGTAATATAATCGAAGAATCGAACGGGATCAACATCATAAACAAGGCTAACCGGACGTCCGTCTTCACGCTCAACCGTACGGCCTTGACTAGGACCATCCTTAATCACACCGCTATGGACTGTCTTAATCTCAACAAGATCCGGATTGCCTACAACAGCTGTTGTAAGTACATCCCACAAATAGTAGGTCGAATTCGTTTCCATATAAACAAGCGGCGGACATGCAGCATAACATTGACCGACAAAATCAAGACCCTCATGCTTGCGGAGGGATGCCCAGCGATTACGTACTTGGGTCGTTAGCGGTACTTTGTTCGTGCTCTCCAGTGCAACAAGCAGGATCGGGATGCCGCTTGCCCATACGCGATCTACCGACTCTGGGTCCCAGAAAGCGTTCCATTCTGCAGTACCGTCATGCTCAGGCTCCGAAACATTGCCCTTTTCATTAAACGTACCGCCCATCCAGACAAGCTTTTCAATTTTCTCTTCCACATCAGGAGCTTCATCCAAAGCTCTTGCCAAGTCAGTAAGCGGTCCTGTGAAGAGCAAAGTGACCTTCTCATCGGACTTGCGAAGCTGCTCAATCATATGTTGATGCGCTGGCAGCGCGGAAACATTCGTGTGTATCGTTCCTGATTCATTAAGAATAGGAAGCGCATCTACGAAAAAAGTATGCATCCGCCATTCAGCAGGGAATGGGTTTACACCACGTGAATTTGACCGAGCGACTTCAATTGATTTTGTCTTCGCAGGATCACCGAAACGGTCAATAATTTTGCAGCTGGCTTTCATGCCAGGCTCCAAATAGCCGTCTGCAGGAATAACAGATACCCCAAGCAGATCAACATCTTTCATTTGCAACAGAAGAAATAGTGATACCAGGTCGTCTACGCCGGCGTCATGATTAAAGTAAAGTTTAACTCCCATATATATCCATCCTCCTTAAGTATAAAACGATATATCGCTTGTCCATCCTATAGAGGAGGAGGTGAATTGTCAATGGCAAAGGATGTACTATGCGAAGTGAACTCATGCAAGTTCTGGGCTGCAGGAAATCACTGCGGCGCTTCTTCTATTTATGTTGTCAGCAATCGCGGTAAGCAAGCCAGCAACTCCGAAGAAACAGATTGCAAAACGTTTGAAGCAAAGATTTAACGGATTACTTTACAAATAGAAAGCAGCGCAAGCACTCATTTCCAGCAGCTCACGATCTGCTGAATAGGTAAAGAACCGCTTGCGCTGCTGCTATTGCCCTTATTTTGCTACAGGAACTGCATTATAATACTCTTCAAGAACTTCTCCGCTCTTAGCCATTTCAGTTGCCACATCTTTGCCTACATAACGTAAATGCCAAGGTTCATATTGATAACCTGTAATTTTTTCCTTGCCCTTTAAAAATCGAATAATGAACCCGTACTCATGCGCATGCTCCTCAAGCCACAACGATTCTTTCGTGTCTGCAAAACAATCAGCTGCTGCACATTTGCCATCACTGCCCGACACGTCAATCGCTAAGCCCGTTTCATGCTCGCTTGTCCCAGGTAAGGCACTGTATGTTCTCGCCTTTTCAAGACCATCTCTCTTCACATATCTCTCAAACAGCTTCTTTTGGGTGCTGTGCGAGCGATAAGCCGAAACGCCTGCCAACTTGATATTATCAACCTCTGCTGCTGCAAACAGCTTCTCAAGCGCTGTAGCTGCATCTTGCCTCATCTTGCGTTTCTCGATTTTCTCAGAAAAAATAAAACGAACGTCTGGATATACCAGATCCGTTGGATTATAATCTTCTGGCAGCTTCCGCTGCTTATTCACAAGGACGGCAATATCCGCAGGGTCTGCGATAACTTCCATGCCTTCCTCTGTCTTCTCTGCCTCTCCAGCACCGGCTTCGCCTTGATTCCCATTGCTCGAGTCCGGCTGTTCAGCAGCTGGCGGTTTTATAGCAGCGTCTGGTGTTTCGCCGCCATTCTCACCCTCAGGCTCTGAACCGACACTGCCCGTTACCTCGCCGCCGCTTTCAAGGGAGCCATCAGCTGCTTGCTTCGGCAAAACCGTTGTTGACCCTTCCTTATTAAATAAATAGTAACCAAACACCATTGCCGCGCATACAATAATAAACAGAAACAACCTGCTTCTTCTTTTTTTCAAATTAATTCACCAACCTTATTTTTACATATATTTCAAAAAGTCATAATTGTTTTCATCGTTTGTTTCATAGCAGCTAAATAATAGACTACTAAAAAGGCTGAAATGTTTCAATCTAATAGGGCTAGAAATGTTGTCTTGAATAAGAATAATCAAAACATCTTATTTTTTCGTTATTTACAAATATTTTGATTGGGTAGGGAGGAGCCTTTTGCCTTTTGACATTCGACTATAATTAGGAGCATAATGAATAAAGAATTTACAGAGCGAACGTATATTAAGATTAGCAGGCTGGCTGCCTCTGAGAGATGGCCAGTTTTTGCTGTGAAAGGTAGGCGGTTATATGACATTTCTAACACCAAAACGATTGTTAAGCACTCGTCCCATCCTATTCTTCTCATTCATTATGCTTCTCAAAAGCTACTTGGCATGGATGGTCATTTTTGAGGATGGTTTTTCATGGACCACTATTTTGAAAGAAATTCCGTTTGTCTTGATTGTTTACTGTCTCATAGAATGGTTCGCTTCCAAACGCAAGCTTATCTACTATTTAATAGCTAACCTAGTAATGACACTCATATTATTCGCTGTCATTATGTATTACAAATATTACGGCGTTATTGTGACCTATCTCGCGCTGGAGCAGGTAAATCAAGTGACAGCGGTCAAAAATAGCGTGTTCTCACTTATGGATCCTTACTACCTGCTTATTTTTACAGATATTATCATCATGGCTGTGCTGCTATTTAGACCAAAAAAAGCTTTGGACTGGAAGAAGAAAAGTTCGATTAAGGAAAGTAAACGACTCGTCATTGCGTTGTTCAGCATTTCGGTCGCACTTTGCTTGTTTAATATTTTGCCAAACCGTGCGAGTATGAATGAAATCGTCAAAGCAGAGCAAATGGGCATACTCAATTACGAGGCTTATATGATTTTCAAGAAAAAAACGATTGATTTTGTTGATCCGAACCAAATTACACAAGAAAAAATCAATACAGTCAAGAAAATTGAAACTCCAGCCGCTCCACAGCTTTGGAAAACGGCAGAGGGCAAAAACGTCATTATTATTCAAATGGAGTCGTTTCAAAATTTCCTCGTCAACTTAAAAATTGATGGGCAAGAAATTACGCCTAATATTAATAAGCTTGTCAATGAAAACTATTATTTCAAACATTTCTACCAGCAAGTAGGCCAAGGCAATACATCCGATGCCGAGTTCGTCGTCAATACTTCTTTCTATATTCCGCCGCGCGGCGCGGCAACGATGATCTATGCGGATAAAGAGCTTCCAAGCTTACCGAAATTACTGAAGGCACAAGGCTACGACACTTCAACGTTCCATACGAATGTGGTTGAGTTCTGGAACCGTGGCGAGCTTTATAAGGCGCTTGGCTTTGACCGTTTTTATGATCAAAAGTTTTTTGGTGAAGACGATACCGTATTTTTCGGAGCTTCTGATGAACAGCTTTACAAGAAAACAGCTGCTGAAATGGCACGCATGAGTGAAAGTGGAAAACCTTTCTACTCACATGTTATTTCAATGACAGCACATCATCCTTTCACTATACCGCCGGAGAAGTACAAAATGACACTCCCTGAGCGTTATGAAAATACTTTCGTCGGTGATTATATCCGCGCACAAAACTATGCAGACTCCGCGCTTGGCGAGTTCATTGCAGACTTGAAGGAACGCGGTATATGGGATGACAGCTTGATCTTGCTGTACGGTGATCATCTTGGTCTTCCGGTATACTCACTCGACCGTAATGACAAAGAGCTTATGGCTGAAATTTACGGCCATGAATACGGCTATACAGATATGATCAACATTCCGCTCGTCGTAGCTTCGACAGGCTTAACTGAAGGAAAAGTATTCGATCAGCTAGGCGGTCAAGTAGACATTTTGCCTACGATTGCTAATATGCTCGGTATTTCCTTGGATGATCATATCCACTTCGGCCAAGACTTGTTTAATCAAACGTATAACGTACTGCCACAGCGTTATTATCTCCCGACAGGCTCATTCTTAAGCAGCAAGGAGCTATTCATGTCAGGCAGCGGTTTCGAAGACGGCACTCATTACTCCTTAGCCGGCGACGGCATCACGGAACAAGCAGCAACTGAGGATGAGTACCAGCGCGCACTCGAGCTGCTCAATCTATCCGACAGCTATGTTAATCAGTTGCCAACTTGGAAATTAAAATAAGCTATTAAAGAAGGCTCTCTCTAAAGCGCAGTAATGCAGCTTCAAAGGGAGCCTTTTTTTTATAGTTCATTCTACTAACCGTTTTTCACAGCATCGAGCACTTCCTTGACATGGCCGTCTACACTTACACTTCGCCATTCCTTAGCGAGCTTACCCTGCTCATCCAGCAAGAAGGTTGATCTCTCAATACCCATAAATTCCTCGCCGTTCCAGCTCCGCAGCTTCCATACGCCAAACAGCTCAGAAACCGTATGCTCCGTATCCGACAATAGCAGAAACGGCAGCTCATGCTTATCTACAAATTGCTCATGAGAAGCCAAATCGTCTGGGCTAATTCCGATTACCTCCGTGTTATGTGCTCCGAACTCACCGTTAAAGTCACGGAAATCACAGGATTCTGTTGTACAGCCAGGCGTCATATCACGTGGATAAAAATAAATAACGAGCTTCTTGCCCGAATAATCCGCCAGCTCCACATTCTTGCCATTTGATGCCTGCAGTTTGAAATTCGGCACTTGATCTCCAACCTTCAAATAATCTCCCATGGCCCCTCATGCTCCTCTTTAATCAATTTTTATCCTCGTTATGCTCGTAATACAAAGCACTTTCCGTGACGAATGCTTTTGCCTCTGCTTTGTCATCATATCGTCCATATGCGATCATTAGCTTTGTAAGAGCAGCTTCCACAGACAGCTTCTCTATGACGATAGCACCCGCTTCGATAAGACGCAGCGACGATGAATAAAGCGCATCTGAACGATCTCTAATCGGACATATGTAAACGTCAATTCCAAGCGCTCTGCAGCTCGCAATAAATTGTGGAAGTGAATATGGCCCCTCCTCTATTGCGCTCGCCGTACCCGAATGATGAAGATCATGAAGAACCGCCTTAGGCCGTATCGTTGCAAAATCATAATACGAATAGTTCAAGCCCGGATAAGGCCGAATATACACGATGCTGGAATCGAGTTGAAGTGTCTTCGGTTCCCATGAAAACACCGCTTCCGGCGCAAGCCGCAGCGCTTCCATACTCGGATTGCATTCATGCTGCAGCCATTGAAATTGCCCGTCTATCATCGATCCATAAGGAATGCCGTATGGACTTCCAAATTGGTCGGTAAAGGATATCGCTTGTGTAATTCTCGTTCCGAGATATACAAGCGAAGTGCCTTTGTCGTCCTCATATACGACAAAAACGCCAGGCAGCTGCGTATCTGCAACAAAATCAATCGCGTTTGCAAAATTACGGCGTCCATTGCTTCTTTCATCAGCGAGCGGATAATTGCTTGCTGTCAGTACAATGGGGATTTTTGTATCTGCAAACAAATAACCGATCATTGCAGCGCTATAGGCTAGCGTATCCGAACCATGCGTGACAACTAAACCAGCATACTTGTCTAAATCTACACTTCGTAAAGCTTCTGCCAGCGTGATCCAATCGTTTGTCGTCATATTCTCGCTTAACAAATTAAGCGGCTGTATTGCATCAAGCTTAATATCGTCTCGTTGCCTGTCACTATTGCTATAATCATCGATAAGCGCGTATGAACCCGAACTATCCACATCTATGCCCTGTCCTTGCTTCTTGCTTCCGATTGTCCCGCCTGTAAATACAACTAATAACTTTTTCAAAATTGTGCCTCCTTACGGTCTTACTATCGCAGCCTGTTAATAAATCAAGAAGAATGATACTATCGTATATGCGGTGCTATATTCAGGTCAAGGAACAAGTTGGTTCTTATTAGATTGCCCTGTCAGATCCGCTTCATACGAAAGATAGTAGGCCTTTAGCATCCTCCTATATCATGAATCTCCTACCATGGCTCTTTGCTGCAGCCAAAACTCATCGAACTGCTTCAGCAGCTCCTCCACCGTAATGAGATCCTGCAAATATTGCGCTCCAACATCCGTTGCCATTTGAAAAAATTCACTGTAATTTTTGTAATTGCTCGGTTTTTTGACACCTTTGTAGCGAACAGGATCATTTGCCATCAGCATATAAGGAGCATACGGACCTGTAGTATACTTTTCTTCCTCAAGCGTTCTGTTGTAAATCGATATAGCCCCTGACGCGTCAGCGAAGGCACGATTGTTCTCAAGCGATGAAAGATAGGCAATGAATGTCCAAGCCTCTTCCTTATGCTCGGACTTAGAAGCAATTCCCCAACCTACTGCACCCACATTGTAATACGATATCCCATCAGGTCCAGCAGGTAGCGGCGCTGTTGCCCACTGGCTGTCCTTCAGCTTGTCCTGAATCATTCCAATCGCATCTGAGTCCTGAATAAGCATGGCCGCCTTACCATTCACAAATGACTCCACCTGCTCATTAAAGCCCCAATCGATGGACTTCGGATCTGATATCTCAATATAAATCTTCCGGTAAAGCTCTAGCGCTTCTACCGCACTCTTACCTGAAAATATAGTTGAGCCATCTAAATTAAACATAGAATCGTCGTTTGTGACATTCTTTCCGTTATAGTCTTGAATAATCATAGACAGCGGGTTAGCCGCACCCCTGCCGCCGCGAAAGGAAAAGCCATATCTCCCTTCGTAAGGTTTCGTCAACTGTTTCCCCACAAAGAAAAGCTGTTCCCATGTTTCTGGAACTTGAAGCGCCTTCGCATCGAACCAATCCTTTCGGTAATAGAGCTGCACTTGATACAGACTGTTCGGAATGTAATAGGTTATATCACATACATCTCTGGACAACAGCATCGCATTATTATTGAGCAATATATAATTGCTCCATGATGAAATATAACTCTCCAGGCTGGCAAGATGGCCGCTGGATACATATTGATGCACCCTTTCGTCCTGTACCTCCACGATATCTACCGCTTCGTTCTGCTCCAGCATCGTCATTATCGTTTGATCTGCTGTGTCATTTTCCGGCGATACCAGTTCAATCTCAATACTCGGGTAGTCCGCTTCAAATTGTGCGATTAATCTTTCAAGCTCCACTGTTCGCAGCGGCGTCGTCAGGCTCTCAACAACCTTTAAAGTCACCTTATTGGGAGCAGCTGACTGCTGAGAATTCTCCAACATATCATTATTGTGCGAACAACCGCTTAAGATAAATATCATGATGATCAACGAGAGCGGGTATATTACCTCGCCCGTTTGAGTGAGTTTCATCAGATGCCTCCCAATCAAAAAAATAATGATACATAACCATTACTTTACTTATCGGTTTAATACTCGACAAACGATACAGCTTGTTTTTTCGGAAATGAATTACTCATAACTCATCAGATGCCTAACGGTCTCATCGATGAGCCCATCATGCACAGTCGGATTATAATTCAGCCGGTCATGGTAGCCGATAAATATGCATCTTCTTTGCAGATCCATTTTGTTTAGAGCACACCAGCGCTCCTCCAGCTGATTGCAGAAATCGCGAGAAGCTTCCGCTGGCACAAGAAATAGAACGCTGCTGCAGCCAAGATCGGCGATCTCACTCAGCGATTTCGTATCGAGAAACCCAATCTCTTTTGCCGATTTGGGAAATGTCATTTGCAGATCGTCATAAAAGAAATCCTTCATCTTGCGGCGGCGCGGACCGAATATGCGAAAGCCCGTTTCTCCAGCATGCACGAGCAGGATCGGCTCATTGCCCAGCCAGCTTTGGAGCTGAACACGTGCGTTTTGCACTTTCGCCTCATAATAGGATAGCCAGCGCTCTGCTACCGTGGACAAGCCCAGTTCATCGCTAATCTCGATCAGCCTCTCCTTCCAAGAGTAGGCCTTCCAATCGAGCATCAGAACCGGCGCAATAGCCGAACATGCTGCTAGCATTTCCTCATCAAGCATTCCTGCCAGTATGAGATCCGGTTCCGCTTCGCGCAGCTTCTGAAGCACATGCTCAGGCTGCTGAGTGCTCACACGAATAAAGGACACACATACAGGCATGCCAATGGCAGATAAATCCCCTGCAAAAACAGATACAAGCGTCGCAACTCTTTTCTTCGCAAGCTGAGCATATTCTGTAGGCGCTAGTCCCATATGCTTTTTGAACAACCTGCTGAAATAATATTCGTCCGGATAACCTACAGCATGTGCTACATCGACAATCGAAGAGGACGTACCTGAGAGCATACGCAAAGAAGCATCCAGTCTAAGCTTAGTCATATATTTGAGCGGAGTAAGTCCCGTGTAGCCACGAAAGGCTTGATAAAACCGACTTGTACTTACGCCCGAGGATCTTGCAAGCTCCTCCATATCCATCGGAGAGCTTAACTGCTCGATCATGAATTGCTTTGCCTGCTCGACGTAGCTTATTAAATCAGCCTCGGTTTCTTTGGGCTGCTGGATCGATTGAATGAGCGCCGCGACTATTGCATAAAGCTGCGATTGCAGCTGATAGTATAAACCTACATCATCAGCACCTGAATCGCTTTGAAAGTCTTGCAGCCAGCTTCTAGCTTGTGGCATCCGCAGCAGCTTTAGACCTACACCGTCTCGGTAAGGAAGAGTCTCGGTTACAGCAGCTGAAAGCTCGCTCCGGAAATAGATCAGTACAATTTCACTTTGCTGTTTCCCCTCATTATTCAGCGTACATTCGCAATGCGCGGGAATGAGAAATATTTCCCCTCCAACCGCCTTATTAGCTGTAATTTGTCCATTCTTTACAATGGCAACCTTCACCTTCTGTTGAAGCACGAAAGCAAAGCATTGCTCCTCCTTATTGATCAGATGCATTTGCTGCAATGACGGGAGTTTAATCTCCTCCGTGCCAATATAAGACATTACACCATACTTTGTTTGATTTGTTTGATTCGGTTGTTGCGGCATGAGCGCTCACATCCTTAATAAACAATTTTATTTTGCGATGAGTAAATAATAATAATAATCATTGTCAATGCTGTAAGAGTAGCAAGTTTCTAGCAAGCAGCAGCCTATGATTAAAGTGTTGCGATTAGATTTAGTTTGGCAACGATTGGTTATACAGGACAACCCCTTTAGATAAAGACTGAGGTGACTTAATGTGATAATTTCGAAAAACGATGTCTCTAAAGAGCTTCCCAAACATAGCAAGGAAGAACCCCGCGCCCATCAGCGCCCTAGCAGCAAACGTTATTTCGGCAGAGGCGGCGTGAAAGCTGCTCTGCTCAATCTGCTTAAGGATCGTCCTATGCATGGCTACCAGATGATGAAGGCTCTGAAGGAGCAGTCTGGCGGGCTTTATATGCCGAGCGCAGGCTCCATTTATCCCACGCTTCAAATGCTTGAGGCATGTGGATTTGTAACCGTTCAAGAAGAAGACGGCGGCAAAAAGATCTATATGATCACAGAACAAGGCAGCTCAGCACTATTGCTGCTTCCCGATAAAGTAAGGCGTGACGCAACCGAGGACGGCCCCTCGTCAACCGAAAACGATTCGTTCCGTAATGAGAAGATTCACCGTAAGCTCGGACTAGCGAATGAATCCTTTAACCTGCTCAAGCTGTTAACACGAGCCGAACAAGAAGCATCAGCCAGTACGGAGCAAACTGAAAAACTTCTACGTCTACTAAATGAGCAGCAGCAGCAAATCAGTGCATTCCTCACTGGTCCCAAGCAGGCTGATCGTACAGAAGCGGATCGCTATGATTGGGCTAGACGATAATTATAACAAAAAAAGGGTTACCACATGGCCTTTTCTAGAAAGACCACAGATAACCCTTCTTCATCAATTAATGTGTAGAATCGTGTGAGACATGATGTCCTTTAAGCGGTTGACTGCCATGGACACGATCTGTTGACTTAGCGTCCGGTCTGCGTCCCATAAACGGCCACCAGTTCGCAGGCCCGAAAGTACGAACCATGACTGGAATAAACAATGGAAGCATCAACAGTGCATAGATGAACAATCCACACAGCACAATGGTCGCAATTTGCAGGAGCGACATCACGCCTGAAGGAAGCATCGCAGCGAATGTTCCGCCTAAAATGACGGCTGCAGACATAATAACAGTACCCATGTTTTTCATCGCTTCGAGAATCGCTTCTTGCGGCGATAAATGACGGTACTCCTTAAAGCGATCCATCAAGAAAATACTGTAGTCAATTCCGAGCGCCACCAGCATAACAAATCCGAAGAATGGCACCGCCCAGCTAATGCCTGATTGCCCAAGCAGCCTTACGAATATAACCTCAGCAATCGCCATTGAGGAATAGAAAGTAACCAGGAGCGATGCAATCATGTACAGCGGCATGACGATCGAGCGGAACAAAATAATAAGGATAATCGAAATACCGATCAGCATGAGAATGACCGTACGAGAATAATCAGATGCTGAAATATTACTTAAATCGTTATTCATACTGGTGACGCCGCCGATAGCTACCTGTGCTCCGCTATACTCTGTGCTTTGAATAGCACGGTTAACAGCTGCTTCAAGTCCATCGATCTGAGCCATTGTTTCTTGTGCATACGGATTGCCGCTAAATACGACATCAAATTTCGCTGTCTTGCGGTCCTCTGACATATAAACGTTAAGTGCAGCTTGGAATTCCTCGTTCGCAATCGCTTCATCTGGAATATACCAGCCTGTCATTTGCTTGTTTGGAGATTCAGCAAGGCTGTTCAAGTATCCGCCAGCAGAAGTCAGCCCATCCGTTACCTGAGATAAGCCGTCAACACTTTGATCAAGGCCGCTAGTCAACTCACCTAGTTGATCGTTTAAAGATGCAAAGCCGGCTTGAAGCTCCTTCTGCCCGTCTGTTAGCTCATTAAAGCCTTGTGTGACACCCGGCAGCTTCGAGACAATTTGACCTTGACCTGCTGCTGCCTGCTCAATACCTTTTTGCAGCCCGGTAAGCCCTGCAGCAAGCTTGCTAAGTCCTGAAGCTAGTGCAGATTGCCCTTCATTTGCTTGCAAGAAACCTGCATTCGCCTGCGTCATGCCAGCCGAGATGCCCGTTAGCTGATCATTCAGCTGCGACAATTGCCCGCTGATGCCAGCAGCTCCCTCTTGAAGCTGACCAAGAGCAAGAAGTGTTTGCTTAAACGTCTCGTCGTTTTGCAGTTCAGGATAACTCTCCTGCAGCCCTGTCAGACCTTGCTCTACGCCTGATAAACCGCCCGCAAGCTTCTCCTGTTCGGCAGCTATCGCACGATAAGCGCCCGTTAGCTGACCAAGCCCGCCGCCTAGCTGCTCGTAGCTGCTAAGCAATTTATCACTAGCACCTGCTAGCTGTTCAGCGCTAACTTGTGCCTGCTTTAATCCTTCGGCAAGCTCTCCTGCACCTGCTGATCCATCCTCCAGCCCCTGCTGGATTTTTTTCAGACCTGTACCAAGCTGTTCGATACCTGCCTTCAGCTCATTCGTACCATCAACGAGCTGACCTGCGCCGTTCACAGCTTCATTCAGCTTCGGTGCATTTTCACTTAAGGCGCTGCTCGCCTCGGAGAGACCGTCTCCGATTTTGCTGAGGCCTTCGCCGCTTTGACCAAGTCCATCCTCAAGGGTGCCGACTTGATCGGACACAAGAAACTGCTCCATCACATCTCCTGTTGGACGAGTTGCGCTGCGAACAGCTTTAATACCTCCCGTATTTGCAAGCTCACGACTGACTTGCTCTAGTACAGCGAGCCCTTCAGGTGTATCGAGAGGCTTATCAGCTTTGACAATAACCGTTGTAGGCAACGAATCACCAGGCCCAAAACTATCCGAAATAATATTGAAAGCTTTAACCGAATCATATTTGTCGCCAATCTCATCAAGCGAGTTAAAGGAGATCGTGCCTTTGTACGCTGTAAGGAAAGGTACGATGATAACCGCCAAAATAACGAGCGCCCATAAAGGCCTTTTTAATGAAAACTTACCTACCGTACCCCACAGCTTGCTCGGCTTATGCTCCAGTGATCCTTTCGCCGGCCAAAACAGCTTCGTGCCCAGTACCGCCATAAAAAACGGTACGATCGTGAACAATGCGATAAGCAGAACAGCTACTCCGACTGCAACGGCAACCGCCGAGCGGTAAAGCATAAACGTCGAGAATCCGATTGCGGAGAAGCCTACGAGAACAGCTAATCCAGAAAATAATACCGTTCTTCCCGCAGTCCGGTAAGTCTGCACAATGGCTTCTGTCTTATCTCCGCCGTTATGTGTTAATTGTTCCTTGAAGCGGCTAATGAGTAAAATACAGTAGTCGGTACCGATTCCAAATAATACGGCAACCAAGAAAATTTGCGTGAAGTTAGAAAGCGGAAAATCAAAGTATTTAACTAAGTATGCGATGACTGATTGTGATATTAAATAAGTAAAGCCAACCGCTACAAGCGGTACGAGCGGCGCAACCGCCGAACGGAATACGACGAATAATATAATCAAAATAAAACCAAGTGTAATGAATTCTGTTTTCTTAAGCCCTTCCTGCGAGCTTTGTACAACATCCTCCGAGATCAGCCAGTTGCCGGTGTAATAATGCTCCACCTCCACATCAGAGATCGTCTCATAAAGTCCGTCTCTCAACTCCGAAAGCTCCCGGTCACCAGCTTCAACATTGACGAGCGCAAGAATAGTGCTTCCATCTTTGGACAGCATTTGCTCTTCCAGCTCTTTAGTATCAAAGTGAGTCGTGACAGATAGTACCCCGATTGCCTCCGCTTCGCTCTTCAGCTTATCGATTCCGCGCTTTACCTCCACGAAATCAGCGTCTGATAAACCGCCATCCTTATGAAAGACAAGCACAGTCGCCATTCCGCTGCTCGTGCTGGCACCGTCGCTTCCCCCAATAGCCTCCTCCAATTCGCTAGCAACTGAAGAAGAATAACCATCAGGTACATTAATCTGCCCTTTCGTACGAACGAGCTCTTCCATATTTGGCGCGCTAAGCATTAGGCCAACCGCGGCAGCAAGCCACACCATCAATACCAGCCATCTGAATTTCAATACAGTTCTCATCACTGTTCTCCCTCCAAATAAAATAGAACTAAGAATCCATCATTTCCTTTGCAAGCTTCTCGAAGGTTTCAATAAAACAGTATGCCTCCTGCTCTTCAAAACGATTGATATACTTTGCTAAAAGTACATGAATCTTATCTTCCATATGATCACAAACTTGCTTGCCCTCCTCGGTCAGCGCTAAGTAGATGACGCGCCGATCCTTCTCGTCAGGCAGTCTTTGAATGAGATTCTTATCAAATAATCGCGTAATGATTGCTGTTATTGAGCTTTTGCCCACGCAGAATATATCCGCTAATTCGGAAGACGTGCTCATTTCCCTCGACCGCAAATAACGCAGCGTAGCAAACTGGTCCACCGTTAGATCCTCCGGCATTAACTCGCGGATCATCGCATTTAACCGACGGTTTACGAGAAAATTTGCCGCCTCGTATCGATCGATTATTTGTTTTAGTGACGCTCGATCCACACCGATGTCCTCCTTTCTATGCAGCTGAAAATAGTCATGAAATTAATTCTATTATGCAATAGTTCGACAGTAGAACTATATCAAAGGAATATATGTAAAGCAATTCCTTAATTTAGAACAAATTGTGAACGAAAGGAAGTGAAAAGCAGACAAGCTATTTGCTTTTTATCAACATCCATTTATATACTATTATAGTAATCAAATATTAATTATTGGAGGTTTGTCGTATGTACGATATCGTTATTATTGGTGCTGGTCCCGCAGGGGCAAGCGCAGCCATTTTCACTGCCAAAGCAGGCAAAAAAACGCTCGTGTTTGAAAACAACAAGGGCATGACAAAGCGTGCCTGGTTCGAGAATTATTACGGAGTTATGGAAATCGGCGGTCCTGACTTTGTCGATACAGGTAAACGACAGGCGGAGAAATTCGGCGCGGAGATCAAAGAGGAAACGGTGCAAAATATCGTTGCCATCAATGACGGTCTACGAGTAGAAACCGAAGGCGGCAGTTATGAAGCTAAACATGTGCTTATTGCGACAGGTGTTTCAATCGACCTTGCAGAGCATATTGGACTCATCACGAAACCAGGTACCGAGCCTCGTATTAAAACCATTATTTCAGTTGATGCGGTAGGAAAAACGAATATCGATAATATTTGGGCAGCAGGAACTGTAGCAGGCGTTAGCGTTCACGCGATCGTCACTGCAGGGGACGGCGCAAAAGCAGCTATTAACATTATAAGTGAGCTTAACGGCGAGCGGTATGTGGATCATGATATTCTAAAAGCGTAGAAGCTTCCTCCTGAAGCAAGAAGTATTTCAGGAAAATTTGTATAATTATAGGTAAATTAAAAAATTTATTATTAACGTTCCGTACATAGGGTGCTTCGGCACCCTTTTGTTTTGAAGTAAAAGATCGTGTCACACTTCTTGCGTTAGCAGCAGATTCGAATCATTTTCAATTTTTATACGGCATTACCTTTTCCCTTACGAGTCTTTTTATCCTTCTCGGCTTACGCATATTCGGCTATTGGCCTGGACTCTTAATCGCCGCAATCGTTTTTTCCATTGGAACCTTTCTCATGGACCGTCCTCTCTTTCAATTCATCATTTTTATAGAATTTTGTTATTCTGAATACGAATATCGCTCTATCTAATGTAATAAAATGGATGTTAATGATCTATTCATTTTCCGACATATTTCGACGATATCTTATCTTAGTTTATATTCTATTATAAGGTGTGATTGATTAGATGCTGCGTATAAAAGACAAAAGTTTAGTCGTTACCAGCTCCATCGTACTAGCCCTTCTTTTGGTAATGGTCATTAGCGTCACGGAGTATTTATCTTACAGCTCTCAGAAAAAATCATACTTAAATGAAATTAAACGAATCGGGGAAACACTCAGCTATCAAATAGAAGCTGGGCATAATCTGATTACGTTTGGCTTTAATGAGCTGTCTGCTGGCCGCGATACCAACAATGACAACTTTGAGCTGCTCAAACTGCAGCTTGATGTCATGATCAAAAATGATATAGTTGCCAATGCTTATGTGTTTATGCCAGAGATTATTGATCGCGATGGCAAAAAATATATACGAATGATGCAAAGCAACGAAGCTCTCTTTGCCACTGGCCTTGGACCCGGAGCGGAATATGAACTGGATTCTGTAGCGGAAGCAGGTATGAGCAACGCTCTGGAAAACGGGCATGCAGTGTCTGACGTCTTTACGGATGAGTATGGTCAGTGGGTTTCTTATTTCGCTAGGCTCAAAGACCCGAACGGAAAAGTCATTGGTTTATTCGGTGTCGATTTTGATTTCAAAAAAATCAATGATGATTTAAGGATTATGTTATGGAAAAGTATAGCGATCGCTGCTCTTCTTTCCGTCATCGCCATTGCTATAATTGTTGTACTTATTCGGATCGCACTGAAGCCGCTCAATCGGTTGGCGAAAGTATCCTCATTAGCTGCAAAAGGCGACTTAACGCTTGCTGTTCCCGTCAAAGGCGGCAAAGAGATTGCCCAGGTCTCCATAGCTTTTAATGAAATGATCGCAAGCCTCCGCCTGCTTACGAGCAACATTCGAACCACATCCGATGAGGTGGCAGGATCGGCCGCTAACATGCAGCAAAGCGCTGAGCAGACGTCCAGGGCGACAGAAGAAGTAACCGAAGCTATCCAAGAGGTTGCTTTCGGCACCGACTCGCAGCTGCAAAGCCTGCAAGAATGCCAACGCGCTATGACAGAGATGACCATTGGCATTCAGAGAATTGCTGAATCCACGTCTTCTGTATCCGAGCTGGCTGCTGACACTTCTGCACTCGCTACGAAAGGTGAGACGGTCATTGATCAAACCTTGCATCAAATGAACACCATCGAGTCCAATGTAGTTGCTACGGTAACCACCTTGCATGAGCTCAAAGAGCAAAGCGACAAGATTGGCAATATACTTGCGTTGATCGGCGATGTGGCCAATCAAACGAACTTGCTTGCGCTTAATGCTTCAATTGAAGCAGCACGCGCTGGTGAGCATGGTAAAGGCTTTGCTGTCGTTGCTCATGAAATTCGGAAGCTGGCTGAGCGTTCCAAGGAATCATCTCAGCAAATCGGTGTGATTTTGCATAGCATTGGAAGCTATGCGACTTCAGCTGTATCATCCATGGAGCAATCGGTGGAGGCCGCACGCTTTGGTTCGACCATTTCGACACAGGCTGGCGAATCCTTCCGTTCTATCGTGACTTCTATACGCGACGTTTCCAATCAAGTGCAGGAAGTATCTGCCGCTTCGGAGCAAATGTCAGCTGGCAGCGAGCAAATTGCTGTTTCGTTAGATGAACTCTCAGGCATAACAGCCATCACAGCAGGAAATTCACAACGTGTCGCTGCGTCCTCGGAAGAGCAGCTTGCGTCCATGCAGGAGGTCGCAAGCTCCTCCGAACAGCTGCGTAATTTAGCAGCCAGCTTGAACGAGGCCATTGGCCGTTTCAAAACCTAATGACAAAAAAACGGCTAAGCGGGATTGATTCCGCTTAGCCGTTTTTCGCATTATTCCTTATGCTGATGCCGCTCCGAATTGCAGCTGATACATCGCATAATACTTGCCTTGATGCTCCATAAGCTCCTCATGACTGCCGCGCTCTACAATGACCCCACGATCGAGTACGAGAATTTGGTTTGCATTCCGAATCGTCGACAGACGATGCGCAATAACAAATGTCGTGCGGCCTTTCTTAAGGACATCAAGCGCCTCTTGAATGATCGCTTCCGTCTCCGTATCAATACTGGCTGTCGCCTCATCAAGAATAAGAATGGCTGGATCATAGGCCAGTGCTCTAGCGAATGAAATCAACTGACGCTGACCGGCCGATAGTGTGCTTCCCTTCTCAATAACCGGCGCATCAATGCCGCCCTGGAACTGACTGAACATGTCGTATGCTCCAACGTCACGGAGCGACTGAACGATCTTCTCTCTGCTGATTTCAGGGTTATCCAGACTAATGTTCGATGCAATGGTTCCAGTAAAGAGGAACGGGTCTTGGAGTACGATGCCCATATGCTGGCGAAGCAGCTGCTTCGGTATTTCCTGTACATCGGTACCATCCACAATAATCTTGCCTTTATTCGAATCATAGAAACGGAACAACAGATTTAGAATGGAGCTTTTGCCCGAGCCCGTATGTCCAACCAACGCTACCGTCTGTCCTTGCTGAGCGTGGAAGGAAATGTTCTTCAGTACATACTCATCCTTCTTATAAGCGAAGGATACGTCCTCGAACTTCACGTCTCCCTTATACCGCTCCATCTTGCCGGAAACGACGTCTATTCCTTCCTCATCCATCAGCTTAAATACACGTTCTGCGGATACACGAGCCGTCTCTAGATTCGATAACTGATTCACGATACCGACAATCGGGGCAAACATCCGGTGCATGTAATCGATGAATGCATAAAGCACGCCAACCGATACCGCTCCGCGAAGCGAATCACCCCAGAACATAATAAGCACAATAAGAAACAAGGTGTTGCGTACGACGTTAACAAGATTATGCGACGTAAGCGAGTTAAGACTGAGCAGCTTGTTCTGATACTTGTAATAATGCTCATTCATGTCCTCAAATTCCTTCGCCGTTTCCTTCTGACGACGGAACGCCTGAATAATCGTCATTCCTTGTATGGATTCATTAATCATGCCGTTGATCTCGCTCAGCTTCGAACGAATAACGCGGTTATAACGGGCGGCGAATTTACGGTAAACGATAATCCAAATGATAAGAATAGGTATTAAAGGCAGCGCCACAAGCGCTAAACGAACATCCAATAAAAATAACGCTCCATAGATCGCCACCATATAAATAATGCCTGTGAAAAAATTCGCCAGAACTGCGACATACAACTCACGAATGGCTTCTGTATCGTTCGTCACCCGCGACACAACCTGCCCTGCTGATAAATTATCGTAATAATTGACGGGCAGCCGCTGCGTATGAGCAAAAATATCTGTACGCATCTTACGTACGATACGATTCGCTGAGGTTTGTAGCATGAGTCGCTGTCCATAGGTAAAGACGGCAACTAACAATAAAAATCCAAAGTACATAACCGCCAGCTTCATGATCGCTGGGAATTCCGGCTTATAGAAGGAGTATAGCTCTTCTGAAGTAAGCTTAGTCACGGGGTACGTGACGCTTTCGTTCGTCGTCTTGTTTGTTACGATAAGGCTGTTTCCTTCTATGACACGCTTACCCTGATCGAACGCAAGCGCATCATCCAGCCAATAGAAATTGCGCCCAACCTGCAGCACGCGAACCTCCTTGCCCTTCTGCTCTGCAGCGGCAAAATGATCCTCGCGCTTATACCATTTATCTTTATAAAGAACTGTAAAGTCCTGCTTAGCCTCGACTTCATGCCATTTCTTCTCGATGCCGAGAATGTTTTGGTCAATCATTCGTTTGGCAATTAGCGGTCCAGCCAGCTCTGCGCATACAGCAAGCACGAGCAGGAGAAGTGCTATCAGGATCGTTTTTTTATAAAGCATGGCGTATTGAAACAATCGTTTTCCTGTGTTACCCATTGCCCTTCACGCCTCCAATTTATTACGTTTCAATAATTGCTTCCAACTGCTGACGATCATATTGCTCCCGATACCAGCCGCCGCTCTCGAGCAGCTGCTCATGCGTGCCTTCCTGTACAATTCGTCCTTCATCGAGGACGATAATCCAGTCAGCATGCTGCACCGCAGATAAGCGATGCGTCGTGATAAGCGTCGTTTTTCCCGCTCTTTCGGTACGAATTCCCTCAATAATCTCGGACTCCGTTTTCCCGTCCACCGCTGAGAGAGCATCGTCCATTAGCAATATTTCTGGATCGGCAATGAGCGCTCGCGCAATACTGACACGCTGCTTCTGGCCGCCGGACAGTGCAACGCCTCGCTCGCCAACCAGCGTTTCAAGACCATCCGGTAAAAACTTAATATCCTTTGCGAACGATGCCCTCTCCAGAGCACGCTGCAAATCCTCGTCCGTTCCTTCTTTCAAACCGTAGAAAATATTTTCACGGATGGTTCTCGAGAATAGAATAGGCTGCTGCGGCACATAACCGATCCACCCAAGCATGTCATCAATCTTCAAGCTGCTAAGCGGCTCGCCTGATATACGGATGGTGCCCTTCCCAAGCGGATACTCACGAAGCAGCTGCTTGAGCAAAGTTGTCTTGCCGCTCCCTGTTCTTCCCACGATACCTAGCGTTTGTCCCTGCGATAACTTAAAGGACATATTAACTAAATTATCAACTTGAGAGGACGGATAACGGAATGTGACATTTTGGAATTGCAGTGAGGATGGCTCCTCTACCTTAACAGGCACAGCTGCATCGACAACGTCCGGTTTATAACCAAGCGTCTCACTTACACGATCGAGTGATGCATTACCGCGCTGCATGATGTTAATCAGTTCACCGATGGCGAACATCGGCCAGATCAGCATCCCAAGAAACACGTTGAAGGAAACCAGCTCCCCAAGTGTTATTTCGTTTTGGAATACTAGAAAACCACCGTAGCAAAGACCGATCAAATAACTCATTCCGACGAGAATTTTCATTGTCGGCTCGAATAACGCATCGATGCGCGCAACAGCAATATTTTTGTTAAGCACTTCATTCGTTTTGGCACTGAAACGCGCCTCGCTCGCTTCCTCCTGTACGAAGGCTCTAACGACACGAACACCGGATACCGATTCAAGCACTTCATCGTTGAGATCACCGAATGCGTCCTGCGCATCCATGAACCGCTCGTGAAGTTTTTTGCCGTAATGCTTCATCGCAAGTGCCATAAGCGGCAGCGGCAGCAATGCAGCAAGGGTGAGCTTCACACTGATTAAACCTGCCATAACAATCAAGATCGTAATCATAAATAGAGTCGAATCGATTAACGTCAAAATACCAAACCCTGCCGTCTGTGCAACCGCTCCTAAGTCATTTGTCGAACGCGCCATAAGATCACCCGTCCGGTTACGCTCATAAAAGGTTGGAGTCATTCGCATGAAATGTCCCATCAACCGGGACCTTAGCCGCTTCTCCAGCACAAATGCTCCGCCAAACAGCTGATAGTGCCATATGTACGTTATGATATAGCCCACTACCGTAAGTGCGATCCAGCCGTAAAGGATACGATCAAAATCAGCTTGACCAAGCAGATCCTGATGAATGCCATCGATCGTGTAGCCGATAAGCCACGGTGGAATAACATCAATAATTCCCGTTAGAACTAGAAGTGAAATAGCGACTGTGTATCGCTTCCAATTCAATTTGAAAAACCAGCTTAATTTCTTGAGTACACTAAACATCCTTCTCTACCACACCTTCCGCTATCCATCCAAGCTTCGTTTACCTTCGATATACTCTCGAGAACACAAAAAAGCGTGTCGCCGTAACGACACGCTTCCCTCCCTCAAAAAAACGCGACTTAGAACACAGTCATGTCTCGCGAGGGCATAGAAAAGGCGCATGATTACGGTTACGTAATCATGCGCCTCTGATGATGGGGGTTACCCTTAATCAAAGTGAAACAACGCGCGGATGGATTACGTTATTCATGTTCAAACGATAGTTCTTTGCTGCAATAAAATTAATGTGCATATGAATGTTCATGGAACGCAATCCTCCTCTCGATAAAATATATTAGTCACTTTACCATTCGATGAAATTACTGTCAATAGTGATTGCTTAAAAACAAAATAATATAACTCTCTGTGTTGAACATACTAAATGTCACAAATCGTTGAAAATTTCTGTGATCTTAATCACATAGTTTGGTGCATCCTAAGGTCTATACTTGAACATATTAGATGTGAATAGTTATTGGAGGGGTTACTCATGTTAAGTACGCAATGTATTCAAATTATTAAATCTACGGTTCCTGTATTAGAGGTTCACGGCGTGACGATTACAAAACGCTTCTATCAGCTTATGTTCACCAATCACCCTGAGCTCCTCAACATATTCAATCATGCTAACCAAAAACAAGGCAGACAACAGGCCGCGCTTGCCAACGTCGTTTATGCAGCAGCGCTGCATATCGAGAACCTTGCAGCTATTATTCCGGTTGTGAAGCAAATTGGACATAAGCATCGCAGCTTAGGAGTAAAGCCAGAGCACTATCCGATTGTCGGCAAATATTTGCTGATGGCGATTAAAGATGTGCTTGGAGAAGCAGCTACGGATGAAATATTGAATGCATGGGCGGAGGCTTACGGCATAATTGCGGATGCTTTTATAAGCATAGAGCAAGAAATGTACGAGAATACACACTCGCAGGCGGGCGGCTGGGAGGGCTTCCGTGCTTTTCGAGTGGAGCGAAAGGTGCAGGAGAGCAATGTAATCACTTCTTTCTACTTGGTTCCAGAAGATGGCCAGCCCATTGCAAGCTACGAACCTGGTCAATACGTAACCGTGAAGATCAAAAAGGAAGGCGCCGAACATACGCAATTACGACAATATAGCTTATCCGACGCTCCTGGAAAGCCTTACTATCGAATCACGGTTAAACGCGAGGATGCTTATCTAGACCGCTCCGCCGGCGAAGTATCGTCTTACCTTCACCAGCATATTGTTGAGGGCGAAACTTTATCGTTATCCGCTCCTGCTGGAGACTTTATTCTAAATAGGACGGATGAGCGTCCCGTCGTATTGATAAGCGGAGGTGTCGGATTGACGCCAATGCTCAGCATGCTAAATACACTAACCGAACATGATCCGAAGCGTCAGGTAACCTTTATACATTCCGCACAGAACGGTGATGTCCATGCCATGAGGGAGCAAGTGAATCTGCTTGCGAGTGAACACCCTCAGGTCTCTGTCTACTATTGCTACGAGAAGCCGACAGAAAGAGACCAGAAAGAGCAGCTTTTCCATAAGGAAGGCTATATTGATCTGCCTTGGCTGCAATCCATTATTACAGATACTGACGCTGCCTTTTATTTCTGCGGCCCGACTCCATTCATGGCGGCAATTAATCAATCTCTTCAGCAAATGGGAGTGGCCGATTCGGATATTCACTATGAATTTTTCGGTCCCGCAGCCAGCCTTGAGCTTGCAGCGATAAGCTAGCTTGCTCCTATCTCGGCTGCGCACGCAGCAGCCGATTGACCGTTTCGCGGCGAAGGCCGATGAGCTGACCGATCTCATCCTGTGTCAGTACATCGGTTATCGCTGTCGGTCCAATATATGCCGCAAACCATTCCTGCAGCTTCCTTAGCTTATCGGCAGGCGTCACTTGTGTTAATTGATCGATTCGCTGCTGCATCATTCTCAGCTTACTTTGAAGGAGCTTTGCGACTTCAAGGCTTTTCTCCGGATTCTGCTTCAGCTCGTCGTACCAAAGCTTCGGCGATACGAGTTCGATCTCACAAGCAACAAGCGCAATCGCTGTGCCGTGATAAGGCAAAGGACTAATTAATGAATGATGAGGAATGATCTCGTTCGGTACGATGATATTAACTAGAACCGGATGGCCGTCTTCATGAACACGAACAATTTTCAACAAACCGCTCTTTAAGTGAAACAGCGACCCGCTTTCTCCTTGATTGAACAACGTCTGTCCTTTATGCAGCTGCATCGTATTCTCCTTATCAGCAAGCCCAGCCGATTTTATGGTTGGGCTTATTTTAATGTCTCACTGCAACAGAGTGAACGCTGTCATTCGAATTGATAAATATTAGCGATTGACGGTACAAGAATGGTAAGAGTAAAATATAACATGCTGCGTAAAGTTAACCGTTGCAATCCACTTGGAAAGAAGGCGAGCTCACAGCATGCGTATTAGAACTTATGCAATCTGCTTATATATCATCATGATTTACTGGATTTCGTTACATATTCCGTATATGCATTCCTTGTTCTTCCCTACTTTGGGCGCTTTCAGCTTGCTCTTCATATCACGCCCATTCGAGAACTCACAACTTCGCAAAATCGCTCTTGGCGCCGTCTGTTCCTCACTTATCGGCTCGATACTAAACTATTTGAATCCAGGGGTATTATCGCTGCTTCTCACCTTGCTCATCGTCATTTTTTGCATCAATCAATTTAAATGGAATGCGCCTCCCATTCTAGCCGTTGCGCTTATACCTTTTTTCACCCAACCGACGCAATTTTGGGTTATTCCCTTGTCCGTATGCGGTTCGCTCCTTGGCTTACTGCTGACCTTATCGGCTGCCGCTTACGTCGAGAGACGACTCGAATCGCTGCCGTTATTTTTCAATAGAACGACCAAAACAGAATCCGAATCCGTCAATTAATTATGTCTTCCACTCTTCCGGCAGAAGCCGTTGATATTGGGGCTGCAAATACCGATCGTCTATGAGCACCAGTGTCCCGCGATCGGTTTCTGAGCGGATTAAACGTCCGCCAGCTTGCAATACCTTGTTCATTCCCGGAAAAACGTACGCATAATCATAACCGCTCTTACCCTGCTCGTTAAAATAATCCTTCAACATGTTCCGCTCTACCCCGAGCTGCGGTAATCCTACGCCAACAACGATCACCCCTACCAACCGGTCTCCCGCCAAATCAACGCCCTCTGAGAACACGCCGCCCATTACCGCGAAGCCAATCAAGGACTTTTCACTGCCCGCCTGAAACGTATCAAGAAAACGATCCCGTTCCTCTTCTGCCATATCGGGCCTTTGCAGCAGTACTTCTGCATCCGAGGCTGTACCTATAGGTGTGGACCACTCTCTAAGCTCCATATAGGTCTCATAGACCGCGTTCATATAGGCATAGGAAGGAAAAAACACAAAGTAATTGCCCGGACGCTCTGTCATCAGCTCCATGATGAGCTTCGCTATCGGCAGCTTTGACTCATCACGGTCATGGTATCTTGTTGAAAGTGGCTTTACCACCACATCAAGCTGTTCCTTCGAGAAAGGCGACGGCACCGCGAGCGTGTAATCATCTTCTCCCGCTCCAAGCATGTCCATATAATACGAGACCGGCGAGAGGGTCGCAGAGAAATAAATATGCGAGCGATAGCCTTTGCCGATCTGTTGAAGCAATTGCGACGGATCAAGACAAAACAGCTTAAGTCGAACATCACTCTTCGAGAGCTCAATATACACGACATAACGCTCATCAAACAGCTTAGCTGTCCGAACAAAATTTTGCGCTGCAAAATAAGAATCCAGAAGTGCTCCGCTCCCGCTGACCCCGAGTGCCAGCGCTTGTTCGGCAGCCGAAGCGAATGCATCTGCCAGTACCACCAGCTCCTCCGGCAGCTGCCGCTGTATGAGATGCGGCGCGCCGTCACTGCTTTTGCGGAGCGCGATAAAATAATCATTGATGGCTTTGGCTGTGCGATAGCCCTCGTTGTGCACACCTTTCAATTCACGCTGCAGCGCTAGGAATGGAGCCTTCGTAAGCTCCGCCGAGAACATCTCCCTCGCTCGGTCGACGAGGTTATGCGCCTCATCAACAAGCAATGCCGTTCGCTTCTTCATCTCTGCATACTGACGCTTAAACGAAATACGCGGGTCAAAAATATAATTGTAATCACACACAACTGCATCCGCAGCATAGGCCAAATCAAGCGAAAACTCGAACGGGCATACCTTGTGCTTATGAGCATAGGCTTCAATGACAGGCCGCGTCATGACCGTCTCCTGCTCCAATATATCAAGCACCGCTCCATTGATCCGATCATAGTAGCCGTCTGCATAGGGGCAGTGCTCCTTCTCGCAGCGAACTTCCTCTTGAAAGCATATTTTATCCTTAGCCGTTATCGTGACGGCATGAAGGTGCAGCCCTTTCTTTTGCATAAATAGTAGAGCATCCTCAGCCGCCGCTCTCGTAGTCGTGCGTGCCGTCAAATAATAAAAACGTTGAAGCATGCCTGCTCCCATAGCTTTGATAGCCGGATAAGTAGTAGATATCGTCTTGCCTATGCCAGTCGGCGCTTTCGCGAATAAACGAACGCCTTCGTCTATCGATTTGTAGACTGCTCCTGCCAGCTTGCGCTGTCCCGCTCGGTACGTCTCAAACGGAAAGGCGAGTCCGCCGATGCTCTCATTCCTAAGCCTCTCATGCTTGCGAAGCTGCTGCACATAAGGTGCATATCGCGCTGTAATCTCATGCACATATTGCTCCAGCTCTGCGAAGGTAACATCCCGTGCAAACCGCCGCTCCTCTTCCGTTTGCGTCTGCACATAGGTAAGCTGCACGCGCATCGCCGCCTGCTCATGCTCTTTGGCATACATATAGGCATAGAACAGCGCTTGCGCCCAGTGGACTGGATAACCGTCCTCCGTTATCCGATCTAAGTCGCCGCCTGTCGACTTGATTTCATCTACGGTCAGCATCGGCTCTGTTCCAAGCAATCCGTCACAGCGTCCATCCACGACAAAAAGCAGATCATCTATCTGGATGTCCGCTTTTACATAGACCTCCTTGAGGTCCTGTTCCCCATACGTAAGCTGCACTCTCTGATGCGCTTTCGTACCCTCATGCATCGTATCGATTGTATTTAGTCTTACGTCGATGCTACCGCTCAAAAATACGTATTCGACTAAGTTCCTCACCGATATCGTGACCGTATCATTCATTAACATATATTCTTTCTACCGCTCCCATAAAGAACATTTGTTCTTCAATTGTATCACAAGCCCCCACCTAACCGTACATATACTCGTCAAAAAAATAGATGTCCCTAAAGTGGAGATAACTGATAATCCGGCTCTTTAGAGGCGCATTGGCAGAATAGGCAGCATGATAGATCTAGTTTCTGGATCTATTTGTTTAGAATTGGTCGTTTTCAGGGAAATAGGTCTAGTTTCTAGACCTATTTCCGATAATCCGGCGCTTTAGAGGCGCATTGGCGGAATGGGCAGCGTAATAGATCTAGTTTCTAGATCTATTTGCGTAGAATTGAGCGTTTTCAGGGAAATAGGTCTAGTTTCTAGACCTATTACTGATAATCCGGCGCTTTAGAGGCGCATTGGCGGAATGGGCAGCATAATAGATCTAGTTTCTAGATCTATTGGTGTAGAATTGGTCGTTTAAAGGGAAATGGGGTTGTCCCAAAAGTCATCAAAGATGACGATGGGATAGCACCTTTCTATTCAGAACAAATGTGGTTCCCAAATTCACTACGAAGTCGAATGTTCTTCCGATCGCTGTTGTTCGCGGATTCCTGGAATGAATTGGCCGAGGTAGGAATCCGCGAACAAAGGCGACCGCTGGCGCTTCTCCAGAATCATTCGACCTGCTCCGTTTGGTTGAACCTTGTAAATTTTAAAAGCAAAAGAAACCTGCCCTAGTTAGAATGGAAGTACCATCAACCATTTCTAAATAAAGAGAGGTTTCTTATGTACATCGAATATATCATGGATCAGTTGTTCAAGGCGACTCAATCGTAATTAACTTAAAAAGTTTACCCCTTTTGGGACAGCCCCTGCCATTTTGCTTTTTTATGCGGATCGATTAGAGCTCTTCCGTCTCATCCTCCGGGTGGTTTCCGACGCCGTTCAATAAGTCAGTTCCATGAAATTCCTCTCCGGGAGATGCGGGATCAATTGGACTATCCTTCGCAATTACATCCGCATCGGGAACAGCGGCCAGCTCCTCGGAGATTTCCTCTGCCGTATCAACCTCATCGTCCAGACCAATCCGGGAATCAAACGCAGCAGGAAGATGAGATTCATGTACATGCGCATTCTCATGCGGGTACTGCTTCTCCAGCTGCTCCGCCGCATAAGGGACTGCATCCTCGCGCGCATCATCAGCAAATAAACCAAAACCAGGATCAATATCCTTTTCTGTCACTAAACTGTCAGCATGCCGCCTATCGTGATCATCAACGTTATTCATGTCAAAAACCTCCTTCATCCTATCTACCCTATAGTACCCACAATCTGGGTGTTTCTAACCAAAAAAGCTAAACGCAAGCTATTATCGATATGGTTGCATTATCCTGATAAGGCCTCTGCTGAGCGAGGACATGCTGCAAAATAAACGATGCGGCGAGTGGAGGGTATAGACACGACGCTTCCTCCAGCAGCTTCTCCGATAAATCGTCATAGAGCCCATCGCTGCAAAGTATTACCAAATCGCCAGTCACAAGGGGCAGAGGGATGTGGTTAGCATTGATTTCGGTTATACGAGGTATCCCCAAATAGCTGGTCAATAAATGACGTTCCGGATGCGAATCCGCTTCTTCCTGTGTGAGCATGCCCGCCAATACCTGCTCATTCAAGCGATTCGCATATACATGATCCCGCGTCAACGGGATCAATGCGCCGCCTCGGTACAAATAAATTCGGCTGTCGCCCGCCGATATCCAGTACAGCTGCCCTTGATGAACCACCGCGGAAATAAGCGTCGTTCCCACACTCCATTCCAGCCCGTTGATCAGTGCCAGTTCATATACCGCTTTGTTAGCAAGATGCAGCGACTGTTCCAAAGCACGCGGTATGGAATCCTCTGCTGATTTCCTCGTATATTCGCCCAGCATCACTTGAACCGCAAGCTGTCCAGCCTCCTTCCCCATATCGTATCCGCCCATTCCATCAGCAAGCACGGCAAGCACGCCGTGCCGGTTAATCGCTTCCAAATCCTCTAGCGGTGAGAAAGCATAAGCATCCTGCTGCTCCTCGCGCTCACCAATATGCTGCGCATGACCGGTGATGACTCTCATTGCAGTGTCAGTACTTTGGTTAGCATCGTTCGATTCGCCTTCCTCTTTCGCAGCCCCTATAATCTGCTCGATGGAAGGGGGCTCTTTATCCCCGCGATCACTCTTTCGTTTGTCGTTATCTGGCAAACCATATACACTTAATACGATCAATAATGCTCCAAAGCCGATCATCCCGACGATGAGTACCGTTTCAATATACTCGCCTTGCTGCTTGGTCCATATCTTATCTAGCTGCACATCGGGAATAACCTCTACTCCGACATACGCCGCTACTAGCAGCAATAACACACAAGCCGTACATCTGCTTATCCATTTTCTCATCATCCTATCCCCGCCTCGCCTCAGCCTGTCGCTCATCATCTACATTTTTATTTGCTTTGGCAGCGATTTATGCCGAATCCATCGTTAATACGGATGCTGAGGCTATGGATAGAGACCTCGTATAGTCTAAAGAAGGCAGCCCCTAAGGTGAATAACCTTAAGGACTGCCTTCTTTTTTACAACAACAGAATCAACGTCTTATTTCTTCACAATGTCCTGTACCGCTTTATCGAATTTCTCAAGCAGCTGATCGCTAGTAATTTGCTTGCCGAGGTATTCTTGCATTGCTGCACCCCATTGCTGTGTAATGCCGTCAGGGAAACGATCCCAGTTCCAGCTTTTCACTTGCTCAGGATTAGCATTCGCGAAGGTCGCGAAGTCGCCGCCGATTTTGCCTACTGCTTCTGGATTCGGCTCGATAGAGGACAATGCCGGTACAAATTTGAAGTCAGTTGAGATAAATTTTTTGCCTGTTTCCGATGTAACCATCCAGTTCAAGAACGCTTTCGCTTCCTCCACTTGGTCGGATTTGCTGTTGACGATCCAGTTGTTCGGTACGCCGGTAAATACGTTAGGCTTGCCTTGAAGAGGTACAGCCATCATGCCAAGGTTAAGCGCTGGATCAATCTCGTCAATCATACCTTGAATCCAGTTGCCGTGTTGAATCATCGCATATTTGCCTGCTGCGAACTCAGCTACCTGCGTATTGTAATCCGTTGTCATTGCGTTGTCTTGGCCGTTCGCAAACATAATGTCCACAAGGCGAATCCATTGCTTCATGATCGGATCATCTTTCAGCTTCACTTTGCCTGCTTTCACATCCTCGATAAATGCCGCAGGATCAGCTTGATTAGCGAATGCGATATTTAGCGTATGAATGCCCATCGACCACCACTCGGAAGTAAGTGCGAATGGAATGATGCCTGCGTCCTTAAGCTTCTTAGCAGCAGCTTCAAGTTCATCCAACGTTTGCGGAAGCTCTGTGATGCCTGCTTTTGCAAATAGATCCTTATTGTACGTGAAGCCATAAGCTTCAAGGTTCATCGGCATGCCAAGCAGCTTGCCGTCACGTGTTATTTGCGCTTTCGATGCTTCTACCAAATCCTTCGCCCAAGCTTCGCCAGTCAAATCACTCGCACGATCCACATAAGGTTCGAAACCTGCCCAGCCGCTGGAGTTGAAGATCTCAGGCTCTTCGCCGGCAGCCAGCTCCGCTTTCAGCAATGCGCTGTAATCTTCTCCGCCGCCATGCGTCTCAATATCTACTTTAACTCCCGTTTCTTTCTCGTACTCTGCTGCCATTTTGGCAAGGGCATCAGCAATCTCTACTTTAAATTGAAACACTTTAATGGTGACGTCTTTCTTTGGTGCCTCTGTAGGGTCCGTCTTACCCGTCTCGTTCGTTTCCTTTGGAGCATTCGTAGCAGCCCCTTTATTGTTGTTGCTTCCACAACCGCTTGCAAGAACGATGAGCATAACAGCAGTTAACATGAGCAAGGACATTTTTTTCATCTTATGACCTCCCGCAAATTTATCTATCATTTTGTTTTTGTTCGCTACAACGTCATTATAATTGTGCAACAATGTGGCACAACACCGAATATATTGTACTTGTAGGTGTAAAATGTTGATAACTTCCATACTTGAATTTTTTATACTTAACCTTTCACAGAACCAGCTGTAATTCCTTCAATAATGTGCTTTTGCAAAAATAAAAAAAACAAGACAATCGGAATCGTACTCAGCGTGAGTGCTGCCATAGCCAGATCCCACTTGCGTAAATATTGACCAAAAAACTTTTGCACCGCAAGCGGTATCGTCGTTAGTTTATCGTTAATGACGAGCACCGGCAGCAGGTAATCATTCCATATCCACAGCACATTCAAAATAATGACGGTAACGGTAATTGGCTTCAGCAGCGGGAATACGATTCGCCAGAATACGCCGTAAGGTGAACAACCGTCTACAACCGCCGCCTCTTCGACTTCAAGTGGAACCGACTTAATGAAGCCGTGATATAAAAACATCGATAACGAAATGCCGAAGCCCATATAACAAATGACGATACCATACAAATGTCCTCGCAGCTCAAACATAGACGTAATTCGCATCAGTGGGAGCATAACCGATTGGAATGGGATGATCATCGCCGCAATAAGCACAGTCAACAGTAATTTATTAAAAGTAGTTGGACGTCGAACCAAGCGGTATGCCATCATCGAGCTGATCACCACAAGCATGAGCACGCTTATTGAAGTAATCATGAACGAATTAAGAAACACTGTCGGGAAATCAATAGCGACCCAAGCCCGCTTAAAGTTATCGAGCCCCAGCTTCTCCGGCAGCGAAGCGGCGTTGAGCAATATATATTTGAGCTCTTTAAATGAGTTGACGATCAAAAAGTAGAACGGCGCCAAGAAGATGAGCGCGGCCGCAATACCTATGAGCTCCAGCAGTAGAATGAGGGGAGTGTAGCGCTGCCCTTTTTCCATTATGCCTCCACCTCCTTCTTCTTCGTGAACCATACCTGCGTAACTGTAATTAAAGCTACGCCGAAGAAGAAAATCATCGCTTTCGCTGTTCCAAGACCATAACGATTGTTGACAAGACCCTCGCGGTAAACGTTTAGCGCGATGGATTCCGTTGCATTGCCAGGACCGCCAGCGGTCAGCGACAAGTTAAGATCGAACATTTTGAACGAGTTTGATGTAGTAAGGAACAAGCAGATCGTAATGGCTGGCATAATAAGCGGCACGGTTACCGAACGCAGCATCTGCCACGCTCCTGCCCCGTCGATTTTGGCAGCCTCGATTAAATCCTTCGGCACGCTGATCATGGCTGCGATGTATATAATCATCATATACCCGGCCGTTTGCCATACGAATACAATTACGATTCCCCAAAAAGCAGTATCCGGTGTACCAAGCCACTGAAGATTAAAAAATCCGATCCCTGTTGCTTCACCGATAGCTCGAAATCCCCTTACAAAAATGAAATACCAGATGTAACCGAGCAGTAGTCCCCCAATTACGTTCGGCAGGAAAAACACGGTCCGCAAAATATTACGGCTCTTCAAATTTCGCGTCAGCAGCAGAGATAACAGAAATGCCAGCAGATTAGTGACAAGGACCGCGGCAACCGTAAATTTTGTTGTGAACCAGAAGGCGTTCCAGAAACGCTCATCGTCAGTGAAGATTTTTACAATATTTTTCATTCCAACCCATTTGGCGTTGCCTAGATCAAGGCCGTTCCATTCCGTAAACGTGTAGTAAAAACCCATCACAAATGGCGCAAGCACAATGAGTATAAATGCTATTAGTCCCGGGCCGACAAAAACCGTTTGCTGCACCCATTCGTTCCATTTTATTTTTTTGGACATGATTCTCGTCCCCCTTCTCGTTCCTTATGACGGATAGTATCGGTTAATAATCACAGTATAAAACCGAGGACCCCGTCAAACCACAGAGAATGATGATGAGATAGGTGGACTATATTGACCATCCGCAGTATGATCGGTTACTGTGTATGCAAGAGTGACTTGAACCGAAAGTGGGCGATCGTTGTTATGAATGCAATTAAGCCATTTAATACAATTCGAAAAAAGCTCATGTTCCTGCTTCTTGCAGCTACAATTTTGCCAATTGCTACCTCTATGATCATCTCCTATAATGCGACAACCAAATCCATTACTGAAGACGCCATTGCCAAAAACAATCGATTGCTTTCGCTTGGCAAAACCAACATTATGAACTACATGAACAACATTAACCAGAAGTCTCTCGCTGTCTATAACGCGATGAATGTGCCGCGCTCCCTCTATTATATTTTGGAGCACAGCATGGAGGACGAGGTATTTCCGAACGATATTACCGATGTCATCCGCAATCGCAACCTGCTGAAGGATCATCTGTACAACATTTATCAAAGCGTCAGCGAATTTCATAAAGTGAGGCTTTACGCGGTCAACCAAAACGCAACCTATTTATTATGGAATGACGACATAAAGGTTGGTCGAAACAACGTCCCTATCTCACAAACGTTTAAGAAAGCATACATTGAGCCTACGCATATGAGCCATAATTACGGACTCGTCGATCTCAAATCGTCAGCCAGCGAGGAAATGGTATTTACGCTCCACCGTCCGATCTTTCTCGCTCCGAGCGACGTTCTGCTTGCTGAGCTATCCATCGATGTCAAGCTGAATGTACTGGAGGATTTAAACCGCCAGCTCTATGACAGCGGGCAGGAGAGCTTCTATATTGCAGACGCTGATGGTCAAATCGTGCTGTCCTCGAACGAGACTGAAATTGGAATGACGGCTAATGAAAGCTGGTTCGGGGCGATTACGAGCTCCGGGCAAAACAGCGGTCATATTGATTGGAAGGCGGAAGCCTTCGACGGGATGATTTTTTATGATCGGATTAAGACTCCTTATATGGATTGGTATTTAATTAAACAAACGCCTTACAAACATCTCTTTAGCGCTGCCGATCGAATTGCACGCATCAATATGGCGGTCGGAATGGCTTTTCTGGGTGTGGTGGTTTTAGCTACATTATTCATCTCCATTCGGTTTACAAAGCCGCTTTTGCGCCTGATCGGTTACGTGAACAAGATTGAAACGGGCAACTTGAATGTGTCGATCGATATTTACAGCAATGACGAAATTGGCCTGCTCGCAAGGCGATTCCGCTCGATGATGCAGACGATTAACAACTTGATTCTGACCGAATATCGGCTGGAGATCGCGAATAAGACCAATGAGCTGAAAGCGCTGCAGGCACAGGTCAATCCACATTTTCTGTATAACGCGCTGCAATCGATCGGTACTGTCTCACTTCAACACGGTGACACAAAGGCGTATTCACTCATTACGTCTCTCGGCAAAATGATGCGCTATCAGATGAACACGATGGATGCCGCAGTAGAGCTGCGCAGAGAACTCGATTATGTTCAGGCCTATCTCGATCTCCAAAAGCAGCGCTTTGACACCGCTCTGCATGTTGAGCTTCTGATTGACGAGCAGACTAGGCATATTCTTGTACCAAAAATGATTTTGCAGCCGCTTCTCGAAAACTTTTTCAAGCACGGATTTGTGCAATCTTCTGAGGAGCCATCGGAGCTTATTATTAGCAGCCGCTTGGATGAGAAGAGCGAATGGCTCTCTATCGAGGTTCGAGATAACGGCTCCGGCTTAACTGAGGAGCAGCTGCAGGAGGTGCTTCTGCGGCTGGGCGAGGTTCCTGTACTCGGAGCTGCACAGCAAAATGAGCAGGATGAGGGCGGCATCGGTCTTCATAATGTGCTTTCTCGTCTGCGTCTGCATTTCGATCCAACTGCCGCGATGGAGCTGCGCCGTGTGCAGCCGCACGGTTTTTCTGTAACGATTCATATTCCGCTGGCAAAGGAGAATGACGCATGAAGGCTTTAATTGTCGATGATGAGAAGCATGTAAGAGAAGCCATTCGCTTGCTTGTCCCATGGCGTGAATTCGGAATTGATACGCTGCTCGAAGCACAGGACGGCATGACAGCTACTTCACTCATTTCTGCGGAACGTCCAGAAATTATTTTTACCGATATGATGATGCCTAATATGGATGGTACACAGCTGCTGCAATGGGCCTCCGAGCATGCGCCGGCTAGTAAAATCATTGTCATTAGCGGGCATGACGACTTTACCCTTGTCCGCCATGCCGTGAAGTACGGCGGGGTCGATTATATTCTGAAACCGATTGATGCAGAGCAGCTCGTTAGCGCTTTGACGAAAGCAGTAAGCAGTTTTGCAACGGAGGAGCAGGAGCGAATTCGTAAGCGCAGCATAAATATGGAGCTTAATCAGCTGAAGCCGATTTATCTAGAGCAATATTTTGCAACGTTGATTAAAGAGCCGGGCACTTATGCAAGCTTTGAAGATACGATCCGCAAAGAGTTAGGCATTACGAAGCCCATTACTCGTGCACGAATAGCTCTATTCCAGCTTGAACTAGCCTCTCCTTTCCTCAAAGAGAAGTTTGCTTCTGGGCTCGATTTGCTGCTGTTCTCCCTGACGAATATATGTAATGAGTTTCTGAAGGTCCAAGAAGTCGGGTTCGCCCTTCGCCATAGAGGACAGGAGTCCGAGCTTTTGCTTCTATTCTGGGGAGAGGGAGAGCAGGCGCCAGAGCTGATTGCGCAAATAAATGATGCGATATTTATGACACTCAAGACGCGATTCCACTTTGGTCTCGGGCATTCCGAGACTTTTCCTGTATCGGCAGCCACCGCTTATCAGCAAGCGAAGCATGCATTCTTACGCCGCAATTTACTCGTTAACACGACTTATTGTCATACGTTCGATGCAGCGGTGTCGAGCCACAAAAACATGCTGATGCTCTTTAATGAACATGAGGAGAGAATACGGTTCGCGGTACAGAGCGGTAATAAAGAACAAATTCGCCGCGCTTTAAAACCGTGGTTCGATATGCTTGATCAAGAGGGATACCTCTCGCTGGAACAGCTGACGCTTTGGAGACAGCAATTCGAGCTTTCCAAGTCCATTTGGGAATACAAGAGTGAAAAAAATAGCAGCAGCGGCGGTAAACCAGATTTCGCTGCGGAGCAGGCACTTCTATCACTGGATGCAAACGGTTTTTTTGATTATGAACAGTGGAAACAAGCTGTATTTATGGAAACCTGCGACGTTTCCATGCGAATAACCGAGCGTGATAAGGAACGGAGTGTCATAGAAGACATTGCAGCTTATATTGAACAGCATCCGCAAGAAGACATTACACTACAGGATATATCCGAGCGTTTTTATTTGAGCAGAGAATACATTTCGCGCAAATTCAAGCAAGAGACGAATGGCAATCTGTCTGACTTCATTGCAGATGTTCGGATTAAGCGAGCGAAGGAGCTACTGGCGAACGGCCAATTAAAAATTTCGCAGGTTGCTGAGCTCGTCGGTTACCAGGATGAGAAATATTTTAGCCGTGTCTTTAAGAAGCGTACAAACTGCTCTCCCAACGATTATAGGAAGCAACATTACAGCGGGGATAGTTAGCGGGGCAGCTTCTTTAACCGAAAAAAAAGCTGAATTTCGTTCAGTTGGCATTAGCCGTCCGAACAAAATTCAGCTTCTCTCCGCCTCGAAGGACACCTACATGATCGGTGTACCCTTCTTGAGCGTCTTCATGTCACTATTGGAGTTATTGAGCGCAGGCAGCATTTTCTCGCCACTGACCATTGGTTCATGGCAGATTAAACAAGTAGGAACGTGATCAAACGCAAAATTATCTCGCATCCAACTGTTGCACCCTTCCGTCTCGCATGTCCATACTTTCGTGTTTTCTTCCGGAATTTCTTCAAGCGGTTTTTTACGATTGTACATGGTCAGCCCCCTTCGCGCTAAAAAAGGAAAAACTGCCTCGAACTTATGAGTAAGGGGCAGTCATCATTTATAAACAGCAGTGTATTGTGAATATTTGCTTCAAACTTGCAATTGATTTCATTGTACCATATTTCGTCCAATAAAGGCAAATATCAGCCAATAATTAAGCGCCTTTTTTTGGGAGAATTAACGTAATACGCAAACAGCTGCTCAATCGGCTCAAAATACAGCAAATTCTCATGCATGGCGAACACGTTGCACCAGCCTACCGTCATAATCTACGCCCTCGCAATGACTCTAAACATAAAATTCCCCGCTCCACTCGTATGATCAAAAGATCTATATATTTAAAGCCTTATCAAAAGGGCTGATACACCATCAGCAAGATGAGCAGAAATGCAAAGACATGTGTTAAGCCTTCAATTTTTGCAGATTGCTTGGTTATTGCCGTGTATTCAGCTGGAAGCTCTTCTCCCTTGTGGTTTTCCAATATGGCCTCTTGTGCTTTCATATTTCTCGGCAGTAAGCCGATCACAAAAATTTGAGTAAATAAATAAATGGCGATTGAAGCTATAAACCACGGCTCCGAGAACAATGAGGTTTCCAAAATACCCATAATAAGTCCGGTTAGCAGTAAGCCTATGCTGCCCACCTTGGGCAAAATCTCCAATCTTTTCAATAACTTTAATGTATACCTTGCCTGTGTAGCCGTCTTAGCCATTCTTACCAAAACCGGAAAACCAAACGCCGCTCCCAGACCCATTACCGCTGCTACAACATGGATAAATAAGACACTCGTGTACAACACATCAATCATTCCTCTCAAGTAGGTTCATATTTCAACCTTGTTGTTCGAAAATGAATCTGTTCTTGTCGTATTTAACGGTATCAGAAGGCGGATCAGCGCTGCGATCAATTCATTTTTTTTGAAAAAAGCGACTCAAACGCCAGTTTTTATTTTTTTGGGATATTCTAATAAAGCAGCAGCATACATTGCCAAAACACGAGGAGGAAAACCACATTGGAAAGCACAAGTGAATTTGTTAAAAAGGTTCAAGCTACTCAGCACAAAGCCGAGCTTAACAAGAGACGAAATGGTAACGGCAACCCTGCAGAGAGACTGTCCACTAAACAGCACAGCACCAATAAATAATCTGATTGAGCACGCTGGGCATAAGTATCTTATTTAGAAGCTATGCTTACTCCGCTAAAAAAATGAGCATCGCAATTAGACAGCTGCTGCCCCAATTAGGTGGCAGCAGCTTGTTTGCGGCGAGGCGAGAACAAACTAGGAGCATGTTACTCCAATCTTCGCCAATCTACGCTGTCGCTCAATATTCTACTGTACTTAGTGCAATAGAATCCTCTCACCAGCTGCTGCCCCTTTGCTACATTGCAGTTTATACACTATAATCGCTCCCAACTGGCCTTTTTACTAGCTATGGAGGTTGATTCTATTGCAGTTCTGCAGCGTAGGTCTTCAATCCGACTCTCATGTCAGGTTTCTATTGTACTTTATACAACGTACGTATATAGATGAACGGAGGATAGACAAAAAACCAGTCCCACGCATGACAGACGTGTAAGACTGGTTTCATTGATACCGCGTATAAGTTCTAAAGCGTGTTTGCTTCCTTTTCAAACGGAATACTCATGCGGATAATAGGCAACATGCGAATCCGCAACTATCGTTAGGCTGTTTTTGTCAGCGTCATATTCAACTGGACCATCTTTGACATAATACCACGTTTTTAGCGTCGGTTGATCATCAAACTCCTGAAATACAAACACATTCAGCTCTTCCTTATGCTTAACAATTTCCTCAATCATCTTGCTCCAAGGCACATTCACCGTGAACCGCCAGCCCTCTCCCTCTGGAACGAGCGTATAGGGAACTTCCTCTTTATTCGAATCAATAAACATCCGACCGCCCACCGCATGCTTCACAAGAAACGTCCGTTTCATCTCTAAACCCTCCTAAAAGTTTGCGAATGCAAACTTACTTCGAAAGCGTATGCCTAAAGTTTGCGAATGCAAACTTACTTCGAAAGCCTACGGCAAATCGATTAGCATAAAAAATGTCGATGATACAGCAGCAAGTGTAAGCTCTTCCGCTGCTTGAATTTGTGCCGTATCGCCAGCCGTCAGCGTTTCGCCATGCACCTGTAGTTCACCTTCAATAATAAATATGAATTGCTTGCGATCCGTCTCCACTGCATAGGCAAGCTGCTTTCCTTGCTCAAGCTTGCTCAAATAGATCGTCATATCTTGATGGATTGAAGCCGTTTGATCTATTGCCTTATCAGAAACAACTGGCAGCAACGCATTATGCAGCTTGTCTACATCGAACCGACTTGCTTCATAAGACGGTTTCATGCCCCGCTCCTTCGGCATAAACCACAGCTGCAGCAAACGAAGCTCATCTTCCTCCGAAGCATTGAATTCTGTATGAATGACACCCGTACCTGCCGACATACGCTGCACTTCGCCAAACGAGGTAACAACCGAGTTGCCCATATTATCCTCATGTCTAATTTGACCACTTAGTACAATAGAAACGATCTCCATGTCACTGTGAGGATGAGCACCAAAACCTTTTCCCGGCGCCAAATAATCGTCATTACACACACGCATTACACTAAAACCTGTTCGATTCGGATCATAATAGGCACCGAATGAGAAGCTAGGCTGGCTGCGCAGCCATCCGATATCTGCCGAATGCCGCTCTCCCGCGGGAAATACTTCGATCATCCACTCTCTCCTCCAAACAACTTTTTATTTACTTACTTATTTATAGCAGTTTTCTTCCCTCCTAGCAAGCCTTATTCACGAACCGGATTCGGCAGCGGCCCGCAAAAGGATAAGCAACAAAATGTAACTCATTATTCGTTATTTCATTGAAAACGAATGGTTATCCGCTTATATTTATACATATGGTAACCAAAAATAGATATTACAAGACATCTTGTAATATCACCAAATGAAATTGGAGCTGATAAACAAGTGCACACCAAAACGTCTAATGAAACATTAGCAATAGAAATTGACGATATTGATCGTAAAATCATAGCTGAACTCAATATTAATGGAAGAATTTCCTACACTGACTTAGCGAAAGCAATCGGGCTATCACGCGTAGCGGTTCAATCCCGAATCAATGCATTAATGGATGGCGGAGTAATCGAGCGCTTCACGGCTGTCATTAACCCGGAGCGTATCGGTATTAATGTGTCTGCTTTTTTCAACGTAGCCTAAGCACCTGAATGCCGTTGCCGATCAGCTATCGACAGAGCCGTTTGTCACAAGCCTCTACCATATGACCGGACCGAGCAAATTGCATATGCACGGCTTATTTCGCAACAATCAAGAAATGGAGCATTTTCTCAAGGATAAGCTGTACACATTACCCGGTATTACGAGCGTAGATTGTCAGGTGTTAATTAATCGTTATAAGAGTCGTATGGGAATGAGGCTGTAAATGATGGCTGGAAAAATAACGAGTAACCGCTACATGCAGCTGTCGTGGGCGATGATGAAGACGGGTATTATCGGCTTCGGCGGCGGTCCTTCCGTCATCCCGCTTATTCGTTACGAGGCGGTTACAAATTACAAATGGATAGACGATGAAGAATTCGGAGAAATTCTCGCCCTTGCGAATGCACTGCCGGGACCCATCGCAACAAAAATTGCAGCTTATCTAGGCTATCGCGAAAAGGGAACACTCGGCGCAATCGTATCTGTTCTCGCGCATATTATCCCTTCCGGTATTGCAATGATTCTGCTGTTAACGACTGTGCAGTTCCTTAGCAGCGCCGCATTCATACAAGGGATGATCGGCGCTGTAACGCCTGTCATCGCCGTAATGCTTGGGATGATGGCCTATGAATTTGGAGAAAGGGCCGTCAAAGGACTTGGCAAATACGTCGGCATTGGTTTTTTTGCTTTAGCATTCGGATTGCTGCAGGGCATTCATATTCACCCCGCTGTCGTTATTCTTTTATTTCTCGGCTATGGTGCTTTTCATCTCAGAACGGCGGCTGCCCTTCAGCGAAGAAAACAACAGAAGCAGCTGCACCATGCACAGCAGAAGGAGGGTGTAACTCGTGGAATGGATTAATCTTGTTATCGGCTTCTTCATTGCCAATGTCCTAGGCTACGGCGGCGGTCCTGCCTCTATTCCGCTCATGTACCGAGAGATTGTGATGAATAATCAGTGGACAACACCCGTAGAATTTTCGAACATACTTGCACTCGGCAATGCGCTCCCTGGCCCAATCGCAACGAAAATTGCTGCTTTTGTCGGCTACGATGTTGGCGGCTGGATCGGAATGATCGTCGCTTTAGCCGCAACGATTGTTCCATCTGCTGTCGCACTTATTCTATTGCTCAAGGTACTGCAAAAGCATCGACAATCACCTGTAGTCAAAGGAATGACGCTGCTTGTACAGCCCGTGATCGCCATTATGATGCTGCTTCTTACCTGGCAAATGGCTGAAAGCTCTATCGAATCCATTGGTATGATTCAATCACTCATTATTGCAGCGGTCGCTTTCTGGGCGATGCAGTTCCGCAAAATTCATCCTGCTATTGTGATTGTGATTGCATTCGCATACGGTGGACTCGTTATTCCTCATTTGAATGTATTGTAAAATAACTACTAGGGCGAACCCGAGTAGAAAATGTTTACTTCGGTTCGCAATTATTCCTTAAGTTTACTCGATAACGCGAACATCAATACTCTGCTAGAGCTAATCTTTCTAAGCATTCTTTTTCATTTCAGTCCACTGAGTAAAAACAAGCAAAAGGCAACCAAAAAAGAGAAGCAGACGAAAATACGATATAGCTTGGGTGTCTATCCATTGCTTGATCAAATCGTATCCGTAAAATAAACTTAATGCCGCTCCGATACCCATCCATATTTTATGGCTCACGATTTGCCTCCTTTAATTCTGTAGTAAAGTTTACTCATCTTCTGCAGTATTTATTTTTTTGTAAAATAACCCAAGTTACGCATTCGCTAAAAGAATGTTTTTCGTTAGCCTTACTTGTTCTTCTTCCAACTGATTAACTTCTGCCAAGATTGTGTTCCCTTCCTGCTCTAGCAATCCCTCTACGTGTTATTGTAAAAAATTGTTACTTTTAAACTTATACCAATCAATATACTTTCTGTAGTCCTAACTTTTTTAGGACTTTTTATTATTTAATTTCAATTTAATATAAATTTCACTTGGAACGAAATACATGTACATCATATGAAACTAATAGATTATGGTGGATCAAATAATATCAGTAATTTAATTCCAGTATATAGAACGGGTTATAATGGTGGTAAAGGGATACTAAGCCACAATGTGATGAATGATTGGTGGAGACAATATTAATTCCAGAGGTGAGTTATGACCGAGAGCAGTTTAAATATTAATGACTTAGTTGCATCATTAAAAGAGTATATTGCTAGTTTTCCAAATAAAGAGATGCCCGTTATTCTTTCTTCTGGATTTAAACATGAAAGAGTTTGCAAATGGAATGATCCTTTAAGTGAAGAGGTAATATCCGAATTTTTCAGTAGTAGAAATTGGGCAATTCCCGATGATTACAGGGATTTTATGCAACTGCATAATGGGGCGACCTTATTCACTCATTCATATTACGGTGGTGGATTAAGGGTGCTTAGTATTCAAGAAATCGATACTATATATAGAGAGGTAAATGTTTTCCCACCACATTGCTTACCTATTATATGGACAGATGACGGTACTGCTGGTAGTATTTTTTTAGATACTCAACGATATAAAGAAAATAAAATGCCTTATTTATATTTCCTAAATGCAATTGAGTTTATCGAGGAAGCTATTCCAATAAATTCTAGCTTTACTGTGTGGTTTGACAGACTAATTGTTTGTCAAGGCAGTGAATATTGGCTTTGGGAGTTCTATAACCAGTATAATATTTGAAATAGTACCTAAAAGAACTTCACTTAAAGAGCCCTCGAAGAAATTCAGGGCTCTTTTGTTCGTACTTATATTTGTCTGAGCGTACGTAATCATATTAATTATTCTTACCAGAGTCGTCGAGTTCGGCTTTCCATATTTGAATTTATATTTACCTTTTTCGGACCTAACGATTCGAATAGCGGTAGCTGCGGTTGGATATATGCGATAAAAAATCGGATTCTTGGTTTTTTAGGCGTATTGGGGATGATACTGATCCAAGTGACAGCCGATTAACTTTTGATCATTAGCAACAGGCATGATGTCCATCGTCAAGCCCTTGAAGTCTATGGAAAACGTTGGCGCATTGAGGTTTTCTTCCGCATGGCGTTCAAGGGTAACCAAATTGATTATTTGAAGCTGATCGACTAAGTCTTCCTACTGTATATGAAGTCAGTCCTATAGGTACGCCAACCCTTCAACAACTGCTCCTAGTAATCCACCGCCATCAACTTCTCTTAAATCATTGTTATCTATTTCTAAGAATTCCCCCATTGTTTATCGCCCTTTCTTGGTAAAAAAAACATTATCCAAGCTATTTTAGATAACTTATACAACTCTTCATTCTCTACTTCTGGCCAAAAATTTATAAATACATAATCCAAGAAAATTATTGAAATTAATGTAAGAACAAATGTGAGAATGTTTCCAATTTTTTTAACTATTCTCTTACGAATATGAAGTTTTTCTTCAACAAAAAAATCTAATAGTATCATTACAACTATTATAATTACTAAATTAATTAATGTATGGATCATTAATGAGCTGTATTCCAGAGTTGATCTCCTACATACCCTCTCACTAGAGCACCCGCAGTTCTCCCAAAGAGAGCACCAATTACCCCTCCTACCGAGCTACCAACTGCTGCTCCAGCTAATGCACCAAGAGTACCCACACCTGCAACGAATGTGTAATAAGCCAATTTTGACCTAACACCACCTCCATCAATTTCCATTAATTCTTCATTTGAAATATCATAAAACCCAACTCCGTTCATACACACATGCCTCCTAAATTTAATTTATATAAACTTTAATTAATAAAACTATTGTATATTTACACTTAAATAGTACTAGTACTAATTTATTTAGTACTTGTATCTTCTCAGAGTTAGTCTTATTGTTTGTTGTCCTTCTGCATAATAGATGTCAAGCCAGATTTATTTAATTACAGTCCTTTATATTTACTCATTAATCATAATTATTAGCTCTTTATAAATTAACATATATTTTAATTTATTCCACGCAAAACCTCTTTCGGAAAATACTAATCTTTTTTTCGTTGTTTGCGTTCTTTAAAAACAGATATACTTTAATTTAATAGGATAAAAGTCCTTAGTTCGAAAGTATTGTTATAACTACTATAAATGGGGAATGATTTCATGCAATTTTTACGTATTTTATTTGTTGAAGATGACCCAGTATGGCAGAAGCGAATTTACGACCACCTATCTCTTGAAAAAGTTTTTCAAATTATCGGTTGCGCGAATAATAAAAGTGAGGCTTTAAATCAATTTCAGCAAGCTGATCTTGTGCTTATGACATTAAACTCACCTATGCATCAGCTTGACGGAATCGGACTTTCATTGGAAATGGATATAATTATGCCAACGAAAGTCATCTTTATGACTGAGGAAATAAGTAGTGAAACCATACTTATGGCATATAATGCGTGGCTATCCATTGTATATCCAAGAGTGAATATCGTAATTTACCACATATCATTCAAACATTTTCACATAAAGGAAATTCTATTGAGATACTTTTAGAGGATTATGCAAAATTAAAAAGAGATGCCCTTCTTCAACTATTATCACCTTCAGAGAAAGAAATTTTCGAATTACTGGAACGAGGCTTTACTCAAACTAGTATCGCCCAAACTTTATATAAAGCGGAAAGCACCATAAAAAATCAAGTAAGCAGTATTTTAAAAAAGATGAAGGTTCGAACATTCAAGCAGGCTTTAGAAAAAATAAAAACGATTAGATAAGTTTTAATTCTATAGATATTCGAAAGCTCTCCTTAAATGTGATGAAAAACATGATGATACAGAAGTATATCATTTTCTTTATAAGTAGGTTTTCGATAGGAATGCTTGCTACGATCTAGCCTCGGAAACACGTTATCCCCTTCATCAATCTTCGACCCTCTTTTATAAACTATTTTATTTATTTAATTCACGCAAAACTTCTTTCGGAAATTACCAATCTATATTTCGTTGCTTGTTCTCTTTCAAATCAAATATAATTTAAATGAAATAGGAAAGTATCTCCTCAACATTAACGGATAGATCTCTTTTTACTAACAACTACGGCAAATATACGAGGAGCTACCGAATTGCACATCGACTTTTTGTTTACATTATTATTGAACCTCCTCAGCTGCTTGATCCTCATTTGGTCGTTCTACAATGAGTATATACAATTTCAGATATTCAACAAATCCAAAAACAATGTTCAAGTATATAACCCGTCTTTCCTTATTGCCGACAAGAAATTAACGCTATCGGTGCTGGCCTATGTATTCGTAGTTACGATTTTGTGGTTACTGCTTATCTTTGAAATAAGTGATATCGTTTATAAGCACTGGTTTGCGTATGTTTTCCCCATTATGCTCATAACCATATTCTCTGGCGGTAAGATTAACTATTCCATTGGCAGTGATGGCGTTTACCATGCAAACACAGTCATTCCTTGGGAGGATATCGTTTATTATCAATTGAAGGAAACCGATCTCTTACATACGAAGTTTTCACTCGACATACATACAAAACATCAAGTCTTTCGCGGGGTAGTTCATGCCGATTCCAGAAAAAAATTACTTTCGCTGCTTCCAAATGTTCCGAGTGAATAGGTGATGTAGATGAAACCACAACTGGACAGATCAGGCTAAACCGTCTTATCCACTATAAAAAAACAAAAACAGCAGCCCTCGGGAGTCCCCATGGTCTACTGTTTTTCGCTTTTTAGCCTTTCTATACCCGCACACGAATTCCATCAATATAAGCCTTCGACTCCGCCATTTGGTTCGCTTTCGCTTCTTCCATGATGATGTGTACATGCGGCTTATATTGATTAAGAAGCTTCATATACAGCTCATAATTCATCTGCCCAAGTCCGGCAGTTACGGTAGCCAATTCGCCACTCTCGAGCATAATGCGATCCTTTGCATGTGCAGCGATAATTCGGTCGCCAAGCAGCTCGAATGCTTGCTCGATGACCTCATCCTGCATCGCAAAATTAGCAGACGTCAGCAAATTTCCGGGATCGATAACGACACCAATATTAGAGGAAGGAACCTCCTCCAGCATCCGAGCCAGCTCAGAAGCCGTTCCAATCAAATGGTCGTTGGCCGCCTCTAACCCGACAAAGACGCCCCACTTCTCGGCTTCCTCAGCTAACTCCTCCAGTGTCGCCTTCATTACGGACCAATCACGATCAGTGTAGTCCCCGCCTTCATTCCGTCCGGTTTCCGCAGCTACCATCGGCGCTCCGAAAAACTTCGCATATCGCAGCAATTCCTTAAAGCGACTCACATTTGCACGGCGCAGCTTCTCGTCACGCTCGAATAAATGAACATAACAGCCAAGCACCGAAATTGAAACACCATGCTTATCGAACTGCTCGCCGATTGCATTCGCAAGGCCTGGGCTTATGTTGCCAGGCTTACTGAAATCGACATCGCTGATTGCCTTCCACAAAGCAAGCTGCACATGACTAAATCCGCTCGCCGCGACTTTAGGAGCAAGCTCCTTATATGGCAAACTTCCGAATAAATGAGCGAGTACACCGACTGACATTTGATCGTCTCCTTCGTATTAAGCGCTACCCTCGAGTGCAACCTCTACCTTCGGCGCGTATACTTTTTTGGCTAAATAGGATTGAGCAATCATGAATAGACCACCGGTTACCCAGTACAGCGAGATGGCTGCCGGCGCTGTTAGCGCGAATACACCCATTAGAATTGGGGACAAATAACCCATGAACGCCATCTGCTTCTGCTGTGCAGCATTCGCGTTCGGCTGCGTCGTTTGTGACACCTTGAATTGTACAAAATACACGATCGCTGCAATAATCGGGAGCACGATATCCGGCGAACCAAGCTTAAACCATAGAAAGGAATGATCCGCCAGCTCAGGCGTCAGCCTAATCGCAGAATATAAACCCATTAATATCGGCATTTGAATAAGCATCGGCAGGCAGCCGATCGCAAGCGGATTGACCTGGTGCTTCTGGTACAGCTGCATCGTTTCCTGCTGCAGCTTTTGCTTGGATTCCGCATCCGACTTGTTCTTATATTTCGCTTGAAGCTGCTTGAGCTCCGGCTGAAGCACCGCCATCTTCGTCTTCATTAGATTCTGGGCACGATATTGACGCATCATAAGCGGCAGTAGAACAAGTCTGATAATTAGCGTAATACCAATGATCGCGATGCCGTAATTTCCGCCGAACATATCAGCAATGTACTGAAGAACAGCTGATAAGGGATAAATAACATAGTGGTTAAATATGCCCGGCGTATTTCCATCGATCGTTCCGCTAGCCGTACTACAGCCGCTTACTAGAAGCAGCCCTGCCAGCATCATGCCGGCCATTACTACACGTCCATATTTTAAAGAAGTGAATACATTGCTCGTTTGCATAAAAATCCTCCTCGTTTGTTTGAAAATAGCTGGGCAAACGAGGTGGAACAGTCTGCTATGTCGTCATCGGGTGATTCCTTCCGTTTTACTTTTCTAACTAGCCAATGATGCAGCGGGATGGTACGAATCAACACCTGCGGCATCAGGCTATACAATATACTCAAATATTGATTCCGCTCCCAGTATTCATAAGCACCCGAATGCAAATGCGAAGCGTAAGCGTACGCTAATGAACATAGAAGGCTGATCGAAAACAAATACGGTATGACGTCATGCAGCTCAAGCTCGAACAATGTACTCACCTCCCTTCAACATAAAATAGATTTCGTTCTATTTGGATATTATAACAGTAATTCTCATCAGATTACGACTATCCCGATTATTAATATACAAAGAAAAATATGGTCACCTTTATTTATAAAAAATACAGTCTTTTCGCGGAATTTGTTAAGCATATTTATAAGCATACACTAATAAATATGCTGATTTTTTCAAAAAGTCCAGCCTCTGGTTGTTTACAAAGAGTAGGGAACACCATATAATTTCTAATGTTGCAGGCGTATACGGCTGAAACAAATATCTTTTGTCATCTTGGACTTATTTCACGATAAAAGATAAGCATGTTAAACCTATCAACTTAGAAGAAAGAGGACATCATGAATCGAAAAAAGCTTAAAGTCATTTATTTATCGCTCATTATCTTTGCGGTTCTGGTTATCGGACTTGGACAAGCTTTCCCTATGGGTAAGAGCAGTAGCTATTCCGTTAGTGCAGAAAGTGCTGCTAATGAGCCAACCGTTGGTCAAAAAAAGAAGCTGGTCATGGGTACTTCTGCCGATTATCCACCCTACGAATCGGTTGACGCCAAAAACAACGGCGAAATCGTTGGATTAGATGTCGACATAGCCAAGTATATCACCAGTCAGCTGGGTTACGAACTGGAAATCACACACATGGATTTCAATGGGCTTGTCGCTGCGCTTCAAACGGGTAGAGTTGACTTCGTCATGTCCGCTATGTCCGCGACGGATGAGCGCAGGCAGAATGTCGATTTCTCTGATACGTATTACGCTGCCCGCAATACGATCGTCTCAAAAAAATCTGCACCGTTAGAAACAGAGGCATCGCTTTCTGGCAAATTAGTCGCGACACAGCTCGGATCTACGCAGGATCTATACGCAGAAACAATTGAAGGTGCTACGATTAAGAAGCTCAATAAAATTCCCGATCTTATTCAAGAGCTGAATTCCGGCCGCGTCGATGCCGCTATCGTAGAAGACGCTGTCGCTTTAGAGATGATAAGCGTCAACCCGGATCTGGCGATGAATTTCCTGCCGGCAGAGTCCGCGGATAATGGCTATGCCATTGCATTTCCTAAGAAATCACCAATTGTTAACGAATTTAACGGTGTCCTCTCGGGAATGAAGGAAGACGGAAAGCTCGATGATATCGTACAAAAATGGTTTGCTTCAGAGAAGGAAGAATCTAATACGTTTCTTAATCTGAACATCGACTTTAGCATACTCGAGGGCTACATCCCTTATATTCTCAAGGGCGTCTATGTAACCCTGCTCTTCACACTCGTCTCTGCTTTTTTCGGACTTGTATGGGGTACAGTTCTGTCTTTATTCAAAATATCCGGTATTAAGCCGCTCGAATGGTTCGCGACCGCCTATACATCCGTATTCCGCGGTACACCGCTGCTCGTCCAGCTTACGATTATATATTATGCGACTCCGCAGCTATTCAACTATGACATTCCTGCGCTAATGGCGGCAGGTCTAGCATTCGGACTCAATTCGTCTGCTTATTTGTCAGAAACGATCCGCGGCGGCATTATGGCCGTGGACAAAGGACAGCGCGAGGCCGCTATTGCGCTCGGTATCCCTTACCGAAAAATGATGCTGCGTATTATTTTCCCGCAGGCACTTCGCAATATTTTGCCAGCGCTCGTGAATGAATGTGTCGCTTTGCTTAAGGAGTCATCACTCGTTTCTGTCATTGGCGTATCCGATTTGATGCGTCGTGCAGATGTTGTACGCTCCACTGAGTTCCGCTCTCTCGAAGTATTATTATTTATTGCCGCGATCTATTACGTGCTTGTTCTCGTCTTAACATCGTTTGCCCGTATGCTTGAAAGGAGGCTGCGCCGCAGTGATTAATGTAACCGACTTAACAAAAACCTTCGGCAAAAACCAAGTGCTGAAAGGCATCACAACAACTGTAGAAAAAGGAGAGGTCGTTGCACTCATTGGACCGTCTGGTTCAGGCAAGTCCACCTTTCTTCGTTGTTTAAATATGCTTGAGACACCAACTTCCGGTGTCATTACCATTGATGGAACGGTAATTACCGATCCCAAAACGAACATTGCCCGCGTTCGTCAGCACATCGGGATGGTGTTCCAGCATTTTCACCTGTTCCCGCATATGACCGTCATCGATAATATTACATTCGCTCCGATTCAGGTCAAAGGGAAATCACAGGAGGAAGCACGCCAGAAGGGGATGGAGCTGCTGGCACGCGTAGGACTCTCCGACAAAGCAGACAGCTATCCATCCCGCTTATCCGGCGGACAAAAGCAGCGCGTAGCCATCGCAAGAAGTCTAGCGATGGAGCCTGATATATTGTTGTTCGATGAGCCAACCTCGGCGCTTGATCCTGAGATGGTGAAAGAGGTGCTCAGCGTTATTCGCAGTCTTGCAGACAGCGGTATGACGATGCTCATTGTTACGCATGAGATGAAGTTTGCCCGTGAAGCTGCTGATACCATCTATTTCCTCGATGACGGAAAGCTGGTTGAACGGACAAAGCCCGAGCAGTTCTTTACGAAGCCGCAAAGCGAGCGAGCGGCACGTTTTCTGGAGCAGGTGCTTTAAACTTGTGGGCGCTGCTTTCGTAGAAAGCTCACTCGGATTTGTACACTGTAGTTTCTACAACAGATACCTTACATGAGACATGGTTACTTCAGCTACGTTGCAGTTATGCAGCAGATTGGATCGTTTTTGCTTCATGCGACGCTGCAATGGCTGATTCTATTGCATTTACTGCAACGTAGACATTCAATGCGCCTCGGCTAGAGCATTCTATTGTAGTTTCTACAGTAGAATGCTCTTTGCGAGGGAGGGAGCCTCCTAGACAAACGCATATAAGCAGCCGTCCAATATAGCTAGCTGTCATGCCTTCCTATATAGGCGCCGAGCTCCAGCTGATCAGGCAGAAGTTAACCAACCACTCTTACAACAATTACAAACAAAGCTCTGCGACACCGTTAGCCGCAGAGCTTTGTTTATTCCTTCCGAGTAATAAGCTAAACGATAAAACCACGCCCATCAGAATCGAAACCGATTTTTTCTTCATACAGCGTTGACCTCAAATTTCATTTTGGTTGCTGCCTTGATAACCACGCAAAAAGGATGAAGATCACTCTTCACCCTCGAATCGTATACAGCTTATCGTTCTAAATGAGATGACATACTTACAGCTCATCTTTTTACTTCCAAGCAGAAATCTTTATCTTCTTATATTTGCGAGCGAATTTCCTCTCCAACTTCTTGAAAAAACCTTGGCTCTTTTTTTCTTCCTGTATGTTTTGCATGCCTCGTATGAGCAACTGGTATCTCCATTCGTTATCGTAGCCAAGCTTATGTACTTCTTGAAAAAAATCTTCCTTCATATCAAGTCACACTCCATGTCGTCATGTTCATTTCCGTCATCTATTAGCAACTTTAGGCAGAATCTTATTATATACTGCCGTTCTATGTAATTTCTGAACATTTTATGAGTTAATTCGACAAAATTATGAAATTTTTTAATTAATATCGGTATTTCTTCCTAGTTCTTTGTGCTCATTATTGTTTTCAATAAAAAAAGAGCAGCCCCGAGGAAATAGATTGCCCAATTTTCAAAGATCGACAAGAAGCACAATACCAAAATATTTCTGAGAAAAATAATTCAAATTATTTGAGCAGCGTTCTCCGCAAGCAAGAGGAAATTACGCCGGGACACTATCGCTTAAAAAAACGCTGAGGATAGCCGATAAAAGTAAGGAACACTTTTGGAAAAAATTATGCTTTTCAACTTGAGAGGATGGTTATCGTATGACTCAACGACCAGCAACGGAAGAATACAATGCTTATTATGAACAGTATATCAGCCTTGTAGGCGAAGGCTCAGTTACCGAACTACTTAAAAAGCAGCTGGCAAGTACAACCGAATTACTATCCGATATTCCCGAAGAGCAGGCAAACTACCGTTATGCGGAAGGCAAATGGTCGCTGAAAGAAGTGATCGGCCATATATCGGATAATGAACGAGTCATGAGCTACCGTTTACTTCGGGCAGCACGCGGAGACAAGACACCTCTTGCCGGCTATGAACAGGATGATTTCATGAGCGGCGCTTCCTTTCATGAATGGACACTATCGCAAATCATTGAGGATTACATTTCCGTTCGCCGAGCTACACTGACTTTATTGCGTGGGTTGTCTGAAGAGGCTTGGCTTCGCATAGGCGTAGCCAATGGCGGTGACATTTCAGCGAGAGCTCTGGCTTATATTATTGCTGGACATGAACTTCATCATTTGAAAGTTCTACACAATAAGTACTTAGGGAAGTAGCGTTTACTTGCCCTGTTACTGATTCAGGCACATCGCATTGCAGATGAGCAAAGCCAAAAAAACCTATATGTAAACCTGTTATTGTGATAATATGGTTAACATATAGGTTTTTTTAAGTTAAGGAGCGGTAAAACATGACGATTCGATTGCGCGGTCACCATCTGCTCTGTCTGCTCGGATATCGAGGCATGGGGTACTCGGACGAATTCTGTGTAAATATGACTGCCATACATGAAACACTGCGATCACAGCCAGAAACTGAGATTCAGATTATTACAGGCCCAGATGATATATGCAAAGCCTATCCCCAAGACAACAGCTATCATTGTGAGGGGACCGTCTACGACTTAGATAAGGCCGTACTCGCGAAGCTTGGGCTTAACGTGAATGAGCAAGGCAGCTGGCAGTCCATTCGCGACCGTGTAGCCCGGACGATGGTGCCGGAAGACATCAGCCGTCTATGCACCACCTGTCCTTGGGAGAAGTATGGCGTTTGTGCACAAGGAGTCGAACTCCTTAATACTGGAAAACCGCTGCCTAAAATTACCCATTCTTATCTTTAGCAGTCAAAACTTTGCTTCGGGAGGAAGAGGAAGAGCTGTTTCCCATTAATGCATTTAAGAGAATGTTAGTTGTTTACCCCGCCCGTTATTCGCTGCAATCCATTCATATAAGGCTGAAGTGCGGCTGGGATGCGAATCGAGCCGTCCTCCTCCTGATGATTCTCGATGAGCGGAATGAGGATGCGCGGGCTTGCCACTGCCGTGTTATTGAGTGTATGGCAAAATCTTAACGCACCGCTCTCATCACGGTACCGTATATTCGAGCGGCGTGCTTGAAAGTCATGCAGGTTCGACGACGAATGCGTCTCCCCGTAGGCTTGACGGCTCGGCATCCACGTCTCGATATCGTATTGCTTATACGTTTTTTGCGACATATCGCCAGTACAGACGGCCATTACTCTGTAAGGCAGCTCAAGTCGTTGAAGAAGCTCCTCTGCGTTCGCCGTTATTTCCTGCAGCAGCAGCTCCGACAGCTCGGGATCAGCCTTGCATAGTATAACTTGCTCGACTTTCGCAAACTGGTGCACGCGGTATAGGCCATGAACGTCTCTGCCCGCCGAGCCAACCTCACTGCGGAAGCAGGCCGATGCCGCGGCAAGCTTGATTGGAGCTTCTGCCTCAACAATTTCTCCAGCATAGTAGGTAATCATCGGAACCTCCGAAGTGCCGACAAGCCATTTATCATCGCCCGCAATCCGGTAGCTTTGATCCTCGCCAATCGGGAAAAATCCAGTATTGCTCATCGCATCCGTACGAACCATCAATGGCACATCCAGCAACGTGAAGCCCTTTTGCAGCAACAAATCAAGAGCCAACTGCTGCACGGCACGATGGAGCAGAACCCCTGCCCCCTTCAAATAATAATTGCGGTTGCCTGCTGCCTTAACACCTCTCTGCACATCAATCATATTGTGGAGCTCGCCCAGCGCCATATGATCCTTCGGCTCGAATGGGAAGCTTGGCGCTTCGCCAACCTGCCTCAGCTCTACATTATCTGCATCCGATCGGCCATCCGGTGTGTCGGGTGACACGATATTAGGAACTAGAATCAACAGCTCCGCCACATACCGCTCAGCTGTCGCCAGCTCCTCTTCTACAATGCTCAGCTTCTCATTCGTATCCTTTACCTGTTGCTTCGTTTGCTCCGCTTCAAGCTGTGCGCCTTGCCTCATCAGCGTACCAATATGGAACGAAAGCTTGTTGCGAATTTCACGCAAAGCTTCCGTCTCCTGCAGCAGCAAGCGTTTCTTCTCATCCCAGAGCAGCAGCTCAGCAATCGAAACCTGAATCCCCTTCTGATTCGCTACCGTCTGCACTTGCTCGTGATTTTGCCTAATCCATCTCATGTCCAACATGCTACCCGCGCTCCTTTTCGTTAAAAAAACACAAAAAACGCCCTTCATCCCTATGGGACGAGGAGCGTTTTTTACTCGCGGTGCCACCCAAATTGACCAAACAGACAAGCTGTTCAATCCTCTTTGCTCCGCGATAACGGGCGGGCCCGGTAAACTTAGGGGGAAGGTGCTTCCCTCCCCTTGACGAGAACGCCTCCGAGTTGGATTCTCTTCACTGGCGTGATCCGATAATTAATTTTGTAGTAATATAACATACTTAATGCGGTGAACACAAGTGTGATTGTGGAAAATAAATTCCAGTTCACTTTCTATATTGATCTCGACTTGCAACTTTATCCACTTTTTAACAGTCGATAGACTATAAGAAAAGGGAGGTGCAAGGATTGAAATACAGTCTTCTATTTATTATCACCTTCTTCATCATGATTGGCCTGGTTGGATGTGAGAGCTCAGGTGTAAACAATGATTTAACCGTTAACTCTGAGCAAGTAAAGAACGATCCGCTTACGGAATCCGTTCAGAAAAAATTAATTATTTTGAAAAGAGTCGGCATGGAAAATCAGTATGAAGAGCACAAGGAAGTTAACGATGAGAAATCCGTTTCTACGGTTAGAAGCATTTTGAACGCAGGCGAATGGGAAAAAGTTAAATTCGAGATGTCACGCCCCCCTGATTATAAAATTCATTTCCAACCAACGGACGGCTCAGAAGCAAAAGCACTCTTATACGAAATTTGGTTTACTAACGGCTATGCAGGAGTCTATATAAGCGGAATTCACTCTTACAAAAAACTAACCAAAGAGGATTCCGAAACGTTGAGTACCATTTTAATATGATTTTTTTCATATAGGGTTGGAAATGTGAATCGTTGTTTAAATTAGTAAGGAGATAGATCAGACGGGTTGGATATCGAACGCCCTTCATGAAGGAGGCTCCATATGCTAAATAAAATGACGACGATACCGCACCCAAAACAAAGAAATAAAAGCTTTGCGGCTTTTGCCGCTATTGGATTAGCAGTCACATTGCTAGCAGGCTGCGGACAAACGGGGACGAGTGAGATGGTTGCTCAGCCTAATCAATCCGAAGAAACAAATGCGATGTCCGAGAAGGATAACCCTTTCGCAGCGGCGGGCATTAACGACCCAAAGGCCTTTATCAAAATGTTTGAGGTGGCTAAAGCCGCTGTTGCCGCTGATGATAAGGATGACGTCGCAGAGCTAGTGCTGCTGCCGCTCCGTGTTAATGTAGAAATACCGATGGAGATAACGTCCAAAGCGGAATTTATAGAGAAGTATGACTTGATTATGACCAAATCTGTGAAAGAAGCATTAGCAGCACAAACGGTGGATACGTTATTCGTTCGCGATCAAGGCGTTATGGTCGGTGACGGTGAGCTGTGGTTCGGTGCCTCGGCTGAAGAACCTCAGGTATATGGCATCATTGCCGTGAATCCCCAAGTGGAGCCCGCAAAGAAATAGACGCCAAGTTCTGATTAAGGCAAAAAAATAAAAACCAGTCCACATACCAAATCAGCGTGTTGGGCTGGTCCTCATATATACCTTCAAGTCTACTGCTTCGTAATAGTCTTTAATTCCTCGATAACCATTTCTACTCGTTCATCTATCAACTCTCTATCCGTGACATAAAAAATTAATACATTCGCTACTTGATACGCGCTATGAGACACTATATCGGCTGTCGCCCAACTATTGTCGAAATGCTCTTTTCCCTTTTGAGCCTCTTTACTTGAGGAATAAATATAGATGCTAATTTGCTGATCATCATTAATGATGAATTGTTCAGGTAAAATATCGTTGTACGCTCTTGAAAATACAGCCTCGGGATTAACTTCGGTTTGCTTCGCTAATAGAACACTATGTTTTTCGAACAGATCTTGAAGCTGTGCAGAAGTGACGATTACATCTCCGTTCGTGCACCCTGTAATCATCAAGCAGATGACAAAAATGATCATCATCATTTTCCTCAATGCATTCGCCCCCTTAAAAATCATGCAAAAAGCTAGGATGAATTAGCACTTATAAATTGAAATACTCCAATTAAGATTAGCAATACGACAAAGACAATAATAAAGCCTAGTACAAACCTAATTATGTTTGAAGAGTTCGATTTACGTTGGAGCTGACTTTCGACACTAGCTAACCGTTCCTTAAGTTCTTTTATCTCTTTTTCACGTTCCATTACTATCCCTCCCTATGCTTTTTAATTAAAGAATTGTCGTCGAATAACTGCCAACTATATGTACATCGTGACCTAGCGTTTCAAGAATCTTAATCGCTTTACTCATTTGTTGATCACTTTGGGCTGCTTCTGATTCGAGTAAAAAACGATACGTCCCGAGCTTCTTGCCGGTTGGTCGTGACTCAATCCAAGTGAGGTTAATTGCTAGTGCAGAGAATACATTCAAAATCGAGGAGAGTACTCCAGGGTTAAATTAAGAAGATTGATTTGTCGAATTCGTTCTCCAATTATTTCTCACGAGCAAGATAACAATAATGACTAGGAAGACACCACCAGCATAGAACAGCATTTTTTTGGCGCTAAATGAGTTGCCAGCATATTCGCCCCCATACGTTGCTACGATGAAAGAATCTTCGTTCACCTTTATAGCAATTGCTTCATTTGAATCTATATCTTTGATTGCGTAATATTCCGTTCCTTTCGGATAAGTGTTGGAGAAATTGCCAGAGTACGTACCTTCTTCCTCTGAAAAGGACGTAACCTTTCCAATTTTATCGCCAATTTGCGCCGTTTTCACCTGATCTTCTGAAATAATATAGGATTTGCCGTCATGTACAACAAAACGATTTGCCCAATCCGCGTGAATCGATTCTAATCCTAAAAGAGTGCCTGCCATTAAAAACACACTTATAAAAAACATAAACTTCCTCAAATGGTTCCACCTCCCTAACCTCTATTTAATTTAGACGAGAAAAAAGAGAGAGGGTTGCATAATAATCATATTTTATCGATGTGAATTTCAAGGAGGCTATTTCTTCTGCGTAATTTAGAATGTGAATCCGTTCACCATTCGTTTGTTCATGTCGATCCCATACCATCACGATAGATCCATCGTCTAACAAAGGGATACTATGTATCCCCCGATTCTTTTATCTGTTGGGAACTCATTCACTCTTTTCAACATAAAGTCCTCTCCTTTAGCCAGAAATGAACTTTTATTACCCCATATTTTACCTTATGATAAAATAATTTGCTTAAATTCCTTTTTCCATTCTCCTCTCAGCCATAAATAAAAACGCTTGCGGCTAAGAGCCGGCAAGCGCTTTTCGGACAGCGAGTATATATTTGGATTGATCTAATGGGTTTACCCCTCTGCGTACTCGCTCTGCCCGCACGTCTGGCGGGCATTCGCGATAACCAGCGAAGAAGGTCGCTAGTGCCCCCCTTCCTTTCGTAAGGGAACCAAAGCGTGCGGGAAAGTCGAGTGAAGTCGCGACAGGCAAAATTCCCTCAATTTCCATCCGCTCCTGCCTAACAATCGGCGTATCGAACTCTCCCCGCATGAGAACGAGCTCGTTCATAAGCTTGCCGCCCGTTTCCTCTGGAATAGAAATACGAAAGCTCAGCATCGGCTCCAGCAGCTTCACTCCAATACGTGATAAGCCATCCATGATGCCCATCGGCGTAGCTACAGAGAAATCAAGCGGATGTGTATGCCACACATGGTGCTCCCCTTCAATAAGAGTCACTTTTATGTCCGTTACCTCCCAGCCAAATAACCCCTGCTGCAGCGCTTCAGGCACGCTTCTCGCTACTTCATTCTGATAGCGGTCCAGCAGCCGCTCCGAACGGACAACAGAGCTGAAGGCAATCCCGCTTCCGCGTTCACCTGGCTCAATATGAAACCGGAGAATCGCCCAGCACGGCTTCGGCATCGTGTAGGCAATGAAGCCCTCGCCCGTTTGTGCAGGCGTCTCTTTGTAAATGACTGATGGCTTGCTGAATTCAGCCTTTAAGCCGTACCGATTGTTCAGCACGTGAGTAAGCACTTCAATCTGGATCGGCCCCATTACTTTAAGGTGCAGCTCCCGCTGCTCCTGCAGCCATTGCAAATCGAGCTGCGGATCTTCATCCGCAAGCTCATGCAGCGCTGCAACGACAGCCGGATATTCGGCTTCATTGCTCCAGCGCACCTGCACCGTCAACAGCGGCACAGCCATCCGCGTTTCACCGGGAACATATTCGGCGCTGCCAATAATGTCGCCAATTCGCGCCTGAGTAAAGCCGCAAACGGCAGCAATATCGCCCGCTGCGAGCAGCCCTACATCCTCAGCCTTCTGCCCGTCGATTTTGCGAATTTGCGTAATCTTCTCCTCTATCTGTTGCGTCTCATTACTAACCAAATCGCGGTTACGAATAACACCGCTATAAAGGCGTACATAAGCGATTCTGCCCATGATCGCATCGCGCTCGATACGGAAGATGACTCCAGATACAGGGCCGTCTGAAACGACTTGCGGCGGTGGCAGCATCGTAATCATCGCCTGCATGAGCGGTTCGATTCCGATTCCCCGATTCGACGCGCCAAATAAAATCGGAAACAGCTTTCCGCTATGCGTAAGCTCAGGCAGCATTTGATTCAGCATCGCTTTCGGCAGCGTACCGCTGTCCAAATATTGAAGCAGCAGCGATTCCTCTTGCTCTGCCACCGTCTCCTCCAGCAGCTGCAAGTAGTCCTGAGCCTGCCTCAGCTCACTATCTAATGTTCCAGCTTCTAGCAAGCTTACCGAACCGACAAAGCTATCCTCGACACCAAGCGGAGCTTGTACCGGCGTTGACTGCGGCGATAACAAACGTTTAATTTGTTTAATCGTCCCTGCTGGGTCGGCTCCGATTCGGTCCATCTTGTTCACATAAATAAGTGTTGGAATGTTACGCTCTCGCAAGGCATGCCATATGACCTCTGTTTGCGCCTGAACGCCCTCGACTGCTGATATAATGAGCACCGCTCCATCCATAACGCGCAGCGACCGTTCAACCTCTGAGAGAAAATCGACGTGACCAGGCGTATCGACCAAATTTATGGTGACCCCCTGCCATGTGAAACGAGTCGCAGCTGCACGCACCGATATGCCTCTAGAGCGTTCGACTTCCAGAAAGTCCGTCTGCGCCGTACCCGCGTCCACGCTGCCAAGTGACCGAATCCGTCCGCTATGAAATAAAATTTGTTCCGTCGTTGTCGTCTTTCCCGCATCAACATGAGCAAATATTCCGATGTTTCGTATATGTGTTGAAGCATTCATTTCCACATTGTATGTCCCCTTACTTGCTGTTTCTTCTCTTATCCTACCGCTGAAAGCGTTTTACAGCAACAAAAAAACGGCCTGCCGGGGCAATCGCCCGATAAGCCGTTTTATAGGCCAATTCGCATCAGCCTTATTCACTCTTACCCTTGCAATACCGCGGATTTCTCCTTAGTATCGTTTTTGACCAGCCCGTACTTCTCCCACGCTCTGCTCTTCCACCGGAAAAACATAATAATTGCGCGAAGCCATTCATCTGCTGCAATCGCCAGCCAAATACCTGCTAAGCCTAGCTCCAGCTGAAAAATAAATAAGTAACCAAGCGGTAAACTCATTCCTACCATCGAGAACATACCGATATAAAGCGGGTACTTCGCATCTCCTGCCGCGCGTAGTGAATTGATGAGCACGATATTAATCGTGCGCCCGGTCTCAAGCACGATGCTGAGCAAAAGCACAGTTATACCTAAACGGATAATTTCCTCATCATCAGTAAACATTCGCATGAGCGGCTCGCGGAACAAAATAACAAGGAATACGGCGAACAAGGTTACAGCGCTTGCCCAGCGCACGCTTCTCCATACCTGACGATAGGCGATAGTCTGCTCGCCTGCGCCAACCATCCTGCCTACGATGATCGCAGTTCCCATACCGATTGCGAACGCGAACAGATACGTAAACATCGAAATGTTATTGGCATAATTTTTGGCGGCGAGAGAGGCTGCGCCAAGGTAGGTCGTATAATACAAAAAGACGATTTGGCATGCCTGGTACATTACCTGCTCCAGCGCAGACGGGATACCGATTCTCAATATTTTAAAAATATACTCCTTGGACAGTTCGAAATAATATCGAATTTCAACCCGCACGGACATAATCCGATACAGCATCCAGAAAAAGACGATGAGCGCAAGCCCACGACTGATTACCGATGAAATCGCCGCACCTTGAACACCCATCTCCGGGAAGCCAAACTTACCGAAAATAAGCACGTAGTTGAGAATAATATGCACGACGTTCATCCCCAGCGATACGAACATCGCTTCCTTCGTAAAGCCGTGTACACGAATAATAGCGGATATCGAGTTGATGATCGCTTGCAGGAAGATCATTCCGCCTACGATGGCTAAATAGCTTTTGGCATGTTCTAGTATCTCGCCTTGCAAATTCAACGTCTCCAGCAAATGTCCGCCAAACAGCACAAACATTAAGCTTATGAATATCCCGACTACTAGATTTAGCGTTATGGCTAGCGCTGATATTTTTGCGGCTTCTACAAACTTACGTGAGCCGATATATTGCGCCACCACAATAGATGCCCCATTGCCGATTACTTCTAATAGTAAGATCGCAATATGCAAATATTGATTCGAAGCCCCAACGCCGGATACCGCGTTATCCGAAATCGCACTCAACATCAGTGTGTCTGCAATACCCATGAGCATAAACAAAAAGATTTCTAAAAAAATAGGCCATGTCAGAAAAAAGAGATTTAACCCTTTCTGCCCCTGTTGCCCCGTTCCATTACCCGCTTCTGCTGTTGTCATGTTGTCACCTTCTTCTAATATAAAAAATAAAGCACAAGGTATAGTAGCATACTAATACATATATTGCACGTTAGAATTGCTCTCTTACATGAATAACCAACGTCGATTCTTATCCATAAAAAAGACTGTGCTCAGATTGCTAATGCAACCTTAGAACAGTCTTCCTCTTTGTCGTTTCATCGAAACTATTTTCAGTTTTTGTAGTATTCGAGCTCCTTTGTGAATCTTCGACATTCTCCTCCCCCGCCACAGGTCTAGTACTCCATTCCGACCTACGACCGTTCTGTGCAGCAGATGAACTAGATAAGATGAATAACGACAAGAAATCGATTGCTTCAACAAACCTACTTAAGTAAATATTAATAGTCTCAGGAGGCACATAGATGTATTTGTTTATGATCTATATAGAGCTGGGCTCGCAGCTTCTTTTTGTTATCCTCTCATTAGTTGCTGCAGGCAAAGCTTCAAAACTCGTGTACTACCACACGGAGCAGCAGCTTTATTACAATGCACGCAAACTCATATTTTGGTCGGTTTGCTTAAGCTGCCTCGTTACAGGCATGGCCATTGCTGATGTGATGCTTGCTTCATTGTCCCAATCTCAGCTTTGGACAAATCGATTGCTCATTCACACACCGCTTGCAGCTGTCCCTATTCTTCTCCTATGGCTTGGTTCCTATCCAAGACTACGTAGACTCATGCGGCGTACGAATGCCCGGACAGAAATCGCTGCTGACGTTGCCCGTCGCCGCCACGCATCTGATCCGGCTTTTATTGTTCCTTTTCTGCTGGCACCGTTTTGCGCATTTGCTTTGTTTTACTTTTCATTTGTTCCGCCTCATTCCTTTCGCTGGTCGACCGTGACGATAACAACAACGGTTCTTATGTTCATTGCCTGCATGCTCTGGATGTTCCAGACTCACCGCAACCAGCTTGCAGCGGCGGCGCCGCTCATTTATCGCCCTTGGCTGCGCAGATTGCAGCACACCGGCGTGCTTCTCGTTATTTTGGCAGTACTTAGTATTCCCTATGTTATAGCCTTTGAAAGCAATCGGCTGACTGAGCGACTAAGCGTAACAACGAGTGCTGACCATACTGGACTTTAGTCTAGCTAGCAGATTTACCCACAGCAGGAGGACAGTTAATTTCTTTGTATGTTATGCTGAAATCAACTAATAAAACGTTGATTGGGGTGCTTTAAAACAATGAATCTAAGAACAATTGGCGGGCTTGTCCTCCTGCTGCTCGGAGCTGTCTTATTTCTAAATCAAGGTGAAACATTCGGTCCGGGCAAAATATTCGCCTACTTCTGGCCATCGTTATTCGTCATTCCGATTGGACTCTTCTTTCACTGGCTATACTTCTCCATGATTGGCAGAAGAGCGACCGGTCTATTAATCCCGGGAGGTATCTTACTTACCGCAGGCATCATTTGTCAGATCGCTATGCTGTTCAACAACTGGGTCTACATGTGGCCAGGCTTTATTCTAGCTGTTGCTATCGGCTTGTTCGAATTTTATTGGTTCGGCAAACGCAACAAGTGGCTGCTTATTCCAATTAATATACTGACGGTACTATCGATTCTTTTCTTCGCTGTCTTCTCGATTGGCTCCTTCTACAACAAGTTTTTGTTCAGCCAACCAATTATTGCGATTGTATTGATTCTCGCCGGCGCGGTCATCCTTTTGAAGAAGAAGAAAGACATGTAACAACTCCCTCCTGTGGTATGGTATAATCACTTGCATCGCAAACTTAAGCATAGGCATACGAGGTGGTTTGCTTCGCAAACCTAAGTCCATGCTTACGAAGTGGTTTGCTTTGCAAACCTAAGTCCATGCTTACGAGGTGGTTTGCTTCGCAAACCTAAGTCCATGCTTACGAAGTGGTTTGCTTCGCAAACCTAAGCCCATGCTTACGAAGTGGTTTGCTTCGCAAACCTTTAGGAGGAAACAAATAAAATGCTGTCTTTTGAACAAAAGCTCGCTATAATTGAAACCTTTCCTGAATTGGAGAGAAAGGACGTTTCTCTTGGCCGCACAAACTTCCATTATGAAGAAAGCGCACATGAGAAAAAGTCAGTCGTGCACCATCTGCATCCAAACGGAAATGGTTATGTGTTCGCCGGCTTGGTACATGGTGTAGCAACCGATAATAAGGGCCTAGTCAATATTCGTGATTTCAACGAGGAAGAGCTTCGCTCGCTTATTGCGAAATCAATTGCTTCCCTTGCTATCGCACCGCCGGAGAAACCGGAATCAAAGAAAAAGAAAAAACGCAGTGCTCCGCAAGAGGAGCGTTGGATCGGACCGGATGACGCCGTACTTACACTGCTATTCGAAGAAGACCTTTGGTATTTATATGCTGATCTAAATCTGGAATCGGCATTCGAGACTTACGAAGAAGCAGAGCAATACTTAGAAGAAGAACAATTCACACGCGCATAACCAAGCATGGAGATTCGCTTTTGTCCATGAGTACTGGAACTCTCATTGCCAGAAAAGGAGAAACACTCGTTGTTTCTCTTTTTCTTGTGCTGTAAAACAGGAATTATGTCGATCAATGTCTAATTGTATAAATAGCATTTTAGACCTTGGGAGGGATTATCGTTGTCTATAAAAGCTAAGTTATCCTTCTCCATATCTGTAATAGTAGCAGTCATTCTAACATTAAGTACCTTGCTCTATTACTATTCAACGAAAACTGAAGCCGAAGCTAACTTAGAGGCTCAATTTACCAATATAGCTAAACAAATAAGCACTACCGTAGAAGCATCGGAGAACGCTCGCCAATACATGGAAAACACACTTGGAGATAAGCTTCGTATTGCTTCTTTAGCAGCTAAGGATCATCTCGATCCCGATATCAAAAATGTAACCAATGAGCAGCTCGTACAGCTTGCAGCTAAGCTTGGTGTTGATCATATTACATTATGGCAGCGCATTAACAACGAAGTTATCGCTATTCGTTCCTCTGATCCGAATGAAATCAATATGAGTGCAAAATCATGGGATTATTGGCATGTTGCTTTTCTACAGCTATTCGATAAACATCAAGTAGACATCATACAGGGACAAAAGCTTAAAAATTTTTGGTCGGGCCCTTTTAATTTCTCGACCTCAGACCCTACAGAAGTTCGCAAATGGGGTTACTACTATGACGGTTCGACTAACTACATGATTAATCCGTACGTCAACGCCCAGGTGCTGCTTGATTTCGACTATACAATCGGAACCGATGCGATTGTGAATAAAATTATTTCCGATCAATCCGACATTTTAGAAATTACTGGTTTCGATCTTGAATTTTTCGGCAAAGACAAAATCATCAAATACAAACAAGGCATACCGGTATATAATCTGGATGTACAAGCCGTTCCTTTTGGCGACTATAACTTTCAAGATCAATCTCACGATATTTTAGACATGCAAGAGGTAAATAAAAGCGGCAAGACCCTTACGGTCAAAAGAAATATCAATGGTGTAAAGGTTATCAAAAACTTCATCCCTATTAAAATGAATAAAAACTATGTATTCAGCGTCGTTTTCGATCAAAAGTCAGTCGAGAAACCCGTTAAGCGGCTGCTTATTATGCAATTTAACATTGCTCTTGGGCTCGTGCTGATTACGATGATTGCGAGTTATTTCATAGCAGGCTTTATGATGCGCGGACTCAATCAAATTTTGCGAAAAGTAAATGCGATCGCTTCAGGCGACTTTACTGAAGTTATAACCATTCGCAGCAAAGATGAATTCGGGCTGCTTGCCTCGCGGGTAGATACGATGGGAAATAACCTGAATCATTACACAACGCAGCTTAAAGCCGCAGCAGAGGAACTGCAAAGCACGAAGCAGTATTTGGAATCTTTCGTCAATCATACGTCAGATGCCATTCATGTAACGGATTTGGCAGGCCATGTCATGCAGGTGAACATCGCCTTTGAGAAAATGTACGGGTGGAGCCAAGAGGAAATTGTAGGCATACCGCTGGACAATGTACCTCGCAACTATTTCAGCTCCCATCAAGAGCTGGAGGCTACCGTGCTAGCTGGCGGCTCCGTAACCGATTTCGAAACCGTTCGCTACACCAAATCAGGCATGCTCATTGATCTTAGCATTACGATTTCACCTATTCGCGATGAACAAGGAACCATTATCGCGATTGCCTCCATTTCTCGGAATATTACATCCCGTAAGCAAACGGAGGAAATTATTAGGCGGTCTGAGAAGTTGTCCGTCGTTGGCCAGATTGCGGCGGGCGTCGCACACGAGGTGCGTAATCCGCTTACGACATTGCGGGGCTTCGTCCAGTTGCAGAAGCAGACCGGATCACTAACGCCTGCTCATCTTGAAATCATGCTTGGTGAACTGGATCAGATCAATATGATCGTTAGCGAATTTCTCGTTTTTGCTAAACCGCAAGCCACTAGTTACCAGCCTGTTAACATTATTAGTCTCGTTAGTGATATTGTGATGCTGCTTGATTCCGAAGCAAAAATGAGCAATGTCCAGCTCACTCTTCTTGCAGAAGCTGAGCTTCCTAAGGTTATTGGTGAAGCTAATCAGTTAAAGCAGGTTTTCGTAAATATTATGAAAAACGGCATCGAGTCAATGTCTAGTGGAGGAGTTCTTTCCGTGAAAGTAGAATGTGGTGCGAATGACGATATCATCCTACAGTTCATCGATCAGGGCTGTGGTATTGCCGAGAACGACCTGCTTCGCCTCGGCGAACCCTTCTTCACGAAAAAAACGAGCGGCAATGGACTTGGTCTCATGGTTAGCCAGCAAATTATCGCTGCCCACAAAGGTACAATCGTCTTCCATAGCGAGCTCGGTACAGGTACTTGCGTCGAAATAACATTGCCTACTGACAGCTAGGGTAACCCCTTAGCTGTCTATTTTATATTATTTTGTAGAATTGTAAGCTGCTATGGTAAAATGTGTCCTAAGCACTTATGCCATTACACTTTTTTTTACATAAATACGCATTATCATTCCGCTACATTGGGAGCCGTTAATTTTCATGACTATGAATTCCCCTATGTCACAGTATACTATTATTGTCATTATTTCAGGCGTTCTTAGCGTGCTGCTTGCCATATATGCTTATTACAACAAGACTAAATTTACTGGCATGAACGTATTTATGGCGATGACTATTCTATCCGCCGTGTACACCTTCGCTTTTGCCTTCGAGCTTGCCAGCGATTCGCTTCGCGAAATCCGTTTTTGGCTAAATATCGAATATGTAGGCATGCCGTTTATTGCTCCCTGCAGCCTGTTGCTCATCATGCACTATGTCGGCCTAGATCGATTCAACACGCTGACAAAATCATGGGTCCTATTTGTCATTCCAGCTGTTACTCTTCTCATGGTCACGACAAACGATTATCATCATCTTTTTTATAAGTCATTATATTTACGGCCTCATATGCTCACACCTATGGCCGATGTCGTGCCTGGAATCTGGTATTACGTGCATGGAAGTTATACTTTTGGCTCTATGTTAGCAAGCTTATTTATATTGGCAAGTTATTGGAATAAGACGAAGCCCATATATCGAAAACAAATGCTTACACTGGGGGTGGGCATATCGCTCCCTATGTTAGGGGCTTTTTTGTACGTTCTCGGACTTACTCCGCTGGGGATGGATCCTGTTCCGATTATCTTGTGTATTACATCTATTCTATACGTCATATCCATCTTCTCGACTGCACTGCTAACCGTTGCACCTATTGCAAGGGAGCATATATTCGAGAGTATGCGTGACGGCGTCCTTGTTCTTAATTTAGAAAATCAAATTATAGACTTTAATGGAGCCGCCACGACAATTATCCCGGCGCTTACTCCTCTAGCGATTGGTCAAAAGCTGGAGCACGTCTGGAAGCGAGGGGCTGAATCCGGCGCCTTCTCCTTCGGAATGGACAAAACAGGAGAGTATGAGCAAGAATTCAAATGGATTCGAGGCGGAGAAACCTTTTATTATCGGATAAGAGCATCCAATCTATTGAGGCCAAATGGCCAGCTCGCGGGCAGAACGATTGTGATGATCGACGTAACGGAGTATACACTTCTACAGAATAAGCTGCGTCGTCTTGCAGAAATCGATGGGCTTACTTCTATTTATAATCGTACATTTTTTATGGAAAAAAGCAGACAGCTGCTCGCCTCCGCCCATCAGAAGCAGCAGCCGCTATCGTTTATTTTGATCGATATCGATTATTTCAAACAAATTAATGACCGCTATGGACATAGCGTAGGTGATTTTGCACTTCAGCACGTCGTTATGATTTGCAAGCAGGCCCTCCCCGCTAATGCTGTATTCGGCCGATACGGCGGAGAAGAATTCGCCATTAGTTTGCCGAATGTGCCGCTGGTGCAAGCGGGTCATAAAGCAGAACAGATACGATCGGCAATTGCCGGCAATCCGTTCTACAGCGCAGCCAGATCCATTACGATTACAGCCAGCTTTGGGGTTTCAGAAGCAAAATCCGACGAAGTGTCGCTAGAGATGCTGCTAAGTGAAGCAGACATTGCCCTTTACCGCTCCAAGCATGGCGGGAGGAACGCCGTACATCTATCCACCGATGAAGGCGTACATGCTTACCAAGATAAATAACCATACTAGTACGAAAGAGACAGGTGGGATAACTTCATGTTAAAAGTTGCTGCCTTGCGCAACATATTGCGATTTCGGCCAAGTCCTCCGCAAGTGATGACCTTCGGCTTTATCTTTATTATACTGATCGGCGCTCAGCTCTTGTCACGGCCTATATCTTTTACGAACGACGCGCCACTTTCTTATATTGATGCCTTGTTTATGTCGACCAGCGCTGTTTGCGTCACAGGTCTTACTGTATTGGACACCGGCACCCATTTCTCTACCTTCGGTCAGGTTGTCATCATCATATTAGTCCAAATTGGCGGATTAGGTTTTATGACGATGGCGACCTTATTTGCTTTGTTATTCCGTAAACGTATATCGTTTCGCGAGCGGCTTGTACTGCAAGAATCTATGAACTATGGCTCTACTGAAGGTATCGTGCGCATGGTTCGAACAGTATTGCTCTATGCCCTTGTCATAGAGCTGACTGGCGCTGTATTGCTTAGCAGCTATTTCATGCTCGAAATGCCGGTCGGGCAGGCGATTTATTTTGGCATCTTCCATAGTGTTTCAATTTTTAATAATGCGGGCTTCGATTTGTTCTCCCAATTCCCTGAACGAGCAAGCAGTCTCATCCATTATGTAGATGACCCCTTCGTTAATATCGTGTCTATGCTTCTCATTTTCTTTGGGGGGGTCGGCTTTATCGTTATATCGGAGCTTGTGAACTATCCCAAAAACAAAAAGCTCAGCTTACATAGCAAGGTGGTCCTATCGGTTACTGGTACTCTTACCGTTGTTGGGGCCATCGTTATATTTGCACTAGAATTTTCAAATTCCAATACGCTTCAGCCCCTGTCTGCTGCTGGTAAATTTCTTGGTGCGATGTTTCAATCGGTTACCGCTCGTTCTGCTGGTGTAAGTACGGTTGATCCTAGTTTACTGCGAGAAGTGACCCAATTTTTCATTATCCTGCTTATGTTTATCGGTGCGGGGCCTGGTTCAACTGGCGGCGGTATTCGAGTAACGACCTTTGCGATTCTAATCGGGGCCATCATTGCGATGATGAGAGGCAAAGAGGATGTCGTCTTGTTCCGTTATCGCATTGCCAAAACTCAAATTCATCAAGCTATTATGTTCACGATGATCGCATTCGCGATTATTTGCGGAGCGACCATGCTTCTTTCCATTACGGAGACGGGGTCATTCCTAGCTATATTGTTCGAGGCTACCTCTGCGTACTGTACGGTTGGCATGTCAGCGGGATTAACGAGCCACTTGAGCGACATCGGAAAGTTTATTATTATTTCCCTCATGTTCTTGGGCCGGCTAGGGCCTGTCACGTTGGCATTTGCGCTTAATACACGTTCAAAGAAGGAGCTTTACCGCTTCCCAGAAGGCAAAATCACGATTGGCTAGGCTTAGATTTGCCTCGCTATTCTAGTGGATGATACGATAGCGACAGGCTATTCGATAAAGCTGCTAAAGGAGTTTACGTCATCATGCAAATAAATTCATATAACGATTCTACACGCAGCAAACGTGTTCTAATTGTAACCGCCGTTGATGCTGAACGTGATGCTGTGCTTCGCGGTTTACAAGAGCCAGGCAACGTTGACGTCATTGCTGCTGGGGTGGGTGCAGCAGCAGCGGCAGCTCGGACAGCTGCTTTCCTGACAGCTGCAGCTGCAGCAACGTACGATCTGGTCATTAGTGCCGGCATTGGCGGCGGTTTTGCTGGGAAAGCGGAGATTGGCACATTGGTCATTGCCGATCTGATTGTCGCTGCGGATTTAGGCGCAGAGTCACAGGATGGTTTCCTAAGCTTGGACGAGCTGGGGTTCGGTTCAGCCCGTATTGCGATAAGCACGGCGTGGAATAGTCTCTTGTTTGATGCTATTCAATCAGCGGGCTTATCCGTTTGCAGCGGCCCTATACTCACAGTCAATACGGCAACGGGCACAGCAGAGACAACTGCTGCGCTTGTCGAACGGATCAGCGGCGCTGCTGCCGAAGGGATGGAAGGGCACGGCGTTGCCGTAGCGGCCTCCGCACTTGGCATTCCTGTAACTGAAATTCGCGCCATCTCCAATGCGGTTGGACCACGGGACCGCTCCGCTTGGCGTATAGGAGAGGCGTTAGCCTCATTAGAAGCAGCTAGTAAAGCTATACAGGAGGTTTTAAAATGAATATTGCTTACTCACCGTGTCCGAACGATACCTTCGTCTTTCATGCTTGGGCACACGGGCTAATCCCCGGTGCGCCAGGACTGGACGTTACCTATGCCGACATCGACATTACGAATAAATGGGCTGCCAAATCCAAAGGGCCCGAAGTGATGAAAATCTCTTATGCGGCATTGCCTTGGGTGCTCGAAGACTATAAGCTGTTGCCTTGCGGAGGTGCGCTTGGCAGAGGCTGCGGCCCGCTCGTATTAACCGCAGGCGGAATTACGAATGCCGCTGATCTCGCAGGCAAACGAGTGGCTGTACCAAGTGAGCGATCAACCGCATATCTTCTATTCAGATTATGGGCGGCGCAAGCTATTCCAGAAGGAAATCTCGAAATTGTAGTGATGCCCTTCCACGAAATTATGCCTGCTGTTCGTGATGGTCGAATGGATGCGGGACTTGTCATTCATGAAGCGCGCTTCACTTATCCAACCTATGGATTAAGCATGCTGACTGATCTAGGGAGCTGGTGGGAATCGGACACAGGCTTACCCATTCCGCTTGGAGCCATCATTGTCAAACGTTCGTTAGATACAGAAGCAATAGCGGGATGGATTCGTGAATCCGTTGAATATGCATGGGCTAATCCTGAGGTTTCTCGCTCCTACATCATGATGCATGCACAAGAACTCTCGCCGGAAGTCGCTCAAGCGCATATCGATCTTTACGTCAATTCGTTCACTGCTAGCCTAGGAGAAGATGGCTATGCTGCTGTAACTGCACTGCTCGGGCGCGCGGCCGAGGAGGGCCTTGTGCCAAGCTTCGACTTGTCTCTGCTGCGATAACATACCTTTAGCACTAGTCTAGACACGATGTCACCATCCTGCTGCCTCATGTGCGCGGCGTCCCACTTATCGCAACAGATGTCACCTTCTAGCGACCTCATGTGCGCGGCGTCCCACTTATTGCAACAGATGTCACCATCTAGCGACCTCATGAGCGTGACGTTCCACTTATTGCAACAGATGTCACCATCCTGCTGCCTCAAAAGCGCTACACTGCAGTTTTTGCAACAGAATACCCTATAAAATGAGTGCATGAGTGCTACGTTGCACTTTCTGCAATAGAATCGCCAAAAACGCCCCCAATTCCGATGAATTGGGGGCGTTCTATTGTATTTCTGCAACGTAGCGCGTATGCCGAGCCATTTTAGATGCTTTCTATTGCACTTTCTGCAGTAGAATGTTCCAGCTAAGCGTCTCTTAACACACGTGCTGTATTGTGCGCATGCCAAAACACTTAAAAACCTTTAACCGGATAGGTCCGCTTCATCTGTAAAGGCTGTACTCGCTTCAGCCTCACCAAGCTTCAAGTTCAAGACAGCCGCTAGTCTAGCAATACGGAATCTCGAGCTACTACAGTAAGCGGACCCATTGACTCCTCCGATGAAGCATCATCAGCTTCGACGAAGCGCTTAAGCGCGAACAATTTATTTTCCCAGTAGCGCTCATAATACGCCAGCCATCGCTTTAGTTCTAGAAGTGGTTCGGGGTTCAGTCGATAGCGAGTCTCCCGTCCAACCTTCCGATCCTTCACAAGCCCGGCATCCGCCAATACACGCAAATGCTTCGAAACCGCCGTGCGGCTCATCGTAAAATGACCGCTTATAACGTTGACCGGCAGCTCCTCATCGCCGAGCAGATGGAGCAGCTTGCGCCTTGTTGGATCAGCAATGGCTTGGAACACATCATGCTTCGGTGCAGGTTCAGCCATCTTAAGCCTCTACATACTTGCTAAGTTTTTGTACAATGCCGACCCAGCCGCCCGACATTCTATCGCGAACCTCTCCGTGTGACTGACCGAATTCGGTAACCTTGTCCGCTTCCCAGCCGGAGTGAATCAATGTGAATTCCGTTTTGCCTTCCAGATCAATCAGTTCAAAGGCCAATGACCAATCCTTGCCCCATTCAAATGTAAGCCGGTTAGGCGGATCAAGCACCGTAACCTTACAAGGAGAATTACCGAAAGGTCCAGCTTCCAAATGAAACTCATAGCCCAGCTCCGCTTGAAAATTATTCGGCATAAACCATGCTGCAATGCCCTCAGATGTTGCGACTGCGTCCCATACCTTCTGAATCGGCGCGTTAAGTACTAGTGTTTGCTTAATATCCTGCAGCGGTCCCTGCGTATTATTGTTTTCCATTTCATGACCTCCATTAGGTGTATCTATGCCATTGTTTTTCACTAATATGAAACCATTTAGTTTCATAAAGACGATTATACGAAACCTTTTGGTTTCATGTCAAATGAATGAATCGAAAACGGACCCTCTCCTTACAATCAGCAGCAATAGAAAGAGACTTTCTCACCGGTCCTATTGACCCGCAGAGAAAGCCTCTTTTCTTTTCAATATTATTATTCTAAATTCGCATGATTGCCATACATCGCCTGACCGCTTAATGCCTGCTTCTCCATCAATCGCAAAATGATCGCATCACATACAATTAGCAGCATCTGCTCAAATAATGAGCCCATCGGTTGAATCGTAGCCGCTTCATTCGCTGCTTGATCCTTCGGAGCGCCTGGAAGCTTCACAACAATATCAGCCAAAGTGCCGATTGTCGATGCTGGTGAGAGTGTTAATGCACCTACCGCTGCTTCCAAACTTTTCGCTTTTTCCGCCATCGGCACCAGCGATTTGGTCTCGCCCGAGCCAGAGCCAATCAGGAGCAGATCACCCTTGCTTAAGCTGCGGGTAACCGTCTCGCCTACGACGTACACATCCAAGCCGAGTTGCATAAGTCTCATCGCGAATGCCCGCATCATCAGTCCCGAGCGGCCTGCTCCTGCTACAAATACGCGTCTAGCTGAGCTAATAGCTTCAAAGAGCAGCTCCATTTGTTCCTCTGCAAGCTTACCTGCTGCTTGATTCAGCTCTTGTATGATGGCAGTTAGATTGTGTTCGTTAGGCATCATTCGAATTAACCTGCTTTAATCAATTGCTGCATTTCGGCAGCTACTGCTTTCATATCGGCTTGTCCGGTAATACCGCCGCCTACGATGATAAGATCCGGTCCAGCGGCGATAACCTCTTGCAATGTATTCAGCTTAATACCGCCTGCTACGGCTACCTTCGCATTTTTGACCACGGCCTTAATCGTGCGCAGATCCTCGAAGGAGTCTTGGCCCTCCGCTTGCAGATCATAGCCCGTATGAACGCAAATATAGTCTACGCCGAAGGCATCAACCTGAGCAGTTCGCTCCGCCAAGTTTTTAACAGCAATCATATCAACCAATATTTGTTTTCCTTGTTTCTTAGCCTCTTCGACCGCACCCTTGATACTCGCATCCTCTGCTACGCCAAGAATCGTTACGATATCCGCACCAGCTTCGGAAGCTTTCATAACCTCGTAGCCGCCTGCGTCCATGATTTTCAAATCCGCAAGCACCGTCATGTTAGGGAATGCTTCCTTAAGCGCTTTGACCGCATGCAGTCCTTCATTGATGACGATCGGCGTACCAATTTCTACAACATCAACAAAAGGCTCAACTTGCTTCACTACTTCAATGGCCCCCTGAATATCGACAAGGTCTAACGCTAATTGCAATTTCATCTATATTTCACTCCTCATAGGTTATGTTTTGCTTATATCGCCTATTGTAGTGACATTGTGATGATAAAAAAAGTACGCACTTTTATGTAACGTAGTTCCCATTTGGGTACTATGAGGCGTCATTCCACTTCTTTTTCGTGCAACTGTACAGCTCTTTCTTGATGCTGTTCTCCCCATTTCGACATGACGTTTAGCAGCTCCTTCACCGTCAAACCGTACTCTGTTAATGAATACTCTACCTTAGGCGGCACCTGCACATATACCTTCCGATCGATGATCGCATCTTCCTCTAACTCACGCAGCTGCTGCGTGAGCATTTTTTGTGTAATAGCCGGCATCTCCCGCTTCAACTCGCCAAATCGGTGTGTTCCCGCAGTTAAATGACAAAGAATAACCGGCTTCCATTTTCCGCCTATGACTTTCAAGGTCAGCTCTACCGTTTCTTTAAAATGCTGATCTCCCACTAATAACGACTCCTTTCACCAAAAAATGATATTCATTCAAAAGCATAACAACCGTACAACAATTGACGTCAAATTTCGTAATGGCTGAGAGATTGAATAAAGCGTCACCATGTTCCAGTCCTATTTTTCGATAGAAAGTCGGTACTTGCAATCGTTAGAATATAGATTAATAATGGAACACAACGTAGTAAATTCCTCATTATGAGGATATCATATCTATGCCGCTTCATACGAATCAAGCAATCTACAATAAATAGAGGAGAGATGAATATGGAATTAAAAAATAGATCAGCTATCATCACAGGCGCAGGAAAGGGTATCGGCAAAGCCATTGCTGTCGCACTAGCCGCGGAGGGCGTCAACCTTGGAATCGTTGCTCGCACAAGCTCTGATTTGGAAGCTCTTCAAGCTTCACTAACAAGTGCTTACGGTGTAAAAGTTTACATTGCAACCGCCGATGTGGCTGTTAAATCCGACGTCGATCAAGCCATTGCTGCACTCAAAGAGAGCCTAGGCTCCATCGATATTCTAATCAACAATGCAGGAATTGGAACATTCGGCACATTGCTCGACATGGACCACGAGCAATGGGAGCGCATCATCCAAACGAATGTTTTGGGTACCTACTATGTGACTCGCGCTGCGCTTCCTACTATGCTTGAGCAAAGCGGAGGCAGCATCATCAACATCGCTTCTACGGCTGGTGAACGCGGTTTTGCAACGGGGTCAGCTTACTGTGCTTCTAAATTTGCTGTGCTAGGCATGACCGAGGCGCTTATGCAGGAAGTTCGCAAATCCAACATTCGTGTAACTGCCCTTACGCCAAGCACCGTCAATACAGAGCTTGCATCTAACGCTGGATTAAAAATAGGTGATGAGGATCGTATGATGCAGGCTGAGGATATGGCTGAACTGGTCGTAGCAACCTTGAAGCTGCCTGATCGCGTGTTTATTAAATCAGCAGGCATATGGACAACAAATCCGCAATAATAGATTCAGCATACAGCCCCACGCCTGCAACTGGCGTTGGGGCTTTACATTTATATTAGCGCAGAACTGCTGTGCATGATTCAGGAGGTAAGCTCACTATGCCTATTCATGATATTCCCTTTTCTATATTGGATCTTGCGCCGATCGTTACCGGAAGCACACCTGCCCAGTCGTTCCGTAACACGCTTGATTTGGCCCAGCACGCTGAAAAATGGGGCTATAACCGCTTCTGGCTCGCCGAGCACCATAATATGCCCGGTATCGCCAGCTCCGCGACTTCGGTTGTTATTGGTTATGTCGCTGCCGGCACAGAAAAAATCCGCGTGGGCTCTGGCGGTATTATGCTGCCAAACCATGCTCCGCTCGTCATTGCCGAGCAATTCGGCACGCTTGAGTCCATGTACCCTGGTCGTATTGATCTCGGACTCGGAAGAGCGCCGGGCTCTGATCAGGTTGCAGCCCGCGCGCTGCGCCGCGGACTTGGCAGCAACGGCGATGACTTCCCTGAGCAGTTGAACGAGCTGCGCCATTACTTCAATCCAACCGCAGAATCACGCGGAGTGATGCCGAGAGCTGTTCCCGGCGAGGGGCTAAATGTCCCAATCTGGCTGCTTGGCTCTAGCGGCTTTAGCGCGCAGCTTGCCGGACACCACGACCTTCCATTTGCGTTTGCGAGCCATTTCGCACCGGACTTCCTGCTTCCTGCCTTGAAGCTTTATCGCGACAACTTCCGCCCATCCGAGGTGCTCGATAAGCCTTATGCTATGGTCGGTATCAATATCGTTGTGGCAGATTCGGACGAGGCTGGCACATTCCTCACCACCTCACAAGAGCAAGCGTTCCTGAACTTGATACGCGGACGTATGGGACAGCTGAACCCGCCCGTGGACAGCATGGACGGGCTTTGGAGTGAGCAAGAGAAAATGATCGTCCGCAAGCAGCTAAGCTTCACCGTCGCTGGCTCGAAAGCAACCGTCAAGGACCAGCTCAGCGCCTTAATCAAGCAGACGGGCGCCGATGAGCTGATTGTCGTCAGCCAAGTGTATGATCATGAGGCACGCCTTCGCTCCTTCAAGCTGCTCTCTGAAATTATTAATGAAAGCCGTGCCTCTGCCGAGGTGTAATAAGCAAGTTAGGGGCTGCACTTAAGTAGAAAAAATCTACTTGAGAGCAGCCCTTCTTTTATCACATGTCCTGTTAAGATTGTCTTGCCTCGCCATTGATCCACTAAAGTATTTCTGTTACTCCGGTCTCCTCTCCCCCTCTTTGAGCTAAATCGACAATTCCGTAGTGTAGATTTGTGCTTATTTAGCAATACTAAAAAAATCATTTTTGAGGGTGGGAGAACATGAACCATATTTTCGCTATTTACGCCAAAGATCTTCGCAATATTTTTCGAAACAGCGCCGCTGCCATCGTCATTATCGGACTGACCTTTCTGCCCTCTCTATATGCATGGTTTAACATCAAAGCGTCATGGGACCCCTACGGCCAGACGAGCTCACTTGCCATCGCCGTCGTAAACAACGATGAAGGAGCCGTGCTCCATGGCACGCCCATTAAAGTCGGAGATGAAATCATTGCTTCCTTGAAGGAAAATAAAAAAATTGGCTGGGTGTTTGTGGAGAATAAGAAGGCGATAGAGGGCGTTAAGCATGGCGATTATTATGCTAGTATTACGATTCCTGCTGACTTCTCTGCCAAATTAGCTACCGTACTGAGCAATAATTTGCAGCAAGCGGAGCTGGACTATGCCGTAAATGAGAAGATCAATGCCGTATCGCCAAAAATCGCCCAAAAGGGCGCGAGCGGAATTATTGAGGAGGTCCGCGCAAACTTCGTCAAAACCGCAAACGAAACGATATTTCGCGTTTTCAATCAAATCGGTATCGAGCTAGAGGCAAACCGGCCAGCGATTGATCAGGTTCGCAGTACCGTATTCAAGTTGGAATCGTTATTCCCTCAAATCGATGAAGCCGTTGCTCTTGCAGCTGCCGATATTGAGAAGTCGAAGAAGATCGTCGCAACCGTTCAGAAAGAGCTGCCAAAAGCTGCTCAGCTTGCGAAGGATGGCGAAGCCTTTACTAAGCAGCTAGGCGCTTTTTTTGACCAAAGCACGACGGCACTCAATAAGGCCGGCCCGCTGATCAAACAGGATTTGCAGCTGCTTCTCCAAACAGCGAATGCCATGCAGGAGCTTACCGCTATTTTGCAAGATACAACGGTTGATCCCGAGGTTGTGAAAACGACCTTGGCGCAGGCAGAGCAGCGTTTGACAGGCGCCATCGCTGCAACCGGCGGACTAATCCATGTGTTAGAGAGTTTGAATAACATCGCCCCGAGCAAAATACTAATTTCGACAATAGATCGAATGAAGCAAATCACGACAAGGTTTCAGCAGCAGCTCACCCTTGTGAGGCAAATTCAATCTGCGATCGAGAAAGGCGAGAAGCCTGCACAGACACTTATTGATCGCTTAAGCTCCATATCCAAAGAAACCTCGTCCATTCTAACAGATGTGCTAGGCCGCTATGACAGCGAAATACTGCCACGGATTACACAAGCTGTCGATAAAGCAAAGCAAGCAGCATCCACTGCCGAATCCATATTAACCGAAGCAGGGCTGATGATTCCGAGTGCGGCGCTGATTGTAGGTGATGCGGCAAAGGGACTGGAGCTCGGAGGCAAAGAGCTTGCGAAAATCCAAAAGAATCTGCCTGCAGCGAAGCAAAAGATTAAAGGAGTGGCACAGCGGATTCGTGAGCTGGAGAAGGAAGGCAACTTAAACGAGTTAGTCGATTTGCTCAAAAACGACGCGGAGCGCGAGGCGGCTTTTTTCGCTGAGCCTGTTGTTTTGAAGGAAGTACGGTTATTCCCGATACCGAATTACGGGTCGGCGATGTCTCCATTTTTTACAACACTATCCCTATGGGTCGGTGCGCTGCTGCTCGTATCGTTGCTGAGCGTAGATGTACATTCTACTGAAAATTCGTACCGCAGCTATCACATTTATTTCGGACGTTACCTCACCTTCCTTACAATTGCGATCGTACAATCACTGCTCGTTACGATTGGTGATATATGGATTCTTCAGGCGTATGTCGCTAATAAATTGTGGTTTGTTCTGTTTGGTGTCATTCTGAGCGCAGTGTTCATGCTCATTGTGTATACGCTCGTGTCTGTATTCGGCAATGTAGGCAAAGCGATGGCGATCGTCCTGCTTGTACTTCAGCTTGCTGGATCCGGCGGCACATTCCCGATACAAGTTACACCGCCTTTTTTCCAAGCGATTCATCCCTTCCTTCCCTTCACCTACGCTATCAGCATGATGCGGGAAGCTGTGGGTGGCATATTGTGGGATATTGTTACAAGAGATTTGATCGCTCTTGCGATTTTTGCCGGCGCTGCACTGCTGATTGGTCTAGCTTTGAAAAAGTGGATCAACCGTTATTCTACCAAAATGCTGGAAAAAGCGAAGCAAAGCGGATTAATTCATTAGAACAACATTTGACTACCACCCTTTTTCTATGAATAATATTAATTATCAATAGAAATGTAGGAGGGAATAATATGTCCATCATTCCGCAAATTTTGGAGTTTAATAAGAAGTTTGTCGAAGAAAAGCAATATGAAACCTATTTGACCGACAAATTTCCCGATAAAAAGGTTGCTGTCCTTACCTGTATGGACACTAGGCTCGTCGAGCTGCTGCCGAAAGCATTAAACATCAAAAATGGTGATGCCAAATTTATTAAAAATGCGGGTGCCATTCTTACTCAACCGTTCGGAAGTGCGATGCGCAGCATTTTGATCGCTGTCTATGAGCTTGGCGCTCAAGAGGTGCTTGTCATCGGCCATCACGGCTGCGGCATGACCAATCTTGATACAAAAGGTATGGTTAGCAAGTTCAGTGATCATGGCATCGATCCGCTTACGATAGAAACTCTCGAAAACTCAGGCATACGCATGGAGAAGTTCTTGCGGGGATTCGCAACTTCCGAAGAAGGTGTCATGCACAGCGTCAAATTGATTCGCAAGCATCCTCTCTTCCCTAAAGCGATTCCCGTTCACGGCTGTATCCTCGACCCAGAGACGGGCGCTCTAGAGCTTCTCGTTCAGGATTATCGCGAAGAGGCGTAACAACTCCCCATAACTTATTACGTACAATTAATGCAGCGAGGCGCGTCTTGGCACATTCTGTGTCAAAGCGTGGTTGCGCTGCAGGTTATGTGCGAGAAGTAGCTAGCGTCTATTCCGCCATAGCTTCTACAACTCTTGCCCTATATTGTTTCTCTGCTGGACAAGCCTACGCCGCTTCTCCACTAACCTACACTACTGCTCTCTACTAGACAAACTTACGTTGCTCCTCCACTAACATGCTCTGTTATCCTCCTATGTAGCAACTCCGCCCAACCTACATTGTAGTTTCTGCAATAGAATGGCGGACAGAACTATCCAATGAGGTCTACATTGTAGTTTCTGCAACAGAATCCGGTGATAGAGTGCATTTGGTGCACTTTTGAGACTATTCTGATGTATAACTGCAACGTAGCTCACGATTAAAGGCTGTATGTAAGGCATCTGTTGTATAAACTACAACGTACGTGTCTAGCACATAAAAAAACAGCCGTCCCCACGGCATAGGAATAGCCAATTGGAGAAAGCTGTTTTATCGAATTATTTTATAGCAATATAAATGTCTACCTCTGCATTCGCCGGATCAAAAGATCGGCCATCGTACAGCTCATAATCACCGGTATAAGTACGCTCGATCGACGATTGCTCAAAAAACGTCCAAATCTCGCCCCACGCCTCTGCTACGACCTCATACACAGGACCCCTCTTCGTCTTAAAAACCATAAACTTAGATTCCGGCACCGCCGCTTGCTCTAGCCCGTCCGGCAATTCAGTATGCACTCCTGCCTGTTCATGGCCAATAAGAACCGTATAAGCACCGCTGGCATCACTCTCATAGTCTGTATACAGCCCATAGATCAAATGACCGTTGCTCACTTGTGTGCGACTAGCGATGCCGCTGCCGAAATACGAGTCCCAAAGGCCAGACAAACGACCATTTCCTCCCGCTTCCTCAGCATTAGTCGTGCGTGCAGTTACTCCTATTAGTACAACCGCTGGTTTTACTACGATAGTATTCGTCATCATTTGTTCCCCATTTCCTTGGTATGAATCTTATTGTACCTAAGGAAACTGGACAGCTATCTGTCTTAGTTCTCGTAGCGGCTGACAATATTTCGTGCTCGCAAAATAATTTCCTCTACAAGGGAGGCTGGCTGCTCGACCTTAACCTGATCACCATAGCTCAGCAGCATCCCATAAAACCATTCGTCTACGGTATGCTTGCCCTCTACCCGCAGGCACCCATCAGCAAGCACAGTCACTTGATCGGGTTGGAAGGCATCCATGACACGATGACGTACCTTGGGCTGAAATACGAGGGTCACAATGGTATCGGCGTTATTCGACCATTCCGCATCCCAAGCATAACCGTCTAATGACGGTGTCTGGCGGCGTTCAAATCGCTCCATCAACAGGCTGAGCTGCTGCACACGCGACAATCGAAATATGCGAAACTGCTCCCTTAGCGTGCAATACGCCTGCAGGTACCATATGTTCCCTTTCAAAATAAGCGCATAAGGCTCTATCACTCTCTCCGTTTCAGAGCCATTCATATTAATATAGCTGAACGCTACCTTCCGCGTCTCTTCAATCGCTTTCTTGAACAGATTAACCTTGTCACGTGCTGCCGGCCCTTGCCCCCAAGGGTTCAAATCAAAAACCAAGCTGTCCCCAAGGCGATCATCCTCGAGCTTATCGGATTTACGAAGCAGCGCTTTGACCTTCTCATGCAATCCGGCATAGGTCGCATCGTCTAACGCGGTGCCTATACCCTTTACGGCTGCGATCAGAGATGATATTTCTGCTAATGTTAAATAATGACGAGACAGGGTGTACTGCTCCATAATCTCGAACCCGCCCGTTGTCCCTTGATGGGCGAGTACAGGAATACCTGATTGGCTTAACGTATCCATATCCCGATATATGGTCTTCGTTGAAACCTCGAAACGGTCAGCCAGTTCCTTAGCGCTTATTCTTCCGCGATTAAGAAGCAGTACGGTCATCGCCAGTAAACGATCGATTTTCAGTTCATTCCCTACTTTCTTAGCTTTTGCATCTACTTAAATCTAATTTCAGCAATCGGACCACTCTCAACAAACCCTATATTTTTATAAACCTTATTCGACGCTGGATTTTTCATATCTGCATACAGCATTGCTTCTCTATTCTCTGCCTCCAGAACCGAACATAGTCCGGCTACAATCGCACTTGCATAACCGTTTCTCCGTAGAACCTGCGGTGTATAAACCGCATTAAATCGTCCATGCCGCGGAGAACGATGAGCGATATTTGCCATTGCGACCGGCAGCTCATCGACTGTCCAGAAGTATAGGTTTCCTCGCATAACCATACCCTCAGCGGCTGCAAGTTGACTAGCAGGGATAACCGATGCGCCATAAGCATCCTCCGAGAAGCCCGCCAAAAATTCAGCAACGAGCTCTACATGCTGCCGCGTAGCCTGAATCATTTTCCCATTTACCTTAATGGGCTTATTCACCTTCGGACATGAATAGGCCATCATCATCATGTATGTATCATATTTCAGCTGATTGGCTTCTGCATACTGCTTTGCAAATGATTCTGCCGTAGAGGGGTCTCCACAAATACCAGGCAAATCCCCTCCTTTATAGTAAGCAATAAGCTCCTTCATCAGCAAGTTTCTGCGCTCATCCGTTAAGTCCTCCGACAACCATAACCAAGCGTTATGTCCTGGTGAGCCTGCAAACAGCATACGACCATCAGACGTCTTCAATCTCGTTGCGCCTTCTATTGCCGAAATTAAATGAATCAAATTATATTGCAGCTCATCTCGCATAAAAGGAAACTGATTCAACACGTAATCATCTGGATGCAGCTTCTCTAGCATAAGATCCCTCCTTCTGCTCATAATTAAAGCCCTCTTGCACGCTAAGAGCCGCTCAATTATTTCAGTCCGACATCAATACCCATTAAGCGAGTAGATGTAACAAGCACGTTCGGTGTAATATCCTTATTTTAGTAAAAAATAATCTTAACTGACGGTTTTTTTGGATCAAGCTGTTTATGTAAGATTATACGCTGCTAAAATCCAAAATCCATATGTGTCAAATCAGTATTCGCCCCGATTGCCGCTTTGCTGCCCTCTCCCGCTGCTACAACAAGCTGTGCAGGCACAATAATGGAAGAGTCTCCAGCCGCATATACACCTCTTACGCTCGTTCTGCCATAATCGTCCGTAACGAAGCCCCCTGACCCCGTCATCGCACAGCCAAGCGCTTCGCCGAAGGGCGCTGCTTGATCCCATGATGGGGTGACGAAGCCGCCAGCACAGTTGACCACGGTGTTATCCGCAAAGAGAACACGATGAAGACGACCGTTCTCCCCGTACAATCCCTTGATCCTTTGCTGAGTCACTTGAATGCCCTTGTACGCTAACTGGCCAATTTGCTGGGCACTTAGCCTATCCGCTCCATTCGTGCACACGATTACATTACGGCTCCAGTTATACACTGTTTTGGCTAAGTTAAAAATATTCGAGCCCTCCGAAATGACAATGAGCGGTTGGTCGCGCAGCTCCCAGCCGTCGCAGTAAGGGCAGCTGAATAAGCTTTTTCCATAAAAGTCACGAATGCCGGGAATAGCAGGCAATGACTCCTTCAGTCCTGCTGCCAAAATAATGGTGCGAGCTTGATATATGACCCCGTTGCTCGTCATCAACTGAAAGCCCGTATCGTGATGCCTCACCTCTGTCACCTTGTCTGGTTTAATGGTAACGGAAGGATATTTAGCAATATCCGCATGGGCTAATCGTCGAAGCTCGCGCGGCTCAATCCCATCACGTGTGATGAAGCCATGTGACTCGTGCGTTACTGCGTTTCTTGGCTTATTGTGGTCAAAAACAATAACGACTCTCCGTGATCTGCCCAGCACGAGTGCAGCATTTAAGCCGGCCGGCCCGCCGCCAATGATAGCACAATCCAGCTTCATATCTATCGCTCCCTTATATCGCAACTATTAGCGAACGCTGCATGTAAACCAATTATCGCTTATCCTTATTCATTCCTAGCAGGAAGGATGCATCTTGATTAAGACGAATTCGAAATCGCTTTTTAAGGTACAATTAATACACGCATGTTAAAATGAAAATACGACTAAGTAATACCGAATATTACTGATGAAACAGATTAATATCTTCTCACATTTGAATTCTCTAATCGACAATATTCTTCACGAATTGTATAATTCTGTTGTTCCTTCATTAACTAACGGTGGTGACGATTATTTTATACGCATTCTCTTTACTCGTTTCATTTGCAATCGTTTATTTCTTAATTCCGCCGTTTGGAAGGCTAGCCTTCCGCCTTGATTTTGTGGACAAGCCTCGCAAGGATGTTGAGCGCAAGCTCCATCGAGAGCCGATCCCGCTCACGGCAAGCTATGTTATCTTCATTGGTTTCTTCTTCACCTATTTGCTCGTCACTAGAGATTTCTCGATGCAAACTGGCGCCATCTTCTTAGGGGGCGTACTGCTGCTCAGCATTGGTACTCTCGATGATTGGTACAAGACGAAGGGCAAGGACTTCCCGTCGCTTCCTAAATTCATCGTACAAATATCAGCAGCCGTTCTCGTATATGCCTCGGGCATAGCATTCACCGGCTTTTACAATCCGCTTTCAGGCGAATATGTACTGCTTCCTGTTATTTTGCAGTTCACGCTTACGATTTTGTGGATATTTGGTGTAACGACGGTCATTAACTTCTCTGACGGGATGGATGGGCTCGCTGGCGGGCTTTCAGCTATTTCTGCCGTTACGCTTTTCGTTGTGGCTTTAGCCAAAGGACAATCCAATTCCGCTATCATGGCGATTATTTTAGTAGGTGTTACGCTTGCGTACTTGCGATACAACAAGCCTCCCGCAAAAATTTTTATGGGCGATGCCGGGGCAACCTTCCTTGGGTTTATTCTAGCGGTTATTGCTCTAGACGGCGCATTCAAGCAAGCGACTGTCATGTCGTTGTTCATACCGATTCTAGCGCTTGGCGTCCCGATCTTCGACAATATCTTCGTCGTCGTGAGACGGATGCTGCAAGGAAAAGCCATTTATCAGGCAGATGCCAGCCAAGCACATTATCGTTTGCTGCGCGCCGGTCTCAATCATAAGCAGGTCGTCATGTTCCTTTGCCTGATCAGCACTTGTTTATGTCTATCTTCGATCATATTGCTGCTTGTACAGATTTAAGTAATAGGGATGTTTCTCAAGCGAGTTATTGGCTTGAGGAGCATCCCTGATTTGTTATGAGCAAGCGGTATTTTAGGCGGGTGAAGTTACTTCTATTTTTTATACGCAATCGATGAAACATTTCCCCCGTTCTTGCGTCTAACTACATAGAAATATTTGGAATGGATGGTTGGGATATGAAGAGTGTTCTTTCTTTGCTGTGTATCATTGCAATGGTGCTCGTTTCAGGCTGCAAGAACGCTCCAAATACTTCTGATCAATACGTTCGCTCGGAGTGCGAGGGCTGCGAGCTTACAACAGGCCAAACTCCTAATGTGGATACGCTTCTGTCGATGGAGGGAACCAGTAACGGTTTTCGATTGGCTTATGCGGGGCAGGATGATTTCAATATATTACAAACATTAATTTCACCGCCCATTAAAGGCAAAGTCTACGCCGTTCATATTGGCCGAACGCTCAGCGGGGATTCAAATATTACCTTTAAGAGAGATGCAATCATCGTTGATCCTGAAACATCAGAATTCCGAACTTATCCTTTGTACAATGCGTTAGTGAATGATAGCTATCAGGTTGACTCCGTAGCAGAAGCCTATGGCTTTCTTGATGATCGACATGTCGTCTACGTCTCGGCGGTTAACAACACCGACAAATCCGACAACTATTTTTATCGAATAGAAAAGCTCAATATAATAACCGGGAAAACGACCATTCTCATTCCGGAAATTAAGAAATTGCCGCCGAACGACCATTTTGCCCCGGGTTGGCTGAATGATTCAAAGGATACTCTGGTATTAAACAGCTATAACACTGGTCAATTATGGTCCTATAATTTGCTCAAAGGGGAAACCGTACTTCATAAACAAAAATTCAACCATTATTGGCCTTTTTTTTCGACGATCCCATCACCTGATGGTGAAAGGTTCTGGTATATCGATTATGCCAAAAGCGAATACCGCTTGTACGATATAATGGGAAGGCTGCTTTCGAGTACATCGTTCGGCAAAGGCTACAATCAATACCCATTCCTCAAATGGAGCCCGGATAGCCGGTATGCTGCGTACCAAGACACAAGAGAACAGAGTGATGAGCATCTCATCTCAAATATGGGAGAGATACCCTCTATCGCACCGCAGCGCATTCAATTTCACGATCGACAGGGAAAGATTATTCGAACCATACAAACGGACAATGAATCGAAAAAGTATATCGAGGTTGCGGGATGGCTTGATCAATCGGATGGAATTGCACTGCTGCATGAATATGAGCTTGCTCCTCCTGTGGATGAAATAAAACCCATCATTAAATCACGTTACAAGCTGCTCGATGTAAAATCAGGTACAACAAGTGAATTACGAATGGAGCCTGATTCATCACGATTGAGAGAACCCATTCCTATCCGTTCCGGTACGTGGTACACTGCTAGAGCGGAACAGCATATATACGGGATCGACACGGAGTCACTGCAGATTACAATCCTAACGCAAAACGGGAAGTGGCTTTCCGCTCCAAATGAGCTGCAAGCCAAATGGCTGACATTCGGAAATGAGTCAGCAGCATCCAGCTACCATACGTGGAACCTTCAGACAGGACAAATCAGTGAAATAACGCTTGATGATGACAACCGTAATATCTTTTCCCTTGGAACCAAATGGCTGGTATCAGACGATATGACGTATACACGAATCGAGTGATACCAGATTGTGATTCCAGCGTTTAATAAAATGAGATCACCGCGGGCCAGTGCCACTGTCCGTAATAGGAATCTGTACGATCGATATTTTGAATCCATTCAGCAGCACGGCGTCCGTCTTCATTCGCCACCATTACGTTAGCCGCATTCTTGTCTGCATTGATCCAAACCAGCTTCGAATGAAGGACAACTGGATTATAGGAGCCATACTTGCGAGAAGGCTTCGTCACATGCTTCTGCACCCCATCACTCAGCTGTATCTTTACCAAGTACGGATAGACAGGTATACGCCGATCGGCTTCTGGCTTAGACTCAATCGCTCTCGAAACGATGATATGCTGCATATCCTGCCATGCAAACGCCTGATCAACATAACCCTTGGGCGTATAAGCCGCTTTTTTCTCAGAGGTCACTTCGAGTACTTTGAGTTCCTTATTACTAAAGGCTTCACGTCCGACACCTGCAATATAAGCCAGTCGATTTCCGCTCTCTGCCCATGAGAACCACTGTGGATTAAGCAGCATCTCATCGAGCGTTCGAAATACAACACCATCAGACGAAACAACACAAAGCAAGTTGCTGTCAGCAGACAAAGAGGCCGTTGGATGTGCTATGAAGGCAATCCATTTGCCATCCGCAGACCACTTGAATATACTCGTACCCACTGCAAAAAAATCATCCGATGGTGCAGGAAGCACATGGACGGTCGTATAGGTACGAGGATCATCCATGGAATCGAGCGGTATCCGGTAAAGACGAATAGGCGTCCAACCATCCGGGAGCAGGTCTGATTGCGAAGAAGCAAAGAAACCTTCGCCATCCGGAAGCCACGAATAATTACTTATAGCAGATGAGGAACCGAGCGGCACTTCAGGCCTTCTCGCATCAACGTATAGCAGCCGATCCTTCGTCTGATAAGCAAGCTTTAGATCATGCGGTGCCCACTGAAAATTTATCCCGCCATCCAAAGCAACGAGTTTGCTTTGACCGGTACCAATTTGTAGCACCCATAGCTCTTGTTCTGCCTCTCCCTTCGTATAAGCAAGCCATTGGCCGTCGAATGACCACTTCGGATTACGCACATACGGCCCGCTTACCAGCTTCTTCTCTACATTTCTTACTTTAAGCCAGAGATCGCCATTACGCACAAAAGCAGCCCTTATCAGCTGTTCCCCATTTGGGGCCGCAGCGATATCGACTCCACCCGTCATAAAGACCATCGCAAGAAACAAAGCAAGCCACACTTTTATTACTTTCATTTTGCGGGAACCTCCTAAGAGAAATACTTATGGTTACCGTTCCCTTTGCTAGTTGAAACATACACCTTTAGGACCGTAACTTTTCAAATCCGTTGTTTCCAGTTTGATACCGGTTTGTAACTGTTCTGTTACGAATTCCTATAGGTTCCGCCATATAATTGATATACAACGATTTATCATCCAGAGGGGCTGAACATCATTTTTACCACCGGTACGATTCAACAGCATCGCTTTTTCCACGATCATCTTCTTATCAACCTTGCTGCAATATTCCCTATTCAAATGATTGCAGGAGGATTCCGCCATGCCTAAACCAATCGGAAACAGTAGTCGTTATATGCCCGGACTGGATGGTTTGCGAGCCATTGCCGTGCTGGCAGTGATCGCCTATCATTTGAATTTGCAAGGGGTGCCGGGAGGACTGCTTGGGGTTACCATGTTCTTTGTGCTCTCTGGGTATCTCATTACGGACATTTTGCTTAAGCAGCTAGGCTCCACAAGAACATTAGACTTAAAAACGTTTTTCTTTCGCCGTGGTCGCCGTCTGCTGCCCGCGATGTTTCTCATGATAACTGTCGTTTCTTTATGGCTATGGATTAGTGATACAAGTCGGCTTTTGTCTCTTAAAGGAGATATCGGATCGGCTTTGCTCTATATAAATAACTGGTGGCTTATTTTTCATGAGGTTTCGTATTTTGAGAGCTTCGGCCCTGCTTCTCCGTTCGGACATTTATGGTCGCTTGCGGTTGAAGAACAGTTTTATCTGCTATGGCCTTTAGTGCTGCTGGTAGCTGTACGCTTCTCTCCAAAACGCGGCAATCTTGCATTATGGACTCTTGCAGCAGCCGCTATATCCGCAGGCGCAATGGTTCTGCTGTATGAGCCTGGTGTAGATCCAAGCCGAGTCTACTATGGTACGGATACAAGAGCATTTGCCTTGCTTATCGGTGCAGCGCTTGCTATCGTGTGGCCAAGTTGGAAGTTGACTGCGTCTATCTCCACGCGCAGTCGTCTTTTTTTGGATGGTATAGGCACATTCGGTTTAATTATTATTGTTGTTATGATTAATCAGACTGGGGAGTACGATTCCTTCCTTTATCGCGGGGGGATGGTGCTGCTCTCTCTTGCTACTGCTGTGGTTGTCGCCGCACTTGTGCATCCCGCAAGCAAGCTCGCTAATCTAATTGGCAACAAGGCTCTTACGTGGATTGGCGTTCGTTCTTACGGCATTTATTTGTATCATTATCCGATTATCGTGTTGACCACACCAACTGCAGAGGCCGGAGAGCTGCATCTGATGCGAGCGCTCATTCAAGTGATTCTCACCTTTGTTCTTGCTGAGCTTTCTTGGCGTTTCTTGGAGGAACCCATACGGCATGGTGCACTGGAGAGATTATATGCCCAGCTTAAGCGTCAGATAGACCAACTCGTTCACTTCGTTAAGTTGAAAAAAACAACGACTTATTTCGCCTTGTTCGTACTCGTCGTATCCAGCGTATCTTGCACGAGCAGTGCTAATTTGCAGTTTGCCAGCGGTAGTGAAAAGAGCAATGAAACAGCGGTTGTCACGCCGGGGACGCCGAGTGCTCCTGATCAAACCCCTCCTGCTATTGAGGAGGAGCCGGATAAAGCAGAACAAGAGGAGACGATCAGCACCCCGAAACCAGTCGTTCCAGAAAAGCAGCCTCAAGAGACGGAGCAAGCTGATGATTCGAAGACTATAGCGGGCAGTCCATCCGATCAGGTGGATCAAACGGTAACCGTTGATCCTACAAAACCGCCGAGCACGGGCGCTGCGGTTGACCCGCCAGTATCTGTACCGCCTAGTACGGATAAACAAGGTAACAATAACTCGCAGGGCAGCGGAACCGCCAACCCTGCACCCGAGAAAAAGCCTGTCGCACCTCTCGACAAAAACAGCATTACCGTAATCGGCGACTCCGTCATTTTGGATGCAGGTCCATTCTTGGAGAAACTGCTGCCAGGCATCGCCATTGACGGTAAAGTAGGTAGGCAGTTTGGGCAGGCTTCCGCTATTATTGAAAAATTGAAAAAAAATAAACAGCTTGGAGATACAGTCATCATCCAGTTAGGTACGAACGGTGTCTTCACAACTAAGCAGATGAATGAACTGCTGAGTACCATTGGTACAGAGCGTGAAATCATCTTTATCAACACGCGCGTACCGCGCAAATGGCAGGACTCCGTAAACAAAATGCTTGCTGCAACAGCGGAAGAAACCCCGAACGTTACCATCGTAGATTGGTATACAGCAAGTAAAGGCAAGAAAGACTTTTTTGCTGCCGACGGCGTGCATTTGAAAAAACATGGAGCAGAATTTTATGCTGACCTGCTCGTTGAAGCGATAAACAAATAAACATACAATAAAGAGTGCTTTGGGAGTGTTTTACCTCTCAAGCACTCTTTTTTTTTCACTTGTGATAGATTATTCGTATTCGGTTCGTATTACATAGTAGGCGCCAATAATTAATGCAAGGAGGGCTGGAGAATTGAAAATTACAGAGGACAATGTTGTACAACACATACAAAATAAAAATGAGAAAGCCATACCGTTCATCATCAATCAATATGGAGGCTTGCTTACGGCCATTATTAAACGTCACTTAAATTTTCAACAACAGGATTATGAGGAATGTCTTGACGATGTCCTATTATCCATTTGGAATCATATCCATCACTTTAATCCGGAGAAAAATAGCTTTAAACAATGGTTAGCGGCAGTTGCTAAGTATAAGGCGATTGATTATCAACGAAAACAAATCACCTTGCAAAATCGGCAGTTTTCAGTTTCGGATATGGACGAATCCATGTTAAAAGCAAACCTCCCCACAAAAGCAGACCACGTGGATGAGCTGCTTGAACAGCTGTCGGCGAGTGAACGGGAAATTTTCGAAAAATATTACTTAGAAGGAACGCCTTCCAATGAAATTGCGAAAGCATATAACGCAAAGGAGTCTTGGGTTTATAACAAGCTCTCCCGGGGACGAAAGAAGCTGAGAAACTTTTTGGTCAAAAATAGTGAAGTTTAAGGAGTGATACGATGTCGATCTATAAAGATTTAAATGATGTAAACCTAGATGTAAATCAGTATGAAGAGCAGGAGCTCACGAGCCTTCAAAAAAAGAATTGGCAAGTCCGAGTACGAAAGAAAATAAGAAGATCTAACACCAGTTATAAGAAAAGATATGCAGGAATTGCGGCAGCTGTTATTTTGGCAACAACCATATCCTTGAGTTTGGGGTCGATCACTTTTGCGAATATTCCATTTGTCGGCGGTATGATTGAAGGATTCGTTAGAACCAGTGATGAGCAGCCGGATTATGCCCTTTATAAAACTGAAATTGGTACTACCGCAGAAAATAAGTACGGCAAATGGACATTAAATGAAGCGCTGATTGATAGCGGACGTTTGGTCATCAGCTCTACTTTTGAACCGGCAAAGGGGGTCGATTTCCATTATAAAATGCATCCAAGGCCCACCGTACTCATGAATGGACAGAGCCTAACTTTGGGCACTGCCGGTCAGTCTATAAAAGTACATGATTCCATGTATACGGTATATAATGAGGTTAGAATTGCAGAGCTGCCAATCGGTGAAACGATCGCGTTCCATATAACTTATGATAATTTAAACTGGAGCATAGACAAAGAAGTGAAGCCGATCGATCAGCCTTGGGTGTTTGATATTAAGGTTCCCACTGAACAACTGGCCTCAGACATGACAACGATTCAGTTTGATCAAGATGTATCGTTTGAAGATGGACCAGCCCTCCATTTGAAGAAGCTTGTTGTGTCGCCCGTTTCAACGATCCTTTATTATGACTGGCCCGAACAAGCAACTCACATTGCATTCCAAATTATAAGTGAATCCGGAAATGTAATCCGGCCAAACACTTCTGAAATTTCACCAGAAGGTTCTCACAACCGCTATCCTTCCATTGATCTGACAGCAGAGAAATACTATTTAGTTCCTTATGATAGCTCAGATAATCCTTTTGCCACAGACATCGATTTGGATGAAAAGACATTTATACCGATTAATCCTTAAGAAGAGTAAAGCGGAAAGAGAATGAGTGAGCACGGGGGCAATAGGTCTAGAAACTAGATCTATTTCCCAGAAAATAATCAAATTTGCACAAATAGATCTATATACTAGACTAATATATGCAGCATGTCCCGCTAATGTGGCTCAGACGAGTGAAAACTCAGGAATAGATCTAGAAACTAGATCTAACTCTCAAAAAATGATCAAATCAGCACAAATAGATCTAAAATCTAGACTTACAAATGCAGCGTGTACCGCTAATGTGGCTCAAAATCGCGAAATCTCAGGAATAGGTCTAGAAACTAGATCTATTTCTCAAAAAATGATCAAATCCGCACAAATAGATCTATAATCTAGACTAATATATGCAGCGTGTACCGCTAATGCGGCTCAAAAGAGCGAAAACTCAGGAATAGATCTAGAAGCTAGACCTATTTCCCTCAAAAAGATCAAATCCGCACAAATAGATCTAAAATCTAGACTTATATATGCAGCGTGTACCGCTATTGCGGCTCAAAAGAGCGAGCACTCGGAAATGGAGCAAGTATAAAAATTTAATGCTGAAAAATTAAAATTTATCTAAAACGAACAATTCCCGAGGAGGCCGCTATGCCGTACATCCATTTCAAAGATTTGGACGTCTATTATGAAAAGATGGGGAGTGGTGAGCCTGTCATTTTTTTGCACAGCGGCTACTCACGGGGGATATTGGCCTTCGCCAGCCAAATACTTGATTTTCAGAATAAATACACTTGTTATTATCCAGACTTCAGAGGTCATGGCAGAACAAGATGTAATAGTCTGGAATGGAGTACACCCCAGCTTACTCGGGATTTGATTGATTTTATGGACATGCTTTGCATAGCTAGAGCGTATTTAATTGGCTATAGCTTAGGGGCGAACGTTGGATTGTATGGTGCCGTTCATAACCCAGAAAGAGTAGCTACTTTGACTACGATAGGCACTAGCGGCTTTGCTGATCCCACCGGTGTTGAGCAATTTGAACCGGAGTGGCTGATCGAGCATGAGAAGCAAGCTATCATCGATCAAATGACGGAACGACACGAGGAAGCGCACCGTGGCGATTGGCAAGAGCATATGCGTCAGTCTGCAAACGATTGGCGTCTGTACCCTCAGCTTACAATTGACCAGCTCGGCAGTATAAGCTGTCCTTCGTTATTTATTACGGGAGAGAACGATTCTTTTGTTGGCGAAGAGAAAATAAAAGCTTTAAGCGCTCTCGTTGCAGGATCACAGTATTTGGTCGTTGCGGGAGGAAGTCACAGGCCTCATATGCTTAGGGAAAGCCCTGTGTATGTTAATGATTCCATTCTTCATTTCTTGGAATCAAATATGATTTCGGGCATGATGGATTAACTTAACGTTTAACTTAACGGAAACATAGAAGCATATTAGTAATACAAAAGGCTGCCGATGTCTATCATCGGCAGCCTTTGCTGCGTTACTAAGGCATTAACTCCAAGTATTAATTATCTTCAAGAAGGCCGCTCAATTGAAAACTGCTCTCCTAGCTTCGCATAATCGCTTCCAGCTAGTCGGCTTACCGGCTTCAAAACTTCGGCGTTGATGCGCCCATTCTCATACAACGCCTCATCCAGATGAAAACGCACGACTTTGCCAATTAAGAGATCGCATGCCGGTGAATCTGCAGAGCCGCCAATTTGTAATGCTTGGTCCAATATACATTCCATGCGGATTCTTGCTTCAGCTACGCCAGGCACGCTTACCTGCTCGCTCGCAATCGCTGTCAACCTTGCAAGATCAACCTCGCTCTCCTCAGGAGGCAAGCTTGCCGCTGTAATATTGATCGCTTCAATATAGCTCTCATCAGCAATATGCACAACAAATTCGCCTGCGGCGACGGCATTTCGGGCGGTATCCTTCTGGACACCGCCCGGCTTCCGCTGGACGGACACCGCTACCATAGGAGGATTAGCCGTAACGATATTGAAGAAGCTGAACGGCGCAGCGTTCAGCACCCCTTCACTAGAAAGCGTCGTAACAAAAGCAATCGGTCTCGGTACAATACTGCCGATCAGCAGCTTGTAATTATCCTGTACACTTTGACTGGCTGGATCAATCGATAGCATAACGGAATCCCCTCTCACAGCGAAATGATTGCTCTTTTGTTAACCATTAAAGGTTTCGTTATACCAAGCTGCAGCGGCAGCCACCTCTGAACTCGTCAATTGATGTCCGAATGTCTCCCAGTGAACCGTTACTGGCGCGCCTGCTGCTTGCAGCATACGGTCAAGTTCCTCGGTCTCCTGCGGTGTGCAAAGCGGATCATTCGAGCCTGCCCCGATGAAGCAAGGAACATCTGTAAGATCAGGCAGCAGCGCATTGCGAATCGGTACCATTGGATGATGCAAAATCGCTCCGCGCAGCGTGCCTTCATAATGGAACAGCAGGCTTCCCGCAATGTTAGCTCCGTTCGAATAACCGATGGCTACAATATTACTGCGGTCAAAGCCGTATTCGACAGCTGCGCTATCAAGAAATTCATTAAGCTCCTTCGTGCGGAATAGAAGATCCTCGATATCAAAAACGCCTTCAGCAAGCCTTCTAAAATAACGCGGCATGCCGTTCTCCAGCACATTTCCTCTCACGCTTAGAACCGATGAGGCGGGCGAAATAAGATCAGCGAGCGGGAGCAAATCCCGCTCGGTGCCTCCTGTTCCATGTAAAAGCAGCAATACCGGAGCAGCAGAATCTGTTCCTTTTTTGAATATATGCTTCATGATTTGTCCTCCTCCAATACTCTCACTTCGAATGGTAATAACAATTGCTCAATTTGCGTGCGATGCTCTTCAAACCACTCCGGAAGCATGAGCTTCTCTCCGAGCCGATCTGGTTCTTCATCACGAGCAAAGCCCGGTGTATCCGTCGCAATCTCGAATAATATACCGCCTGCTTCACGGAAATAGATCGCGTTGAAATATTGCCGATCCACGATAGGTGTAGGCTGGTAACATCGCTTGATCCGCCGGAACGCCTCCAAATGACCATTTGCTTAAAGCACCTTGCTCACGAGCTACAATTTCAAGCTTTAAGCCGTCAGGATCCTCGAATTGCAAATACTGTTCGCCAAATCTTGATGCTTGTGCAAAATCCACATTCAGCTTAATCAGACGCTCTTTCCAGAACCCCAATGCCCCAGCAGGGACAACATAAGTCGTTACGCCGACCTGTCCCCCGCCAATTTTGCCTTTACGTGAATTTGCACAAGGAAAAAACGTAATAATCGTTGCTGGACTTCCGATTTCATTGCCAAAATAAAGATGGTAAACCTCAGGCGCATCAAAGTTAATCGTCTTCTTAACTCCTTATTTTATCCCAATTTCAAAAGTAATGTAATTCACTCGATCACGGATTAGCCGATCAACGCGTCAATTGAATACTCGCCAGCACCTGTTAATGCGATACCTATAGCAATGGCTGCGAGGACAAGATTGTATTCATAACCGTTTGCAGTTGCCCATAATCCATTTGGTCCATGTACCTTCACAATAGCACCGAGCATGGTCAAGACGATCAATACAGCGGCAAGCGGTGTAAGTAGACCTGCTGCGAACATTATCCCTCCGACGAGCTCCATCAATCCTGCTGTGACAGCCATTGCAACCCCTGGCTTAATACCGATTGAATCCATCCAACCGCCTGTTCCTTTTGGACCGTAACCGCCAAACCAACCGAACAGCTTCTGTGCACCATGTCCTACGAACAACAACCCTACAACAACACGAATAATCAATAATCCCAATGCAATACTCAATTTAATAACCTCCATTTTTTGTTAAAAATTTTTTTTGAACTTTTTTTACACATTAGCTCACTTCATATCCCTTGCATTAATCACCAATTAAAGAATCTCTAACTTAAGATATAAGGCGTGTATAAATGATGGTGCCTCTCATAGCAGCCATCATTTATGAGCCGTAACAAGTAATCAGCTGCGGCCCCCGCTTAGTAAGACCAACTACTTGTAATGCTCCTGTGCATACTTGCCTAGCTTCTTGAGCAGCTTACTTGCGAGCTGCTTCTCTTCTGTGGAAAGCCCCTTCATCGCTTGCTCAATCGTATCTTGATGAGTTGGGAACACTTCCTCCACAAACTGCTTGCCTTGATCCGTGAGCTCCGCATAGATGAGACGTCTATCCGTCGTCGAAGCTCTGCGGCGCACCGCTTGCTTCTTCTCCAGCTTATCTACGACATAAGTAATATTGCCGCTGCTCATGAGCACTTTCTCGCCGATTTGCTGCAAGGGCTGCGGTCCTCGGTGATACAGCAGCTCAAGCACCCCAAACTCTGTCCGGTTCAAGCCATTCTTACGTATATCGCGATCCGCATGAGCATTCACCCATTGGCTCGCTCTAGACAGCGCGATGAAGAGATTTAATGAATCATTTTGTTGCTCTTTTTCCATGATTATCACTCCCTTCTGCGCCGTTCTTATCTTTAATTAAGTTATCTTGAATTAAAGATAATGCATTTTGAAGCATCTGTCAACCCTTTATTAATATAAAGGTGAATGGCACAATCATCTAAAAACGAACAAATTGAGGTTGCTCCTCAATTCGTCCGTTAGCAAATGACCAATTAGCTTTACTTAGCTGCCTGTACTGATTCACCTTTGATCAAGGTAACGTATATGCGTTCATGTTCAACTTCTTCGCCCCCGATGAGCTTAATTAACTGCTCGGCGGCAAGGGCACCCCACTTGCGCTTGGAATAATCTATCGTAGCCAACCGAGGCTGTGTATACGAGCCAAGCTCCACATTATCAAACCCAATAATATGAATATGTTCCCCAACCCGAATATTAGGATAATTCGTCGTTAAATAATTGAACATACCAATTGCCATTTCATCATTGAAGCAAAATACCGCTCCTGTTGAACTGCCCATATCTGCAACAATTTTCTCTGCCGCCAGTTCCCCAGTCTGCTTGTTGAAGTCACCTTCAATAACAGTCAGCGTAGCACCTGCTGTGCGCTCTACTACTTGCGCAACCGCTTGAAGCCGCTGCTTAGAATCATACGAGCCGGCTGGCCCAGTTACGGCATACAATTTACGGTGCCCTTGCTCAATTAAGTAATCTGTCGCTAACGACGCTCCCGCTTTGTTGTCGAGCAGCACCTGATTGATGTTCGGATGCTGAAGCTCACGGTCCAGCACGACTAGTTTATGCCCGCGTTCCGCGAAGCTCAACAGCTCCGAGCTCTCGAACGATTCATCTAAAATAATGGCGCCGTCAATCATCCGCTCTGGCAGCATGCGATGAGACTGTATACCGCTGCATGCGAATAGATCATAACCTTTTGCCGTCAAAACCTCTTTCATACCCTGCAGAAGGTCACCATAGAAGGCCCCGCTGAAGTCGGTAAGGAAAACTCCGATAATTTTCGTCTCTCTCGTCTTGAGCGACCTTGCAGCAGCGTTCGGAATATAGTCCAATTCCTTGGCAATAGCCACTATTCGTGCTGTCGTCTCATCCGTAACCTTAGGGCTGCCGTTGAGTGCGTAAGATACCGTCGAGATCGAGACCCCAGCTTGTTTAGCGATATCTTTTATACTAACCACAGCTTTCACTCCAATCTTTCATTGTTCCTCCACTATATCACAAAGACTGGCGGCTCTAGGAGTCCGCCAGTCTGCTTATTACATAAAAATTTCAATCCGATTGGATTCAGCAAGAAGGCTTGCTTGCAATTGTTCTTCTGTAATTCTCACACCGCCAGCACGATAGCGATTAGCAGTTGAATTCAGTTCAGCGTCCTTGCCGTTAATAACTACCCGGCTCACTTGCTCTGCATCACTTAGATGATAAACGAAGCTAATCGGTACTCCGTTCCACAGGAACTCGAACTGCATACCGTCAAGATCTGTAGGAAGAACAGGATCGATAACCAGATCTCCCTCAAACTGACGGATTCCGAGTGCATTCGATATCATCTGATTCATGTAAATTCCAGGGCCGCTTGAATAGATTCTCCATCCGCCTTTGACCGGAACTGAACCGTCACGCAGCTCGCCGAAGCGTTCCTGCGCATCGTAACGGTTGTTAAACTTGCCATCGGAGCTGCTGAAGTACGAATTGCTTTGACGCAATTCTGCGTTAGGCACAACATCACGAATTCCGACTGGATTAATCATGAGAAGGCCTTGCCATACTTCATCCTTCTTGCCTAGCTTAGCCATCGCTTCTACGTAACGGATATGGGCATGGACATACTGTAATCCCACTTCCCGGCCAAAGTTCGCCGCTTGCTCTGCACGTTTGAAGTTTGTGCTTACGCCGCCCGCATACTGTGCAGGACGATTCATGAGCCTTACACCGTCTGGGCAGTACAACTGCTCTTTAATGATACGGTAGTGCTCAGCCGCTTGTTCTTCCGTTAACAGCTCACTGATCATGCTGCGTGTCATCGGAAGCAGACGGTATTGAATACCTGTCGTCGTATCCGAAGGGTGAAGCATCAGCTTCGCCTCTCCTGGCTCTTCCATGTAGACGAAGCCTGGAATAACTTCTTCTTGGAGCATATAACGATTGAAATCTTCTTTAATAGAAGCTGCCAGCTGCTTAAGCTCAGCTCCCTGCACCGTGTCAATTTCCTCAAGCACACTTCCAAACTGCTCAAGAACTTGATACGTAAGTGCAACAGTCCAGCTGCTGATCATATATTGTTTAAGCTGCGCATTCGCCGGTTGGAGTGTATCATCCCAATCCCCGTCGCCATATGACGATAGATGCGTGTCATGCAGGAAATGATCTTTCATGTACTTAATTTCTTTCATTGCATGGTCAAGGAGCGTCGCTGTTTCTGTCGTGAAGTTACCCTTATGACGAACCGTGTAAGGAACACGTTCCTCCAAGATGCTGTAATCCTTCGTAACAGCCAAGTAATCGCCTAGCACCTTCAGCGGCCATACAATGATATCGCCATGGCTTTCTTCCTGCTGGATATGGAAGTAACGATCGAACATGAACCATTGCGGCCAGTTGCCGTCATCCTCATACTGATGAGAATAAACAGTCTTGATAATTTCTGCGACCTGCTCGTATTTGCGCATCGCCATGAAGTATTCCGTTGGACCTTGGCATACATCGCGCGTTCCCCATGCTGCGCCGCCGTATTGCTCCAAACCGTGCGGTACGGAATAATGAACGAGCATGTTATGCGTGTACCACCATGCCATTGCGTTCACTTTGTCCAGCTCAGCTGAAACGGCATCCGCGCCAGCTTTGGAGAGCTGGAAGCCGTTCATCACGTTCCGAATAAACTCGCGGTAACGCTCAATTTCGTTCTCTGACTTCTTCTCAACCATCGGCAGCTCTTCACCATGAATCAGACCTTGCATCGTGATCGTCCATTCAGCACTCTCGCCTAGTTGAAGAACAACAAGTGAAGCAGACGCAGCCACACCGCCTTGAACAAGCAGACTTTCATCTCCTAGTACCATTTCTGTTCCACTTACTTGCATACGGTATTTCAGATCAGGGAATACCGGTGCGCTGATCGATTGCTGGTCAGCCTTGAAGATAAGCATGTCATTAGATTGCTCCATCTGATATGGCAGCTCATACTCATTGTTGTTCATAGAAACTTGATTCGTAACGATATATCGATGAGCCTGTCCTTTAGCCGAACGAAGGTGCAAACGAACCTCCGGAGTATCAACCGTTGTGTAGTTCGTAATGATGAGCATGTCATCTGCCATTTTGTAGTACCAGCGGGCATAGTTGAAGCCCATTTCAAACATAGATGGCATCGTAAGCAGGCGGTATGTTCCTTCAATTTCAACATAGATGCGTTGTCCTGACGTCTTCAAAACATTCAAAGCGTTGCGGGCATTCGTCATCATCTTGTGGAAGCTCGTATTGCCGACAAGCAGCTGCGAGTTGAAAATACCGTACATATAAGATGTTGTCGTCATAACATTCTCAGTCATGCGGTCGTTGCCGCCTGACATTAGAATATGGCCGTGTGAACGCTCAACGAGAAGCTCTTTTTCCTTCAGAACGACGTGTTCATGGCTGTCCGTAAAGAACGACAACAGCTTGCCATCCTGCCATTCCTCTTGGTGACGATTAGGGAAATAAGCAGAAATCTCTTCCGCAGTCATTGTTTCCGTTCCAACCGGCGCACCTGTCAAAGTAACGAACTCAGCACTTGATGCATGATCTGCTGCAGTTGCTTGACCTTCGCTGGACTGTACTTCATCCCAAGCCTTCTGTACTTCCGCAGCGAACTCTAATGTCTCAATAGCGGAAGAATGGTCTGCTTTGAACAAACCGTAAAATACGAAACGACCTTTTCCCTTTAGCGCAACAAGCTCCGATTGCAGCGCAGCATAGGTGAATTCATACTGGTATACTTCATTCGCAAGCGTTGGCTGGCTAAGTGCTGCTGGAACATCCGTTTCCTTGTAGCTAAGACCGAAGAATTGGAAACCGTCTGTAGAATAACTCGTTGCACCTGTTAGTGAACCGTGCTGCATATAAGGAAATGCACCTTGCATCGGTTGGTTCTGACGGAAGCACAGCACATAACCCAGCTTCTCATCCTTAAACGCCTTGTGATCGACATATTGAGACATGTACGCCTCGTTCGTACGTACAGCGCCAATATCAGCAAGACCGATGTCTTGTCCGTAAAGGATATCAACCTTAACTTCACTGTTTTGCGAATCCACGTTTACATCCCAGAACCATATTCCGTGCATTGTAAGCGTAAATACAACGCGATAAGTGATTCCTCCGAATGCTGTTCCTTCCCAAATCAGTCGTCCACCAGCAGCCGACATGCGGCTCGATGAACGGATACCAAGCAACGGCTCGTAAGAAATGCCTTCTGCACCGTGCAATCGCAAGTAAATATTATTAAGTGAACCATCGATCGGGTTAGTTACAACCTGGTTCAGCATCGTTCCTTGATGAACGGCTTGCATAAGATCTCCGCTGCTTAGAAAATCAAACTTCGTCTCTCCAGCTTCAATCCGCATCTTGTCCATAGCCTTCGTAGGGTTGATTATAGTTTCCATGCTTCTCACTGCCTCTCTATTTGCTTAATTTGAAATTGAGCGTCGTAACATCACGGCTATTTGGGCCAATAAAAAGTTCGAAGTCTCCAGGATCGCTAGTAAAAGTAAGATCGGCATGATAATACCGCAGCTGCTTCTCTTCAAGCGTAAAGATAATTTCTTTACTCTCGTTTGGCGCAAGCTTAACCTTGCGGAAAGCCTTCAGCTCCTGAAGCGGACGAACGACGTCACCCGACATATCGCGAATATATAATTGCACAGTATCCTCACCTGAACGTGTTCCTGTGTTGGTTACCGTAATTTTCACATCCAGTGATTGAGTCTCGCTCATTGTATCTGAGGACAACTCAGCACCTTCGTATGCAAAGGTTGTGTAGCCGAGTCCATAGCCAAATGGAAGCAGCGGCTCATTCGGAATATCCAAATACTGAGATACATATTTCACTTGTGCATCCGGTGCGCCCTGCGGCCTTCCTGTATTAAACCGGTTATAGTAGACTGGTATTTGTCCTACAGCATAAGGGAACGACATCGTTAATCTTCCCGTCGGATCAGCATCACCGTATAGAAGATCTGCGATAGCTGCGCCGCCTTCGCTTCCTGGGAACCAAGCCTCAAGCACCGCATCTGCTTGATCGATAACCCCATGCAGATCGAGCGGTCTTCCGTTGAAGAGAACAACGACCATTGGCTTGCCGAGCTGCTTCAACTTAGCAATCAGCTCCACTTGTACTTGCGGCAATTTAATATCCGCACGGCTAGCCGCTTCCCCGCTCATATCGGAATGCTCGCCTAGTGCCAGGACGAGAACGTCCGCATCGTTTGCCGCAGCCAGCGCTGCTTTCAACTGCTCATCCGTTGACGTTTCGATACCGCAGCCTTCCGTGACAGTAAGCTGTGCAGCATCAATCTTGCTTGCAATGCCCGTTGCGAGTTGAACAGCTTCTTCCTTGGAACCAAGCCATGACCATGGGCCAAGAATGTCGCCGCTTGCCGCAAATGGTCCAATTAGCGCGATTTTTTGCTCACGTGTGAGCGGAAGTACGCCATCATTTTTCAATAGAACAGAAGATTCTACCGCTAATTGCTTTGATGCCTGAAGGTGTGCAGCAGAGGCTACAATTTCCTTCTCCAGCTCAGCATCGGCTCCGCGATACGGTTGATCGAATAATCCCAGCTTCTGCTTCAGTTCCAAAATACGCAGTACAGCTTCGTCTATCAATGCCACATCAATCTCGTTTGTCTCAACAAGCTTCTGCAAATGATCCGAGTAGCATGTCGTCATCATTTCAATATCGACACCAGCTTTAATGGCTTTCAACGCCGCTTCCGCCTCATCGGCTGCAACGCCATGCGGAATCATCTCTTTCACAGCGCCCCAATCAGAAATCAGTACGCCGTCAAAACCCCATTCTGCGCGAAGCAAATCACGCATCAACCATTTGTTGCCTGAAGCTGGTATGCCGTCGACGGTATTAAATGCGGTCATGACCATCTCGCAGCCTTCATCAAGTGCAGCCTTGTAAGCAGGCAAATAAAACTCGCGAAGCTGACGTTCTGACAAATCAACGGTATTATAGTCACGCCCACCCTCACCAGCTCCATAAGCGGCGAAGTGTTTCACACAAGCAGCGACGCGGCTGTGATCATTCGTAAGATCCTCCCCTTGAAAGCCTCTTACAAATGCTCTCGCGAACTCGCTGTTCAAATACGGGTCCTCACCAGTCGACTCCATCACTCTGCCCCATCTTGGATCACGCACAAGATCGACCATTGGCGCAAACGTAACATGCACGCCTGCTGCGGCCGCTTCCTTCGCAGCGATCTCGGCGCTTTGCTCTGCCAGCTCCATATTCCAAGAGCAGCCTATAGCAAGCGGAACTGGGAATATTGTTTTGTAACCATGAACGATATCTGCCATTACGAGAAGCGGTATACCAAGTCGATTATTCGCCAAATGCCGCTTCTGCACATCAATGACTTCGCTCGCTCCAGTTAAGCCTAGAACCGAGCCCGTATTCCGTACTGTTTCTTCTGTTATACCCATCTCTGCCATTGGTCCGGTAATTTGTCCATCCGCACCTTGGAAAAAAGGCGTCGCCAGCTGCAGCAGCTGACCAATCTTCTCTTCAAGCGTCATGAGCTTCAATAGAGCCTTAGGTTGTTTCTCCATTACATTGCTCCCCCTCGTATGAGCCCAGCTCATTCATCATTTTATAGTTAATGTTTGCGCATCTAGGTGTCTTTACTAAAATTGATTTAAGTCACAATTTATTTAGAATCGAAACGTTTCTATTGCTCTCTGATATGGATTATAAACAATTTAAAAAGAGCCGTCAATTGCTGTTTCAAACTTAATAAAAACGTTTATATATTAAGAAGAAGTAAAATTTTATAATAAAAACAGCTCTTGAATACGTTTTATTTATGATCTATAATATATTCGAAACGTTTCGAAGTGTTAGTATTTCTATTAATAATAAATAGATAGGGTAATTTTTCTATCAATAGAAACGTTTCACCAGAAGAAATAACATTTCAATACCGATGTAGCGAATGATTTTACACCAGGAGGTGTATACGCAGAAATCAGCATATTCATGATTCAGTATCAAGCTGAAAAAGTTGGCTGTCGAATGCGTTCATGTGCATAACTTGCACATAAACACAGCATAGTACTTATAACTATCATTCACTAGGGAGGATTATTTAATGTTTAAAAAATCAGTAGTAACCACGCTGGCTAGCTCCATGCTACTCGTTGGAGCACTTACTGCATGCGGTAGTAATAACAATGAAGGCGCCGCTGAGGGCCAAGTAACATTGAATGTATGGGGTATGGGGGAAGAAGCGAAAGCTTTGCCGAAAATTGCCGAACAATTTATGGTTGAGAACCCGAACATTAAAGTAAATGTACAAGCACTTCCTTGGGATACTGCGCATGACAAGCTGTTGACAGCTGTAGCTTCTAAGAAAGGTCCTGACGTTCTTCAAATGGGAACAACTTGGATTCCAGAATTCGCTTCTGCTAAAGCGCTTATGGACATCACTCCTCATATCAGTCAATACCCTGAGCTGGCTGAAAGCAACTTCTACCCTGGCTCAATTGAAACAACTAAATATGAAGGCGCTACAGTCGGCGTGCCATGGTATATCGACACTCGCGTTCTTTACTACCGTACAGACCTTCTAAAAGAAGTTGGATATGATAAAGCTCCTGAAACTTGGGATGAGCTGAAAGATGCAGCGACTAAGCTTGCAGCTCGCGGCAAAAACAAATACGGCATCAGCCTTGACGTGAAAGAACAATCACTTCTATTCATGTTTGCACGTCAAAACGGTTCGAAACTTATTGAGAATAATAAGCCGCTGTTCAACGAACCAGAGTTCGTTGAGGCCGTTGAATATTTGGATAGCTTCTTCAAAGACGGCTCCGCTCCGATCGATTTGGGTATGGACATTATCCCGGCATTTAAAGGCGAAGGCATCCTGCCGATGTTCATCAGCGGCCCTTGGATGATTAAATTGATCAATGATCAAGCACCTGAGCTGGAAGGTAAATGGGCTACAGCAGTTCTTCCTAAGAAAGAGAACAATCTGTCATCCCTAGGCGGCTCTAACTTGTCCATTTTCCAACATACAGAGCACAAAGAGGAAGCATTGAAATTCCTAGCTTACATGAGCAAGCCTGAAACGCAATTGAAGTGGTTGGAGTTGTCGAACTCCTTGCCTTCCACAAAGAAAGCATGGGAAGACGAGAAGTTGTCATCTGATGCTAACTTGAAAGTAATCGGCGAGCAAATGAATGCCTCTAAACCAATGCCAGGTATTAAGCCATGGGAGGAAATTGCTCAGAACGTTCTATCCACGTTCGAGAGAATTTACCGTGCCAATGGTGATATCCAGAAGGAACTAGATACCTTCAACGCTAAATCTGAACAAATTTTAAATAAATAATGACCGCCAATGCCGGCAGCGCTTCTTGAATTGGACCGCTGCCGGTTCCATGAAATGGATTAAATTAGCCAGGCGCTCATAGCAAAGGAAGGGTCGTATATGAAAGGGATATCCCAGAGCAAGGCACCGTATTTCTTTATCGCTCCGACGCTTATTTTACTTACCCTTTTCTCTTTATTGCCGATTTTCGTGGCCTTGATTATAAGCTTTACGAATATGGACTTAGCAGGCCTTGCAGACTGGTCCAACATTTCATTCGTCGGTTTCAAAAACTATGTAGACGTTATGGCTGATCCCATTTTTATTAAAGCTATATTGAATACATTGTTCTATGTGCTTATCGGAGTTCCACTCGTTATCGTATGCTCATTAGCTGTTGCGATCATGATTAATTTCGGCGCCAATCGGACCTTTAAAATTTTCCGCATCGTATATTATATGCCGTCGGTTACGAACGTTGTAGCTGTAGCTGTCGTATGGGGCTTTCTCTACAACCCTGCCTTCGGCCTATTCAACTATATTCTCGAATCGATTAATTTGCCTGCCGTACCTTGGCTGCAAGACCCCATCATGGCTAAGATTTCACTTATTCTGATGGCTGTATGGAGAGGGATCGGACTGAACATGATCATCTTCATTGCTGCACTTCAAGGCATTCCAAAGTCTTATTACGAAGCTGCTCAACTAGACGGAGCGAGCACTTGGAAGCAGCTAATCTACATTACGCTGCCAATGCTGCGCTTTGCGATTTTCTTCGTTTCAATTACGACTATGATCGGATGGCTGCAATTTTTCGAGGAGCCATTCATTATGACAGACGGCGGTCCACTCGACAGTACAACTTCAGTGGCACTGTTCATATATCGGAACGGCTTCCAGCTTAGCAACTTCGGCTATGCGGCTGCAGGATCTTTCGTTCTGTTCCTTACCATTATTGTGATCACGCTCGTACAGTTCAGATTTCAAAATAAAGATACGGATCTATAATCCAAACGGAGGTGCATCGGATGAGTTCGCAAGCCAAATTATCAAGTGCCTCGAGAGGCGAAAAAGTGCTCAAGTGGATACTAGGCATATGTCTAGCTGTCGGCGGGGTATTAGTCATCCTTCCTTTCGTATGGATGATTCTGTCTTCTTTCAAACCGGAGAGCGAGATTCAGAATATCCCGCCTACTCTGTGGCCTGAGCGTTTCACGACAGAGAATTTCAAAAATTTGTTCCTTAATATGAACTTCGACGTGTATTTAAAAAACACGCTGATCATTGTCTTTTTCTCCTTCATCGGCTTATTCATGAATGCAATGGCTGGATTCGGCTTCGCGAAGTATAAGTTTAAAGGCAGTAAATACTTGTTCTATCTCGTGCTTGCTACGATGATGATTCCCGGTCAAGTTACGATGATTCCTGTCTACTTGATCCTAAATGAGATGCATCTAACGAACACGATGATTGGCGTTGTATTGCCTGGTCTAGTTGGAGCCTTCGGAATATTCTTGTTCCGTCAGTTCATGTCAACTATTCCTGATGAGCTGCTTGAGGCGACACGTCTCGACGGTGCAAGCGAGTTCCGTACCTTCCTGCAGATCGTACTTCCGATTTCGAAGCCAATTCTTGCAGTACAGGGTATTCTTGCATTCATCGGAGGCTGGAACAGCTTCCTATGGCCGCTTATTATCGCGAATGACGAGAAGCTGTATACACTTTCGGTCGGTTTGTCGCTGCTCAAAGGACAATACGGAGGCAACTACGCGCTCCAAATGGCCGGCTCAACCTTCATGGTTGTACCGATCATCATTATCTTTATCTTCTTCCAGAAGCACATTATCGAGAACTACTCGATATCGGGTATGAAATAAACACAGCAGGGGCTGTTCTTAGAGGTCATTAGACCTTTCAGAACAGCCCCTGCGTCGTTTGAAAGTATAATCCTTCTAAAGCCACCATGACGATGACGGATAAGAAGCGGAGCGAATGAAGACAGTCTCGCCAATTCTCGGAGTTGAAATCGTCGCATTGCGTTTTTTAGCTGCTTTCACGGCACGTTCCACCGGATCGGTCCAGCCATGCAGTGCCAGTGTAAACGCCCCCCAGTGAATCGGAATCAACACCTCTCCCCGCACGTCCAAATGCGCTTCAACCGTTTCCTCAGGCATCATATGAATCGCAGCCCAACGCTCATCGTATTGTCCGCATTCCATGAGAGTCAGATCAAACGGACCGTATTTCTCGCCGATTTCTTTGAAATGAGGCCCATAACCGCTGTCTCCGCTAAAAAAGACCCTTGCTTCCCGGCCGTGTATCACCCACGAGCACCAAAGCGTAGCATCACGATCCGTCAGGCTTCTTCCAGAAAAATGCCTCGCAGGTGTGCAAGCCAAATTTAGTCCCTCATAGGTAACCTCATTCCACCAATCAAGCTCCTCGATGATTGCAGGATCTACTCCCCATTTCACCAGATGAGGGCCAACGCCGAGCGGAACAAAAAACTGTTTCACCTTATCCTTCAGCTTTACTATTGAACCGTAATCTAAATGATCGTAATGATCATGTGAAATGAGCACCGCATCGATCATCGGCAGCTGCTCCATCTCAAACGGCAGCTTATTGCTGAATCTTTTACCGCCAATGAGCGGAAACGGGGACGGAGCACTGCCGAACATGGGATCAAGCAGCAGCGTTTTTCCGTCCAATTGCAGCAGAGCAGCCGAATGGCCGAACCACGTCAGTTTAGGCTCTTTTTCTTTCTCAAAATACAATTCACTCAGCGGCTCAAAAGCCACTGCTTTATTCGGTCTTGCTTTTGGATTGCCTTTCACAAAATCGACTAGCAGCTTTAGCTTCTGACTTGTCGTCATATCCATTGCGGTAGGAGTATCATTTATAAATTTTTTAATGGCATACTGCTTGGACGCGCTTAGCCGCTGCCGCCCTGCATTCGATTGACTCGCGCCTAAAGCAGGATAATACTTCAATATTAATAAAACAACGACAACAAATACCGTGATGATACTAATGAATAGGAGCATGCCCTCTAACCTCTTCCTTTGTAGCTTTTGAACGTAAAAAACCGCTATTGAAGTATACGTTACTACTTCAACAGCGGTTTTATCAAGTTTAACGTTATGCGCGTCTTGTTCCACGCATAATGGCGCTTAACAGCAGCACAACAACAATGGCTCCGATAATAGCTGGAACGAGGGCGAAACCGCCAATTGTCGGTCCCCACGAGCCAAGCAGAAGTGTACCTAACCAAGCTCCGATGAAGCCCGCTGCGATGTTGCCGATAATACCTCCCGGTACGTCACGCCCGACAAGCAAACCGCCTAACCAACCAATGATACCGCCAACAATTATTGTCCATAATAGTCCCATATTTATGTGCCCCTCTCTGTCATTCGTTATAGCTATGATTAACCTAATGGGCATGTTTTGAAACAAAGCTGTTCAGTGTAATTTTTGGTAGATCAGGGAGAGGGGTTCTGCATTTTTAATAAAAGTTATGCGGCTCGGTTATTAATGGATCGGGAGCGTGACAGTGAAAGTTGATCCGTGTTGCAGCTTGCTGTCTACTTGAATTGCACCGTGATGAAGCTCGATAATTTTTTTTACAATCGATAAGCCTAGCCCACTTCCGTCGGCCGTCCTCGTACGCTGCTTGTCACCCTTATAGAAACGTTCAAATATACGGAGCTGATCCTCTTCGGAAATACCGATACCTGTGTCCGTTATTATTACTTTAATCTCAGTTCCTATGTGCTGGAGCTCAATCTTAATGCTCCCTCTAACTGGAGTGAATTTAATAGCGTTATGAATGAGGTTAACGAAGACCTGACTTAACATCTCTTCATTTGCCCTTATCTCCGTTTCCTCCAGCTCCAGTTCGAGCTCAAGCTCCTTGTCCAGCCACTGCGGCTCTGAGGCAAGCACGATGCTTTCAAGCTGTGTATCCAAGCGGTAACTTTTCAAATCAAGCTGCTGCTGCTCGGCCTCTAGAGTTGTCAGCTTGAGCAGATTATCGCTTATTCTGGACAGCCGCGTCGTTTCCTGCTCAATAATCGACAAATAATGGCGCTGCTCCTCTCGGCTGAGGTCTTCACGCTGAAGCGTGCTCGCAAAGCCGCGAATCGAGGTCAGAGGCGATTGGATCTCATGCGATACGTTAGAGATGAATTCCTGACGAAGAAGCTCCACCTGCTTCAACTCGTGCGCCATATCATTAATCGATTGGATAAAATCACCGAATTGACCATGGTATTTCTTGTCGCGGTCCACAGTTACATTGAAATCACCTTTGGCCATCCGTTTTAACGCATCGATCATTTCTACCCAAACCGCCCTCTGCTTCGGCCGCATCAGTAAATTAACGATACCAAACAGTACAATTAGAAAAAATATGCCGAGCCCCCAATTTAACAGCTGCACCACATATTCAGGCAAATGCACCTCGTGCCTCGCGTAGAACCATTTCGTCAGCCAATACGCCAGCGAGAAGGCACTTCCGCTGAATAGAAATACCATCGCTATCGCTCCTGCAAAACGCATAGAAATTTCTATTTTTGACATTCGACGATGCATTAGAGCACCTCCAGCCGATAGCCGAGGCCGCGAATCGTACTAATCTTAATGGAAACCTCCCATAGGGCGAAGCGCTCCCGCAGCCGGTTAATATGCACGTCGAGCGTCCGTTCGTTGCCGTCAAAATCATAGCCCCAAATCGCCTCGATCAGCTGATTGCGCGTCAACGTGCGTCCAAGATGGCTAACGAGCTTGAATAGAAGCTCGAATTCTTTTGGCGGAAGCGTGATGAATTCTGCATGAACCTTCACTTCATACGTCTGACGATCCAGCATAAGCTCCGCTACGGATACCTGCTGGGATACGGCAATTCGGTAACGCTTGAGCAGCGCCATCACCCTGACAGTCAGCTCCGCAGGATCAAACGGCTTCACCAAATAATCGTCCGTACCTAGATGAAACCCCCTTACCTTGTCACCCATTTCCCCCTTGGCAGTGAGCATGAGCAGTGGAATATCATACTGCTTGCGCAGCTCTTGGCACAGCTCCCAGCCGTCCATGTTCGGCATCATAATGTCCAATATGACCATATCTGCCGGCAACACTTCCATTTGAGCCATAGCCGACTGACCATCCGGTGCCTCTTGTACGTTCAACCCCTCTTTCTGCAAAATAACACGAACAAGCTCCCGTATATGAGGATCATCGTCCACAATCAGCACATAGCCCATTTATACACCCCCCTCTCCCGTTTACGAAGCTGTTTTATTCATGCGAAGCTGGCCATTTGCGAATTCACGATACATGGCGTGGCTTTTGTAGAGCTGTTCATGTGTTCCTACCCCGGTGATGACACCCTTCTCTAGGAAGACGATGGAGTCCGCGTCAACGACCGTTGATAAGCGATGGGCGATGACAACAGTTGTCCGTCCAATCATGAGATTTTTGAGTGCATCCTGTACGACCTCTTCTGATTTGCTGTCTAGATTAGACGTAGCTTCATCGAGCATAAGAATATGTGGATCACGCAGCAGCGCCCTCGCAATCGCAATCCGCTGCCGCTGACCGCCGGATAGCTTAATTCCGCGCTCGCCAACCTCAGTTTCATAGCTCTCTGGCAAAGCCTCAATAAATCCGTCTGCATAAGCCATTCGAGCAGCCTGTTCGATTTCCTGCTGAGTTGCTTCACGCGTCAGACCGTAGCATAAATTATCTTTAATTGTGCCCGCGATAATCGGGCTCTCCTGTGATACGTAGCCAATCTGGCTGCGCCATGAGCGCAGTGATGCATCACGAATATCTGTCCCGCCAAGTCGGATTGCACCAGAAGTCGGATCGTAGAACCTTTCGAGAAGTGAGAAAAGCGTCGTTTTGCCGCTGCCGCTTGGGCCGACAAGCGCTGTTACTTTACCCGCTTCAATCGTCAAACTCACATCCCGAAGAATCGGTTCCTCTGCTTTATAGGCAAATGATACATTATCCACCTGCAAAGTCTGATTCATCTGAGTAACCGCCTTGCCATTATCCTGATCCTCTTCTTCTGCTTCTAATATGCCTATAATACTGTCGGTTGCTCCCATCGCCTTCTGAAATTGCGTAAAAAATTGCGAGATTTGTGTAATAGGCAGCATAATTTGGAACAGATACATAATAAATGCAACCAATTCACCCGCAGTCATAGCTCCTGAAGATACCTGCACACCGCCAAAGCCGATCAAGCAAACGAGCAGCAATAGGATGATAAACGTAACGATTGGCGATATAAGCGCCTGCATGCGGGCTTCTTTTAATCCGAATCCAAACAAATTTTGAATACCGATACGTCCTTGTTCATATTCCGCAGGCTCTGAACCAGATGCTTTAACTAGCCTTATCTCGGATACAACGCGGTTCACAACGGAAGTAAACCGAGCGTTCTCCTCCTGAGTTGATTTAGAGATACTGTACATTCTTTTGCCGATTGGCACCATAATTAATGCAGCCACTGGGAAGACGGTCAGCATAATAAGCGTCATTTGCCAGTTCATATAGAAAAGAATCGACAATGCCCCGATGATGGACAATATGCCGGTGAAAAATCCAGTTACATGCTCGGTAATGAGACCCTTCAGCAGCGCCGTATCGTTCGTCAAACGACTAATCGTATCGCCGGAAGACTTGTTGTCGTAGTACGGCACAGGCAAGCGCAGCAGCTTGCTCCATAACCGTTCGCGAATGGACGATACGATCTTATTGCCGCTGTAATGCAGCAAGTAGACAGACACGCCCCCGGACACAACCTGAGCAATGAAGGCCGCAGCCATCCCAACGATTTGCCCTGTACTTAGTGACCCAAGCGAGAAGCCATTAACCATATTTTTCGTGAATAACGGTATTGTTAGTCCCACTAGCGTCGTAATAACGCTCAAAATAACTGCAATTGACATCATCAGCCTTGGAGGATTCGTCTCCATAATGAGCCCTATAAACCGCTTTACATTACTTTTTTTATCTTTCATCAGTATCACTCCTGTATCTCTATTCTCTCCCCTACGCTACCTACTCTAATGCGCCAGTTTAAACGGAGTTTAAACAACGAAAAAATAGCTGTAAAAAGAATATCCATTCTCTTCCTGTATATGGAATGTTGAAGTAAACTAGTTAAACGTGGCTGGAGTTTTTTTGGGCTGCTTCATTAAGCCATTATGAATAGGAGTGTACCTATGCAAGAGGATCTGGTCGTAATTGGAATAGATGGCGGTGGAACGCATACCCGCGTCATGGTATGTAGTTTGAGAGGATATGTGCTTTCTTATTTGGAACGAGGCTCAGCCTCCATTTACAAGGATGAAGACGCCGCTACAAACGTACAAGGAGCCATCCTCGACGCTCTTCGCGAGGTTGACAGAACAACCGATCATGTAGTCGCGCTTGTAGCAGGTATAGCAGGCTACGATTCGCCCTCCGATCTCGAATGGATTACGACATTAACGAAGCTGCCAGGACTTACATGCCCGATATGGCATGTGAATGATGCCGTATCCGCGCATAGAGGCGCATTAATGATCGAGGAAGGTATCGTCGTTATAGCTGGTACCGGCTCTATTATCCTCGGCATTACAGAAGACGGACAATTGATTCGCAATTATGATTTTCACCATTACGCGGCTAGTGCTGCAAGGTTTATTGCTTATGATGCGGTATATGAGATACTTGCAGGCAACTGCGACGATACCGACCATGAGCTTCGGCAGGCCATGCTTGATCATTGGAGTGTGTCAACGGTTCAACAGCTCGCTGATACCGCCAAAAAAGGATTTAATGAGGATACCCGTGAGCGGAACAAACAGTTTGGGCAATTTGCTCCCATGGTGACTGCAGCAGCCGATCAAGGAAGTTCCATCGCAATGCGTGTGTGTAATCGTGCTATTGAACAAACAAAGGTGGGCATCGAGCTAATTGCCGCCTCCTTCTATAGCGAAGAGGTTACGGTTGCCATTATTGGCGGCGTAGCGAATAGCTCCTACTTTACGACGAAGCTAGGCGAGCTGCTGCTGCAAGGAAACAACAAGCGCTACACCGTTGCGCAGCCAAAGTTCCCACCTGTTATCGGCTCTATTTTATTAGCGATGAGACACTTGAATATTCCTATAGACGATGTAATTATCCATAATCTGAAAGAATATAAGTTTGCGGCTAACAATATATAGCTGGCTTGTTTTAAACTTGCTGTGTGATGACGGTATTTAGTGTTAGAGCACAGCTATTGACTTTGCCGTTACGTACACCTTTATGCTTAGTGAGAATGAGCCATAGAGGAGGAAATAACGATGCCAGATCACCATCTTATTTATGAGGAAGAAGCGGAGCGTTATCATGAATTAATTGCGAAGCAGCCGAGTGTGTTCAATGATATCGAAGAAATACGACCGATTAGAGGGTTGGATATCGCAGACCTTGGAGCCGGCTCGGGCAGGCTAACCTCCGTGTTAGCTGATCAGGCAAAAACAATTATCGCGCTTGATGCTCACGAGCCGATCCTGCAAATTGCCGCCGAGCGGCTGCGGCTTGCCGGACATACGAATTGGATCACGAAGGTTGCTGATCATCGGCAGCTGCCTCTTTCGGATAATAGCGCGGATCTCATCGTATCAGGCTGGAGCATTTGTTACTTATGCAGCGATGATATGCCGGACTGGAAGCAAAACCTTCAGCAGGTGATAAGTGAGATCAAACGCGTGCTCCGACCAGGTGGGACCATTATTATTTTCGAGACGATGGGTACAGGCTTTGAAACACCTCATCCACCTCAATTCTTGCATAAGTATTACGCCGCTCTAGAGAACGACTATGGCTTCTCGCACAAATGGATACGCACCGACTATGACTTTGACAACGCGGAGCAAGCCGAGCAATTAACGCGTTTCTTCTTCAGTAATGAATTAGCTGACAGCGTCGCACGTGATCAGCTCGTCCATCTGCCCGAATGCGCTGGCATTTGGTGGCGGCACCTTTAACTATTAGCAGGGCAAGCAGGGCAGGGTAGCTAACCTATGCTCAGCTCAGCTCACCTCAGCTCAACTAAGCTTAGCTAGGCTTAGCTGAGCTGCATCCTAACCCCGCTTTGCCTGAAAGTCATCCAAATAAAAAAACGCTCAAACGTATATCAACGTTGCGAGCCACGAGGCTTCCTCATCTTACCTTACCAAACATGATTACTCCGAGCTATTGCAAGCTATTGCAACAAACTTACGGCTTCCCCCAACCCACCACATGACCGGTATTGCGACGTTTCTGCAGAAATAGATCTAAATTATAGACCTATTTTCAGCAAACCAGCCCTTTTGGTGAAAATAGATCTAGATAGTAGACTTATCGCTTCCCCCACCCCACCAAATGACCGGTATTGCGACGTTTCTGCAGAAATAGATCTAAATTATAGACCTATTTTCAGCAAACCAGCCCTTTTGGTGAAAATAGATCTAGATAGTAGACTTATCGCTTCCC
>NZ_JBWDNT010000033.1:0-32527 GCF_056269345.1 Paenibacillus sp. J22P15
AAACCTTGCAATCCATGCACCGAAATATCATGTTCGAGATTGTATTAATAAATCCTCTATTTTGGGTTACCAACTGAAGTCTACTTAGATATTCAACTAACGGGCAGGATAACACAAAAATAATATTGAACTGATTAAAGGAGTTTAATACTTATTAAGGAGTAAAAACGATGGAATGGATGTTAGAAGATGTTGAAAAAGCTAACCAATTATCTCCAAATTCATTTTTCATACCTTCTCTAAAAGAACGTAAGGGGCAAAAGAAGGGGGACCTTGTAAGGTTACATTTTATAATTAATAATCCTGGAGAAGAAAGTCCAAGGGCTGAGAGAATGTGGGTGGAGATAACAGATAAAAGGCTACTCAGTACGAAATATACGGGGGTACTCACTAATCAACCTGTTTATATAGAAACTTTGAATGTGGGTGACATGATTGAATTTGAACCTAGGCATATTGCAAGAACGATAATAAAGGTTAGTAATCCTTTATGGTTGGAAATTGGAGAAAAAAAGGCATTAGTCTCAAAGTAATGCTTAGAGGACGGAAATATCATTCGCTGGATGTATAGAGAGATCGGGGATCGAGAAGAGGACAGTGGTTGGAGAATATTTGCTGGTGATGAAGATGAAGAATACAACAATGATTCAAGAAATATAGCAATAATAAATGTTTATTATTTGTTGGATAAAGACCCCACTTTATTAATTCCTTTGAAGAGTAATGTCGGTTCTGCATTTGAAAGGGAAAGTATAAAAACTCCGTGGATTGAAATAAAGGATTGGAACACTGATGATGAGTAGTCAATTACTGATGAGGTAGTTCATTACGCTAACGAGACACGATAGCGGAGGAGCTTCCTATGTGGTAGCTCCTCTTTTCTATTGAACTAACTGGCAGGTTAGATCAACAGTTCAATGTCAGATTGGAGAAAAAAGGGAAATGTAAATTTTTGACGAATATATTTTAATCTTAAAAGAGATGAACGAAAGAGGGAGTTGTTAATAGTGAAAAGAAAATATGGTGATCTATCTCATTGGAGATGAATACTCCAGAAAACTTACAGACAAATGTATATCGAAGAAGTGGATTTCACTGGGCATGTAACACTTGTTGTTTTTAATAAAGTAAAGGAATCCATATCTTTTAAGCTGGCTGATCATGACGATTTTAATATTGTTGCAGATGGATTTATGTGGTTGCAGTATTTTCCAAGCAATGCCCATCATACAATGACGGCAGTTATTAATGAAAAAGGAGAGATAGTTCAATGGTATTTTGACATTACCTTGGCTAATGCTCTGAGTAAAGATGGAGTGCCTTATTTTGATGACCTATTTCTGGATGTGGTAGTGTTGCCTAACAAAGAAATATTTGTATTGGATGAAGATGAATTATTAAATGCATTGAATAACGGAAAAATATCTGAGGACGATTATAGATTGGCAAGAGCGGAGCTAGATAAATTACATACGACTTTAGCGGCTGGCAACAATGATTTACTTAAGAGATGGGATGCTGATTTTAAAACATTATACTCTGTTATTTAAGTTACTGTTAATGTGATTGATTTCATTGTTTAGTTGAACTAACGGGGAACGATAGTTGAACACCAAAAGGGCTGCCGCGTGGTAGCTCTTCGTTACGCTAACTGGCAGGAGTCTTGAAGATCAACCACGAATAATTCATTTTCATATGATTGCAGAGTGAAGTGAGGGAGAGCAAATTTGGAAACCGAAGCGTGGATTCCCCTAATAGATATTGAAGACGACGTGAAAATTTGGGTAGGGACAAAAGTCAGGTTATATAATGTGGGATTGAATGTGAAGGATAAGTCTCTTGATTATTTCGACTATTTGGTATCGAATATCTATGACAACAATGACTATCTCCAATTAACTAACCTCTCTCAAAGTGAAGCTGGAAATATCATTTGTGTTATAAAAAAGGACAGTCCAAATCATTATGCTTTAGGTAAGTCTCTAAAGGAAATGATGGGATTAGAAAATACGTATTTGCTTCTGGAGTAACTAGATGCACCTCCTTAGAACAAAACCAATTACGCTAACGGAGAACGATAGTTGAATAACGTATTGATGAGCAGGTGCTGCGGTGGCCTGCTCATTTTATTAAGCTAACGGGCAGGATAGCTTAATCACTTCGTGAATACTTCAAGTATTCAATTCTGTATAAGAGAATAGTGGAAGCTGGGATGGTGGTTTGAAACTATGGAAATTCATTTTAATGATTGGATAATAGAAGTGGATGTTGACCGAACATCTAAATTTTATAATAGCATCAATGACGAAATTCGCTGTGATTGTTTAGACTGTCAGAATTATCGGGTGTATCTGACCAAAAACGATGCAGTTTGGTCTTTTTTTCAGAATCTTGGAGTTAATCCATTCAATGACGGTGATTACACATCATATGGAATACTTGAAAATGGACGACTTCTTTATCAAGGTGTGTATCATATTGTCGGTCAGATTGTGAGTGGTCCGACTATCATTACTGATAAGTGGAGTAATGTGAAATTAATCAAGGTTGAGGATTTTAATATTGGCTTCAGCTATGAGCTAAGATGCGTACATGCGGATTTCCCCGAACCAATTGTACAACTGGAATTTGAAGCTAACCTTCCTTGGTTGTTTGAGAAAGAACGGGAAGAATGAAAGTTGCTTATCACGCTAACGGGTAACGATAGTTGAACAAACAAGGAGCAGTATGCTACGTGGTAGTTGCTCCCCTTCTTTGTTAAGTTAAAGGGCAGGATAGCGTAGTGATATCCGAAGAACTTAAACTGAAAATCGAAAGACCAGAGAATTCTAGATCATCAATATAGCTGGGCACATCAATTTGCAAGCGAAAATTCTATGAACACGAAGAGACGGCAGCCGGTGAAGGCTGCCGTTTTCTCGTGTTCAAAATAGGTTCCATGAATGTTAGAACTATCCAAGGGTATTCTGTAGGTTTATTATTTAAACAGAATAAGGAACGATTGATAAATGTTAAGAGATACCCCGAGGAATATTATCTGGTTCATCAGGAGGCATTTATGATAACAAAGAAAATACTTGTTGGACTAATATCTTCGTTTGTTATAACAGCTTTATTTTCAATACTAGCCTCTTCTCCAAAAAGCTTAGTTCTTTCAAATATTCCATGGTTGTTTATTTATATAGCGCCATGTGTCCTGCTGTATGGTATACCAGCGTCTATTGTATCTGATAATCTAGGAAAGAAAACTAAATATCCAATATTAGCTTCACTATTGCTTCATGTTTTGTCAGGTTCGTTTTTCATTGTCTTTAGTGTTTCTTTCACGTTAATATCCATTGGCTCCTCGATATTATTTTTTTCGATCGATGTAACTTGGGATTTTTAAAAAAAGAAAACCCCTGTGCTATAAGTTTGGATTACTAGAGCCCCTTTTTTAAAAGATAAACAGGATGCACTTCACGCTCTTCACAGTATCAATTAATTATAATTATTAATGGTGAACGGTATCATTTGTCATTACGCTAACGTGTAACGATAGCTCAATGAACATAAGAAACGGCGGCGGACATAATGGCTTCCGTTTTCTCAACTATGGGCAGGTTAGTGGAGTAAATCGTGATACAATATTGTTGTGGTATTTGCTCAAAGTGAGGTGTCTAAACAATGGGACTGGTGAATAAAATTGAAGTCGTAACGATGAAGAGTGAGTACTGTAAAGTTGAACATCACACTATTGTCATTGATGGTACTCCTCTGGATTTATTGCTTCACAATTCTTATCCTTCAACTAACCTTCTGGGCATGATTCCAACAATTATTGATTGGGTCTACGACTTGAAAGAGAAAGAATATATTAAAGGAAGGTTCAATTCAGCAAGCAAAGAGGTTGTGTTGCCAGTACTAATGTGCCCAGATGATTGCGATTTGTGGTGTACAGTAATTGTTGCAAATGTAATTAAAACAGATGGGTACATTATCTGGAAGCAAGTTGGTATTGATATGAGTACAAGGGAAGATATGCTTCTGGGATGCGAAGGGTTTGGTTCGAATGTTGCTTGGCTTGATAAGATCCCTCATATGACTTTTGAGGAAGCACAATATAGCTCTCATCTCAGAAAAATTTACGATTAAGCTAATGGGTAACGATAGTTCAATCAAACAACGTCAGTCTTGGGCCTTATTTTCTAGTCCATGGCTGCCATTGTTCCAATTATTAGGTCCAGTTAATACTTAATTATCCTAGAACACTAATCTGAAACTATTGATCTTGATTAAAACAATAAAAAGTAATATGACCATTATAGAATGGATATAAAACAACCACCCACCGTTTTCTTTAACCAACCGCCATGTGTAATGCTATATGGTTTTTTTGTAAGGCTTTTTATTTGAGGATTCAAGTCATTATTATCTGGTTTTGAACTTTTATATAATCTGATCGGAGGATACATAATCGAAAAAAAATGTAAAACTGGTAATAGCTAGTGTGGCAATAGAGACCCATAGTAATTCGAAGAATAAAGCTATTTGAATATTTATAATAATACTTATAAATCCAACAAATGTCTCCGCAACTGCCCCAGCTAGAGCAATCTTCAGAACCCTTGCTTTATAAGAGTCCTCATATACTCTATTCCATAGACAATCTGCTCCTAATGTTTTACTACCATTTGTAGGTTTCGTGTAGTGTCGACATGGTATTCCAAAAAAACTTCCACGACGCACTTCATTACCATCTATATCTCCAATGATAATACCAGCATCTTTTTCATTGTACATAAACCTTAATACTAAGTAATGACCCGCTTCGTGGAAATCAGTAGAATAGCGATAAGTCACTTTTGCAATTAGTGAAATAATAACCACTAGAATAATTGAGGATAATACCATACTTATAACTCTCCTTCTTTTGCAACCACATTACTATTATCGACTTTGACCAGTATGTAATTAAGCTTTTATACTCATGAACAGTCAAGCCCTGCAGGTTTTCGGTATATTTTTTCTGATCAATGATGAAAAAAAGATATTACCTAACCAATCCAAACTCAGCGGTAATTTGGTTCAATCGCCACCATTCCTATTGCCCCATTTCCATCATTAGGATATAATTAGTGTATTACGAATCACTATTAATTTTCTCCGCCGAAAATTATTCAGCTGGAGAAGGAGCAGTTGTCTCATTAGACAACTAATAAAATATGCCCTGAGGTAGATTAGTGTATGACCTTCTTTATTTGGTCATGCCTTTTTTAACTTTCAGGGCTTTTTTTGTGTTCATAAACAAGAAAAGGGGGGAATAGAGAGATGGATCACATGCACAAGTGTTGGTCTGAAGAGCTAGAGCATATTAGAAAAGGTGTGAATGGTATTGATGGTTATGTTACTAGTATTTCCCCTCATTACAGGCATGATAGATACGAGAATGATAAGTATCCCGATCGCGTGTATGACGAAGTCGACATCTGTTGGGCCATTATTAATGGTCATATTGTTGAAGGCTTCGATGCGGGGGACAAAGGACGTAATCCCGAACCAGAACGCACGATCATGGGTCCTGCTATATCGGGAGATTCAATTGTGGTTATCGTCTTAATAAAGAAGGAAAACACCTAATCGTTAAGACCGTATTTCCAGTTAAAATTAACCCCCGATATACCAAGTATCTTCCTAATGATGAAAATAAAAATAACTATCGAGGTGCATTCTCTTGCCACAAAAAGGAGCTAGGAAAGATTACGCATTAATTTTGTTATTTTGGATAGTAGGTATCATTGTTGTCATTGATTACCTCATTTATCGCTAAAATAATGATGCGTATTTTTTGGCGAATTAAAAAACCCATGATAAAATAAGGTCATAGGAGGGATGTATAATGTCTCGATGTGACCGGTGTGAGAAGGAGATTATAAATATGACTACTACAAATGAACGTGTTTTTGAAGGTGGAACATTAGTCGTTACTGATGTGCCTGTTCAAAAGTGTGGTTGCGATGAACAAATTTTACTAGGTGATGGAGCACTAATGGCTGGGTATGCAAAATTACTCGCTGAGCGTGACATTATCGGTAGAGTTACTATCTCTCTAAAGGAATTGAAGGGGAAGTTTTCCATTCAAGATTTCCTTCCTAAAGGTGTAAGTTAATCGTAACGTATCGTTAAATAGTCAATTTCATATGGGTGGAAATAAGAGGATGCTGAGGCATCCTCTTTTTTTATGTCCAATAAGGAGGATATATATGATCAAAAAGGTTTCGATTCAACTCAGTCAGAGTCTGATTTGTGGCGGTAAGGCTATTGTAGAGCGTGATGACATAGAAAAGTACATATTTTTTGATGTACTTACTGGCAATCCTGAGCTCAAAGTCATCGTTGGTGGAAGTGGCGAACAGTTATCGGAAAAGGAAGCTGTATTTTACGAAAAGGAGCTACTAGAGCTTTTCAAAAAACACAGCGTCCCCCTTCAATCGATAAAAAAGATCAAACGGATTTCGATTCAGCTTAATTTCAGCCTAATCTGCGGTGGTGTTGCATTTGTGGAGCGGGATGGCCGTGAAGAATGCAGCTACTTTGATGTGGTCAAGGATGAACTTGATCCCAAAGTAATTGTTGGTGGGTGTGGAAAGCAGATATCGAATATAGAGGCTGATTTATACGAAAAAGCATTACTTGCGCTTTTTCTTATGCACGATGTTCCTTTGAAAATCGGAACATATGCAATACCAGCCTAACTAATAAAAATCTAAGGTGGTAATAAATATGGCTAACTTTGATCAAAAGCAGGTTTGTCTCTTAGTAAACCTAGGTGGGTTTGAAGCGAGAATAGATGAAAACTTAAAAATGGCTAGAAGCTACGGTCAAACTGTTTACTCCTTGACTGGAGATGGTCCTGTACTGGTTGAAGACAGGCTGCAATTACCCGTCAACGTGATGGATCTTACACCAGCAGAACTGTTTGTTTGGTCATCCATTATCAATGAGCAGCTGCAAATGAACGAATTCCAAACCGAAGATGTAGTGATTTTTACAGCTAGTCGCAATTATCGCGGTACATTACCGCTAGGTACAGCCATCGGGCAGGGCTTACGGATAGGAGCGTGATCCTGTGAAGCTACGGTACTCCTGTTTTAGAGCAAGTCCAGCTTCGTCCAGGAAAACAAAAAAATTGGTCCTGCTCCGTCGGTGAGCACACTCTTCAGGCGGAGTATCGGAAAAAAATGAGTTCACGCGATCGCTCTTACTTCTGGTTAAGGTTCTCGCATAAGACGGATTCCACCGATAAAGGGGCTTTAGTACGTGTGCTGTCAGATTGGTTTTTTACCATGAATTCGCATTTCACTACATCCGTCAACTGGGTGCAAGTAGCCCCTGACATCGATGGTTTTCATCCACTCTCTGGCTTTACAGAGAGTACTCCAAACATTTGGGTGAAAACGGAGAAACAAGTTCGCTTTTCGGTATTCCCATATATGGACCACTATTATTTTGAGGTTAAACACGTGGATATTAAAAAAAAGATCCCACATCAACGTTTCACGCATTGGCTTGAGGAACTGAACAATAACCTTCTCGGTCAAGAGCGGCCAAACGATCAAATTCGTTTCGATATCGTTGTCTAATATTAATCCAACGAATGAAGGAGAGTTCATAAATGACGGCTACACAAGGGAGTAACATTCAAACCTATTTAAACGCTATGCCTCATGACATCCATATGAATCTTAAGGCTTGTACGGAGAAATGGATAGAAGGCGATACGGCGATGGGGTATCCGCATCCAGTACATGTGTGTGGTTCCATCCAAGCTTCAAATGCCAGGCAACCTTTTTTAACGGCACAACAGGCCGTTGACCTACAAATCTTAAAGAATCATTTGTGTGTTGCATTAGCAGTGGTTTAATGTTCGATAAGCACGAAGTGGGATGGTAATAAATAACTCAAATTTATGAGGAGGGTAGCCCCTCTGCTAATGCATGCAGAAGCTGGTCCTCTATGCCATTAGTACGGGCGAATACACATGAGCAAAATTCAATTGATGAAAGCACAGTTTCAGGCGGATACACGTAAAAAGCTAAAATCTTATACGGTTATTGGCAAATTACTATCTAGAAGTTAATCCCTGATCCCCATTCATTTGAATGATGGAAGCTGGCGGTAATAAATAAAACAATATGTGAGGAGGGAGCCCCGCTGCCGTTTGTGCAAAGGGGCTTTGCCCTTTCAAACGGTATTATGAGGGCGAAATAAATGAGCAAAGTACAACTAATGAGAGCCCAACGTCTGATTGAATCTCGTAAAGCACTGAAAGCTTGCACGATTATTGGCAAGTTGCTTTTGAAGTAATTCAAACAGAGGAGGGAATATATATGTCTTTAGCGGCACTTAACCAATCCGCTGTTAATGAAGTGAAAAACAGTTTCTATTTAACCTGTAATGCTAATCAACTGTCCAACCGCGATTTGCTCATTTTGATATTAGAGCCTTTGGTTCGAAATCGAAGTTTATCGACCACTGTTGATGAGATTCTTCACAAAGGGCTGCCTTATTTGGCTAGTCTCTCGGAATTTGAACTCTCCTTATTGTTTGGACTGAATGAGAAGCAGGGGTTTCATTTGATGGCTGTATTAGAACTTGCTAGGCGTCTATCTAATACGCGAAGAGAAGATGAGATTACGATTCGTAAGCCTGGGGATTCTCTCGATCTGCTCTTTGATATTAGAGATGCGGATAAGGAGCATTTTGTATCTATTTTCCTAGACACAAAAAATAAGGTATTAGGCCGGGAAATCATCTCCATTGGAACACTGAACGCTACTCTCGTGCACCCGAGAGAGGTGTTTAAAGCAGCTATACGTAGAGGTGCTGCTTCTATTATTGTTGCTCATAATCATCGTGTGACACGTTCGTAACTGAAAAGGTTACGCACGCTGTCTGAACGTCAATTTTGACAAGTAAGAGAGTCGTGAACTCTTAACTCGATAGGTAGAATGATGGGGTAACGCCTTGAAATGCCTACTCTGATACTCCGACATGCGCTATTCGAATGTATATAAGAATAGGGTGTGAAGCACGGTAAAGTCGGCTGAAAGTTGTCGTAGTGCCATTTGGTAACCGAAAGCTGACCAGAGGTGGTTGGTGCAACGGATAGGTCGGGAGTCATAAAAAACTTAATATGGTGAGAATGTGGTAAAACACTGACGAACTAGCGAATGAAATGTCTGTAAGTGACGAGCACTTAGAAATGAGTGGACTTGATGAAAAAATCAAGTGCGTTCCGTGGGCGAGTACCTATGGTGGTTTCGAAAGCTTCATGCACCGTTAGAGGCGGTGGAGAGGACGCCAGGCAAGAGCTAGCACCTAAGTTAAGACATGGATAGGGTTAAGGGAACGTGGAAAGCTATTAACATGGAGAGTATACACTCAATGAAGTGGTAGGAAGGAAAGGATTCGTCTATAACTTTCTTTTGTGATAGTGAGAGTAGAGGCATGAGCTTTGAAGTTTCTGTAATGGAAATGGAGCAACAGCCTCAAGTCGTTTAGTCAAATTTATTTCAACTCAATCACCTCAAGGATTCTCGTATGACAAAAAAGGTCACGAGCCAGAAAAGGGGCGTGATAGACCTTGAAAGGAAATTATAAGAAAATCCCTAGAATGAAAAACACGAGGTTACGACATGCAGAATACTACGGCATGACAGAAACCTTTGATATGCTTTTTGCAAAAAGTAAAGAAAATCAAAAATTGACGAATCTAATGTCCATTATTACTTCCGATGATAATATCTTTCTGGCTTATCGCAATATCAAGCGAAACAACGGAAGTGCAACAGCTGGAGTAGATAAAGTCACAATCAATGACATTGAAAAGTTGAGTACAAATGAATTCATTGAAATTGTGAGGAAAAGATTCGCTCAATATAATCCTCGGAAAGTCAAACGTGTGGAGATACCAAAACCTAATGGAAAGACTAGACCATTGGGAATTCCGTCTATGTGGGATCGGATAGCGCAACAGTGTATATTACAAGTCTTAGAACCTATATGTGAGGCTAAATTCTATAAATACAGTTTTGGTTTCAGACCGACTAAATCGGCGGAGCATGCAATTTCAGCATGTGCGGGACGGATAAATAGAAGCAAAATGCAATACGTTGTGGATGTAGATATCAAAGGCTTCTTTGATGAAGTGAAACATTCAAAACTACTGCAACAAATCTGGACAATGGGCATCCGAGATAAACAATTACTCGTTATTATCCGGAAAATGCTAAAAGCACCTGTTGTCTTACCGAATGGTAAAACCGTTTATCCGACAAAAGGGACACCACAAGGTGGAATACTTTCTCCTCTGTTAGCCAATATCAACCTTAACGAATTTGATTGGTGGATTGCAAATCAGTGGGAAAATAAGAAATGCCAAAATATTAATGACAACCTTGTAAAGAAAACTGGATTATACAGCCATCAATATAGATATGGGCAACTAAGAAAAACATCTACACTAAAAGAAATGTACATTGTTCGCTATGCAGACGACTTCAAAATCTTTACGACAACACATTCAAATGCCAAGAAAATTCTTACGGCAAGTAAAATGTGGCTAGAGGAACGGTTAAACCTTCCCATATCAGAAGAGAAATCTCGAATTACGAATCTCAAAAAGAAGAGAAGCGAATTTCTTGGCTTTGAACTGAAAATGGAACGAAAAGGATATGACCGTTTGGGTCAAAAGAATTATGTCTGTCAATCACATATAGCAGAAAAAGCACGAATGAGGATTAAGAAACAACTCAAAGACCATATCAAACTTATGCAAAAAGCACCTAACGGAACTGCATTAATCAAAAACGTTCAAATCTACAATAGTATGGTCATTGGCATTCATAATTATTTTCAAATCGCAACGCAAGTAAATGCAAGTTTGATGCCAATACAATACCAACTAACACTAGTAAAACGCCATAGGTTAAGACAGTTCTCATTAAGGAAAACAACCAACTTTGTAATTAAAGACCAAGGTTTGAAGCCTTACTTAAAATCAGAAATGACAAGATATATAAATGGATATCCTCTTATTCCTATTGGGTTTATTAAAACGAAAACAGCGTTAATGCCCAAAAATGGTGTTAATAAATTCACCGTTGAGGGACGGGAACTAATGCATAAAGAACAAAAGTCAGTTCCAAACTGGCAAGTTCAATGGATTAGGAAGCATCCTGTCATTAACGAACGGGCAACGATAGAGTTTAATGATAATCGAATATCGCTGTTCGTTGCTCAAAAAGGAAAATGTGCTGTCTTAGGGGAAGAGTTAATTCTGACGGAAATGGATTGTCACCATAAACAATTATGGAGTATCACGAAAGACGATAGATATTCCAATCTAGTATTGATTACTAGAGGTGTTCATCGGCTGATTCATGCCACAGAAAAAGATACTATCTATAGCTATCTTGAAATTTTGAATTTAAATGAGGAACAAATCAAGAAGGTGAATAACCTACGATTATTAGTTGGTAACGAAGAAATTAAACAATCAACCTAGGGAATGAATATAATTTAAAGCAAGATTGAGGTAAATGAAATAGATGACAAACGATGGAACGCCGTGTGCGATGAAAGTGTGCGCCATGTCATTTCTGACTTGGAATTGTCCGATAATCGGATCAAAGCTCTTGGAAGTGCTTTGAGAACAACCTCCTTACCTAGACTTGAAAGAGCGAGGGGACAAGAGCATGGAGGGAACGCAGAGAATATCTGAAAGCTGTTAAGGTATTGCTCTGCTAGTTCTGTGCAATATGGTTAAAGCTAAACTGCTTGAACTTCAATCACCAGTAATGGAAACGCACATTCAGGGATACACAGCTTAAATACTCCCTGCCCCGATATACTCAAATACGACTTTCGTTTGAGGAAATCCAAGATCGTGGACGTTGAGAAATGAGCTCAATTAAGGTGATGAGTGAAGGACCTAAGTTGTACTAAGTTTCGGACAGGAAGAACATGGGATTCCCTAAGGGAGGAGACTCCTAAGGGAACGGAGTTTCCGTAGTACCCAATGTAGGTCTGTAATGGATACTGCACAGATGGACTATAACGTGTGCCATTGACTCTATTTCAGAGTGGGGGAAGGGAAACAGGTGATTACGATATCAATTCTTGGAGGTATGCGAAATGCAGACGGCCGAAAAAGCGTTGAATATCATCAGCGATCGAGGAAAAAGAAATCTACCACTTGAAAGAGTATACCGAATGCTCTTTAATAAGGAACTCTATCTGATTGCGTATCACAACATCTATGCTAACGCTGGTGCGATGACTAAAGGAGTAAATGACGACACTGTTGATGGAATGTCACTAAAGAAAATTGATGATATCGTCGAAAATCTCCAGACGGAAACGTACAGGTGGACACCAGTCAAAAGAGTTTATATTCCAAAGAAAAACGGTAAGATGCGTCCGCTCGGTATGCCTTCGTGGTCGGATAAGCTTCTACAAGAAGTTATTCGACTTGTCCTTGATGCCTATTACGATCCACAATTCAGTGACAAATCGCATGGTTTTCGTAAAAATCGTGGTTGTCAGACCGCTCTTGAAGCTATCCGTGTTAAAGATGGTTGGAAAAGCGTGAAATGGTTCGTCGAGGGAGACATCAGTGACTGCTTCGGCAGCATTGATCATGATATTCTCGTTCAAATCATGGGACAGAAAATTCATGATAATCGTTTTCTTCGATTAATTTTGAACCTACTAAAAAGTGGATACATGGAAGAGTGGAAATACCACGTTACTATGAGCGGCGCACCGCAAGGCGGTATCCTTAGTCCTTTGCTCTCGAACATCTATATGGATTGTTTAGACCAATTCATCGAAACTACGCTCATGCCGAAGTTTACGGTTGGAGTTAAACGTGCTGAGAATAAAGAATACGTCTCAGTCAAGAACCTAATTCGTAAATTCCAGAGGCAAAAAGACTGGTCAATGGTCAAACTCACCAGAAAGAAATTTCAAAAGATGCCTTCCAAGGACCCCAACGATCCCCAGTTCAAGCGATTGTATTATGTGCGATATGCTGATGACTGGTTAATTGGGATATCTGGAAGTAAAGAGGACGCAACTATGGTAAAACATCAGATTTGCGAATTCCTTACCTCCAATTTGAAATTATCACTGAGTGAAGAAAAGACCTTGATCACCCACGCAAGGAATGAGAAAGCCAGATTCCTTGGGTACGATATTCATGTTCTGCACTCTGATGCTAAACATGACCATCGGGGTCAGCGTAATATCAATGGCTCAATTGGATTGAGCATTCCAAATGAAAAGATCAAGAACAAGGCTAAGGAATATATGTCAAAAGGCAGAGCTATGCATCGGAAAGAACGAACGATCAATGATGATTATGACATCATTAGTCAGTATCAATCCGAGTTTCGTGGCTTCGCTCAATACTATCTTCTGGCATATAACGCACATAAACTTGCGAGTTTAAAGCGGACAATGGAGCTTTCACTTGCTTACACACTGGCCAATAAGCACAAAATCACCGTCAACAAGGTATTCGCTAAATACATTAAATACCGAGAGACTAAGGATGGAAGGTATAAAGTGCTATTGGTTACGGTCGAGCGAGAAGGAAAGAAGCCTTTAGAAGCTTACTTTGGAGGCATAAAGTTAGGTTACCAAGATGCTATTCGGATTGAGGATACAACGCTGACTGGCAATATCTTTTTAAAGAGAAGCCAATTGGTGAAGAGACTTCTCAACAATACTTGTGAACTTTGCGGTTCCAAAGAAAATATTGAGATCCACCACATCCGAAAATTGAAAGACCTAACTCGAAGCGGTAGAAAAGAAAAGCCCGAATGGATGAAACGAATGATTGCAATGAACAGAAAAACACTTGCGGTATGTAACGTGTGTCATCTATCAATCCATTCAGGTCAATATCACGGAAAGAAAATCGCTGACTGATAATTACTGGCGAGCGGAGTGCAAAGGAAACTTGCACGCTCCGTTCTGGGAGGGGTAGTTGGAAAAGTGCCACCCACGGGTGGTAACTCGCTGGCTACCTACTCTACTGCATGCACGGTGTAGAGCAGGGGAAAAGGCGAAGATTACATCAAAACCTTACCTATTGCTATCTTCTGGGATTCCTGATCCTTCTTCTGAAGATATACAACTGACTAAGCGACTAGTAGAGGCAGGCGCTTTAATAGGCATTGAACTTCTAGATCACATCATCGTCGCTGGTCATTCTCATATAAGTCTTAAAGAACATGGCTGCATGTGAGTGGGTAATAAAAAATGAAACTCTTAAATTTGGAGATATCCGGATTCAAGCTCTATGAGGAAAAACAATTCTTCACATTCGGTACAGTGAATCAAATTCATGGCGACCGCGGGAGCGGGAAGACCGCTGTATGTGAAGCCATTGTATGGTGCCTTAAAGGTTGTGACTTGTTGGGGAGTACAAAAGGAATAAGGAAACGGCTTAAAAACTGGAATACAAAAGAAATTCGTGTCGTTACCCAGTAGCAGTTCTTCCATTCTAATGGCTCTTACTCTAGTCATCAATTAAGTAGAGTAAGCAAGCCGCGTACCATTCACCTCTACCTCGATGGAGTGGAAGTCACTCAAAAGGAATTCGATGCCTTAATCGGTCCAACAGATGCCTTTCTTAGTATTTTCTCTCCTGGTTATTTAGGTGGCTTGTCGGCCGTAAAAGCAAGAAACACCGTTCTGACCATGTTGCCGGCTTTGGATCATTCTTCTGTGATTAAGACTATGACTGAGGAACACCAAAAACGAATTAAGTCTTTTGATATGAGTGATCCCCTTGCATGTATGAATATTTTAAGAAACGAACTGAAGGAATGCGATGCGTATCTAAAAGATATTGATATACGCATGGGAATGATGAAACTCGGTATTGGGCTTAATGGGAATGCTGCGCATGCTCAGAAAGATGATGAAAAGCTCGATGCTCTGAAGGATCAGTTCAAAGGCCTCACGTTGAATGAAGGGCCGCCTCAACCTGAATGCCTTAGGGACTGGGAGAAGGAACAACTGGCTCTAGGCGCTGAATACCGAGAGCTAGAAACAAGCTGGAAGGTAATAAATATGAAGCAGCTACCAAACATTAATCCACCGGTTGAAACGCGTGAACGAAGTTCGGAGCTGGATGCTATTAAAACGAAATGCCAAACTGTGCTGAATAAAGGCTTTGCTCTGAAAGAGCAAATTGAAACCTATAGCAAGCGTCATACAGAAGATCAGTCTGATTTTCTAAAGCGAAAAGAGCATGAGCTGCAGCAGCTTGAATTTGAAATTCGCCGGCTAGAAGACAAACGAGCGATTAGGCGTAACAATGAAAAGCGAGCCGAAGGGTTGTCACGGTTGCAAAAGCAATTCGATGAGGGGACAAATGAACGTGATGGAGTATGGGCTGAAATACAGTCTGTACAACAATTCATGATACGGTATGCCGAGCTGCAAGTGAGGGCTGCTAATGAAGCACTTTCTCTTACTAAAATCTTGTTGAATACGAAGCAGAATGCTGATGGGGATATTACCCTACAGTACAAGCTGCTCTATGACAAGAAGGAGTACTACTCATTGTCCAGCTCAGAGAAAATCCGTTGCTCCTTTGAGTTATCCGGTTTGGTAGAGAAGTCATATGGAAGAATGATTCCTGTTTTTATTGATAACGGAGAGTCTAGTGAGTCTTTTATGGAGTAACTTCCGTGATTGCTCATGTTGCTCTATCATACGGAGTCATTGTTGCATAGGTCTAGAAATGGAGGGGATTGCATGCTTTCTATTGCTATCCTCTTATTACGTGATTACAATGCAGATCAGATGGTTTTAGTAGGCGAATGTCGTGGCGGAAGCAATATGGATGGAAAGCCAACATTCAAAATAGGAAAAGGTTTCGTGGGCCTCGTTTGGTATGAAGGTGTAGAGAAACTCTATGCTGATATTACCAAAGACGCCCATGATATTATTGTAAAAAAGGGGAGCGTCGTTATAATAGTATTGTAGGGGTACCCACAAAAAATGGAAATGAAGTCATTGGCGTTGTTGTCGTTTCCTCGCAGCAGGCTAATGAAGTCAGTGAAGCTGACTATGACAACATTACAAGGTACCTGAATATCATACAATTATCCTTACTGATTGAGTTCTCAAACAATATTAAAATAGGTGGTGACGGATATGAAACGCTTGTTCGCTTACTTCAACAGAAAACAAACGAATAATCAAATTATGAAATTGGCCTTGGAACTAAAGACCATCAATGAAAATAACAGCATGGATGCTGACCTACGCCTTAAAAAAATTCTTGCCAATGTTGAGAGCGCACAAACGCTCCTATCCGTCACACGCAAAGCATAAAATAAAAAAACCGCCTCATATGAACTGCACCCCAATTGTTAGACACGAACTAACAATTGGAGGTGCAGTTTTTCTATGACCAAAAGTGGTGTCGAAAGCCTTAAAACGGTTGCAAAATCAATAGGTGTCCATCACTCTGTATTCATAAATTGGGTCAAACAATATGAATATCATAGCGAACAGTTGGAAAAAGGTTTGGATTAGCGAGAGGTAAACAATAACTATGCGGCGATCGTTTGCTTTAAAACGACAAATGGAGAGCACAATGAAGTGTTGTCCTTATTGTGCCTAATATTAGCAGTTACGAAGATGTTCTTCCCGCGGCATCTGAAGAGAGAATATCTGGTTATGGAGATTGGGCCGAATTCGTAGGTATATCTATTTTGATTAAATTTTTAAAATATGCCTTTGTGCAGCTTTGCCTCCCATTACCCGTAGTTCATAGGGGCAATAATGATGGGTATTTCTACAAGCGTAGTATTTATCATAATAGTATCTGATATAATACTAATATGATTATCACAAGGAAGGAATAAGTGATATGTTTGAGAAAATTGATAAATTACGTGAACAGGTCGATCAACGACGTCCGTTAAAGCCTGACCTAATGAAGACGATTTCCCAAAAATTTAGGGAAGAGTGGACTTACCATTCAAATGCAATTGAAGGTAATACCTTTACTTATCAAGAAACGTCTTTTTTTCTTAGAGAAGGTTTAACAGTAAAGGGAAAATCACTTCGGGAACACCTTGAAATAGTTAACCATGCGGAAGCGATCGATTTTTTACAAGAAGGGATAAATGAACGAGAACTGACCGAGCGTTTGATAAAAGACCTCCACGCCATTTTGTTCCAAGGGGTACGAAATATAGACTTCTCACCAGGGGAGTATAAGAAGCACGACAATCATGTACTAACATTATCAGGTAACATCCACCATTATACTTCTGCCATTCAGGTCCCACTTGAAATGGAGAATTTAATTAAGTGGTATGATTCTGAAAAGACTCAAATGCACCCCATACAATTGGCCGCATTATTCCATCACAAACTTGCAGCAATTCATCCGTTCACTGATGGCAATGGAAGAGTGAGCAGGCTTGTTATGAATGTCATACTCATGAAAAATGGTTACCCTCCGGCAATAATACGGAATGAGAAACGACAGGACTATTACAGCGCACTGGAGAAAGCGGATCACGGTTCTCCTCAATCTATTATTGAGTTAATAGCCACAGAAATGAGACACAGCCTTGAATTGATGCTTTCAGTATAGTTACATTTTTAAATTTCTTACACTATAGTTATTGTAAATAACCACCCTATAAAGGGTGGTTATTTTCTTGTTTAATAGAATAAAGAGTTCACTAAATAGACTCTCTAATGTTGACATTGTAAACAATGTTAACAGCATATGAAGTGCACCCCTTATAGTAGACATTGTAAAAACACCCTGGTGTTTAAACCGATGAAACTATAGGGGGTGCTTTTCGTTATGGCGAGAAAAGGACAGAAATTTGAGAAGTATAGTTTTGAATTGAAGAAGAAGGCTATTGAGCTACGACATGGGGGTATGACCAAGCAGAGGTTGGCGGATGAGCTTGGGATCGCAGATATCGGGCGTTTAAAGGTGTGGATGAGGAAGTATAAAGAGCAAGGCGAATATGGACTTATGGAACACCGGGGCAGACGAGTACAGTACAAGGATCAAGAACGTTATCTAAAGCGATTGGAGATGGAGAATGCTGTCCTAAAAAAAGTGGTTGGAAATTACTAAGAAGGAGGTATACCAGAGAAGTATCGGCTCGTCTGCGAACTTCGTGAAAGTTTTAGCGTCAAAGAACTCTGTAAAGAAATCGGTGTCTCCCGAAGTGGATTCTACGCATACTTGAAGCGACTGAACACAGATAAGAATAAGCAGGATAAACAGTTAATTCGTGACACTTTTGAATACTATAGAGGCGTGTATGGGTACCGCCAAATTCAATTGTTCATGTTCCAAGATCATGGCGTGTGGATGAACCATAAGAAGGTTCTCCGGCATATGCAAGAAATGGAGCTGCGCTCTAGAGTACGTCGTAAGTACCATCACAGTACTCGAAACTGGAATATCAGTGATCGCGTTACGAAGAACATACTGGAGCGTAACTTTCAAGCGGAAGCGCCCAATCCAAAATGGGTAACTGACGTCACACAGTATCGAATTGGTGATGTTTGGTTGTATCTCTCTGCCATTAAAGATTTGTGTCAGAACGAAATTGTCGCTTACCAAACCAGTCATCATAATGACAAGCAACTTGTTCTACAGACGTTCTCTAAGGCGTTTGAAAAGGAAAAGGACGTGACTGGGCTGATCGTTCACAGCGATCAGGGGTCCCAGTACACGTCCTACGATTACCACGACATGCTGCCAAAGGTTGGCGCCCAAATCAGCATGTCCAGGCGAGGCAATTGTTACGACAATGCCTCAATGGAGAGCTTCTTCTCGCATTTGAAGACAGAAGCGCTCTACCCTTATGATATTCGATCAGTAGAAGAAGCACAAAGCCGAATTGAAGAATATATACACTTTTACAACAATAAGCGTCCGCAAAGAAAACTAAACAAGCTGGCTCCGATTCAGTACCGGCTCCAGCTTGTTAGGTAGGGGCTTTTATTCAGTGTCCGCTATATGGGGTCTTGACCAAAGTAATACAGGGTTTTATGTATGTTGCGAAAAGGTGTCTGAAGAGAGGGTCCATTTCTTGTAATTTAATTCATGCGTTCGTATCGTAGAGCCCTGGACTATGTTCACTCGGCAGTTCGGGTAAAAATGGTAATGGAAAACCTTCGGGAGGCTGTATAACTTCCAAATCACCATCGTTTCGACTAGGTGTTTGTCCGCTGAATATTTCTCCGATTCGCGTCGGATCCAAACGGAAATTAAATTGAGCGTTATGATAACCCAACTCAACATATTTACGGCATTCCGGGTATTTGTTTATATCGTAATTCGGAACGGGAAATAAATTGCCCCAATCGACGCCAAGCGTTTCAAGAGCCTTAGCAAATGCGTTCTGATGTGCATTATCACGCACGATAAGAAAGGCTAACGTTTCCCTAAACGTCTTATTTGAACTCATCTCATAAATCCTTGATTTTTGTAAAACGCCAGTGGACTCAAGCACCAAATTATTCAATAAATCACTGATTAAATTACCGTGACTATATACGTAATTCCCCAGCCACGGATTACCCGCTGCATCGACAGGCAAAGAGCTTTGAGCACCGACGATGTAGTGATGAGGATTAGCGAGTTTAACGGCTTCATCAAGTGGGGCGGAGTCCATTCCGGCATTACCAGGAAGTTCTTCTCCAGACCCGTTCAATAATTGGTTAATTGTATGTTGAACCAGTTCAACATGGCTTATTTCCTCAAGAAACACACCACGAATTAAATCACGATATTGTGTAGCATTCCCGCGGAAATTGCTGCTCTGAAAAAAGTATTGCATCATTGTTCGCATTTCGCCAAATTGTCCGCCAAGTGTTTCTTGTAAAACCTTAGCCGCTGCTGGATCAGGCTTGTCTATTACAATGTTGTTAATTAAATCTTCTTTATAGAAGTACATATTTTCCTCATTCCACACATTCTTCGCATGAAAATACAAAGAACATATATTTAATGTGAATAGTGATTTACTCCCAATGGTTGCTGGTTATTCAAGTTTGAATAGGCATGTACCTGCGAGTTAGTTGTTTGTGTATGTGAAATTTGATTACAGATATTAGAGATTTGTTGTAATTGTTGTAGCGCCATTTGATGTCCTTGTAAAGCTGTTTGAATAATTTGTGCTGCTTGTTGTTCACGTTGAGCGATTTGCTCAAGAAGTTTCGCGTTATTTAGTTCTTGGTTTAATAACTGTTGATATTGACCGGATGCTTGCTGAGTTTGATTTACCAATTGTTGAATGAGTTGTTCTGCATGAGCGAGTTGTTGTGAATTTTGGTTGTTGGGTTGAAATTGATTCATTGTTAGTTCCTCCTAGTTATTGTGCTTTTTTACTTGCTTATCTTTCCTTGGAACTAAAAATATATTCAGACACTTACACAAAACAAAAGAAATGCTGCATATTCGAATTAATTAGAAATGCAGCATTAGGGAGTGAAACATTATGTATTGTTACCTTTGAATAACTTTTAATGCTGAAACCAAATAAACTATTTCAAACTTTTAATACAATTTTGTTTAGAACAAAATTGTCGTAGACCGTCCCAATTACCCCATATACAACCTTTACAATTATTGGGTTGCTTAGGTTTGAATAGTATTCTTTAATCAATTGGTTTTGACCTCCCAAATTTGTTCAGTTCCTATATTTGAAAATAATTTATCCAACTTTATATTTTATATCCAAAGTGTATTAGATTTCTTCTAGGTTATAAAATGATTGTTATAATAAGAAAAATCCTACCCCAGGGGGTAGGATCTAATTTAGACGTTAGCTGTTTCAGGCCTTTTGATTTGTAAAGGAGGAGGAATAAGCCACCCCTTATCTTTACTCATCTCAAGTATTTTAAGCCTAATGCTGTTTTTGTGATATGGTATTTTGCAAACAAAGCGCCAATATCCACTCTTATGGATTGACCCATAACTTGACTACAAGCAACTAATCCCATTGAAGTGTCAGCATCAATTTTAGCTGCAATTTCAGGATCAGTGAATCTTGCACCTACAGGGATATCTTCGAGTTTTACTGGCGGTCTTTCAGGCATTACAGGTGCGGCAGCAATCCCGTTATCAGTAAGGATTGTATCTAATTCTTTAATTTCAAGTTTTACTTGATCAATGAGAGCGTCCAGCACCTTTTTAAGATCCTTGTCGCCGGCATGGTTTAAATAAGCTTGGTAGCAAGATATAGCACCCTTCGCCACGGTTGAAGCTTGCCATACACTAAATACTTCACCGTAGTGCATTGGTTCATCTTTTGGATTGCCGCTTAATATTCCTATTTAATAATAATATGATAATCGGTGCCCTTATGTATAGAAATATGCCCAATATCCATGGAATTAAGAATCCTATTATAATGTACGATATCATGGTATCATCTGTAACAGTTGTTTATTTATCACTTCTTATTTTGAGTAAGCCCCATAACGTCCGTTTGATGACAAAGGCAGTCCTCCAAATAGTTTACTAATTTTACCCCGAAATAGGTAAATAATTAGAATGATTAATCGGACACTCTTTATCTTTCGAAATGAATGTAAGTCATTGAGCTAACGGGACGTTAGCGGAATTGACCGTACAAAGGTAGTCTTCCATGTTGATGCTTGATGCTCAATTGAACGCAGACAAACAATTCTTCAACGTCCGCCTTGGTTAATAGTGATCACATTAGCTAATACTGAAGATACCGGCTTCATTCTATTGGATAAAGGGGTATGTGTGACAGCACTTCCTTGTAATTTTCCAGGAGGAGTGACAAGAACATCGTCCAAACGGGATAATTTAGTAATAGGCCGTGAGCTTGGAGGGACAAAAACCACCACCCCCTGAAAGAGAGTGAAAATGGTGATAACACCTGAACCGATAGAGTTGCAGTACATAAAACGACTAAGTGACGAAGAGAATACACTGATCGAAGCGCTACGGACGATCCATATGCCTCCTGCAGCTGCTTTACTGCTGGTTAGGAACGAGCTGAAAGGACCGTTGGAAAACGGGCCAATGGCAGAGATCCTGGACGGGTTCTTGACGAGGCATACAGAAGGTGAAACAAATGAGTGAAACAAGGGATGGAATCGATTTCGGATAACTGCGGCAGCTTTTCGATTACAGTTAGAAGTGACCAGAAGTAATAGCACAAATTAAGTGTAGCCGCCAATGCCATGGCGGCTTATTTTCATCTAACTGACTTTTAGTTTAATGGTAGAGTGGGAGTTACATGTCCAAATGGGTTTGGAAAAAAACGCATATTTTTTCCACAAGAGCCACGAGGCATACAAGGACCCAGATGGACAATGAGGTATACTGGGGAAGACAGGAAGTATGCAGACCAAAGGAGGTAATGCAACGTGGGCACGAATAACAAAATCGGCGGCGGTGGCTTTCACCATGTCGCGCTGAGAGCAAATGATTTTGAAGCGACGGTCAAATTTCATACCGAGGGCTTAGGCTTTGAACTGCGCCAGGCATGGGGCGAAGCCGACAAGCGCATTGTACTGCTGGATACCGGCGACGGCAACTATTTGGAGGTTTTCGCAGGCGGTTCTGGTGAACCAAAGCCGGAAGGGTACTATTTCCCCGTAGCGTTCCGTACCGATAACGTGGACAGACACCGCTGTCGAAGTGGCTGTTGCGGCAGGTGCTGTAGTGACGGTAGCGCCGAAGGATGCCGTGCTCGGTAACACGCCACCGACACCGGTACGTATCGCTTTTGTAAAGGGACTAAACGGTGAGATTATCGAGTTTTTCCAGAGCACAGGTGACCATCAACTTTAACGCTCTACAGGAATGCTAACGGGTAACGTTAGTTAAACAAATAAGGTACGATTTCCTTATTTGTTGCTATGTGATGTGACTTTCTGGTTAATGGCCTTATGAGATGAATAAGCATCTGCTACTGAAGAATAAGAACCAAGTGGATAAGTTCTAAGTATTAGGAGGTATAACATTGCGTGACTCAAAACAAATTCATGAAATAACTAAGCTCTTGGCATTATGTTGGGATGAAAACCGAGAATTGAGTTTCGGTGAAATGATAGATACTATATTTTCATTTTCGAAAGGCCATACCCAAAATGAATTCTGGAATATGGAAACCAAACAGTGTTTGATTGCTATAGGTGACTTTCGAGAAAAAAAGCGATTAGAACGCGAGAAATACATGAATGATGCGGATTAACAGTAAAACTATCGGTTCTTATAAATTGATTGAACTGAGGATGTATTCCTTACTTAAAGAACATGTTGATAATATCAAATAGGTAATGATTTATGAATCAGCGAACGATTTTTATATCTTTTTGTATGAAAAATAGGAGTTGCATTGCTGACTTCTGGTTTGAAACACTTAATGAAGCTTTAGAATAATTCAAGGAAAAACACAATGTAAAACAAGAACAGTGGATCATTATCAATGATCCTAAAGAAAGTGAACATCACGATACTATTTATTAAAATACAATTTCATCGCTCAACTAACGGGTAACGATAGTTCAATCAGACAGGGAGTAGACCGCCGCGGCAGTTGCTCCCTATTTTCATTGAAGTAACGGGCAGAAGAGTCTAATACCGTAAGCAGGGAAAATTAACTACTGATAGAACTTATTTAACTGATGCAACACTCTTACAAACCAAGGAGATTCTCAAATGAGTTCAAATAGTTCTGATGTGAAAAATACAGCTAGCAATAATAATGAAATTAAAATAATTAGTCTTTTGATAAATAAAATAAGAAGTGTTAGTGGAGAGTTAGTTTTGTTCGAAGAGTCTCCAGCGGATGCAGAAATGGTTTGCCTAGAATTATCTTTTGAAGGTTATACCATTACCAGTCAAAGCGAAAATTACTTTACTGCTCTACAACAGCTGAGAGTTGAACTAGAGGAGCAAAATACACAAATTTTGTGTAACGGTGCAGCGATCAACATATATCCTTCACGTATGCAACTATCTATGGGGGTTGGGCGATTAGCATATAAGTTACATCTAGGGGCCCCTGCCAAAATTGCAGATGTTACTGATATTTTCGAGTTTAGTAAAGACCTGGAGTTTGTATCAGTTATTGAGCAGGCAAACTACTATCAGAGATGGCAAGACAGCATTCTGAGCAGATAGTCGATTAAACTAACGGGAAACGTTAGTTGAACAGTGCAAGGAGCAGATACTACGTGAACTGCACCCCGTCAAGTAGACAGTACAAATAATAAAAATCAGTTAAGCGGCCTTGTGCGAGGCAGTGGGATATCCGAATCAAAAAATCGCCTCTGAGCAGGCCCCCGAAATAATAGTAGACGGGCCCGGGATTCTACCGTTACAAAGAAGCATCGTTGTTAGACGATGGCTAAGAGGACGTTTTATGTAAACGTCAATCAGGGTGGTAACGCGGAGTAACTCCGTCCCTTATGGGATGGGTTTTTTTTGCGTTTTAATTAAATAATTGGAGGTATTCAAATGAGAAAGGTAATGGTTACAGAACGTCTGACATTGCGGCCACTTGAGCTTCATGACGCTGAAGCAATGGAGAAATTAGCTGGAGAAAAAGAGGTAGCGGATACGACGCTGAACATGCCTCATCCTTATCCAACAGGTTCGGCTACTTCGTTTATCAAAGTGAGGCATGAGGCTGCAGAAAGAGGTGATGGTTACTCTTTCGCTGTTACTTTAACGGAAGATGACGCGTTTCTCGGAGTCGTTGGCCTACACGTAAATAAGAGGCACAATATGGCTGAGTTAGCGTATTGGATAGGTAAACCATATTGGAGAAGCGGCTTTTGCACTGAAGCAGCCGCAAAGGTAGTTCAGTTTGCATTTGATGAGCTTGAGTTAAATCGCGTATTTGCTGCAGCGATGACGCGAAATCCTGCATCTTATAAGGTTATGGAGAAAATCGGAATGAAGTATGAAGGGATTCTGCGTAATCATATTCGCAAGGGAGACGTTTATGAGGATCTGAGGCATTATGGACTTTTGCGAAGTGACGATTAAACTAACGGAGAACGATAGTTCAGTGGCTGTGGAACCTTTCGGGAGGCTATGGCGTCCATTTAGTCGTACCTTATCCGATAGGAGTGGATGATTTGACATTGGGGAAGAAAATACAGAGGGTGACACTGGTGCTCGCAATCTCGGTAACGTTTATGACGGCACTGGTGGGGTGTGGCAAGGAGCAGTCTTCGACATCGGAAATCGTACCACCTGCGCCAGAGGTAGTATCGGAGCTCGAACAACCTGGAGAGGCAGGGGCATCGATCTTTCCGGATGCTGAAAGGTTTTCGGAGGATGATACGCAATCACTGGAGAAAATCTCCGCGAAGGATGGCGAAAAATACCTGGAAGTACTGAAGCAGCAGGATACGAAGGCATTGTCCGGACTCATGGCGCATGCGGAGAATGAGTATACCGAGGCTGATATGGCAAAGGTGCTGGAAGGATTCCTGCTGTACTTTGACGGCTTGGAAAACCTGCTACTGCGCTTCGAGGCTAACGAGCAGAATGACGAGTACTATGTTGAACATTACACCATCGCAGGTACGAAGGACGGTAAGGAACGCGCCATTCCTTTTCAAATGAAATATGCCAAGTCCCAGGGGATGGAGCAGATTCAGGATGACGACAGGCGCGAGCCGCTGTACAACTCTCCACTGATCGGGCAGTATCCCTATACGGTGCTGGAAGTTGAGCGTTACGTGCAGGCGCTGCTGCAGAAGGACACAGCAAGCCTGGCACTTCATTTGGGCATGTACGATGACAACGAGGAAACGAAGGCGGCAGTGGAGCGGATGCTTCAGAAGTATGAAGAATCACTCGATCTGAGCTCGGTAAAGGTCGTATCGAAGGGCTACGATGAGCAGGAGGATCAATACTTTTACGAGCTTCACGATAGTAACCAGCAGACGCACTAACTTTGGTTAGGCGGGGAAGAGCTTAAGATTGTGGACGAATGGGTGACCGGCCAAGCAACAGACTAATGAAGCATTGCAGCAACCGTTGAAAGTGAAGCAATTGGTTCTGTCCAGGGACGGGGGATGATGCTTAATAAAAATCAACAGCAGCCGTTCAAAACAACTCTTAGCCCCTTTGTTAAGCTATACCAGCTAATAGCCTGTCAATATTTAACTATTAATGAAGTAAACGAAGGGTGCTATACTGGTTAAAGTGCATGACAAATAACCGCCCCAAAGAATTTGGGAAGGTTTTCCTCAATATCTAAACGTTGCTTATTCAGTCAAGCGGAAAGGCTCTTTCTTGGTCAATATCGCATATATCCAATGGATCAGTCTATTTACACAAGCGATCACGGCTACTTTAAATAGTTTGCCTTCTGCACGCTTTTTGTCGTAATAAGCTCTTATTCTCTTGTTACGTGAGCCTTTCAGTCCACACCTTACAGCTTGATATAAAGCTGTCCGAAGCCTTCTAGAACCACGTTTGGTGATTTTATTTCGGGTTGCTGTAAACTTGCCGGAAGAAAAGACGCTTGGATCAATACCAGCAAACGCAACCAGTTTCTTCGCGTGATCGAATCGATCAATTTCTCCGACCTCAGCTAAAATTGTTGCTGCAATTTTGGTGCCAATGCCGGGTATCGATTGGATTAGATCGTACTCCATTAATTCTTCAGCCAGAGTCTCTATCGATTTATCCAGTTTCGTTAGATGCTCCTGGTATTGAAGAAGTAAATTAATGAATAGCTCTAATGAGATCAAATGACTCGGAAAAGCAGTCTCTCTGAAGGGATTTCTCTCTGCAGCAGCCATTAATTTCTGTGCCCGTTCTAGCGACCATCTGTTTGAACTGACATGTCCAATAAGGCGTTTTATGTTCGCCGTAACGTTTTCCTCGGACAACGCTAGCACCGATTGAGACGTTGGATACTGGGCCAGGAAACGAAGTGATACCTTAGAATAAAGGTCACCAAACACGCCATGATACTCTGGAAAGACTTGATCCAGTACCGCTTGAAACTGTAACTTTACCTGGACATACATTTCAGTCAGTGACTCATGTTGCCGTGTCAGGTAACGCAGATTCATCAGATACTGACCCCGTTTTTTGTAAGGCTCCAGCTCTTCTTTATAGAACATTTCACCCAACTGGTATGCGTCAGCAACATCCGTTTTCACCTTACGTAAATTCATCTTTTTTGCTTGGTGTGAAATTAATGGATTGATAACGATATACAGATATTGATGCTCATCTAGAAACTGAATAACCGGACTATGATAATGGCCCGTTGCTTCTAACACAATGGCCGGACGCTGCTCAGCAAAGGACTCCACGTTTTGAGCAAAGCGGAGGAAGGACGCTAATCCCTCATGATTGTGCTCAAATCGAAAGGTCTTTCCGTAGGGCGATCCTCGATCTGAAAAAGCTTGTGCATGACTTTCTCCTTTAGATACATCTAATCCAATGACAGGATTCATTCGATCACTCCCGATATTATATTCGCCGGCAACCCCTAACCTTCTTGTCGTCCACATTATCGCATGTGATCCGGGATCATTGTCCCAACCAGCCTAATCATGGTTTAACAAGTAGGGGGGATGAACTGTATAGCTCTCGGGATCCAACTCCCACGGGCAGGTACGTTCTATCCCCGGCTACCGCTATCTTACGACCACACAAAAATGAGGTCCACCAGAAAGATCTGGTGACCTCATAATACGAACGGGCAGGTTAGCGCAACTATTAGATGGATTTATGGTTCTCATATGATACAATTTATCCCAGATATCTTCGCGGGTTAATGAAAAGCAGTGGTGTTGACTAATAGGTGACCAACACAAAAAGAGGGGTAGTTTTATGAATATGCATTAGTCACTATAGGAGGTGCTTATGATGAAAGGCGTGTCGAAGCCGCTCAAGTGGATATTATTTCTAGCCCTCGCCCTTGTTCTTATGGGTACGCTCTGCTTTACCATCTTATTTCTCGGTTCGTCTGAACCAATTGTAACGGAGATTCATGAAGTGCCTGGAGAGATGGAGATAAAAGTGTTGCCTGACAATGGACAGAGCGGGATTGGAAGAGTGGAAGTGAAGTGGCAAAGCCCGTAAGCGTAGGGCACAGCTCATAATACGAACGGAGAACTATAGCCTAACTAAACAAAGGTGATTGAAACCTTGTAGACGGTAATAAACCGTTGAGCTAACGGGCAGGATAGTTCAATTACTTACCGAATTACTTAAGTCATGGCGAATTTACGAAGTTCGCAAAAAAACGTTAAATGAAACTCCCGAAATCAAGAACATTAAATGGCTAGTCAGCTATTTTCGATAACATTTTAGATATAAGTAACGAAGCGAATTTCTTTTTAATAGAACGGGGAGGTTATAGTTTTGGGTTTCAGAACGTTAATAGGTGGCATCTCTAAAATTGATGAACCAACAAACTATGAATATTTATATTTTTGGGAAATTGAAAAATTTCCACCTCTCTCTGCGGTATATAAAATATATGGGATAAATAATGATTTATTGTATGTAGGGGAAGCACAAAATCTTCAAGTGAGAATGGCTCAACATTACCACGAGAGAACACAAGGCAAGTATAAAAATGTGAAAAAAAGTAGGATTAAACATATCAAAAATTTAAAAGCAATGGAAGATACTAAGACTGACATAAATATTGCAGAATACAAGAAATACTTCACTAGAGTTCATTATCATGAGTGCTCTGCCATTGAAAGAAAGATATATGAAATAATGTTAATTAATGAGGAATCCCCAGCGTTCAACATTAAAGATAATTTTAAATATCTAAATCAATCAGAAGCTAAGAAAGCAGCAGATAAATATGCATTTGTGAATCATGACGACTTGATAATTGAAAATAATCCTATTTTCGAAGGTGCTGACTGGTGTGGGATTCCTCCTGAGGAATTTGCTATATATCATGCATATGAAGAAATAAAAAATATACAAAGTGCTGGAATAGTAAATAAAGTTTATGACCAATTTATTGATCGGGGTATTAAAGATAATTTTGTAGATAGCCTTAAAAAAAAATATTCTTTATCTGATGAGGAATTACAAGATCATGCAAAATTATTTGCAGAGGATCCATCGGCCGATAACAATATTTTCCACACAGAAGTAAATGATTGTAAAGATAATTAAAAGAACTATGAAAAGCACAGTACGAAGCAGGTATTATCAAGAAACCGGGAGCATCATCTAACACCATATTCACGTTTCGGGACATTAATCCCTCTGTCCAGCCTATTGATTTCGGGGTTAAGCTAACGGTAACAATAGTTGAACATACAAGGAGCAGTTTGCTACGTGGCAGTTGCTCCTTTCTTTGTTAAGCTAACGGGCAGGATAATTCAAATGGTAACCGAATACTTAACTCAGGTTTTAGGTCGTAAAAGGATAAGGGTGAATTATGTGGCAAATGATTACGTTTGGGGAATTTTCGTTGCAGATGCTTCAATTGGTATTCCAAATTTCTTTCCAATAGGTATTTACACCACACGTGAGTTAGCGATTAATGAAGTGGAAGCCTTGCCAAGAGATCACAATTATCAATTACTTCGAATGCCGATAAATAATAACTTCGCATATTACCATAAAAAGAGTGGTAAGTTGGTTGGGATGGATGCGATCCATCATGAACATTTTCATTTCAAAGATGAAAGTTAAAACAATTTGTTGTTACGCTAACGGGGAACGATAGTTCAATGATGGCAGCGGCGAACCAGTCCCTTTGAGGGGGCTGGTTTTTTCAATACATAAGATAAGTTATGTACTGGAAGTGTCGTTAAGCTAACGGGCAGGGATAGTTGAAATATGTTACTATGATGATTAAATGGGAATTTGAATGCTGGAGGTCGAAAATGGGGTTTCTTGTTGTGATTATAATGGTAATTGGTTTAGCAGGGATAATTAGTAATCAATATTCGATGATAAAGAAGATGGAGGAAATTAAAGAAACTCTTCGTGAAATTAAGGATAAAAAATAAGCTATAGTGTAGCCATTATTAAGCTAGCAGGCAACTTAAGTTCAATCAAAAAGTAGCAGTTTGATGCGGCAACTGCTACTTTTCTTTATTAAGCTAACGGGCAGGTTAATATGGTAATTGTCTGGGCGCTATGAAGCTATTTTTTCATGAGATATACTATAAAAAACAGATATGACTGGTTGAAGGAGAAGAGAGTAAAATGGTACATTCCTACGAAATACCACCTTTACTAGATGAGATTATGACATGGGAGAAGGAGATCAAACAGCAAGTTCCATATTTAGAGACTCCTACAGGCTATTATCTGCAATTCGATCCGAATGAAAACGGAGGGTATCAAAGTTCTCCAGCTGACGCGATCATGTTTGCGGGTACGGGCATGGGCGGCATTCATTTTTCCTTCCTGACGGATTTCGGTTCGGTGACGGATTTAAGCGTGGCGCCTATCATTTGCGTCGACCCTATGGATTTTGGAAAATGCGCGAGGGTAGTTGCCAACAATATCAGCGATTTTTTCGCGCTTCATTTTTCAGATCATGAAGGTCTGCTGCTGAACAATTTTGAGTCCGAGGAAGATTACCTGGACTATTTGAGAGACCGGGAAGGGAAAGAGGAATCCAGCGAATATTTCGACAGAAAGAAGTGGGATCTGCAGAAAAACGAGGTCAGGGACTTGGCTATGAGAAGATTCGGCTTTCAGCCTATCCTTGACGGTTATTCCTATATGAAAGAGGTGCGGCATGCGCGATGGAAAGAACTAATCGTATCTACTTCCGACGGGCTAGGGATAGTGTCTCAGGGAACTGCAGTCAATAGTCTGAAGAAACAGACTCCTCACCCTTGGCATATGAAGGAAATCCCATACCGGGAAGTCGAACAGCTGAATGCCTATATAGAGAGCGCGGAGCAAGCAGGGTTATTCGGCTTTATCCGTGACTGTCAGGTCCAAGGAGTGGATGATTACGAAGTTATTCAGGTGATCTGCGATCGGCTTGTTTCGCTCGGTTTTCCTTTGGAAGCCGAACGGCTGGCGAATTGTATGGATATATGATCGTTGGGCTAATCGAGATTGAACAAGAAAACAGTGACACTATGTTTGCTGTTTTTTTTGTAGATTTTTGCGGCAAGTAATGAGGGAAATCATTTAATGTTAGGGGTGCCAGCAGTATAAAGTGGCGAGAGCGTTAAACTAACGGGCAGTTATGCGTAACAAATCCCTTAGGGTTTACGTATAGGATGTAAATGGAAATTGAATAATTCATTTGCTGACAGTGCCTAATTGGAGTTTGAGGCAAATAAGGAAGGTTTGATCATATGGAAAAAGATCGGATATTGGAATGGGCAATGAAATACCAAATAGAAGAGGAAACAATTAAATGCTTTTGGCTTAATTTTTATAACTATAAAGAAGAAGAACCAGAAGAGTTTAAACAAGTTTTTGGAATGAATTTCGAGTCTGACAAGCTATTCGTTCAGGTGAGTTCTGTACAAATATCTTTTGAATCATCTAGGGATGAAGAGAAAATTTTCCCATCGCGTAACTATGGGTTTGATTATGCCGTTTCATGTATTCCAATCGTATATAATGAGCGGAAACTCGGGGTTTATAAACTCCTTTTCACTTTGGATGGACAATCATTTGACGATTTTTTTATTATCGATTAAGACCGTTAATGGGTAACGATAGTTCCACCCCTGAAGGGCTGCTATATGGCAGCCCTTCGCTACGCTAACAGGCAGGATTGTTTAATCACCTCGCGAATACTTCAAGTATGGAGAATTTGAGAATTTGCGTAAATTCAAACTGGAGAGTGTCTAACATGGGAGCATGGGGAACTGGAATATTCGAGAATGATGATGTATTGGATTGGAAAGCTGAACTTCTTGAATCTGAAGGTCTAGAGATTATCAATGAAACCCTTGAAACAGTAATCGATGAAGATTATTTAGAAGTTGACTTAGCTTCAAATGCAGTTGGAGCAATTGAAATTCTTGCTGCACTTCAAGGTAAACCAGGTGAGGAACTAAAGAATGAATCGAGTTATGTAGAAGGGCTTAAAGAATGGATAGAGTTGCATAAAGGTCAAGGAAAAAGCTTATTACCAGTTGCAAAGTAAGCTATTAAGAAGATAAAAAAGGATTCTGAACTAAAAGAACTTTGGGAAGAGTCGGAAGATTATAAGACCTGGTTGAAAATTATAAATGATTTAGAAAACCGATTGTAGTAAATCAAGGAGTGGGGTACTTCACATAACTTCGTATTCACACTTCGAACTATTCGGCCATCGATCCGTGGAGATCCCCTTGGGACCAATCCTTTGGCGGTCGGAAATTCATTATGCTAACGGGGAACGATAGTTCAATAACAGACATGGATGAGCAGGCGCAACAGTGAACTGCTCATTATATTAAGCTAACGGGCAGGATTGAGTAGTAAAATTATTGTACATAAAAACCAAGG